>JBAQEV010000001.1:0-1779 GCA_049286925.1 Saccharimonadales bacterium (SeqCode)
CTATTTTTTATGGTACGCGAGAGAGGACTCGAACCTCCACATCCTTGCGGAAACCAGCACCTGAAGCTGGCGTGTCTACCATTCCACCACTCGCGCTTACTACTAAATAAGCATATCGTGTAACAGATTAAATTTCAATGCTCTAGAAAGAAAGTGTTATTTTTTACCGTTAATCAAAGTACCAAAAGAGTAATCACCCTCAATAATATCCGTCAACTTCTTCAAGTCTTTGATGTCGAATATAAATATCGGGATAAGTGATTTTTCGCAAAGCGCGAAAGCTGTTCGGTCCATGACTTCTAACCTTTGGTCAAGTGCGTCTTGATAGGTTATTCGAGTGTATTTTTTGGCTTTGTCGTTTTTGCGCGGGTCGCTGTCATAAACTCCGTCAGTAGTACTAGCCTTAAAAATAATATCGCACTGCAATTCGCTGGCATATTGAGCTACGGCAGAATCAGTCGAAAAGTTTGGCATACCCAATCCACCCGCAATAATAACGACGCGATGACTCTTAAGGTGATGACGGCCTTTTGTTCTGATGTAAGGTTCGGCAATTTGAGGCATGCTGATTGATGTCATCAATCTGGTATCGGTTGCGCCATTGCGGACAAAGGCTTCGCGTAAGCCAATCCCGTTAATAATTGTTGACATCATGCCCATCGAGTCAGCTTCGGTATGGTCAACTTCTTTTGCAGCTTGGCGCCCGCGAAAGATATTGCCACCACCAACCACAACCGCCAATTGAATGTTTGTACGCGTTTGGACATCAATCAAGTGTTTAGCGACATCGTTGTATCTTTTAAAGTTAATATTTTCGTCACTATCTTGAAATAGTTCGCCACTGAGCTTTAATATGGCACGCTTAATATTAGTCATTAGGACAAATTATACCCTATCGAACTATCAAAAGTACACACGCATTCGCTATATTTTCCTAGGTCGGACCTAGAAAAATATTTGGATTATGTAAGCTGGGGTACAATATAGTAATGGATGAACCAAAGATTGGTGTCGGCCCGCATCAAAGACCGTGGCCAACTGATTCAAAATATGACGCTGCACTGCTGGAAGGCGGCGATAGGCGCAACGTACTCGACAAATACCGTTATTGGACGGTCGAGGCTATTAAAGCTGACCTGGATAAATCGCGTGTATCGCTGCATGTGGCTATCGAAAATTGGCAACACGACCTGAATATCGGCACGATTGTGCGGGCGGCTAATGCCTTTAATGTCGAAACCGTACACATTATAGGTAAGCGCCATTGGAATCGCCGTGGGGCAATGGTTACTGACCGCTATTTAAATATCATTCAGCATCCATCAGTTGATGATTTTGTGTCTGTTATGAAGTCAGAAGGTCGCGAAATTATAGCCATAGATAACATTGAAGGCTCGCAGCCTCTGTCGAAAACGCGCCTACCAGCTAAAATCGTGATGGTTTTCGGCGGCGAAGGCCCTGGGATTAGTGATGATATGCAAAAAGTGGCTGATAAAATCATTGCTATTGAACAATTTGGTTCAACTCGATCCGTAAATGTCGGCGTCGCTGCTGGCATAGCAATGTACGCTTGGATGCAGCAAAATATTCTGTAGGGTTTGGGGGTTGGGAAATGAGGAATGTCGCGGAATATGCTATGAAAATAATTTTAAATCGTACAGAACTCAATAGCTTTGCAACATGCTTGCTGGCACTCGCATCTGTATTCCTAAGTGTACACGTTCTTGGTTATAGTAGTCTAGATATTTGCTTAGGTTCGCTTTCTGGCGGGAGAGCGGA
>JBAQEV010000002.1:0-17405 GCA_049286925.1 Saccharimonadales bacterium (SeqCode)
CCCACTTGATTGATGTATATTGTCTGAACTCAGGTTTACCTATCGTATCAC
Source organism: Saccharimonadales bacterium (SeqCode) (assembly GCA_049286925.1). Classification (GTDB taxonomy): domain Bacteria; phylum Patescibacteriota; class Saccharimonadia; order Saccharimonadales; family Saccharimonadaceae; genus UBA1547. The sequence goes on from JBAQEV010000002.1 coordinate 52, forward strand.
TTTGCCTCGCACGATGTAAAGTGATTTTTCGTTGTAAATTTTGCGATAAAAAATACCCCTTACGATGCACTTTTTATTGCGTATCGCCAGAGGTTCATAATGAACATTCGCTAACTAAGAATTAATTGTACTCTACGAGGGGGAGTTTTGCAAGTGTCTTTTGGGTGAAATAGCACGTTATCTATTCTGTTTAGTTTTGACAGCGGTGCCGTAGGCTGCAACTTCGTTCATGATGTTGTATATGTCGCCGGTATCAAAACGCATTGCTAAAATTGCATTTGCCCCTTTACTGGCCGCCTCTTGGCGCAGACGATCATAGAATCTGTACCAACTAGCGCTTTATTACATCAACAACTGTGCCTGCAATACAATATTGGTCTTCCTCGTGGATATATATTGGCAAGAAGTTGCTACTTGATTCAGACTCCAAAACAATTCTATTATTCTTTTTATCTTCAATAAATTTTTTAACATTGGCCATGTCCTCAATAATTGAAACTACGTACTGCCCAGAGCTAGGCGTGACCTTTTCGGCATCAACAACAATAAAATCACCTTCCTCTATATTTTTGCCGTCGGCAATCTTAGCCCTATTCATTGAATTACCTTCTGCACGCAAAACAAAAAGCCGTTTTCCTTTAGGTACAAGTCGCTTTGACACCTTTAAATAGCCCTCTATTCTATCAGCTGCAAGTTTATTTGCGAGGCCACAATTTGCAGACCCATATAAAGGCAACGAAGTGAAGCCGTCATCAGAAACTAGCTGAGCTTTACTTATACCCTTTACTGATGGGTCGTATTTGATGAATCCTTTTTTATTTAATTGTATTAAATGATGTTTAATCTTTTGGGGCGATATCTCGCCCACCATCCCAGCTATTTCACGAAGTGTTTTATTGGTTAAATCCTGCTGTTCTAAAATGGTGAGTATTTTCTCTTGAATTATATGCATGTCTAATTAAATTATACGCTTATGTTACTTTCTGTCAAGAATAACTCGGATTTATAATTGTTACCTTAATCGTTGACAGGCCTTAATTTGTTTGCTAGAATACAAAATGTATAGAGTTAAAAAGATTAAAAGGAGAAATTATGTATCACTATTACGTCAACGATAACGCACAGCCAGTCAGTAATGATCACGAGGTACACAAAGATGGTTGCTACTACCTGCAACTTATTGTAAGCAAAAAATATCTTGGGGCGTTCCCTAGTTGCGCCGGGGCCATTTTGAAAGCTAAAACAATCTACCCAGATTCTAACGGATGTAAATTTTGCTGCCCAGACTGCCATACATCGTAATGAGTGATATCGAAATTGCATATCAACAAGAGATCAGCGAAGAATTGGCTAGAAAAAAGATACTCGAAATATCAGAGGCAATATTCAACGCCAGACTAACAAGGGAATCAAAAAAGCCCGATAAAACAGACCTGCTAGGTTTGCCTATTGCGACGGTCTCGATAATACCAGATGCACCATTAAACAAGCTCACAAGTACGTCCGAGCTAGTTGCTAAGCAAAATGATTATCGCATAAGAACCAAGCATGGTGAAATCCCAAATTTTAACAATGAAACTGTAAAAAATGGACTGACAACGTCTCTTTTTGGCAATCACTATCGTAGAGTTTTTTCATCATATTACGGCATACATGGACTAGTAGAGCTGCGTCAAAGCATTGCTATCCCAGATCGTGATCAAACTTCCATTTTAGCAATTACAATAGGAGACTTGGTATTGATCGCCTTACGAGCCGCCACTAGTTTATATGAAACATTTAAATTTAATTCAAAAGCTCGAATTATCATTCGACTAGACAACATTGCCGACTCTATAGTAATAAGTGACTATGGCACAATAGGATTCGACAGCGACCCAATCGCAGATTTGGATCACTACGAATGGGAAGAGACAATTGATCAATCACAACTCAAAGACAATGAGTCTTTATTGTCATTTGCAATGCCCTTAATAGAGCAGATTAACTTTGACCTTGGCGCTGAGGGCCTGTCATCGGATAACCATAATTCATTTAACGAATTAAAGAACAAGGGCCAATCCTAGAGGACGTTCTATAAAGGCTTTATTCCAAGTCTTATATTACGTATAACTTTTTCATCGGGTTATATACATATTCGAAGAAAACTTCCCCTAAGTTAGTAAGTATGGTTTCGGTGGTAAATTGCATAACGCTGCTGCTATTTGATTTAAATGCCGCGGGTAAGTAGTCAACCGGACCGCTGTCGATAGTAGTTCCGTACTTTCTAGTCGTAAAAACAAATCCATCATTTGTAGCATTTGGTGGTAATTTTGGAGGTTGTTTGGTGGTATACCCATCAACGTTAAAGTAAAAAACTAATGGATTTGTATTTTTCAACTCATGTGCGATACCAGTAAATGCAAGTCGATCTATTTTACCCGACACATAAGCTTTAAATAAATAACCTAGAGCTTCAGACTGAAGGGTGTCGGTGTGATTGTCGAGCTCTGTGACGACAGTATCAATTAGAATGACTTGTTCTTCTTTGGGCAAATTATTCAAGTCATCTATATTAAAATCCCCTAATTGTAGAGCTCTTGCAAAAGACGCCATTCTTTTACTTAACCGAGTAAGTCGAATTGCACTATAGATATCGGTCGCAGTTTTAACACTTTTCAAGATTGGAATATCTTTCGCTAGCTCGGGGACTACGACACCAAAAACATCCTTCATTAGGGTTGATACCCCTTCATCTAGTAGCGGTTCTGTAATATCAGCCGCGTCATTTTTGATAATTTTAATTATCTTCTTTGATGTCATAACAAATATTATATGCCTAAACATAGCAAAAAGTCTCCGAATTGAGAAATCCTAGAAGACAGTCTTCTATAGGTGTTACTTCGTGACAGTTCTAATTAACACGGGCGACGAGGGACTTGGTCACGATAAATTTTCTCCGAAAATTTTCGCAACCCCGCCTCAGTCGGTGACGTTCGTAATCCGGCTTCCGGCCTTGCGGACCGCAGACTTGCGGTCCTCACCTCCTCCCTCCGAGGTCGGAGTTTCAAATCCCGAACGTTCACCAAATAAAAAATCACTCACAAGGAGTGATTCTTAATTTGGTGGGCGACGAGGGACTTGAACCTCCGACCTCGTCATTATCAGTGACGCGCTCTAACCAGCTGAGCTAGCCGCCCATAATTTGTAAGGTATTTTCCTGTTAATCTGCTATGAGCTACCTCGGTTTTACAAACCAAGCTTTAGCTGTTTGTGAAACCGTAAGGAAGAACGATGGCGAACTCAGAGCCAAACAAAAAGTTCCGTCTTTGTTTGGCTGGAGTTCAAAATCAGTTCTGACGTCGTGGTGGAGTAAGAGCAGACTTTCGCCTGACTTACCCCATACGTTACTGTTCATAAAATAACAGCTGGTGGAGACACAGGGACTCGAACCCTGGACCCCCTGCTTGCAAAGCAGGTGCTCTAGCCAACTGAGCTATGTCCCCATCAGCCATCATCTTATGAATTAAATCTATCAATGTACGCGTGCCCTAGCCAAAAGCTAATGCACCATGTTGCCATGAACTCCAACCATTCTAGCGTAAATCGTCCCTTATCGCAATACTTACATGGCGGTTCTTTGGTGCTCATAATTTCAACAACCTACTCCGCGCCAAGGATTTCACGAATTAGCGATGTAAATCCTTGGGCTCTCATGGGTTATTGAAATTACAATCACCAAAACCGCCCTAGTCTTCTGCTGGAAACTAAAGTACCTCCGGCTTTCGCCAGAGGTACTTTAGTTTTTAACAACTCAGTCGTGCAATTATATCGTCATATCTACATTGAGATTTTTTTCGAACTTTGTCTTGTTCCAAAGTAAACTTTGGAACTACGTTATTATGTAAGCTCGACACAATAACAAGACCGACCTAGCTTCAGCAATAGATTGCTCGTATTGCTGGCATAACTCTCCCTAGAAAGGAGGTAATCCATCCGCACCTTCCGGTACGGATACCTTGTTACGACTTAACCCCAATCATCCCCCCCACCTTAGGCCGACGAATCGGACTTCGGGTGTTGGTGACTTTCATGGTTTGACGGGCGGTGTGTACAAGACCCGGGAACGTATTCACCGCAACATGCTGATCTGCGATTACTAGCGATTCCAACTTCATGCAGGCGAGTTTCAGCCTACAATCCGAACTGGGACTGGTTTTGATACGATTAGCTCCATCTCGCGATTTCGCTGCGCATTGTACCAGCCATTGTAGCGCGTTTCTAGCCCAGGGTGTAAGGGAAATACTGACCTGACATCATCCCCTCCTTCCTCCCCGTTACCGGGGCAGTCTGAATAGAAAAATACAACTATTCACAAGGGTTGCGCTCGTTGATGGACTTAACCAAACATCTCACGACACGAGCTGACGACGGCCATGCATCACCTGTCACTTGGCTCAATAAAGCACTTTCTACTTTCATAGAAATTCCAAGGATGTCAAACCCTGGTAAGGTTCAACGTTTAGCGTCGAATTAAAGAACACGCTCCACCGCTTGTGCGGGTCCCCGTCAATTCCTTTATGTTTTAGTCTTGCGACCGTACTCCACAGGCGGGATACTTAACGCGTTAGCTTCGCTACTGAAGGGGTCGATACCTCCAACAGCTAGTATCCATAGTTTACGGCGTGGACTACCCGGGTATCTAATCCGGTTCGCTCCCCACGCTTTCGTGCCTCAGTGTCAGAAATAGCCCAGTAACCTGCCTACGCCATTGGTGTTCCTTCTAATATCTACGGATTTCACTCCTACACTAGAAATTCCAGTTACCTCTGCTACTCTCGAGTTTGCCAGTTTGAATAATAGTCTGTGTGGTTGAGCCACCAGATTTCACCATTCACTTAACAAACCACCTACGCAACTCTTTACGCCCAGTCACTCCGGATAATGCTTGCACCCTACGTATGACCGCGGCTGCTGGCACGTAGTTAGCCGGTGCTTATTCAAAAGCTACCGTCATATTCTTCACTTTTAAAAGCAGTTTACGACCCGAAGGCCTTCATCCTGCACGCGGCGTTGCTCCATCAGGCTTTCGCCCATTGTGGAAGATTCCTCACTGCTGCCTCCCGTAGGAGTCTGGACCGTGTCTCAGTTCCAGTCTGACTGATCATCCTCTCAGACCAGTTAACGATCGTAGACTTGGTAAGCCTTTACCTCACCAACTATCTAATCGTACGCAGGCCATTCCCAAAGCGGATAAATCCTTTAATCCGAAGACCATATGCGGTATTAGCCACCCTTTCGGGCAGTTATCCCTCACTTTGGGGTATGTTCCCACGCGTTACTCAGCCGTCCGCCGCTCGTCATCACTTCTCACTTCAGCTCCAAATAAATTTAGAACCAAGGTGAGAAGCATGTTACCGCTCGACTTGCATGTGTTAGGCACGCCGCCAGCATTCATCCTGAGCCAGGATCAAACTCTCCATAAAAAATTGTCATCTATAAATAGATGCAATTATATAACTCAATATAAACATAAACTGACGATAAATTGCACGACTCAATTGTTAAAGTTCTTACTTCTGCCACAACTCCACGTTGCTGCGCGCACTCTAAGTACGGCCAGAATGTTATCAATCATACCTCCCCGATAGACTATAGTCAAGAGTAATTAGCAATTACTTAGTTGCCAAAAATACAACTATACCGATGACGAGTCCAAGCGAAGCCCCGACAACGACTTCAAAAGGCGTATGGCCCTTGGCGGCACGTGGTGGCTTAACACTGCTTTGCTGCTCTTTTATCAGTGAATGTATAGCCTCGCCTTGTTCACCAGAAGACCGTCTGACCTTTACAGCATCGTACATAACTATCAGCGCAAACAGCGCGCCAAGTCCAAAGATTGCCGACCCAAAACCATCCTTCAACCCAATTAATGTAACCAACGCAACCGCCGAGGCGCTGTGCGAGCTGGGCATGCCGCCTGATCGGAATAAGTGAGATTTGAGCCCATGTTTTTCATCGCGCATAACGCTAACTAGATACTTAAATATGTGTGCGCTGCACCACGCTATAAGAATTGCTATTAGGTACGGAGATGTGACAAACGAGCTCATACTCTATTCCCCTTTTGTATTATTATCCTCTTCTACTATTTCTTCTTGCTTTGGAACTAATCCAAGTGATGCGACCTTGTCGCCATCGCCCATTCGCATAACACGAACACCCTGTGTTGTACGTCCAAGTACTGGAATATCTTTTAGACCAACTCTGATTGCCTGACCGCCGCTTGATATCAATAGGACTTCGCTAGCATCCTGCTCCAAGGTATGAACAGCCATTATCTTGCCTGTTTTCGAAGTCACAACGGCTGCTTTTATGCCGACGCCGCCGCGTTTATGTGATGGGAAGTTTGCGATTTTTGTAACCTTGCCATAACCATTCTCACTAATGACAAGCAATGTGCCGTTATTGTTATCAATAATGTCCATACCGACAACTTGGTCGTTTGGACGCAATCTTACGCCCCTAACACCACGAGCAGATCTGCCCATAGGTCGCGCATCTTTCTCATTAAATCTAATGGCTTGACCAGCAGATGTAGATATTATTACATCATTCTCCCCTGTTGTCTTTTGTATCCATCGCAGCTCGTCACCATCGTCAAGTTTGATAGCAATTAGTCCATTAGTTCGGATATTTGCGTATTCTTTGAACGGAGTTTTCTTGACGGTGCCCTTGGCTGTTGCCATAAACAAGAATCCTTCGTCCTTTGAGTTTGCTTCATGGCGGATAATAGAAGTAATCTTTTCTTCTGGCTGTAATTGTAATAGGTTGACCGCTGCTACGCCCTTACCAGCCAGACTTGCTGCCGGGACCTCATAGGCCTTTAGTCGGAATATACGACCTTTATTCGTAAAGAACAACAGATAATCATGTGAACTTGCCGGAATTAACTGACTTATAATGTCCTCTTCTTTAGTAGTCATGCCGCGCTTGCCTTTACCGCCTCTATTTTGGCGATGGTATTCGCTAGCCAATGTGCGCTTAATATAATTTTCGGTAGTCAACAAGATAATGCTGCTTTCCTCTGGAATAAGCTCTTCATCGCTAAACTTGCCAAGTTCATGATTAATCATTTTGCTTCGGCGTTTGTCGCCGAATTTTTCTTTCATCTCTTCCAGCTCTTCTTTAATAACCCGCAGAATCTCTTGTTCATCCGCCAATATAGCCTCGAGTTTTGCAATCAAAGCAGCTAATTCTTTTAACTCGTTTTCAATTGCTTCACGTTCCAGGCCAGTCAATCGCCTTAGTTGCATCGCCAAGATGGCTTTTGCTTGAATCTCTGACAGATTAAACTTCTCGATTAATGCAACCTCAGCATCTTCGCTGGTGCGGCTGGCACGAATAGTCTTGATAACTTCGTCTATATGATCAAGTGCTATCTTGTAACCCTCTAATATATGAGCCCGTTCTTTAGCTTTTCTCAGCTCAAATTCGGTTCGACGCCTGACAACAACTTGGCGATGTTTGATAAACTCGCTCAGTATTTCTTGCAATCCCAAAATCCTTGGCTGGATACCATCAATTAACGCCAGCATATTGTAGTGGAAACTGGTTTGCAAAGAAGTTAGTTTATATAGCTGATTTAGGACCTTCTTTGGATATGCATCCTTCTTTAACTCAACGACAACACGCACCGATCCCCTAGCACTTTCGTCGCGGAGATCACTAATAGCAACTATTTTTTTGTCTTTTACAAGCTCGGCAATTTTTTCAATTAACGTTGCTTTATTTACAGCGAAAGGCATCTCAGTAATTATGATCTGGCTACGACCTTTTTTGGTTTCTTCGATGTTAGCTACTGCACGAATTACAACACTTCCACGACCAGTTTGGTAGGCTTGCCTCATTGGCGAACCACCATAAACAACCGCTCCAGTTGGGAAATCTGGACCTTTTACATACTTCATCATGCCATCTAAAGTGGCGGTTTCTGGGTTGTCAATCAAATATACAGTCGCATCAACCAACTCAACCAAGTTGTGTGGCGGGATGCTGGTAGCCATACCAACAGCAATACCAATTTGTCCGTTCAGCAATAGGTTTGGCAACTTAGCAGGCAAAACTACTGGTTCTTTTTCGGATCCATCGTAGTTGTCTCTAAAGTCAACCGTGTCTTTCTCTAGGTCAACCAAAAGTTCGTTTCCGGCTCTATCCAAGCGTGCTTCGGTATATCTAGACGCAGCCGCAGGATCACCGTCCATCGAGCCGAAGTTACCCTGGCCATTAACCAGCGTATAGCGCATTGTCCAGTTTTGAGCCAAGCGGACCATAGAATCATAGATGGCTGAATCACCGTGAGGGTGATACTTACCCATAACGTCACCGACTATACGAGCCGACTTCGTAAACTTACCGCCAGGTCTTAGGCCTTGTTCGCCCATTGAATACAAAATTCGGCGGTGAACTGGTTTCAAACCATCACGAACGTCCGGCAAAGCGCGATCAATAATAACACTCATTGAATAACGAAGGAAACTGTCCTCCATCACATTTTCGACAGTTCTATCCTCGACAACGCGAGAGTGTGTTACGTCTGCCACTTTGTTCATTATAATTTCACCATCTTCGATTGGCATATTATCTTCATTCATATATTAAACATCCAACTCCTCAAGACTAAGTGATTTAGCGCGACTCTGTATAAAGCTTTTTCTTAGGTCAACCTGATCGCCCATAAGTTTGGTAAAGATCGCATCAGCTTTTTCGGCATCTTCTACTCGTACCTGAATTAACACGCGATTTTCTGGCTTCATTGTTGTATCCCATAACTGCTCTGCGTCCATTTCACCCAGACCTTTGTATCGCTGCAATAGTGTTATTCCAGCCTGTTTGGTTCGGTCATCTTTTTCGTCTATTTTAACACCCTTTGATTTTCTGTCGGCGATTAGAGTATCAGTAATTGAATCCCTCTCCTCGTCGCTATAAGCATAGTACTTCTTTGTGCCAGCTCGCAACAAGAATAACGGTGGTTTGGCCAGATAAATATGACCGCCGTCAACCACCTCACGCATGTAGCGGAAAAAGAACGTCAAAAGAAGAGTTGCAATGTGGCTACCATCAACATCGGCATCAGTCATGATAATTATTCGATGATATCTTAGTCCCGATATATCGAATTGGTCACCTATACCAACGCCCATACCCTTAATCAAGCTGACGATTTCATTGTTATTCAACATACGATCAAGCCTTGCACGCTCAACGTTCAGAACCTTACCTCGAAGAGGTAAGATCGCCTGAATTCGACTATCACGACCAGATTTTGCTGATCCACCGGCTGAATCACCCTCTACTATATATAATTCTGATTCGGCAGGGCTTTTGCTTGAACAATCGGCTAGTTTGCCTGGAAGGCTCATCCCATCCAAGGCGCCTTTACGGATAACGTTATCGCGCGCAGCTCTTGCCGCTTTGCGAGCTCTAGCCGCAAGTATTGCCTTGCCGACAATTCTCTTGGCAACATTTGGATTTTCTTCCAAATAATAAGAGAAGTACTCATTCATTACTTGTTCAACATAACGACGGACCTCTGGATTACCCAACTTGCCCTTCGTCTGACCTTCAAATTGTGGATCTGGCAACTTTACCAAGATAACCGCCGTTAGACCTTCACGAATATCGTCACCGGTTAGGTTTTCTTCTTTTTCCTTCAATAAACCGCTCTTACGCGCATAGTCATTAATAACGCGAGTAAGCGCTGACTTAAAACCAACCAAATGTGTACCGCCGTCAATCGTCAAGACGTTATTTGCAAATGGCTTAACGATTTCTATATATGTGTCATTGTATTGAACCGCTATTTCAACAACTGAATCTTCAATTTGTTTTTCAACATAAAAGATACTGTCACTTGCAACGTCCTTGCCGACATTTAGGTGCCTGACGTAGCTTTGAATACCGCCCTCAAAATAAAAGGCTTCTCGCTCTTGGGTTCGCTCGTCCTTAACATAAACATATACGCCCTTGGTCAAATATGCCTGGTGCCTCAAATAGTTAACAACCCATTTGAAATCAAATTCAACAGTCTCTTTAAAAATAGTTGGGTCTGGATAGAAAGTAATGGTTGTACCACGAACGCGATCAGTCTTGCCAAGATTTTGAAGCTTACCTTGCGTAATACCTTTCTCGAATTCCATGTGATACAATTGGCCATCTTTTACCACTTCAGCAATCAGACGTGAAGACAAAGCATTAACAACGCTTGATCCTACACCATGAAGTCCTGATGACACCTTGTAGCCGCCTCCACCAAATTTTCCACCAGCGTGCAAAACAGTTAATGCAGTCTCAAGGCTGCTTAGACCCGTCTTTGGATGTTTGTCCACCGGGATGCCTCGTCCATCATCTTCAACGCTCACTCCACCATCGGCCAATATAGTGACACGAATTTTAGTGGCAAATCCAGCAATCGCTTCATCAACACAGTTATCTGCGATTTCTTTAATTAAATGGTGCAGCCCATCATAACCAGTGCTGCCGATATACATTCCTGGCCGCTTGCGGACCGGATCAAGACCCTCAAGAACTTGAATCTGTGACCCATCATAGGTATTGTCAGTTTTTTGTTTAACCACTATGAAACTCCCTTATCTATTCCAGACTATCTAGATATTTACAATATCATCATTATAACAGATAGTCCACGTCCGCTCAAGCTATTGATTGAACATATTTCTTATGCTAAAGTGTTATCTAAGGGGTAAGGTGAAAATACAAAAAGATGTTTAAAAAAATCGTATCGAATCTACCATTCAGCCCATCACTAGTTGGTCACTTAAGCCACTTTTCTAAGAAAATAAAAGAAGAAGAAAAGAAACGTCGAACAGCATTATTCTTTATAGCTTCTACCTTGTTGTTACAATTATTTATTCCTTTTCAGCCCGCGGCATCAACAGACAAAACAGACAACCAATCACCAACTGAATCATCCCAATACAACGTCGATATTTCGAAATCAGCCGTGGGGACAAACTTATCCCAAGGCTTCGTCGAAGCATCCAGCGTAACAGCTCACGGAGGAGACCAAATTAGTTATACGATCACAATACAGAATATCAGTTCAAAACTAATTGTTTATGACTTCACATTACCGCTAGCCGACGCTTTAGAATATTCAACAATTACCGACGCTGGAGGTGGTTCATTAGATAAATCAACTAATCAGATTACTTGGGGCAACGTAACAATATCCCCAAACTCAATACTAACAAGAACTATTAGTATAAAAATACTAGATCCTATTCCGGCTACCGCCCACAGCTCAAACAAGCCAAAATCCCACGATTGCATAGCCTCTGTAATATTCGGAAACGACGTGAATATAAATGTTGAATGCCCCGCCCTAAAGCAAGTCGAAAACATAATGTCCAGCTTGCCAATTATCAACCAGAGAAACAATCTAATATTTACATTCTCGATACTATTCATATCTGTATTTATGTATCTACGCACAAGGCTACTAGAAAAAGAAATCCGATTGATTCGCAAAGATGCTAACTCCGGATCGATTTATTAATGAAAGGCCATTATGAACGAAAATAGCACAAACACCCCAAAGCCAGAACAAAATCAACAAACGCCTGTTCAGGCTACACCCAACCCTGGCCAAAAAACAAATATACTCGTTAATCTGTCCCCAAGGGATATCGAGTCCAATACAGAGACTGCTCGTCAAGGCATTTCAAAGAAACAAAGCAACAAAGAACGCTCCGCTCAGATTAACAAAAAGTTGACTGATGACAGCTATAGAAAAACTATGAAGCTGGTGCAAAGCCAGTTGCCCGCTTCCCAGCGACATTTTAGCAAACTAATCCACACAGGCTTCATTGAAAAATTAAGTGATATCATGTCCAGTTCTCTAGCCAGGCCTAACTCAATTTTTCTTGGTTCCTTTTTTGCATTCTTAATAACGCTAGGGTTATATTTTATGTCAAAAATTACAGGCTACTCTATATCAGGATCAGAAATCATTTTGGCATTCTTTGCCGGCTGGATTATCGGTTTGATATATGACTATTTTTGGATTCTCGTGCTTGGAAACAAAGATAAAAAATAATCTTAGCGAATTTTTATCGAGACCTCATCATTATCACCTTGGTTACGCACATGCAAAGCGTCAGCATTGACCTTATCTGTAATTGTGTTTGTGTCCGCTAGGACCGTCGCAATCTCTTGTAGAGCCTTAGCTGGTGCCTGTGATGTAATTTGTTGACGCTTTACCAACCACTGATCCAAAAACGACGAACCAGTAGATGAATCTTGGGTATCGTCATTATTAATCTGGCCCGGTATTACACGGTTAATCTGGTCCTGCTGCGCCTTTTTTATGGCTTCTGCTTTAGATTTCTTAGCAGCATCCCCAGCTCCAAGTCGCGCAAAAATTTCTTTTTCAACCTGGGCTCGAGGACGACCATACTTTGCCGCCGACAATCTCTTTATCGCATCCCTCAACTGGGAATTTGATTCACCCATCGGAGGGACCAATGACATACTGAACGCCGTTGACGGCACGCCGTTAACCATAACTGATGCAACCGTCTGAAAATTAGGCAACTTGGTCAAATCTTCGGCTTCGAAAGTCGGCGTAAATTTCTTCTGTAATAATTCCGCGTCAGTTACTCCAATACGGCCACTTATAACAGTACCAATGTTTCCAATTATTGCCTCTCTTATATTGTCAGTCAGCTGAGTCATAAACTGATTCGCTAATATTAGACTAAGGCGATATTTTCTTGCCTCGGATAGTATTGTTTGAAAACTATCCGTAGCGAAGTTTTGAAACTCATCAACATACAACGAAAAGTCAACTCGTTCATTCTCTGGCGTATTTGCCCTGCCCATAGCCGCAGCCTGAAACTTCATGACGAATATCATTCCCAGCAGCTGCGAGTTTAGTTCGCCGGTGCGGCCCTTTGATAAATTCACTAACAATATTTTTTTATTATCCATAATGTCGCGCAAGCTAAAGCCGCTCTTTGTCTGACCCAGGACATTACGCATCATTTCATTTGATAAAAACGCGCCAAACTTACTTACAAACCAACCCAAAACCTCGGACTTATTAGCATCACTAGTCTGGGCCATTTCTTTATTCCAAAAATCCAAGACCGTTCTGTCGGTAACATGTTTTAGTTTTTCATCCGTAAATGCCTGGTCATTAAAGACCTGAGGAATATCAATAAATGTCGATCCTGCTGGATCACTCATTATAGTAAGGGCTGCGTTACGGAACCAGTGCTCATATCGCGGACCGATAATTCCAGTATGCCCCGGATCATACAGCCTATAAAGCATCGCTATAGCTTCCTGTATCAAAAAGTCTCTTTGGTCCTGGTTTTCAAACTCAAATAAGTTCAATCCTATCGGGTTTTCCATGTCGCCTGGACTAAAATATATAACATCATCCACCCTATCTTTTGGTACCATACCCAAAAGCTTTTCTGCGGAATCGCCGTGTGGGTCTATAAATGCAAAGCCACGACCATCCATCATGTCCTGAAAAGCTAAGTTTTCCAACAAGCCAGATTTTCCTGTTCCGGTCTGACCAATCATATATACGTGGCGACGCCTATCATTAGCGCTAAGGCGTATTTCCTTTTTCGTACCACGGAATTCGTTATAGCCCAGCAAAAAGCCCTCGTCCATCACTTGCACTGGTCCGTCAACTTGTTTCGCAAGCTGCCTCTGTACCTGAGAACTTGGAATACTATTTTGATCAGGCAAATGAAATATCGTCGCCAATTCCACACTATTCAAGACGTTTTGACTAACAGACTGCGGGAAAAATCTAAATATATAAGAAGTGACCAACTCTTCTATGTCTTTTGCCATACTAAACTTAAAGCCGTTATTAGTAGTTGAATCAAACAAAGAAAAAGCCGCAATAATATTTTTCAGTAGCGCCTGTGACTTTGCGGCGGTATTTGAAGACACTACAACCCGTATCAACACTTCATACCCCGGATGGCGTGTTTTTTCTTCAATTGATTCAATCAGACCTTGTTCTAGCGACGATAGTTGCTTGTCTTCTGACTTTACTTCTTTTGCCTCAAGCGGTTTCCATAAAGCCTCCATGACATTTTTGGCACTAACGACACCCAAGCCGCCACTGTTTTTAGACCCCTTGTCTTTTTTTATTTTATTAGCGGTAAAAATTGAGTTTTTAACCCATCCCTCAGCAGCTGGTCTAAAAAGTACCTGAACCGCCGCACCGTCGTCTCGACTTGCGGCCGACAATGCGTTCAAAAGCGCCCTAGCCGCGTCGCGTTTAGACTCTTGATAAGTAGCTATCGGATAGACATAGCTTTTCTTTAACGTAAACTCACCGCCAATAGTTCCGCTAATTTTTCCAACTTGGCTAAATATATTACGCTCTTCGACTTCTTCTAGCCTAGCCGAGGGGTATGCTGCCGCAACCGCCTGACGCACAGTATCAACCAATACCGTAGGGACAATTGCATAATAATAAACGAGCCCTTCATGCGCAACAATCTCAAAAGACAGATGTCTTTGCCCAAATACTCTGCTCTTAAAGCCTTTGACGGCAGTACTAGCAATTATATTGTACATAACTTGCGCTTGCGACAAGACTTCCTCGGTAATATCTCTCTCGTCCCTGCCATTAGATTCAAGGTCATCACTAGAAGGTGGTATGTGAATGTACATAGGTATCATCTTTAGACCACGTTCATAATTTTTTGCCTCCCTAAGAGTTTTGCGATACTGCAAAAAAATAAAAACAGATACAACCACACCAACGGATATGGCAAGTGCTATTGTAATTAAAAAACTAGTCATATTTTACCCACTATTTATTAAGCGCACCGAAGTTTATCAACTACGCTTAATCTCCTCTCCATAGCGTTTAATCATATAGTCAACTTGCAACTTACCTACCTCTTCCTCTTGTTTGTATGGATCATCACGAGTCTCGGAGACAATTTTTTTTGCTGCCCTAACCCACTCATTTTCAATCACATCTTTATCATTAGCGACAAGCAAGCTGGTGCTAGTCGTTGTATCATTTACATCCTTAACACCGCTATCTGTGATTGGAACGGGCAAAGAAGTAGTTATATCAGCACTTGAGAAATCAATGCTTACTTCTGACTTTGGCTGCGACTCGGGACTGTTTTGCTCATTATTTTCAATAGTCTCGGGTAAATTAGTTATCGGCCTATGGCCCTCAACACCACCAAAATATACAGGCGACTGCTCTTGATTAACTCTCGGTTGTATATTTTCTGGTTTCATATCTGTAATTATAACACGCCAGCAACTCGCTTATGCAAACAATTTACTCAATTCTCTTTGAGATATAAAGACAGCCTATGGCTGTGAAGATTAGTATTAAGATCACCCCATAAACACCCACTGCGCCAACGGATTGCAATCCAACAAATAATATAGGCACGGCCGCAAAAATAGTTGAATAATAATACGAATGCCTAAACGACAACTCCCCTAGTGGTTTTCGGGCAATAAATACCAAAGATAATTTATTCAACAGCTTGCTAAAATAAAAAATAAAAAAAGTTACCACTCCAAGTGATAACATATAGGCAAATACAAAAATAGCTAAAATCCCAAAAGGACCTATCGTTGCAGGTGTAGTAATATTGAGTAATATACCTAACAAGCAGAGGCTTGCTAAGATAGTAGTTAGAATAATTATTTTAAACATTACTACGTTACTATACCACTTAATTTTAAGAGTTGAAACAAGCCTGGACGACAAGCTGATAATCCGAATTGCAGCATACGCTACCAAAAATTAAATATTGAGCGTGTGAACCCGGATAACCTGTCGCCAGGCTGTTGTACTGACCGCTCCGAGAAAACTCGGGGCCCTTATGCACTACTTCCAAGTAGATTAAGCTAACACGTCAGAGAGACATGATCATTCTTTACCTTCTTGTACTATTAGTACATGCGCTCGACACCGTTTGGCGGAGCATTGGTGACGCCAGCTATTAGTAAGCTAGATGTCGCCACCGAATTACCGTCAAACTTATGGCCAGTACTTTCGTATTTAATTGTTAAAGTGTTTTTTGATGCTTTTTTTATTTTTGTATAAAGCCTACATAAACACTAACACATTAAACTCGTCCGGTCAATAATTTTACTCAATAATACGTTGTTATAATAACATTCGTTCGCAGCAGTCAGTATTTTACAGATTGGTATTTATATATTATATGTTTTTACAACATTGTGTTTTTGACATTTAGTTTGATTCCTTTTCATGTTAATTTTCACAACTATCATCCTTCTCTGCTAAAATAGTGCCACATGTACTGCCTGCGGCGCTAGTTTTTTTGTTCATTCATGTAAGACCTTCCAATGAATATATTTTGCCGTTTTTCGAACAACTTACTTATTTTTGTAATATTATTCTTATTCATTTTGTTTCCATTAGCCAGTCAGTCGAATGATATATTATTTATATATAGTGAAGTACGATTGCCGATCCTTGAATCACGATAGTGATAACAATCGTGGTCAATATTTGGAATGCCTTAACTGCTGGTATATTTTGATCAATTCACAAATGGCAAACATTGTGCCATTTGTGGTTTTTTGAAATACACTTGCTGTGTGTCGTCCTATTAGTCCCGAACACAAATTAACTGATTTTTACCAGATTAATACAAACCGACAATAGAGGCCTGTACCGCCCTCGTCTGCAAAAGCACAGCGAGACTTTGTTGATATTATCAAAAAATGACTTATCCACACGTAGTATTTTTTACTAGACTATTTTATTAAATATTATTGACACAAGCGTTTTGACGTTCTATTATAGGGGTAGTCTCTGAATAAATAAATTATACAGGGGCCAAAAACAAACAACTATAGAAAAACTCCACGAAAACAACCGTTCCTCGCAGGCGGTTGTTTTTTTATTACTAAATATACCCGCCAAAAGCGGGTATATTTAACTTAACAACAATTTGGTGGAGCTGCGGGGAATCGCACCCCGGTCCGAAGGGTAACGGTTGTTTATGCTACAAGTATATTTTGTCTTTAAATTTTATAACCCTCAGAGTATAGAGGACAAACAAAAAAACTCTGACAGTTACGCAATAAGATTTCCTAGTTTAGCGTTGCTGCCCGCTACATAAGTAAGTGACATTTTTATAACACCCAGCCCGCTCTATGTCGCCTGGCGGACGGATGGCCCAAGATTAAACTCGAGCTGTTGCTAGTGCTGGCATTTGGAATGCCGAAGCAAATCCAACTACTGCGCTCTTAGCTTTTGCAATAAATGTTGCAATTAAAATTTGTACGTGACGTGTACTATCGACTTGCAA
>JBAQEV010000003.1:0-9102 GCA_049286925.1 Saccharimonadales bacterium (SeqCode)
TAACAGTTCGGCCGCCAGCAATTGCCCGGCTTGTTCGCGATTCTCAAAATACATATGCTTATTTTAGCAGTATAATCATAGATATGCACTATTACGAGGTTGCGCCGAATAAAATAATCCGAGCTGATGCTTCGACTTTTACGTATTCTTGTAATCAGACGCTGTCCATTGGCCAGATTGTCATAATAGAGATTGGCAAAAAAAGCACTGTCGGAGTCGTTATCCAGAAAGTCTCAAAGCCCACCTACAAGACAAAAGACGTTACGACGATAATTACTGATGTCGTACTGCCTCCTCAATTAGTATCACTCGCCTCATGGTTATCAAGTTATTATGCTTCACCGCTGGCAAACGTTATTCAGACGATTTTGCCTAGAGGAATAGATAAAAAAAGACGCCTATCAGTAAAAGAACCTCAAAAAATAACTAAAAGAGACCGAACAAATATTTTGTTCAATGACGAGCAGAACACCGTAATAAAATCACTAGAGGGTTCAGGACCAGGCACTTTCCTATTGCATGGAGTCACTGGATCGGGCAAGACCGAGATATATATTAAAACTGCCAAAGATGCCGTAAATGACGACAAATCGGCCATCATATTAGTTCCCGAAATCGCTTTGACTCCCCAACTTATTTCTGAATTTTCAAATCACTTCGATAATCTGCTGGTAACCCACTCAAAAATGTCCGAGTCTGCGCGGCACAAAGTATGGCTTGAAGCTCTAAGCAGCACCACGCCCCGAGTTGTTATTGGTCCAAGATCAGCTTTGTTTTTACCATTAAAAAACATCGGCGTAATCGCCATCGACGAGGCGCACGAGCCAAGCTACAAGCAAGAACAATCACCAAAATACTCTGCATTAAGAGCCGCATCAATATTGGGCCGTCTTCACAATGCCCAAGTTATTCTGGGCAGTGCTACCCCTAGCGTAATTGACAAATACCTAGCTGAAAAATCAGAAAAGCCACTACTAAGACTGAGTAAGCCCGCCCGAAATAACAGCGTTCAGCCAAATATTAAACTAATCGACATGACAAGCCGCAAAAACTTTAGTCAACATCGTTTTTTGTCTGATTTTCTGATTGAACAAATAAAGAATACTCTGGCCGATAAAAAACAATCTCTAATCTTTCATAATCGCCGCGGCAGCACAGGTGTTACACTTTGCGAAAAATGTGGCTGGACGGCAGTTTGTCCAAAATGCCAGCTGCCCCTCACTCTTCATACCGACAAACACTTATTGCTCTGTCATATCTGCGGCCATTCGACCAAGGCCCCAACCAACTGCCCAATCTGCCAAAGCACTGATATCATCCACAAAGGCATTGGTGTAAAACTAGTCGAGTCCGAGCTTAAAAGAATGTTTCCAAATGCCAATATCGCCAGGTTCGACAATGACAACAACTCCCAAGATTCAATGGATAAACGATACGATGATATCTACAACGGCAACATCGATATAATTATCGGTACCCAAACTGTAGCCAAAGGCCTAGATTTACCCAATCTAAGAACAGTTGGCGTTGTCCAAGCTGATACCGGCCTAGTTTTACCAGACTACACCGCCGAAGAGCGCACATTTCAGCTGTTGGCCCAAGTAGTCGGACGCGTTGGGCGGGACAAGAATCAAACCAATGTCATTATTCAGACCTATCAGCCAAATCATCAAATTATACTGAGCGGACTAAATCAAGATTACGAATCTTTTTATAAATATATCCTAGAAAAAAGGAGAGCTGGATCGTTTCCACCATACTCATATCTGCTCAAGCTGACATGCGCTTATAAAACAGAGGCAGCCGCCATAAAAAATTCTCGCGACTTGGCGGCCAAACTTCGCCAGGCATTCCCAGATATAAAAATATCTGGCCCTACCCCATCTTTTTATGAACATTTTAACGATAGCTGGCGCTGGCAATTAGTCTTAAAAAGCAAAAAACGCGAAACTTTGATCCAGGCTATAAAACTAGTCCCTCAAAACTACTGGCAATACGACATAGACCCCACTAGTCTCTTATAAGAACCCCTGATATAATAGTGGCTGTGGCAATTAAAAAAATCATAACTCTTCCCGACCCCAGGCTTAGGCAGAAATCTGAAAAGATATACGAAATTACGCCCGAGATATTGCAATTAGTCAAAGATATGACTGATGTGGCTTTGGATTGGGAAAATTCACGACCGCACGAAATAAGCGCGGCCCTATCGGCTGTCCAAATTGGCGACCCAAAACGAGTGATTATTGTCAGAAGCGACCTCGACAACAAAGAGTCCAAAGATTTTACAGCCTTAATAAACCCTCAAATCGTAAAATACGAAGGAAATGTCTCTTCGGATTACGAGGGATGTCTTAGTGTGTCTAACGTTTACGGACAAGTTCCACGTTATGAAAAAGTACGCGTCAAAGCAATGGATATCGATGGCACTGAAGTGCGATTTAAGGTCGATGGCTTTTTGGCTCGAGTGATTCAACACGAGATTGACCACACCAACGGAATCGTATTTATTGATCATATCCGCGACGTAAAAGACGCATTCTTTAAACTAGACGAGAAAGGCGAACTTCAACCGCTTGATTATGAAAAATTCATTGAAAAAAATAGTATTCTTTGGGACTGAAGATTTTAGCCTCGTCGCCCTAAACGGTCTAGTTGAGCACGGCTTTAATGTAGTTGCCGTAGTTACCAAACCCGACAGCAAAAAAGGCCGTGGCCAAAAAATAACAATTTCAAGCGTTAAAAAATATGCGATTGATAACAACATCGCTGTCTGGCAACCAACAAAAGTAGCCGACATAAACCCCGACATCGAAAAACTTGGTCGCGACGCAACCGGAGTTTTGTCGAGTTTTGGCAAGATAATTCCCAGCTCAACAATCGATTTATTTAATCCTGGTATTATCAATGTTCATCCGTCATTGCTGCCAAGATACCGTGGCGCTTCTCCAATTGAGTCAGCCATAAAAAACAGCGACAAACAAACAGGCGTAACGATTATGCAGCTGGCCGCTGGCATGGATTCAGGTCCAATTTACGCTCAAGTAACACATGGCCTTTCTGGTAAAGAAACGCGCCCAGAATTATACCAGACACTGTCGCAAGTCGGCACGTCTTTGTTAATTGACATTCTGCCTGACATCATCGACGGTTCACTGCAGCCACAAGACCAAGATAACAACCAGGCTACGTACTGCACGCTAATCAAAAAAGAAGATGGTCATCTAAACCCAGGCAACATCACCGCCAAGCAAGCCGAGAGCCTCGTCAGAGCCTATACGGGCTATCCAAAAGCTAAGTTAGAGTTATCAGGCCACCTGGTAATTGTATTAAAGTCACACGTTTCTAACGCCAAAGAATCGGCCCTCGATATTGAATGCCAGGACCGAAAGTTTTTATCGATAGACGAGCTAATTGCCCCAAGTGGGCGAAAAATGTCAGGTAAAGACTTTTTGAACGGTTACACCGCCTAAGCGTTAGCAGTGCCTAAAATAACTTCACGATTAGCAGAAACTTCTTTTTTAATCTCGTCCAATACTTGCGATACAACGTCCCGATAATTTGGCCGATTTATCTCAAGCCATTTTGTCGCCGCATACTCGGCCTTGGCATTAATGTCATCTGACGTCAAACCCGTAGCCTCAAGCAATTGTTTAAATGTTTCGTCGTTAATGTAATCGGGTACATATTTTTCCAACCACTCGACAACAACAGTGTCTTTTCGATCAATAATCGATTCAAACTCTTCTAGTTGCTCGTCGGTCATACCCTCGGACAACTTAGTCCCCACCCGAAGTTCTAGTTCATCATATATGTGCTGCAAGAAAGGTTTTTTTTGCTCTTCTGGCAAAGCGTTGAGGCCTATTTCCTCTAAAAATTTATCATCTAGTTGGAACATATGGAGCCTCCATAGTTATTTTATCTGTATAAACTATTTTAACACGCGCTTGACTGTTTCGCGACTAAAGAGTTCTATTTTGTCACCTTCTTCGAGTAATAACTTCTTGGTAGTCCTCAAATTCAGCCCACACATTTCACCTTCAAACACTTCCTTGGCCTCTTGTTGCTGCCTTTGGACCTTAGTAATCTTGACTTCGGCTAGTTGCTCTTTTTTGCGCATTACCCTAGCCAAAGCGCCTGCAACAACCTTACCGCTGGTCACTTCGCCGCCAACAATCACTTCGTCATTAGATGTCCTGAATATACCTTTAATTGTCAGCTTGCCGATTTCAGTCTCGACAACCTCAGGAGCTAATAATTCCTCCATAGAAGTCCGCGCATCATCAAGTAATTTGTATATAACGCTAAATATTCTGACCTGAACCTTATCCCTGACTGCCAACTGTTTGACGGCAGTAGATATATCAACATTAAAACCGTAAATAATTGTTTTTTGATCCATAGCCATTCGAACATCGTTTTCATTAATGTTACCAACACCGCTAGCGACAACATGCAAAGCAACTTCGCCCATGGTATCAATTAATTTAAGACTGTTGACTACAGATGTTAACGAACCCTGAACATCGGCCTTTACGATAACATTAAAGTCACGCGTATCAGACTGTTGATCCATCATCTTAAGAAGATCAGCACCAGTAATGTTTGTGCTGGCTGCATTCTTTTCGGCTTCGATTTTTGCAACTGCTGCTTTTTGCCTGGCTTCTTTTTCACTCTTAACAATATAAAAATTATCGCCAAATTGTGGCAATTCTTTAAAACCAGTCACAATTACAGGTGTTGCTGGACCAGCTTCTTTTAGCGTTTTGCTGGCAAAATCCAACAGCGTGCGAACCTTGCCATATGTCGTACCGGCAACCATAAAATGGCCCGGTCTTAACATACCGTGTTCAACCAAAAGTCCCACAACAGGACCACGTCCGACTTCCATGTGTGATTCAATCACCAAACCTTCACTGGGCACATCAATATCAGCCTTCAAATCTTCAAGATCAGCAACCAACAAAACCAAATCAAGTAACTTATCAATATTTTGACCAGTCTTGGCGCTTACTTCAACCATCACAGTTTCGCCACCCCATTCTTCTGGGTTTAGATTGTGTTCGGTGGCCAGTTGGGCTTTAACGCGCGCTGGGTCAGCTGCCTCTTTATCGATTTTGTTAATCGCGACGACAATTTTGGCATTAGCCGTCTGAGCAAATTTAATCGCTTCAATCGTTTGAGGTTTTACGCCATCATCAGCTGCAACAACAATTACAACCACGTCCGTAAGCGCCGCACCGTGCTGGCGCAATGCCGCAAATGCTTCATGCCCTGGCGTATCCAGTAGTGTAATTGAGCGACCGTTACGAATCGTTTGATAAGCACTAATATGCTGAGTGATTCCACCAGCTTCTTTGTCAACAACCTTAGTCTTTAGAATCGCATCTAAAAGACTGGTTTTTCCATGATCAACGTGTCCCATAACCGCAACAATCGGAGGTCGAGAGACCGCCTTGGCCGACAGTTCATGAACAGGGCGGCTACTTAATCCAACCTGAGTTTTACGCTCTAGAGTAACATCAGTGATTCCCAGCTCTTCAACGATAATTGTAGCTGTCTCAAAATCAATCCGCTGATTAATTGTAGCGGCAATACCGTTCTTAAACAGCTCACCAATTAAATTAGTCACGGGCAAATTGAGCTTCTCGGCAAGTTCACCTACGGTAATCGAGTCAGCAATAGCGATGACTTTCTCTGCCATTTTAGTAAGCTCCTTCTGCCCTATAGGCGATTATTTCTTTACTTCTTTTTTCTTGGTCTTGCCCACTAGGCTCAAAGAAATTTTTCGGCTTTCCTTTTCAACATCCAAAACGACAAATTCTTTGCGTTCGTTCAATGTAAAGACTTTTTCTGGGTCAGCATCATCACCGCCGCCTAGTTCACTAACGTGGACCAAAGCTTCGACAGCTGGACTGATTTGAACAAAGGCACCAAATGGAGTGATCCTGGTAATAGTTCCTTCGACTTTTTCGCCTGACTTGAATTGATCAACTTCGGTCATCCAAGGATCTTCGCTAAGTTGTTTAATGCTTAGGCTGAGGCGATCTTTGTCGATAGCAATGATTTTTGCATCAATTGTTTCGCCAACTTTTACGTAATCGTTTGGATTGTTGACTCGTTCCCAGCTGATTTCGCTGATGTGGACCAAGCCTTCAATGCCGTCAACGTTTACAAATACACCAAAGTCAACAACTCCGGTAACAACACCCTTAACGACATCGCCAACTGCTAGTTTTTCAAACCTGGCAGCTAGACCATCCTTGATGGCTTCTTTCTCGCTAAAGATTAATTTATTAGCTTTGCGATCACAGTCCAAAATTCTGACGGTCATCTTTTTGCCGATTAGGCTATTTAGACGTTGCAAAATTTCGTCCTTGTCGCTGCCACCAACCCTAGGGTAGTGTTCAGCTGATAGCTGTGAAACTGGCAAGAATCCTCTTACGCCATCGTATTCAACCAACAAACCACCGCGATTTGCGTCGTATGGCGATACCTCAATAACTTGTCCTGCTTCCATAATTGCCAATGCCTCGTCCCAACCCCTATCCTTGACGGCTTTGCGGAGTGATAGCAAAGAATAACCGCTTTCAAGTTCGGTCTCAACTACGCTTACTGTAACTTCATCGCCCAAATTTAGGCTTCGATAAAAACCGACTTCTCGACGTGGGACCAATCCGACACCTTGAGCGCCTAAATCTACGAGTAGCTCGTGTTTACGAATTGATAAAATTTTTCCGACGACCGATTCGCCTTGTGTTAATTGCTTGACGCTGTCACCTTGACTGGCGAGCAATTCATCCATTGTTGTGGCTTTGTTTGCCATAAGTCTTTTTAGACCTCTCTATTAAATTTAATATTTCTGAGACAAACACAAAAGAAGTGTTTATCCCAAGACTGTCACTTATTGTACCCCATATAGGGCTACAAGTCAAAGATAGCGAACGAGGCGGCGACGTGAATTCAAAAAACTAACAAAGGACGTGGTTAAAACAAAAACGCTAATCGCTTCACCAATAATAAGGCTCGAGCCCGTAGCAGGCAGGTCGGCAGGACTTATACCATCAGATGATTCCGATTCAGACTCCGATTTACCAGCTATAACCTTTTCGTCATCTGTTGGGGTTGAAGACTCAGAGCTACCTTGATCGTCTGCCAGTTGTTTTTCGGCCTCGGCGATTGCTTGATCCTTGCGCACTTGCTCGCCATGGCGAACCACAACAAATACTGCGCCGACCAACAGTACCGCCAATACTACACCAGTTAAAATAAACGTTACGGCCGAACCTCTTTGCATCGATAATTTCTTGCTCATACACACCTCTGTTTATGATATACGCTTATTATGAATGATTTTGGCAAAAAAATCAATTAACCGATATATTTGATTAATTTTTCCAAGATTGATAGCAAAAATAATATGTTAAACTAAAACTATGATAATAGCAGTTGACACAGGCGGAACAAAAACATTAGTTGCAAGCTTTAACAAAAGAGGCATTCTTGGAGAACAAATAAAGTTTCCTACTCCTCACAACGAAAATGAATATATTAAAGCCTTGAAGGCTATTTTGGCTGAAAATTACGCCGGACAAACCGTTGACGCCGTTGTTGTTGCTATACCTGGTGTTATAAAAAATGGCGTTGTCATCTGGTGTGGCAATTTACCATGGACAAACTTTAATATTGCTGCAGAGTTAGTCGGAGTCCTTGGCGACGCACCAATTTTTATTGAAAACGACGCCAAGCTTGCAGGACTCGGCGAAACCAGATTCTTAAAAAACATCCCCGATCAATCATTATATGTAACCATTAGCACAGGCATCGGCACCGGCATCATAACTTATGGACATATCGACCCCGCCCTACACAACAGCGAAGGCGGACATGCCCTAGTTGAGTATGACGGCGTCGTACAACGATGGGAAAGTTTTGCATCTGGCCAAGCTATTTATAAAATCTATGGCAAATACGCCCGTGATATCACCAGCAGGCGCGCATGGTATCAAATTGCTGATCGCATTAGTCGAGGCTTCCTAGCAATCATTCCAGTTCTACAGCCAGATATTATCATCATTGGCGGCAGTATCGGCACATATTTTGACAGATATGGTAAACAGCTTGAGGGCTTGTTGAAGGAAAAACTACCTCGCCACATACCCTGCCCTAAAATAGTTCAAGCAAAATACCCAGAATTGGCCGTTATTTATGGATGTTACTACTATGCCATCGACAATCTCGATACTAAACAGCCTAAAAAGTGATTATCCCCAGTTCACATTTGAATTAGGTGACGATTTTCATTGGTTTTCGCCGACCAATACCATATATTACGATAATTCTTCCGACGATCAATACGCTTTTCTTTTTCACGAGCTATCGCATGCCCTGTTGGGCCACACAAACTACTCAAAAGACATCGAGTTAGTATCTATGGAACGACAAGCATGGGAGCTAGCAATAAAGATTGCCAAAAAGTATGGTTTTTCTATATCCGACGAAATAGTTCAACTAAACCTGGATAGTTATCGCGACTGGATGCACGCCCGCAGTACTTGTCCAAACTGCAGTGCCACCGGATTGCAAGTGGAAAAATCAGCCTATAAGTGTCCGTCATGCAGCCACAAATGGACAGTCAATGATGCGCGGACCCGTGCCCTGCGCCGTTACAGCAAAAAATGACAAAAAAATGCGCTCATTATGAGCGCATTTTTTGTTTTGCCTAATTTAAATTAAGCTTCTGTTGATACAACAGTTTTGCGGCGGCGGCTAATTCGGCCACCTTTTGCGCCGGCGATTCGAGCTAACGCTGGGTTAGCGGCGAAACCACCAGTGTTTCCGTTTTTACCACCTTTAGCACCAATCTTTGCGTAAAAGAAAGGATCTTTTGCTAAGTTTTTAGCGGCTGCTTTTTGTCCGCCTAGTTTTGTTCCTGCCATGATTATTTCTCCTCTTTTCGCTATCTAGCGAATTAAAAAAGTCTTCACACCTTCGCTGTAAGCGAATTAATGCGAAAACCCTCTACTTAACTCACACATGATATGTGTATGCTTTATATAATAGCATAGCTTATGCTTTATGTCAATATGTACATAAGCAGAT
>JBAQEV010000004.1:0-56648 GCA_049286925.1 Saccharimonadales bacterium (SeqCode)
AAAAAAGCTGCTTCGCAGATTCGGCGATGCCAAAAACGTGTTAACGCAACTGGTTTGATATTGCCCCCTACTTCTTACGCTAATCTGTCGATATTATGATGGTTGTGGTTGTTTTTTGCAAGACGTAGCATGTGTCATAATGGATTTATGAGTAATCCAAAATTAGAAGGCACAAAATTATTCGCATTCGAACCATCCGGTCCGATTCGTGAACTTAAAATTATTGACTTAACTGTGGGTACGGGCGAAGAGGTTCAGGCGGGCGCGACGATAACCGCGCACTACACCGGTGCGTTGGCCGACAATGGCACAATTTTTCAAAGCTCGCATGACGTGGGCCAGCCTGCAACTTTTGGGTTAAATCAAGTTATCAGCGGCTGGACTCAGGGCGTCCCAGGTATGAAAGTTGGCGGCAAGCGCCGTCTGTTGATACCATCCGCAATGGCATATGGGTCACGTCGAGCTGCAGCAAATATTCCACCAAATTCAGACATGGTGTTTGACATCGAATTAGTCTCAGTCAACTAATTATTTTGTTTTTGAATAGATATACGACATGCACGAGGAAACTAGTGCTAGAATGCCCAATAATACTCCGGCGATTACTGAAAGTTTTCGATCAAAGTTGATCGTTAAAGTTGCGCCCAAGGCTAGCAAAATAATTGATACAATCGACAACATGACGATAATCAGGTGAGCAAATGTCAATTCCCTTTTTAGGTCGCTGCCGTTTTTCTTTGTTATTATTTTAAAAAATTTATTCATGCTTTTTCCTCTTTGGGTTTTGAGAATTGTTAATATTAATAGATTATCGCGCTTATGTTTTTATGTCAAATATCTGATGGCAAAAAGTAATTTTGTTTACTATTTACCATTTCCCAATCCTATCTACCACCTACTACCTACCATCTACAAAAAGAACTTTGTGGCGGCTAGTAATGCCACGGATGATTGTGATATTGGATTTGGCTGTTTTGTAATGTTTGGCCAACAGCTTGATTAGCGCATCATTTGCCTGCCCTTCGGCGGCTATTTTGCGGATATAAACGATCAGCGACCCGTCGGCTCGTGGCTCGACTAGCGGCCCTTTTTTGCTGTTTGGCTTGACCGTGACGTTAATTTTCATTTAATTCTTGTATATCCGATTTGGGCAAATGGTTTTCTTTGTTGACGACTTTTTTGCCGGTTTCATTTTCAAGTTGTTTTCGCGCTGTGCCAGCGACAGATCCACCGCGCTTTGCGGCGTCCTTATTTGCAATCATGCCGATACTATCGTCAACACGCGCAATGGCAATTGTCGATGCCTCGCCCAATTCGGTAAATAATAACTCTAGTTTGTCCATATGATCACGAAGGTTTTGGCGTTTTATACCTTTCACCTTTTTTTATTCACTTGGTGTTATCCCAAAGGTCGCTTTGGATATTTCGGCGGTTAAAATCGCGTAGTTTTGCTTGTTCTCGATATCGCGCTTGTCCCATTCGTCCGTCAACTCATTTCGAGTTACAATGCCACGTGCTCGACGCTCGATCCATGCGTCGTCATAGCCTTTGGCGCGATAGATAGCCCTCATGCGCTTTTGGGCTAATTCAGGGTTTTCAATTTCTTGTACACGCTCATAACCTACCCTTGCTAGCCAGCGCTTGAACGGCTCGGCTTTCTTGCTGGGGATAGATTGAATCAGCCGGAAGATACCCTCGGTGTTCCATGACAGTAGTTTTTGTTTACCGCCTGGAGTATCAAATGGAAGCAAAAGGGGGGTGTCAATTTGCCCACCCCCTTTTTCCACAGGCTCAAAAAGCCTTGCAACTTCTTCATCGCGTCGTCTCATATCCCGAAGATAGCCGGACGGATTTGGAGAATCCGTTAACGCGGCTATAACATCATTTATCACAAACCACCACTCGCCACCATGTAGTATTTTGCGAATTTCTTTTCTTTGAAAAATTGCTATTTTATTGATTTCGTCGCTCATATTATTCCCCGCCCAACTTATACAATACTACTATTGTAGCAACATCTGATAATTTCTCAACTAATTTTAAGAAAACTTATTATTTAAGTTTAGTCAACTCGACTTCGGCGTAGGTTTTGTAGTCGCTGGATACTGTGTGTAAGGTGTACCCGCCGATGGTTTTGTCGTCCATGCTGTTGGCTTTGTATTCTTTGCCGTTTACGGATACGCGGTACTCGGCGAATACGCCCGTTTCGCCAAAGCATTTTTGGCCCTCAGGACACGGGGCGTTAATAAAATTAATAATCGATACCGCGACATCGTCGTATTTCAGCTTGGCGGTTTGCTCGGCCTCTAACCTGACCGTTGTGTTAAGATTGGCCATTTTTAAATTACCAACGCCTACGGTTGGCATAGCGTTAAAAACTGCCGTCAGGGCGATGATAATTGCAGCGGTAATCGCTAGGGCCAGCTTGTGCTGCTTGCTAAACCTGGTCGCAAATTTAATAAACTTTTTGATTCGAGATATTGTTAGGGCGACTTTATTAGAGACCTGCTGGTCGCTAACTTCGGCCACATCTTTGGAATCGTTAGACATGTAACTATTTTATACTACTTTGGTCACATATCCATTTATCAAAGACTTTTACAAAACTAGCAAAGTTTTTATTGTCTGCGCGGTAATAATCCGCCTCTGTCAGTTCAGAATATGGCTTGCCGTCCTGGTCCGGTGACATGAACGATGACATAGGATAGCCAGGGTTTAAAACGTCCGAGAAATGTTTGGTGGCATACGAAATTTGTTGGACCGATGCTGTGCCCTGCTGTTTGGTTACTGGGTTGTAATACGCGACGGCAAAGTCCCAAATAAATTGTTTGTCGTCCTGCGGGTACAATTCAAAAATCTTTTTCCAAACCTCGATTACTTCTGGATCTGTCAGTTCCCTGCGACTAGCCGAAAAGCGCCTGGCGTAAACACCAGGTTGTTGCCCATCCGGCAAAAAGTTTGTCATCAACGCCTCGTCCACCCCAACTGTAATCAACCCCGACAAATCACCATAAAAAACGGCCTTTTTGACAGCATTTTCGATATTAGTTTTGCAATCTTCCTCAACCTTATCGCTGATATTTAAATCGCCCAGCGAAATTAATTCGATACCCTCAACCCCCGCCAGAATCTTTTGATACCTGACAAGTTTTGCTTGGTTGTGGGTGGCGATTAGGATTTGCATTAAGCTATTATAACCTACCACCTACAACCCAACTGCTTTTCTAGATATCAGCTACTATTTGTTAAGTACTATATCCCCAACTACTAATCGTAGTATAATAGAAGTGCAAACTAATGGAGGGACATTGACATGAAAGCGTTAAATATCACAGCATTAGTATTACTTATAATTGGTGGCATCAACTGGGGTTTGGTCGGATTTTTTGACTATAACTTGGTTGACGAAATATTTCAGGCAGGATCGGTAATGGCTCGCACAATCTACGCAATCGTAGGCGTAGCCGCACTTTGGTCGGTTTTCGGCGCATCAGCAATGATGTCCGACAAAAAAACAATGTAACAAATTGCCACAAAAATCAAAACGACCCTATCACGGGTCGTTTTGGTTTATGGCAAATTATATTACGGCTTTGGTATCAGTAAATCCGGTAGCGGATCACCAAATTTTACCTCAGGGATGTTCCCTATGGTGTCATGTTCGGTCAGATGTGGATATTGCATTTTATAGGCTTAAAAACTGATTGGTTGTGGGTGGCGATTAGGATGCGCATATCACTATTATAACCATCAAAAGTCGGTAAATACTACGCGTAGCATTTAGCAATTTAAGCAATCTAACATAATGTACTGTGGTCTTCCAGCTATTTAATACGTAATTGCGGTTGAGCTGATATGAGCAATACTTCATAATCAATAGTTTTATTGCTTCGCTATACCATTTGTGGCCGTAATTCCCGAGGCTTGAACACCCTGTCTAGGCTAGAAGTGGCCAGGGACGATATTTATAGAATTTGTATTAATTTAAAAAAAAGAGTACACTATTATAAGTATTATTTTTAATCGGAGAGACATTTCAAATGGCGAATTTCGAAGAAGCGGCAGCAGTTGATCCTGTATTTTCAGACAAGGGGCTTAGTGATATTGAGCGCGGGCTTGGTATTAAAGTTTTTTCTGACATTACTGACGAAATTATTAAAGCATATGATAATGCATCCAAGGATGCTGTACCAACGGGTCTTATATATGGACGCATCCAGAGCGGTAAGACTCGGACTATGATTCTGACGACGGCGATGGCCATTGACCGTAAATTCAAGGTAATCCTAGTATTGACTTCTAATAACAACGATTTAGTCCAGCAAACCTATGATGATTTTAAAAAAGGTTTGCCGGGAGTCAAGGTTATATCAAAGGCGGAGCTTAATGATATGGATGGTGAGGTTGAGCTGTTGAAAAATACGTTGCGGCGTGACGAAAACTCGGTGGTCATTGTTTGCTCAAAAGGTCAAAATATTCTTGATAAGGTCATTACTTTTCTTAAGGCAATAAATGCACACGAACTGGCATCGTTGATTTTTGATGACGAAGGTGACCAGGCTACGCTTGATACAAATATCGGCCGTCGTTCACGCACCGGTAATGACATTGCACCCAGTAAGATTTTTAGTTTGATTCATAGCGAGGAACTGCGTAGTCTACGCATGGCATTAAAGAAGACAATCTTTGTCAGCGTGACTGGTACGCCTCAGGCCCTTTTTCTGCAAAACTTAGATAGTGCATCAAGGCCCACCTTTATTAAGATTATCCAGCCTGGTAAAGGATATGTAGGTGGCGATGTATTTTTTAGCACCCCGAATCCCGGGAGTAACCGCTATATCAGTATTGTTGACGAAGATGAAATGATAACTCTGCAAGAAGAAAACGATGAAATTCCCGAAGGCCTTATTGCCGCTATTGACTTCTTCGTTATGTCAGCAACGATTGCTGGTTTAGAAAAAGGATGGGATGTATATAATATGCTAGCACATCCTAGCCTGAATCGGTTTGACCATGGTCTGGTTAAGCAGAAAATTATATCATATATAAATAATCTACTCGATATCTTAGCAGACCCTAGCCATACCGGACACTCCACTAAGCTCGCGGCACTCCGCAGAGTATATGACGAGGTTAACGGCCGCAGTACAAAGAAGCCGGAATATACTTTTGAACAATCTATTGATACGATAAAACGTACACTGCCCCAGCGGCAAGTCTTTGTTTTGAATTCAGACCGGCGTGGACCGGCGCAGAGCCCAAGTAGGAGTTACAATTTCTTAATCGGAGGTAATAGTGTAGGGCGTGGCATTGCAATTAAAAACCTATTAGTTACTTATTATACTCGGAGTCCGCGCACAGCTAGAATGGATACTATGCACCAACATGCACGGATGTTTGGTTATCGACAGAAGACTTTGCAATTTACCAAGCTATATTTACCTATCACGCTTTATGCTCGATTTTATTGGATTTATAAAAGCGATAGTGAGATGCGCGATTTTATTCTGAAATATGGCGATAAGTTAAATTTAATAATAGTACCTACGAATCGCAGCGAAGGTCTTCGACCAACCCGTAGTAATGTTATTGATATGAGCAGTGTGGATATTATTATACCTGGCAGTCAAGTGCATCCAGGCCGTCCAATCTTTGAACCACCACAAGCCAACGTTATCAGGAAGCGGACCCAAAAGCTGCTTTTTGAGCTATTCCCTGGGTATAAAGACCCTGACGCAGGGCGGGCTGGGATTGAAATAACAACCAACCAGGCGATAAAACTAATTACCACTATCAAATCACATCCCCTTGCATCACGCGGTGATAGGCTATTTTGTGATTACCTACGATCTCTTGAGCAAAATTATGGCCCTAAGGTTTTACTTCGATATCGAGAAGCACCCAAGAGAACAAATCCAAGTGGTGGTGGTGCACTTCCCAACGGTATTATTAGTGGTGCCGAGCAGGATACAGCGCGAAAGAAGAGCATGCCGACACTTTGGGTGTTCTTAGTTGGCAATAAAACTAAAAGCGAGTGGGCGGGTGTAGAATTTATCTACCCAACTCTTATATCTCCAAACCAGGAGCAATCACTTTACGGCAATATTTCTTAGACGGCAGCGGTAGGGTTGTTTAAGTTTAATATGTGTTCTCTGATTGAATTGCCAAGCGCTTTTCCGAGCTGTGGTGGTACGGAATTGCCTATATGTCTACCAATTGTAGACATCGCCATATTTGTGCCAAAATCGTAGTTACTAGGAAATGTTTGAATAATTGCCCCTTCACGAATACTAAGTGCTCGATTTTGTTCGGGGTGTCCAAAGCGGCCAGAGCCATAATTAAAGAACTGAGTTGTAATAGTTGGCGCTACATCGTCCCAACTCATGCGCCCGTATACGGAAGTGAATGTCGCTCCACTAGCCCTTCGATAACAATCTGGTAATAGAACCGGATCCCAATCGTGCCAGGTTCCTTTCGGTTTTGATTGCTTGAGGCGTGCTATATTCAGATCGGATAAGTTCTTTGAGCGATGGAGAGGGTCGGACAGGCTAATCTCACCAGCGCCAATTTGCGGGAGATCGCGAATCACTTCGCCAACCGTAACATACTCACCCTTCCTGTGAGTTTTTTGAGGTACTTTGATATCTCCTATTAGAGAGCCAACAAGAACCATGCGGCTTCTATTTTGCGGAACACCATATTCGGGTAAGTATAGTACATCGTAGCTAACTTTATAGCCAAGTCCCACTAGGTCGTTCACGAAGTCTTTGAAAACCTGAGTCTTTGTCAGTCCTCTTACGTTCTCCATTGAAATGACTTCAGGCTTAATCACTCGTGCCGCCTCGGTGAAATAGTTTATGAGGGTCCACCGTTTGTCATTTTCCTTTTTCTCGCGGTCAATTTTGAATGTGTTTGATGAAAATGTCTGACATGGTGCACAGCCAACAAGCACTTTTATACTATTCTTTGAGAACATTGACTTCATTTCGTCAAAATTATAATTTGCAATGTCAGCTTCTATGAACTTGGCATTATTATTTTTTTCGTATGCATATTTGCAAGATTTATCATTATCTAGCCCAGCAATAACGTCGACGCCAGCCTCGCGTAAGCCATATGTTAGACCGCCTATGCCACAAAAAAGGTCAATTGCTTCAATTTTTTTCATACCTATACCTATTGTAATTCATTACTTTCAATCCTGCGACATTTGATTATTAGCAAATGTTTAAATTAATTTATTTAACATATTGTCTAATGAGCCGTTTTTGCACATCGAAAGATTCATAATATTCCCGATTCTTGCGTAGCCGTGATCAATTTGATTTTTGTTCTTTTTCCAGCCCAAGCCGTCAGTTACTAATCCGAAACCCCATCCAGCTTTTGCTAGGTCCTCCGCCCTGCTTATATACGAATTCATTATTTCTTGTTTTGATCCGCCATCGTCAAAATAATTTGTCTCGATATTGATTGGTTTTCCGTTGACAAGTAGCATGAAGTCGCCTCGCTTATTAAACTGTTGTGGTGGTACCTCTACGCCGAATATTTTGCTGGCGTCTGCAAAGTTTTTCTGCTTTAGGTATTGGCCATTATGTTTATTTACGAAATCGCGAATATAGGGCTCAACCAAATCTTCCATTGCTGTACCGCTTCTATTTTTGCGTGCGTTTGAATCAAGGCCGACTTCTACACCGAAATAGTAGTCGGAATGATTTTTTATTTTGACCAATTCAGCCAATAAGCCGGTTTTTTGTGCAAACTGGACTGATTTTTCTATTGCTGAGTCGTCTAATTTATCTGTGCCGAAATAATATTGAAGGTCATCTGCTGAATTCTCATCTAAGACTACAAGAGTATCGCTAGATCCCTTTATCCGCACGGCATTTAATAACGGCAACAGTGAATTAATTCGTGGATAGGTTTTCAATAGTCTTGTTAGCTCGCTTTTAGGGTCATTGGCGTTAGTTAGAACTGACAATAAAGCAAGTTCATCACGATATTTATTCTGGTTGTCTCGAGCTTTCTCCCAATTGGTGAAGAACTCATGTGATTTATTGGTTGCAACTAATGATTCTAGAAAAGTTTCAGTATTAAACATATATTACTACTATATATCATTAAACCGTTTTATAGATAAGTCTAAGTAATCTTTCTCGAGGTCGAAGCCGACAAATTTGCGCTTGTGTTTTGAGGCTGCTAGGCCCGTAGTTGAGCTTCCGGTGAATGGGTCCAGAACTAAGTCGCCCTCATTGGTTGAGCTTAGGACAATTCGCTCTAAAAGTGAAAATGGTTTTTGTGTTGGATGCTTGCCGTATTTCTTTTCCCATGACGCAGGTGTATTAATTGACCACACACTTCGCATTTGCTTATTTGGGACTTTCATCTTGTCCTCTGGCCACGAGCCGTTTCTCATACAATCGTAATTAAACGTATGCTTTGATGTTTTGTGAGGTGCAGCCCAAATTAGTGTTTCGTGGCTGGCTGTAAAGTATCGGCAACTTAGATTTGGAGCTGCGTTTGGTTTGTACCAACTAATATCATTTAATATTTTATAGCCACTCTTGGCGAGAGCAAAGCCGCACAGATATATTGAGTGATATGTACCACTAATCCAGATTGTACCGTTAGGCTTCAGTATTCTTTTTATCTCGCTAATCCATGTCTCAAAAAAAGCAAGGTCAGTGTCAAATCCCCTGCTCTTGTCCCAATCGCCCTTATTTACGCTCACCATCTTGCCAGCATGAACCGTAAAACCGCCATTGGACAGATAGTACGG
The DNA here is from genome assembly GCA_049286925.1 of Saccharimonadales bacterium (SeqCode). Lineage (GTDB taxonomy): Bacteria > Patescibacteriota > Saccharimonadia > Saccharimonadales > Saccharimonadaceae > UBA1547. Next base: position 8,777 of record JBAQEV010000004.1, read on the forward strand.
CGGGTCTGCAAATACCATGTCTATGCATTGGTCCGGAACTTCTTTTAGGAGGTCCAAAGAATCTCCGTGATATAAACGGAAATTATTTTTATCAAAATATGGTTTTATCATCAAGTTAATAATTGGTAACCACTATTTCTGCTATTTTGCCGCGTTTCAACCCGTTTGAGTTGATAGAACGTCCTACATATACTTTATATTGTTTGTAGTCTTTATACAAGCTGATAATATACTTAGTATAAGAATTACTTAACATTACTTTGCATCCGCGCTTGGTCAATTCGTCGAATAATTCTTTTAATTCGATTTGGTCTTTCTCATTAAAATCACCCTCACTATAGCTAGTGAAACTTGATGTTGGATTGAGCGGATAATATGGTGGGTCCAGATAAACAAAGTCGCCTTTTTTGGCTGTTTTCGTCGCTTCTTTATAGGATCCGGACAGCACCGTCGTATTTTTCAATTGTTTTGAAACGGCTCGCAAGTTAATTTCGTCGCAAATTTTTGGATTGTGGTATCGACCAAAAGGCACGTTAAACTCACCCCTGCGATTTTCGCGGTACATGCCGTTAAAACATGTTTTATTCAAGAAGATAAGCAACGTCGTTCGGCGAATGGTATTTTTATTTTTTATAGTATTGAATTCACTTCGTATCTGATAAAAGATGACTTTTCGAGCTTCTTCGTCCAAAGAATGGTACTGTTCTTCAAGTGTACGAAGTTCTTTGATGAGTGGTTCGACGTGGTCTCGCACATTCGCATAAGAATCCATCAAAGTTTTATTTATGTCGTTAATAGTGGCGATGTTTGAGTTAAGGTGAAAGAACACCGCTCCGCCACCGACAAAAGGCTCAAAGTAATTATTAAAAGATTTAGGAAAATATTGCTCTAACTGAGCAATAACTCTACCTTTACCTCCGACCCATTTCAAAAATGGTCTAACCAAAATTTGCTCCCTATTCTTTTCTATCATTATACTATCAAAAATATCAGGTCACAGATATGGTTGGATTGACAGCACTATGCTACTTTTCTAATTCAACGCAAGTGCCTTCTATGGCGGTTGTGTGGCTGACGTTGTCCATCATATAACTAGTGTCGTTTTTGGTGGCGGTGAGGCAGAATGTTTTTGGGTCGGATTCGTTGTCCACGACGTATTGCAATGTTACGCCTTCGCTGACCTTTATCCCCGTGCCTGAATTGGCTAGTTGTAGCGTGGTTGGAAACGAGCCGGTGTTGGAATTGGCTTGGTCTATCTTTAATATTGTTGCCGTATTTGCTAGGTCGGTTTGCAACACTGCACCTACCGCAACATCTTTGACGGTCTGTGTCGGGACTGGGGTGCTGGATTTGTAATAATTAGTAGCGACGGTTGCCAAAATGCCAATGACGACAACTATAACTAACAACTCGACAATACCGAAACCGTGGTCAAGATTGCGCTTATTCATGTGGCTAGTATAGCATGAGCATTTATTACCGGATCGACTTATACTCCCCTGCAACAACGTTTTTTGACAGGACTATTTGCCAGAGTTGGAGTTGGCGCGATCGGAAGCCATCGGCGCAGGATAATTGATTTTCTGATTTGTTTGGCGGCCGGCGTTCAAAATAAAGTTTGTCAGGATTTTAATCAAGATATCGGCATCGGTTTTGATTTGTTTGTCCAAACCAGCGCTTATAAATTTTCGTTATGCACCTGAATGTCATAGTCGGCCTTGTCATTAATAGTGATACCTGCGCGTTTCAACAATGAACTTACTAATTCTTTGTTCTTGCTCATAATATCTTTTTTGCCCTATTAAAATCATACATTAATTTTACAGAGGTGCACGTTCCTTGTAACAGTATTACATACTTGGCGATATATTGTATAATGCTCATGGTATGTATAATTATTTATATTATGCAATTGATACGGTGATTTCTGTCGGTCTAATTTTGCTTGCCGTGATGAGCTTATTAAGACAAGGCTACAAAAATCCAATAAATCGCATTTTTTCTATGTTTAGTATCGTGGCTGGGATATGGATAGTAACTTGCGATTTAAGCAATAACCTAGCAATTCCTTTTCAAGCTGCCTTAAGTGCAAAATATGCTTCAAACTCGATCGCCCTTGTGATGTTACTTCTGATGCTGTGGTTTATCTTGAACCTGGTTACTATGGAGAAAGTTGAAAGATTAGTACAATTATCCATTTTGCCGCTATTATTTGTATGTGCGATTGCTGCCACGCCGTTAGTAATTGGCGGTATTGGAGTTCAGGGTGATCTTTACGGCGTGGTCTATGGACCAATGACATGGCTGTATTTACTTGGGCTGTTATATATATTGAGCCTTATTACCTACGGGATAATATATGGGTTACGACATTCTAGCGGTTTAAAAAGGCGACAATTAATGTCAGTTGGCATCGGCCTAGCAATCACCTCGCCCCTGGCGGTTGCTTTTACGTTCATTATTCCTTGGACAACGGGACAATTCTGGGTCCTAAGATTGGGCGCCACGCCTGCACTGGTTTTGGTCATTAGCCTGTATTACAGCGTTGCTCGCTATCATTTATTTGATATTCGGACAGCTGTTGTCCGAACTCTTGCCTACATTCTTTCCTTAAGCTTGCTCGTCGGTATCTATTACGCACTAGTTTTACTAGTATCATCACTATTAATAACTGGCGACAATAGCTTGATATCACAAAACCCACTCAACATTGTCCTTATATTTGCCTTGTTATTTATTTTTCAGCCAATCAAGCAATTCTTTGACCTCTGGACAAACCGCGTTTTTTATCGAGACTACTACGATTCCGACGCTTTTTTGGATCGTTTCAACAAAGCATTAGCTTCCACTACTAACCTCCGCAGACTGCTTGAACAGGCCTCTCGTGAAATAGCTTCCACCCTAAAAAGCGAACAAATCTTCTTCTTTTTAAGCACTCAAGACGGACATCATCTAACTGCTGGCACACCAGCCCACAGCCAATTAAAGCAAAGCGATATAAACGACATTTATACGGAAACGAATGGCAAGGGTGATATGGTTATAGCTTCGTTACTAGATGCCAATCACCCTGTGCGTAAGTTGATGGCACTTCATCGAGTCGAGATTATTATGCCAATTCTTCGGCATGATCAAGTCAGTTATCTTTTCCTTGGCGAACATCGCACCTCACACTACACTAATCGCGACATTAAGGTATTGAATATGGTTGATGGCAGTTTAGCCATCGCTATCCAGAATGCCCTGTCAGTCGAAGCTATCCGCCAAAGCAATACTGAGCTGCGACAGATAGACAGAGTTAAAGATGAATTCGTGTCTGTTGCTAGCCACGAGCTTAGAACCCCTATGACCGTCATCCGTGGTTATGTCAGCCTGCTGCAGCGCCAACAACTTGGCCCCCAGAATGAAAAGCAACAAGACGTACTTAACAAGATTAGTGACAATGCTAAGACTCTTATTAACTTAGTTAATGACATGTTAGATCTTTCAAAATTCGAAGCCGACAAACTCGAACTTAGTCTGGGTACATATTCGGTAGATGAACTTATTCAAAAGTCGCTTGACCAAGTAATGTTGATGTACAAAGCTAAGGGATTAGCACTGACGTATTTACCCACTAGCCTATCCATTACCACCGACCCAGCCCACTTTGACCGAATTATGTTAAACCTGTTATCTAATGCCTATAAGTTCACTGACCGTGGTGGTGTGACGGTTAAAGCAAAATCCAATGAGGGCATGGTTACTATTTCGGTCATTGATACTGGCATTGGTATAGCTAAAGATGCCATACTTACCCTGTTTAAGAAGTTCAGCCAAGTGGATAATTACCTACAGCGCAGTACTGGTGGTACTGGACTAGGCCTAGCTATCTGCGAACGCCTAGTTACCAGATTAGGTGGCAAGATTGGAGTAACGAGTGTTGAGGACAAAGGCAGTGAGTTTTGGTTTGAGGTACCAGTCTCTAAATAAAAATCAAATTGTTAAAATGTACACGTCGGGAGTTGGCCAAGACTAACTTACCAATAAGGCAGTTAGTTATTTGGAAATTCCGGATAGTTGCTTTTTCGGTTAATTCCTGCTGAGTATTTCACTTATGTTTATGCTACAATTAGAGTGTTAAATGGCTAAAATAAAACGATGAAAAAGATAACTCGTCGCCTCTTGATTTTGAGCGTGGTTTTGTTGGCTGTGCTGGTTGTGCCGAGGGCGTTTGCTCAAGATACGGGCGCGGCCAAGTTGGATGATAATCAAAAAGTTATTATCAACAAACAAATTACTGGGGCTGTGCCGATTGGCAAAAGCGGATTTTATAGTATTACGGTGCAAGATTTGCGGGCTTCAAATGCCAGTGGCGATGTCAGTATAAATCCGGTTTTAGATTATCAGGCCAGCATGACGGTTAATGACCCACTAGAGCCACAGCAGTATCTGACACTGCTGGATGCCGAAACGGCCTGGGACGAGGCTGCAGACAGCACAGGACAAGTTGTTGCCGTGATTGATGGTGGATTTGCGCTGAATCACGAGGATTTGACCAATCGTTGGGCTACTAACGCTGGCGAGATTGGCGAAACAGTTCTTGAAGGCGACGCACCAAATTGCACCAGTCGCGTACTGACTTTGGACAAAAGCTGCAACAACTTGGACGACGACGAAAATGGTTATTTTGATGATTGGCGCGGTTGGGACTTTTCGGGGTTAGATAACGAACCACTGGTTGGCACGACTAACCCGACTGGTGATGGAACCGAACACGGAACAATTGTCGCTGGGCTGATTGGCGTGGACAGCAATAACAGTCTGGGATCGGCTAGTCTGAATTGGCAGTCAAAAATTTTGCCGTTGCAGGTGATGAGCGACGACGGCTATGCTACGACCCTACAGGTGGCCGAGGCGATAGATTACGCAATTGGACAAAATGTCAGTGTTATTAATATCAGTCTGGGCAGCCTTGAAAATGACCCGACAATTGACGAATTATTGATTACTGCCAAAGAGGCCGGAATAGTCGTAGTCGCGGCTGCTGGCAATTGTGGCGGAAGCACTTATTATTTGAACGGTTGTGAATACGAAGGCCAAATGCTGTACCCTGCTTTTAGCGGTGATGCTATTGCTGTCGGCGCATCTATGCTGGACGATGGTTTGGCATCATTTAGTAGTCGCGGACCAGCATTGGACGTTGTGGCGCCCGGATACGGCAATATGATATCCAGCGATTATTTGTCAACCGACAGCATAACGGCTTATTCTGACGAAATATATGGCACTTCGTTTGCAACACCAATTGTCAGTGGTTTGATGGCGATTTTAAAAGCTCAGTGGCCAACGGCGACGGTGGATCAACTGCGAGCAGTGTTGGTTGACGGTGCATTGAAAACGTCGGGCATGTCCGACAGTCTGTACACGACCAGTTGGGGCTTTGGGCGTATTCAGCCGGTCAGATCAATTCAGTTGGCTGAGGCTTGCAGCATTATTACACTGGCGTCCGATATAAATTGCGATGATAGTGTCAATTTATCTGATCTGTCGGCATTAGCTAGTCAGTGGCAAATGCAATATACTGGACGGACAGACGGCAATTTTTCAGGTTTAGTGGACTTGTCGGACTTATCATTATTAGCTAGTCAGTGGGGACAATAAAAATGAAGAATAAAATTTTAACTACCATTGGCCTTGTTTGGATTTTGGTTGCTAGTTTGGTGCCGACGAATGTTTTTGCCGCCACGGCCAGCGCTTATATTTCCCCATCTAGTACGACCGTCACCAAGGGTGCCAACGTCACGGTTTCGGTGCGAATAAACAGCGGAACCAGCCCAATGGATAGTGCCGAGGCCAGTCTGGTTTTTGACAGCAGCAAATTGCAATATGTCAGCTATTCAGCGGGCGCCTTTACGACTTTTCAACAGAGTGTTTCGGGCGGGACGTTTAGTTATGTTGGTACGTTGCTGGGAAGTTCAACATCAGGCGACAAGGCAATTTTTTCTGTTACTTTTAAATCAATAGCGGCTGGTACTGCGTCGCTGACGCCATCTGGTGTGGGTGCTGCATATCAGGGTACCGAGTTTACGTCGGTCAGCAGTTCTGGCGGATCTGTGACGATTAACAACCCAGTTGTTGTAGTGCCGCCTGACGATACAGCCGACGATACGCCAACGACCACCACTACGACTACTACGCCAACAACAACCACGACGACTACTCCAACCGAAGTTAAAGACACGGCCGCTCCAAAGCTTGTCGCCGCCCCTACTGTTGCCGTCACTCAAAAAACGATTAGCCTAAAATTTAGTACCAACGAAAAAGCTACAATCCAAACCAAATACACGTTGTCAAAAACCGCAAAAAGTCTAAGCAACACTACATTATCGACGGCGCATGAAATTACAATTGGCAGCGACACGTCTCTATCCCCCGGCGCAACTTATAAGGTCGAAATTATCGCAACTGACAAATCCGGCAACAAAGCGACACTTTACAGTAAAAATATCCGTACTACTGGTGTCGATTACACCGTCAAAATTACAGACTTAAATGGTAATCCCCTGGCTAACTACCCAGTCGAATTACATTCAACGCCAATAACCGCCACGACGGACAGCGAAGGCATCGCCAAATTTGCCGACGTAACACCTGGTAAACACACGCTTGTGTTTAATATCGATGGACTGACGATTAACCAGCCAGTCAGTATCGCAACGGATTCCGTTGGTGTTAATGCTGTGCAAACCGCATCGGGCGTCAATGCCGCTGACGTAAAATTGCCAGTCAGCTTGGCTACTGTGGCAAAAGAAGTCACAAAAAACAATAACTTTGTACCATTTGTTTTGGCCGAAATAGTATTTGCCATTGTAATCATAGCGCTGACTCAATTAACACCAGTCAAGCGAATGTTTGGTTGGATACTAGGCAAAATCAAAAAAATCTTTAACGTAATCCTCCGCCGCAAAAACACAGATTGACCTAATTGATTTGTATTCGCCAGCAACACCATTTGTATGAATTTATGTTTAGCTGCAATGACGGTTTGGTGGCATTGGGTTAGGTTTGTAGCAAGTTTTTTTAACTTACCCCTAAGCAACAAGGCATAGTATGGTATGTTATCTCGGGCATCTGTTGTAGAATGGTTATATGATTTTGCTTATGACTATAATTGGATTGGTTGGATGCTTTATTCTTGGTGTTTTGGTAATCGCAAGTAATCCTCGTAGGGTTGTGAATTGGTTGTCTGGTGTAATAAAGTTAAGTCTGTTTGTCTGGTCTTTGGTGACGTTACTATTTATTTATAATTCATCTACCGAGCTTGCTTTTTTGTATTCAAAGGTGATTAGTATCGCTCTTGCTGGAGTTGCGGTGTTAACTTTCTTGTTTTCATTCATATTTCCTACTGGTAAGACAATCCCAAAAAGTATAGTTGCAATTGCGCTATTGTCATTTAGCCTTTTGTCGGGTTTAATAATGTTTTGGCCTGGTTTTTTCGTATCTAACGAGATAATAAGCGCTAGGGGCAATAGTTATGTGGTAAATAGTGTTTCGTATTTAATATTTTTGATATATTTTATTGTCTTTCTTTTTCCAGCCATAGCTACAATCGCGTATAAGTTTATTAAAGTAAAAAACAAAGAGCTCAAATTGCAATCCGGGTCATATTTACTTGGTATTTTTGCACTGGTTGTTCCGGGTGCATATGGCAACCTCTGGCTTCCTTATTTTGCCGATTGTCATTTGTTGTGGGTTGGTCAGGTTGCGCTGGCGTTCTTTGTCATTTTTGTAGGGTATGGGATATTTAGACATGGTCTGTTTGATGTTCGGTTAGCCGCTGTTAGAACTGTCGCCTACTCTATGTCGTTAGTAGCGCTGGCAGCCTTTTTCTTGGCTATAGCAGCTGCTATGAACGGTATTTTTGAAAGCAGCCATTTGAAAGTTGATCAGGTCGTTATTAGTGCAGTGATTGGTGTATTGTTGTTGATTATTTTTCAGCCAGTCAAGAAACTATTTGACTATATCACCAACAGAATATTTTATCGAAGTTATTATGATAGTGATAAGTTTTTTGCCAGGCTTAACAGACTGCACGTTTCTATTACTGACTTACGTAGCTTGCTGGAGCGTACTGCCCTAGAAATTTCATCAACGGTTAAAAGCACCCAGGCGTTTTTCTTTGTGTATATGCGTGATGGTCATTATATTACTGCTGGTACGAATCATCACATGCAATTATCTAGTGATCAAGCCAATGCACTTAATGAGCTATATGGCAACAAGAAAGAGATGATTATTGCCTCGCGCCTAGACGACGATGACCCGATTAGGCTCTTGATGAAAAGCCACAAGATAGAAATAATTGTGCCATTGGCTCAGACTGAAATTGTTGGTTTTTTGTGCCTGGGTGAAAAGTTGACATCGACGTACACCGGAAGAGATATGCAAGTCCTTAGTACTGCGACTGACGGCTTGATTATAGCGATTCAGAATGCCCTATCTATACAAGAAATAAAAAGAATAAATGCCGAGAATCTAAAACAGCGAGTTGCTGATGCAACCAAAGAACTCCGTGCAAATAATGAGCTTTTAAAGAAGTTAGACGAGCAAAAAGATGAGTTTGTTTCGGTTGCTAGTCACGAACTTCGTACGCCTATGACTGTAGTTAGTGGTTTTATTAATCTGTTGCAGCGCGAAAAAGTCGGTCCAATAAACGACCGACAACGCGAAATCCTAGATAGAATTAGCAATAATACCAAAACACTAATCGATTTGGTCAACGACATGTTGGACTTGTCAAAACTAGAGTCTAACAAATTAGTTATAAGCTTGGCTAGCCATTCTCTTGATAATCTAATAAAGGATTCGATTGATAAAATCCAGCTGCTTTACACAAACAAAAAAGTTAATTTGGAATACAAAGGTGACAATATTATGGTTATGACTGATGCTGCAAAGTTTGAGCGTGTTATGCTGAATTTGCTAAGCAATGCAAACAAATTCACTAATACTGATGGCAGAGTGACTGTCACCAGTAAGGTTGATCAAGATAAAAAATACGCTGTCGTATGTGTTGCAGATACTGGTATCGGTATTTCGGAAGATGCTAAGGGTATGTTATTCAAAAAGTTTTCGCAGGTTGATGACTACCTGCAAAGACGGACCGGTGGTACAGGTCTGGGGCTGGCTATTAGTAAGCAGTTGGTTGAAAAAATGGGTGGGCGTATTTGGGCCAATAGCACTGTTGGCGTAGGCAGCAAGTTTTACTTTACGCTTCCACTTGCAGATAGCAAAAAATCAGATCATTAAAATGTACACGTCGGGGACGGCCAAGACTAACCACCGTGTTGGCGATTAGTCTTGGCGCAGTATAATCCTGTCGGTGTTTATTCACGAAAAGTCATCTTTTCGAATATCGTGAATACCTCATCAGTCATCCTAGCCTCTTGTTCTTTATTTTCCACTTCATGATGGTCAATAATCTTTAGCACGGTATAGATCACGGATTTTTTGAAACCATGAGTCTTTTCGTGCTTGATGCAAATACTTTCGTATTTACGAAGCAAAGAGTTGGTCGTGTCAAAGTCGCTATACATTACCTGGCCAATTACATGGTCGAGGCAAGTGCTGCGGACTTTGTCGCGCTGTTCTTTACTGAGGTAGTGACGGCGTTTTTTGTCAATCTTCATAACTTTGTTTAATTAATAATTAATGACAAAGTCACATTACGCGAGTCGCGCGACGTGTACTTTAATAAGCTGATTTTTAATGCAACTTTGGCCCAGGCCAATAAATATATGATAGAATAATAATTTAAAAAAGTCAATTATAACTATTCAAGCTCGGATATATCCCATATTGGTTTTATTGCGGTCGGAATGTCGCCAAGTTGACCGATTGCTTCAACTAATTCTGGTGGCACCGTGCCCCACTTTTCGACAAATTCTTTTGCCGTTTGATAGTTGCCCGACATCTCGATATTTAAAAACTCGGTGCTTAATTTTGTCATTTCATCGATACAGGCGTTGGTATTCATTAAAAATTGCTTTGTTGATGAATTATAAGTAATTGCACCAGTGGATTCTAGCCAGTTATATTCCATTAATTCACCTTTTGAATGGGCTTCGGTAAAACCGTGGCTCCAGGGTATAAAGCAAATGGCGAATCTGGCGATCACCGCTTCCTCTAACTCTTTTTGCGTAATGACGTTTTGGTCAGTCAGGTACTTTAGGAATCTAATGCCCAGCATGTCGGCCTTGGCTTCTTCGATGGTCGAATATAAATCTTCTAATGTCACATCAAACGAAACGGCTTTGCCATCTTTGGTAACAGTGGCTGGACCACAGCCGTGGGCTATTTCGTGCCCGATAACAAATTGCAAATATCCCTCAAATCCCAGTTTTTCAAAATTTTCACTTGCCAAGAGTTTTTTGGCGGCTGGTAGTGATAGTTGTGAAAACTTTGTTTCCATCATTGTTTTTGAAAAGACTTTTTTGGAACCTTTTAATTCGTGGACTCGTCGGTCATTCGGCAGATTAAAAGCAACAAATATATATCCAAATGTAGCCATGCCAGAGCGCATGATGTCGTTGGTGACAATCATTGGTGTTGCCAGGCCCTTTGGCTCAAAATTAAATTCACTCTGCAGTAATTCATTAAAACCCTGAATATGTGATTTGTATTTAGCAATCGCATCAGTAGCTTCGCGGTCGGCTATCCCAATGTAGGATTCAAATGCCGCCTTTACGCCCATCAGCTCATCAAAATAGACTTCGTACGGACCAATTGTCACTTCAAATGGTTCGCCGGTCGTATCAACCCAAACCATTTCGCTATCGAAATAATCGTTATTTTCAAAAGAATCGGCTCGTTTTTCTAGGAATGTTTTTAAACTTCCCTGCTCTAAATATCCAGCGGCTTGTCGCAAATATTTGGCAACTTGCTTTAATTCAACCGAGTATTCCATTGAATATGGCACGGCACGCAATTCGTCCCCATCGCGTTTAATGACGGTGTAGTTGCTTTCAAATTGTGGACGGTCGGCAGGATTATTATCTAACCATTTAGACCACTCGTCTTTTGTTAATCCTTCAGGATAAAAAGACCCAAATAGTGGTTTTTTGCCTATTTCTGGGATAAAAGATTGGTTGTGTTGATAGCTGTCCCACGGCGTGCCCTGGGTCATAAAATATTGCAATAAGTCCTTAGATTCTTCGTCGTTTTTGTCCTGCAGGTTGTTAATAATTTTCTCATTTTCAACGCATGCTTGATGTAGATATAGCCCATCCATTAGTTTGGCGGCCTTTACGACATACGACAACGCGGTTTTTTGGTCGGCGGTTAATGATGATAAATCGGCTTTGATGTCGATATATTTAATTTTGTTTAAGCGGTCTTTGATAGTTTGCATATGTCTATTATTTCATACAAATGTCATCAATAATAAAAAACAGACGCAAAGGTTAGTTTGACCTTACCACTTTAGGCTGATAAAGTAGATACATGTACGAAGAGATTTTGCAGGTTATAGGAAAAAAAGACGGACCGACAAGCATGATAATTGGTGGCGTGCATGGCAACGAACGCTGTGGGTTTGAGGCGTTGCGGGATTTGTTGCCGACTATCGAGATTGAACGTGGTACGGTGTTTTTTGCCTATGGCAACCCGCGTGCAATTGAAAAAGACGTGCGATTTACCGAGGTTAATTTGAATCGAATGTTTGTTGACGATGACAAGATTAGCGAATCTGACAAAAAGAGCTACGAATATAAAAGATCGCTAGTACTAAAATCATATTTAGACAAAGTTGAAGTGTTGTTTGATATTCACGCCAGTTCTATACCGACCAGTCCATCTTTTGCAATCTGCGAGGCAAATGCCAAAGGTATTGTTGACTACTTACCTACTGATTTAGTTGTGGCGGGTTTTGATGATATAGAACCAGGCGGAACCGATGGATATATGAATAGTATGGGTAAAATTGGTATTTCTTTAGAATGTGGCTATTTGGATGATTCAAAAACAACCGAAATAGCCAAACAAGCAATATTTGCATTTTTAAAGGCTTGTGGCCATATAAAAAATGACCTAAATCCACGTAAGCAAATTCACATACGAATGTACGACATGTATTTGGCAAAAACTGATAGTTTTAGATTGGAAAGACAATTTGATAATTTTGAAATACTAGAAAAAGGTCAATTAATTGGTATTGATGGTAATCAAGAAATTCGGGCTGAAAAACGTTGTTTGATAGTTTTTGCGCATAATGGTAAAAAAATTGGCGATGAAGTCTTTTTGTTGGGCGAAGAGAAAAGTAGCCTTGCCTAGCGGTTGCTAGACAAGGCTTTTGATTTAGGCGCGGACGATATCCAAAACCATTTGAAGCTGGTTTGGGATTTGATCATCGGCCAGGCGTGGCAAAGGGCGAACCTCAATACACAAAGCGTTATTGTAACGCTTGAGTCTGAAGTGCCACCAGATGCTGCGCAAAAAAAGAGAGATGTTCAAGCTATCGATATTAGCAAGTGATACCAGATGTGGACCCTGAACGACACTGTGTCGTGCAAGTGACTGGCAATAGTTAGTCAGTGACTCGAATTTTAGCGGACCACCATAGCGATTTGGCAAGTATCCTGCAGCAGAATTTGCCACGTACTTTTTCCAAATCGCGTCTTGCGGATAGTTCGCCAAAAACGAGTCGATTTGATTGCCAAACCGGTTTAAAATCGGCAAGGCATCGGTGGGTGCAACCGAAAACGTAAACTGAACTGCCGAGGTACGTGCCAGTGGAGCCAGCACGTCTCGCCCGTCCAATTGCAACCAGATGGCATCCCTTTCGTCCGGGATGACCAGTAGGTCCTCAATGCCGTTCAGGATTGGTGCAAAGTAAGGCTTGGCATCAAAACGTTCAGCAGCGGCGTACAGTTGCGACAAGCACTGATTCGTAACGCTCAGAACGCTGTCTGGCGCTATGGCGATGGTTGCAACCTCGATGTTGTGGCGACCAAGCTCGTAAAAGATCTTGTTGCCCATCGAATCAACCAAAGCGGTTATCAGATCGCCTTTTTGGCAATCTACTTCCCAACCCTCCTTGGCAAGGTTCGCCAAAATTTGTTGCGTGGTTGCGGTTTGAACGGCGTTGCCATCCCGATCCACAAACTGCGTTTCGATTTCGGCCCCGACTGTTTGAAGTGTCCGCGAGCAAATCCCATCACTAAAATACCTGATTAATCTTTTCATATCCCTCTCCTTTTTAATGTGCTTGTTTATCTTTTGGTATGGGCAGACAAACATAAACCCCCTCCAATCACGGAGGGGGTTAGCTTTATGTAAGGTTAATTAAATCAAGACAACTCTCTACGTGATTGGCTGTTGTCGTGATGATGGAGGCGGTCGATGACGGTTTTGTAGCCACCTTCTTCCCCATTCAGCCATTTTGCAACGCGTGCAACGGTAGCTGAACTAAGGCCGGTTTCTTTTTCGATAACTAAGTACGGTGTTTTTTCTGCTAACATCTCAGCAGCCTTCAGGCGCCCGGCAAATTCATTAATTTCTTTTTCAGTCATCAGGTCACGCAAAAAACTCTTGGCCTCGCTGCCGTTTTCAAGTGCCAAGATTGCCTGGATGAGCCTATTATTTTTGGGTGTGTTCCAATTCATACCTTCACTTTACCAAACTAAAGTAGAATTGTCAAGCAATAAAAAACACCCACTTGCTAAGAGCGGGTGTCGGATAAAAATCAAATCATTTATTAGCACATATCGAACCTTTAGGTTCACGGTGAGGGGGCGATAAAGCCCCCTCGAACCGGACAGATTGACTATCTTTGTACGCATTTGCCTACGGTGATTCCAGATGTAAATCCGGTATCGTCGCGTTGTAGTAAACAATCGAAAGTCGAACTAACACTGGATTCATCCAAGTTGGTATCGTTGTCCAGCGAAAAATGTGGGCCATTCTCTTCCTTGATAAATTTGTTTCCATCTTCATCTTGGATGAATGATTCAATCGTGATTGTCCTTAGCGTATAGCCACTGTCAGGATACTTAACAGCATCCTTGTACTGGCTAGCACTTAATTCCATAATCGATGGTATTGTCGTAGTTTGACTATGGGCATCGATTGATTTTGTTGGTTGACTTTTGGTATTTGAGCGACCGACAAAGTACATTGCCGTACCAACCAGTGCGACAAATACCAAAACCAACATAACTAGGCTCGATGTGTTATTTTCTTTTTGCATTTTGTTTGCGCTTTCAGAGGCCGGATAGAAAAATCTATCAGTCCTTGAAAGTTAAAATAATTAATAGCCATATCCTTATCGGATATGTGCATAAATGATTAGATTTTTAATGAACTACCAAACCAAATCATTTATTAGCACATACCGAACTATCTTTGAAAGAAATTCATCGGGGTGCGCAAAGTAGCACACCCCGAAAACTAATTAAGTTACGCTTTTCCGCCTCTGCCTCTGAATATTAGTTCGATGATGGTCAATATAAGACCTATCCCCCATACGTTATAATCAAACGAAGTCTGAAACGTGAAATTTATAGCCCACTGTGAAAGTGTGGCTATACCGACGTTAATCAGGTAGCTAATCGCAATAATTGCGGCTGTCAAAGCTCCTATCAATAGAGCCGTACATATTGTTCTCATATTTAGTTTTTGTTTTTTGTATGGGTATTGGCCACACAAAAAAAGTTTAAAAATTAAAAACACGTACTTAGTTTAAGTATGTGCATAAATGATCTGATTTGTTAACGTGCATCCACCCCTGATATTTCACAAAAACGAATGTTTTAATATATTAGCATAAATAGTATAAAAAGTCAAGCAAAAATAAAATACTCATCGTATAAGATGAGTATTTTATTTTGGTGATCTCACCGGGAATTGAACCCGGATTGCCAGGATGAGAACCTGGTGTCCTAACCGTTAGACGATGAGACCATTCGACTCACCTACTTTAGCAAATAACAGTGGTGATGTCTAGGCTTTTGGTTTACTGGCTAATTCGTCGATTTGTTGGATGACTGAGATCAGTTTTTTTGGTGTGATTTCGGCTTTTATTAGGTAGGCGTCGGCGCGTTGTTGCATGGCGCTGCGCGACTCGTCATCTTGCTCGAAATTGGTCAAGACGATGACGTGAGTGTTGGGTATTAAATCTTCCTTGCCGCGGAGTGACATTAAAATATCGGTGCCTCGCATTTCGGGCAACATGACGTCAAGTAATATCAAGTCGTATGTCTTGTTGCGAGCAGTGATTAATCCGTCGTTACCGTCAACAACCCAGTCCACCTCATAGCCGGCTTTTTTAAGACTGCGGACATACATTTCGCCAATAAAACGGTCATCTTCGATGCATAAAATTGAGTGTATTGCCATATTGTTAACTCCTATACATTGAGTGGTTTTTAATCCAGCCAGCGCCTTCATTTATAATGCTTTTATTACTATTATCGCCTGCCTTCAGCTTCTGTGCAACTGTCGCGTAAATTGGCAGCGAAACTGTAAAGGTCGAGCCGTGACCATCTTGGCTGCGAACGCTGATATTACCACCGTGGGATTCGACAATTGCCTTGCTGATGTAAAGTCCGATGCCCGTACCAGCGACTGTTTCGCGTGACCTATGGGACCTGTAAAATTTTTGGAATAATTGGCTGACGACACTTTCGGGCATGCCAATTCCGTGGTCTTCGATGGATACTTCAACAAATTCGCCACTGACTTTGGCGGTCACGTTGATTGCCCCACCCTCGTTGCTGTATTTGATAGCATTGTCGATTAAGTTGCCAAGCACCTCGCTCATGCTGGCCCGATCAACTGCAATCGTTGGTAGGTCGGCCGGTATATTAACTGACAGCAATCGGCCCTGGGCGCCGGCGCGAAGTTGCATATCATCGGTAATCATATCGTAAACTCCCGCCAGGGTGTCTTCTGACAAATGTACCATCAGATGTCGTCGATCATAGCGTGAGGTGTTTAAGATATTATTAATATAGCCCGACAGTCTGTTGGATGATACTATCAAGCGGCGGAAAAGCTCGTGCTGGTCGTCTTTTAGCACGCCCTCCAGTTCGTCACCTAAAACTTCCAGATAACCGCGAATAACCGTAATCGGACCGCGCAACTCATGAGCGGCAAAAGCTATGAAATCAAGGCTTTCTTCGTCCAAAGCGTAGCGGCCAGTGCGGTCAATTAATGTCAAGACGGTTTCGGCCTTGGCGCCTTTTTGGTAGGATGCTATTACGTCAAAAAACCGACGGTTTTCTTCGTTTGGCAGTCGGTCTGGAATACGTGTCCAAATCTTGTCGGCATGTACGGCATTGGTATCGCATTCTTTCAGCCAAGCATCAAGGGTATCTGTGCCGTTAAACAATAAATCAAGAGTTTGCTGGCCGTTCGGGTCAATATGTACTGGCGCTGACTTGTTGGCGTAAGTGATAATGCGTTTTTCGTTCATGGTTATAAATCCACAAACTGTTTCGTCTAGAGCCTCTTTTATATCTGGAGCTACCGCCACCGATGCTTGTGGAGCGGTGACATCACTTGATATAACTGGCTGCAAAGAGGAACTGCTTTTGCTGGCAAGCTCATAAATTGTCTGGAGGGCGTCTTTAAAGCCGTTGCGTTCGTTTTTTTCGGTGTTTGGGTTAGGTGGTGTTATGGCTGTTTTTTCGCCAGATACATGGACAATTGCTGCCATCAAATCCTTGGTCGGTTTAAGGGCGACTACAAAAATTATCGTATTAATCAAGATATTTATGAGTAAAATTAGTCCAAATATTGTCCAAAATGAAGTTGATCCAAGCTTAGTTAAATCTATTACGACTGTTAGCAGGCTGATGGCTGCAGAGATTAATATCTGAGCAATAATCGACAAAGATATGGTTTTTTTAAAAAAAGCTGGCCAAAATTGACTGGCTAATTTGGGTGGTTGTTTCATTTCCAGCTTACTCCCCCGCTATCGTTCGGAACGGCAGCTATCCAGGTTTGGCCGCGGACTAGTGGTACGTCTTTGCTGTTTTTATCTGTAAATTTGATTTGGCTGGTTTGATTTTTTTTGCTCCAGGTTACGCTGGTTGCAGCGCCGTTTTGGAATATGACCGCCTTTCCTTTGCCTGTTGTCGTGATTTGTTCGCGCCAACCGTCTTGGAATACAGAGGTTTCGTTGACGTACATGGCAATAACTACGCTAGGAGTGATTTTGCCGTCTTCGCGGTCAAGGTGAAAATCTCCGCCCTGGTATCTGGTGTATTTGTTTGTTTTGGCGCTGTATTTGTAAACACTATTGTATAGGTCACTACTAATGGTTATATTAACAGTCGAGGCGGTTGGCTTGCTGCTGGCCTTGCCGTCAACTCTGGTAAAACCAGTAAATTTGGATGAAGTATAACCTTTGGAATTATTTAGGGCATCAAGTTTTTTAAAGCTTGTATAGACGTTGTGTGGCGCATAACGGTCGCTGGCCCGCCAATAGCTGCCAGAATTAAAGAATTGGTCCAGGTCGCGATAGCTGCCGTTCCGAATCTGTTGTAAGGCGTAATAACTGCCACCGACGTGAGCGATTCCAGCATTAAATGCCGCCAACCAATCGGTGTCATATTGTCTGAGGCTGCGGACTGGGCCAATCATTTGTGGTTTTTCTTGTTGATACAGGACTAAGAATCTGGTGATTCCACCTTCGGCGATTGCTTCAAACACCACGCCGCTGTTTTTTAGACCGGATTGCGGTCGGGCATCGGGACTATTCTCGATCATAACGCCAGTGACAGCTTTCTTAGTATCAGTCTCGGTTTTGACAAGTAACCCAGTTAGTGGTGAATAATATTTAACAGGCTCGGGTGTCGGTGCTGTTTCGGTCTGAGTATTTGTGACTGCCGGGGTTGAAGCAACTTTTGGTTTTCCAAAAAACAGCGCATAGACAGCCAGTACGATAATCGTCAGTAAGAAACCGATTAAAATCAGAGCCAACTTACGGTGTCTGATTACCCATTGTTTTATATGAAACAATATACGGTGAAATTTGCTAAATGATTCCATAGCTTAAGCGTTATTATAACAGAAAATGGATATGATTTGACTACCACGAGATATATTTATTTGTTACAATAATAACGATATATATTAAAGGGTGGCCGAGTTGCGAATATAATTCCAGAAATTGTTTAATGTGAGGGCATTTCAGAAAAAAATTGAAAATAGGGCTTATCCTTCAGTTGATGGCTTGCCAGCTTCGCCAGATAGTTTGTGGTTGCCGGAGTCGTCTTTAAGCCTTGAAAAAGATAAAAACTATACTGTTCATCATGGTTGTTGGACGGCAAGACACTTCGGAGAATACGCGTTGTACAAGACTCTGCGAGATCTTGAATCTCAACAATACAGGTTGCCGCGGGATATTCATAATTATATACATCGGACTTATTCTTCACCAAAGTTGCCTACTCCCGAGCACGCACTTTTAGAGATTCAGAGGGCGGCACGAGACGGCGAAAGGCTGTCGTTCAGGAAAGGCGGAAAACACGTTATTTGCAAAATTGGTGCCGAGGTTATGAAAAAGGTCCACATGAGCTATGAAGATCTACAAAAAAGACGACACAACAAATGGGACGAAAAATTGTCGTTTTTGCCTGAAGATTTGGCGCCAATCTATGAATACCCCGAAGATAATTGGGGTAATAGGATTAAATAAGGCAGCTACTGAGATCCAGTAATCGCTTGTAATTGTTGCTGGTTATCTATTTTGGGGCATTATCTATGCCTTTTGTTGGGTTTATGCCTGTATTAGTACTTATTTATACTTATGCAATATACATTTTGATTATTCAAGCTTAATCAAGATTTTGAGTCAATAACTTCAATCACTTGGTTGACTCTGGCGACTACTTTGTCGTGTCCAAGCACTGCCAAGGTGTCGTTTAGGGCTGGGCTGAATGGAGCCCACGATACTACAAGCCTTATTAGGCTGAATAACGTACCGGGTTTTTGTCCAGTCGTTTCAAGCAGAGCATTTAACGTGTTCTGAAGTGATTCTCTGTCGAAACTACTTTTTGCTAGTGCTTCGCCGGTGATTTTTAACAGAGATGATATCTCTGGGTAAGTCAAGCCAGAGAGCTGTTTGTTGTCGTTGATCATCAAAAGGTTTATTTCGGTCTCGCCAAAGAAATAAGATGTCAGTAGTGGCAAGTCGGACAAAGTTTTCATACGGTCCTGAACAAGTGCTAATACTTGTTTTTTGACATCTTCACTGGCTGTTTTAGCTGATTCTGGCCAAAAGTTTTCGCAGCGATTATATAAATCATCAAGTGATAATCGGCGTATCCACTGTCCGTTCAACCAAAGCAGGCGTTTTTCGTCAAAGCGTGCGCCGCTGCGTTGTATTCGATCCAAGCTAAACTTTGCAATTATTTCCTCGCTAGAAAAGATTTCCTGCTCAGAACCGTCATTCCAACCCAAGCTGGCGATAAAATTGATCATAGTTTCTTGTAAATATCCGTCCTTGAAATAGTCCAAAACGTCTTTGGCACCATCGCGTTTGCCGAGTTTTTTGTTACCAATTGCGCCCAAAACGTGCGGTACGGTTGCGAACTTTGGGCTAGTTATATTTAATGCCTCGTAAAGGTTCATATAGTTGGGTTGACTGGATATAAATTCTTGCCCACGAATAATGTGCGATATTGCCATCTCGGCGTCATCGATGATATGTGCGAAATTGTAGGTTGGATAACCATCAGATTTGATGATAATGATGTCGTCGATGACTTCTGGACCAGAGTGCAAATCGCCCATGACTTCATCGTGCCATGAATAGGATTTAGGGTCAGATTTGAAACGAAGTGGCAGTGTACCATCCCAGGCAGGTGGATTAGTTGGTCGATGATCGCGATATAGAAAAGCTCGTTTTCCGTCTCTGGCTTGGTTGCGGAAAGACTCAATTTCCTCGGCATTGTATGGGTCAGCATAAGCTCGGCCGGCGTCAATTAACTTTTGGGCCCATTTTTTATAGCTATCCAAGCGTTCACTTTGTTTGTAAGGCGCGTAAGGCCCACCAATATCTGGACCTTCATCGTAAATAATACCTAATGCACGTAAGCTTTTAATTAAATGTTCGGCGGATCCAACTACTTCTCGTTTTTGGTCGGTATCTTCTAGGCGCAAAATAAATTTACCATCTGGATTTTGTCTGGCTAGTAACCATGCAAAAAGTGCCGTACGAGCACCGCCGACGTGCATGTAACCGGTTGGGCTAGGGGCAAAACGGGTACGAGTTGGTATGTGGTAGGTAGTAGATGGTAGATGGTCGTTATTCATAATAACTTAATTATAACAGAGTTAACTGTCTTTAGTTTCCCTACTATTTACTATTTACAAACTCGTGGCGATTCGTCGTATCTGGTCGCAAGTCAGGCTGGCGTTGCCCGAGATAGAATATAAAATACCGCCATTGACCCAGGCGGCATTACCATTGTAACTGTAAATTGTAAGTCCACGTTCTTCGGTTGTGATAAATTCACCGCTAGAATCTTTTGCAACCATATCTTTTACTGCGGTTGAATCCCACGAGCTTTTAACTTGCTTGATTGCAAAATTTGAGCTGCCGCTACCAGATTTAAAACTGATAACTACTGCACCGTCGGTGTATGATACCGGTCCGTTTTGACTATACCCGTCGGGTCTGTATTCTGGATAAGTGGCACTTATGCCAGCTTGCGCGCCAGCGATGCTCATCGACAAGCTTGGGACATTGATGTACATAAAATAGACAAGAAATATTATAAAGATAAGGCCGGCAATAATACCAACAGTATTTACTAGTCTTTTACTGCGCTTTAGTGATTCGGTTTGCTGCTGTTTGCTTTGCTCGAGCTTGCGAAAAGCTTCGGCAATTGCCTCTTCTTTTACCTGCTGTGATGTTTTTTCGGGGATTACTTGTTTTGAAAGATTATGCAGGCGATCGGCCTTTTTAGCCATAGGATGTCTGGATGGCCCAAGGTCCGGTTGGTGTTGAGTCAGGGTAACTTTTGGCTGAGAAATGCTTTTCGTAAAGCGAGATACGCTGCTGCTGCGGGCAATATCCATATTTCGGCCAACTTTACGCAAGATAGCCGATCTTTGAGCGGTAACGCCAGAGCTTACTTGGCTAAAAAATGGTTTTGTTTTTTGCGAGATTGAACGTAGGTTTGGATTGACATGGGGTCTATTAATATCGCCCGATGGAGAGTGTTGGCGGCTTGATTGACTGACCGCAGTATTTTTTTTGCCATTTTTGCTGGCAACAATATCGTTATTCATTTACTTCCTCGCAAAGGTTTATTGTTTATTTGCGCGCGTTCATCCGCACACAGGTAGTAGTATTATTTTAGGGGTATTCGGAAAAATATTCAAGTCGCTTGTTTATGAAAATGGCAGAATCTTGATATAATGATGTTATAAACTTATGTATCGCAAACCTGGCAAACAGAGATTATTGATTAGACGCATCTTAACTTACGCGATTATGACGTTGTCAATTGTTTTAATTGCGACGTTTATTGTCTTTTTTGTTATGGGCTTTCGTTTTAATGCCGACGACGGACGAATCGAGCAGTATGCCTTTTTGCAGTATGCATCAAGCCCATCAAGAGCGGCCGTAGCGATTGATGATATATCAATCGGCTCAAGTACCCCAACAAAAAATTCTACTCGTGCTGGCAGCCACAAGATTACAATGACGTTGCAGGGATACAAAACATGGGAAAAGACGATGATTCTAAAGCCTGGTATAATGACCTGGCTTGACTATACCTTAATGGTGCCACAAGAATTGACCACCTCCTCAGTTGCAAGTTTTAAAACTATCTATTCAAGCCTGGCATCTCCAAAAGGTACCAGTATTTTGATTCAGGAAAAATCAGACACGCCAACTTTTAATCTGATGGATTTAACGTCAGACAGTGTAAAAAAGACCAGTGTGATTGTACCGGCGAGCTCTTATAGCAAAGCTGGAGTAAAAGGCATCAAACATGTTTTTGACGTGACGAAATGGGACGAGGGTGGCCGATACGTTTTAATAAAGCACACTTATGGCGACACTGTTGAGTGGTTGTCGCTAGACACACAAAATGCCAGCCAAACGCTCAACATCACTAGTTTATTTAATATCACAATATCCAGTATTGATTTTATTGGTACTGGAGGTAATAAATACTATGTTTTGAGCTCAAGTGACGTACGAAAACTGGACTTGTTGTCGTCAACGATTACCAAACCTCTTATCAGTAATGTTAAGAGCTTTAGTATTTATGATTCAACAGCTATCACTTATGTCGGAACGGATACCCTGACTGGTAATCAAGTTGTTGGGCTATATCGGGATGGAGAAAGTCAGCCTCACGTTTTGCGTAGTGTGACTGATAAAAAAGCTGTCGTTGGCGTTGCTACGACTCAATATTTTAACGAAGATTACTTAGCTATATCAGTAAATAAAAATGTGGATATTTTAAGTGGTAGCTATCCAAACAAACCGAGTGATGATGCTATTAGTATGAAGATAATAGCTTCATTTACTGTTAAAAACGATATTCAAAACTTGTCATTCAGTCCAACTGGCGAATATGTCTTGGCCCAAACGGGCGCTGATTTTGCAAGTTATGACTTGGAGTACCAAACCGTTGCGCAATCAACCATCGAGGGCGTTGGGTCAACTGCTGGACTGAAGTGGTTGGATGATAATTATGTTTGGTCATCTAGGGACGGCAATCTGACAATTAGAGAATTCGATGGTGCCAACAAGCACACGATCACCAAGGCTATCACTGACCAAGACGTTGTGATGACCATCAACGGTAAATATATTTATAGTATTAATTTGGTTGGTGGCAGCTATCAGTTGCAGCGAACCTTGATGATTCTTCCCTAATTAGCGCCGAACAATCTTTCAATTAGTGTTGGCGAATTGCCAGGAATTGATGTAGTTTTTTTGGCGCTCGTTGAAGCTGGGGTCGTTGACTTTGACGGGTCGGGACTTATTTGTTTGGCTGTAATAAGCAAACGGTTTAGTGAGGTTCCAAGTGGTGTGCATGTGACAAGGGTCAACATTGGTTGAGTGGTTTTATAAACCAATTTGCTGACGTCACTTGGCCCGACGACTTGTTTTTTGGTGATGACATAGGTATATCGGGTTGATTTGTAGTTAGCGTATATAGTGTCGCCAACGGCCAGTTTTTCTAACTGAGCAAATATAAATTTGTAGTCACCTCCATCAAACAGGTCATTACTGCTGTGGCCAGCAATGACAGCATTGCCTATTTCGCCTGGATGAGCATCGGCACCAGGAATGGAGAAGTGAGCGACACCATCTTGCATAGCTGCCATCTGTGAGGCGTAGTCGCTGCCGACGTTGTAAATTACAGGGACATCTACGTTGATTCTGGGAATTATCAATTTGGGATCGGACGTCACTTTGACGTTTACTGCTGGGTCAACGATTATATTCTGGGGGTCAATATTACCAGGGCTGACATATGCGACCACGTTGGCGACTAATAGTTGGTTATATTGCATGAATACCAGTACAAAAACGGCAAATAAACCAGATAGAATCGGCACAAAGTGTCGGCTTTTGCGAATTTTTTGGGTTGAGCCAGAGATTTTGCTAAGTAATTTTTGGCGCAGGTCAAAGACTATTTCGTCGGTATTCTGTTGGTCGGCCATTTCTTGGACGGTTAGCGTGTTTTTTTCGCTAAAATAAGCTTTGCGTTCGGTTGGTTTATCGGATTCAACCCCAGCTTTAACTTCAATTTGCTGTTTTGCCAGGTTTAAGTGGTGGTTGTAATAGCTTTCATAATATTTTTGATAGTAATCTTGCCAGGCGCTGTGGTACTTTTTCCATTGCTCGGCTTGTGGGTCAGGGTGTTGTTTATGAGTGCGCTCGTAAGGGTTAGCCGGCTCAAGATTATCGATTGTTGTCGGTGTTGGCTCTGTAGCTTTTTCGGCGGCTTTCTTAGAGTAGATAGCATCAATTTGGGTTTTGATAACTTCGGTAGCGGCATCTTGAGCTGGTTGCAAATATTCGCGTTTTGGGGGCGTATCTAATAGAGTCTGACTTGGCAGTGGTACCACACTTTGACTGCTTTTTTTGCCACTAGACTTCATTTAATATAGATTCCTATTAGATTATATTGTACAATACTTAGTGTTGTTTTACATCGGTGCATTAAAATTAAAGATATTTGTGGGCGAGTGGCGGAATGGTAGACGCGCTAGACTCAAAATCTGGTGTTCTTATGGACGTGGGGGTTCGAGTCCCCCCTTGCCCACCAAATATCTTTAATTTTTACTAGAACGCGTTGCGCGCAACGCCGCTTCGCGAACAAAATCTGGTAATCTCAATTCAGCCAAGGCCAACCCCGCCACTTCTCCCATTGCACCCGTCAGAACGGCTTCGCTCCGGGTTCGAACAAGAGCCCCAGCGTCTTGTCGAACTCGGGCTGCAGATGTCCTGACAAGTACAACGGTCAAATCGTCGGCTGGCGTATATCGAATAGATTGTGACTTTGCCGTAAGTAGTAACGGGTGACGCGAGGCGGGGCAACACCCAAATCTTTTTGTTGTAATCAACGAAAAATTTAGGGGTGGACCGAGCGGCAGGACCCGTCAAACGAGCCGAATTATATTTTGCCGTAAACACCTCTTTATTTAGTATTCACAAGGCTGGCGGTGGTGCTTTCGAGGGGTTTTGATGGGTTCCAAAGCCAATAAGAGGCCATGATGGCTGGGGTTTTGCCGCGCCAGATTTCCATTGGGTTATCCCATGGGGTGCTGGTTACTTGCCCGCCGCTGGCGACGAATAAAATATCTTGATGGAATACCGCGATTGTTACGGGATAAGTTATCGTAAATTTATGTAGCGCCTCTACCAGATTAGTCACCTGCATACTAAAGGTGATGACTATCGGATAATAGACGCCTCTAAATACTTTTTGAAGCTGCGAAAATGACAAGATTAATAAGGTATCTGGTCGTTCAATCAAGGCATCAGCGGCGTTTATCACTAAATCAACGGCATCGCGCGTGACAATTAGCAGCCCCTGATACTTTTTGATGAAATCTTCGTATAGGATAGCCGTTTCGCTATTTCGTCCGGCATCACCAATCAGCAAGACTCCAGTCGCCCACTCGGCCATAGCATTCATTTGTTCGAGTGCTTCGCGTGACAGGCCTCCTGATGGCTTTGACGGTGCAAACAAGGCGTCGGTCATGACGCTTGGAATATTCTTTTTAAGAACGTCGGGCAATAACATTTTAACAGCGCCAGCACCTGTTTTTAAGGCTGTTTGATAGGCTTCGGACACTCCAGCAAAGCCTAATTGGTTGCCACCAATAATCCCCAGCCGTCCGGCGTGGTTTTTTTGTTGCGGTTTTGACCACTCGATGTCGGGATAAAGTGGTTTTTCAGCCGTCTGTCTATGCCAATATGAAAGATTGTCCATGGGGCTCCAATTCGTATATCATGTTTTTACGTTCGACCACGACCTTCCACTTATTTTGGCGTGCGGCCTCGAATAATCCTCTGTCAGGGTTAAAAGCAATCGGATGGTCAACTAATGACAGCATCTCGATGTCGCCGCGAGTATCACCAACCGCGTAGCTGTCGGTAAAATCCAGATTGTTTTCGGACATAATCTTTTTTAATATTACGTCTTTGCCTTTGTGGGTTTTGGCTATTTTGCCGGTGTAAAATTCATCACCACGTTCATAGTGCTGCCCTATCCAGACGTCAAAACCATATTTTTCGGCAAACGGTTTGACTAACTCGTCTTGTGACCCGGATATTGCGATTAAAAAGTAGCCTTTTTGTTTGAGATCTTCGACAAGCCCGCGAGTATAGACGTAAACATAGTCCGATACCCTTTCATATACTCGATTGGTAGCCTCTTCGAAATCCGTGATTCGTATCTGTGGCAAAGTTGCGTCAATAGCGTTCGCCATGGCGTGGACGTATTCGTTGAACGCAGCGTCGGATTCGCGTTTTTTCCATTTGATTTCAAGCGGGTCAAAAACATTAGAGATGCTTTTAGGTAGTTTGCCGGCTGACAATAATTCATAAATAGCTTCTCGATACAAGCCTGAACGAAAAATTGTGCCGTCGATGTCAAAAACGGCGAATGGTTTGCTCATAATTTTATCTCGATGCTGATTGGACAGTGGTCAGAGCCCATGATATCGGGGTGAATCTGGGCATCTACGATTGAGTCAGTGATGGGTTTGCTGGCTAACCAGTAATCTATACGCCAACCGACGTTGCGGGCTCTAGAGTTGGCCCAGTGAGTCCACCAAGTGTATGCAGCTGTTAAATCAGGGTATTTTGCCCTGAATGTATCAACAAAGCCAGCTTTTTCAAATGCGTCAAAGCCAGCGCGTTCTTCGTCTGTAAATCCGTGCTTACCGACGTTTTGTTTTGGATTGGCCAGGTCAATTTCGCTGTGGGCAACGTTCAAATCGCCACAAAATAACACCGGTTTGGTTTTTTCCAGCATCTGGACGTGATTGAGAAAAGCTGGGTCCCATTGTTGATGGCGTAATTTAAGGCGTGACAAGTCGTCTTTGGAATTTGGAGTATAAACTGTTACAACCCAAAACTTTTCGAACTCGGCCGATATAACCCTGCCCTCTGCGCTAGGGTCGCCATAGCTGTCACTGGATAAATTATACTTTTCGGCAATTTCGTCAGCAAAGCCGTTAATAACAGATAAGGGTTTAATTTTGCTAAAAATGGCTGTGCCACTGTAGCCGGCTTTTTCGGCACTATTCCAATATTCTTCGTAATCTGGCAAATCGACTTCGGCTTGGCCTTGTTTTGCCTTGGTTTCCTGCAAACACAAGATATCTGGCTGGTGTTGTTTGACAAACGCTTGAAAAGCGCCCTTATTTATCACCGCCCTAATTCCATTGACGTTCCAGGAATATAGTTTCATTGGTCTTATTATAACATTTTTGCCCTTTTCGCGTTCACCTCTCGCACCAATATCTCAAGGTCCGGTTCGTCTGACGCGCTAAAAATAACCCAGCCAATTCTTGGTTGTCTGCGTAACGACCCTAAAGGGATCGCCTTCACGCCAGTGTTCGCTGTCCAGCGAAACACTGGGTTCAGGTAGTACTCGACAATCCAGGAATCGACTGGATTATTTTTTTGGTCAGCCAAAAGGACCCTTCGCTATTGGTGCTTCGAGGGGGCTAGATAACTGGCATACGAGATAATGATGCCCATTTCAGGTGCGGCGAGAAACTCAGCAACCTTTCCGACCGAGACCCATGAGAGCCCAAGAAAATACATCGCTAATTCGTGATTTTCTTGGCGCGGAGTAGGTCCTGGAAAATTATGGTTAGTTGGGTTCAAGCGGGTATGAGTTAAAGTGCTGAACTAAAATGGGCTAATTATTCTTCATCGCGCGGTGGGCGTCGCGTTCTTGGTCGCGGCGTTTGAGGGTTTCGCGTTTGTCATAGGTCTTTTTGCCTTTACCGAGGGCTATGACAACTTTTATGAATCGTTCAGCAGTTAATAGTTTGGTCGGCACAATAGTCATGCCAGTTTGTTTGCGGGCGTATAAATCATCAATTTGTTTGCGTTTAGCCAGAAGTTTTCGTGGTGAAGTATCGATTGAACGGGCGCCAGGTTTGCCTTTTTCGTTTAAGCGCAGACTGAAGCTGGCATTATTTAGCCACAACTCGTTATTCTTGATGGCAACATAAGATCCTTTTAGCTGAATATGTCCATCGCGAGCCGCGCGGGTTTCGGGGCCGGTTAGGGCGATACCGACAACTAAATCCTCTTCCAAGGCATAATCAAAAG
The DNA here is from genome assembly GCA_049286925.1 of Saccharimonadales bacterium (SeqCode). Classification (GTDB taxonomy): domain Bacteria; phylum Patescibacteriota; class Saccharimonadia; order Saccharimonadales; family Saccharimonadaceae; genus UBA1547. The sequence continues at coordinate 36,597 of JBAQEV010000004.1, forward strand.
AAGCTCGTCGGTTGACGATAGATTTGGGTTTATTTGGTGTCTTCTTTTTTTGTGCCATATTAGATATTGTAACAGATTAACGGTACTTATTGTTTAGATAAGTCATGACAAAAAATTGGCCAATAAATTCGTGGAAAGGCACGACTTTTGAAATTTGGCCAATCATGTGGAAGTTTTTGGCCCAACCGCGGACAAAACCATTGCCGTTTTTGTTGGATTTGTTGGTATTGGAGACGTTTGGTAAAAATACGGATCGAAAGGTCCGTTTGCTATCAAGTAGCGATTTGTTCATTAGGGTTTCGAGGCTGTAACCAATATCAGGTCGAGACCAGATTAGGTCATCCATAAGTAGTTTTTTCGGCACTACCCTTTCGCCGCTCATCCAGTCAATTTTGGCTAGTCGCATGATGGCAAATGAGTTTTTGCGGACGCTTAATGTCCAGTTGACTCGACCGGACAAGACGGGTTTTGCCAGTTGTTCGATTGCTTGTGAATCTAGCCCAATTAGGTCGGCGTCCAGCAACATAATTAAATCGTTTTTTGAGGCTAGTATGCCCTTTTTGACCGATAAGGTTTTGCCAAGGTTTTTTTCGTTTTCGATTAATTTTAATTTGAACTTTTTGCAAACCTCGGACGTACCGTCGCATGATCCGTCATTAACAACGATTACCTCGTCGATTAAGGGGTGATTATCAACAACTTTTAATACTCTTTCGATTCGGGGTGCTTCATTATAAGCGGCAATTACGACGCTAATTTTTGAATTTTTTAGGTTATGAGTGATGCCCATATCTTTATTATAGTGCATACCAGATTAGCCCAGATTCGTATGTTATAATCGTCCTATTATGAAGATTTTAATCGCATCTGATTTACACTGGCCAACAATTAATGGAGTCGCAACATTTAGTCGAAATCTGGCACAAGGCTTGTCGGCACGCGGTCATGAAGTGATCGTAATTGCGCCCAGCCAAACCGGGAAAAAATATAAAGAAGTTGACGGAAATTATACGATTGCCAGGACTGCGGCAATTCCATTCCCTTTTTATCAAAACTTTATGATTTCACTAAGTCCGAACGGCGAAGTTCGAAAAATTATTAAAAGCTTTAAACCTGATGTCATTCACATTCAAATGCCATTGATGATTGGTCAGGCGGTCATGAAATATGGCACTAGGCACAATATTCCTATTGTGACCACCAGCCATGCTATGCCAGAAAACTTGATGGATAACCTGCGGCTAGTTGGTCGTGTGGCCAAGCCGATTAACTATATGATCAAGATGTTTGGTGCGCGTTTTCACTCGAAGGCTGACTATATAACCATGCCAACCAAGGCGGCGATGGGTATGTTTGGATCGATGGTTGATAAGGTTGATGTGCCAATCGAGGCGGTCTCAAACGGAATCGACCTTAGTCGTTTTTCAAATACCAAGCCTTCAAAGGACATTCTAAAGAAGTTTGATATTCCAACCGATGATCCAATCGTTACTTATATTGGCCGACTTGATGCCGAAAAGCATTTGCCAGTTTTGGTTCGGGCGTTTGATAGAGTACTGAAAAATAACAAAGCTCACCTGTTGATGGTGGGTAGCGGTACTGATAATGACAATTTGCGAATTTTGGCGTACGAACTTGGTATTTCGGACCACATTACATTTGCCGGTCGTGTTAGTGATGAAGATTTGGTTGAATTACACAAAGTCGGAACGTTATATTGCATCACCTCACCGGTTGAACTTCAAAGTATTGCTACACTCGAGGCGATGGCAAGCGGCAAGCCGATTGTGGCAGTTGATACCGGTGCTTTGTGGGAGTTGTGCCAAAACGAACGCAACGGCTTTTTATGCCGAACCGACGATGACAAACAAATCGCTGAATCTATTACAAAAATTATTATCAACCCTACACTACGCGAATCAATGAGTCGCGAAAGCTTGGCAATCGCTGGCACGCACGATTTGAAGGTGACAATTACCAGATTTGAAGAAATCTACTCTGATTTAATCAAGAAACGAATTTCTTAATAGCGTTTGATACTGAGTCCGGTGTCTCGTAATGAGTCAAATGACCAACATTTTTTATAATATCGATGGTTGTATTTTGAATTAGCTTTGACAACTCGAGTTGTTTAACCAGCGGCGTTATGTCGTCGCGATCACCAACGACCATCAACGTTGGAACTGATATCTTTTTGGCAACGTCGCGTACATTATTGCTAATTGATGCTCTGTAAGCTTCGGCTGCAACATCGCGATTCGTAAATGAGCTGAAGTGCAATAAATGCTGATTGTGAATAAACTTACGAGTTTTTTTATCGCGGGTTTTTGCCATGCTGATACTCATTATCATTACTATTGATCTAGCCGACAATAATTTAGTTGCAATACGCTCGGGCAATTTTTGGCCAAGCCAATAATAAAATGATGCCAGTTGAGCCATTATGGCGTTCGATCCTTCCAGGGCTGGCGCACCAATTGGATTTACCATGATTAATTTGGAAACGGCTTTTGGATAATCTACGACAAAGTGGCTAACGATGATACTGCCGAATGAATGGCCTAATAAAACAGGCGGTTTGGATAGTTTAAGCCCGTCGATAAATTCGTTTAGCCATGTAACATAATTTTTGACGGAATGTTCGTTTGGCAGTGGTTTGGATTCGCCAAAACCTGGCAGGTCTGGCACGATAATTCGATAACCATCAAGGTTTTTGGCAATCAAATCTAGGCCGTGATGCGTTCCCCGGTATCCATGAAGCATCACAATAACTGGTAATTTTGGATTGTCATTATAAACGTAATAAATAGTGCCGTTTTGTTCGTGCCTTTGAATCATACATTTATAATAGCAGTTTTTTCTTGCTTGAACCCACCCCAGCCTCATTTTCTATGACCTACTCCGCGCCAAGGATTTCACGAATTAGCGAGATAAATCCTTGGGCTCTCATGGGTCATAAAAAATAAGGCTGGTGCGGTTTCTGCGAACACTTACATTTTACGCGCACGTAGCCAGCGGTTTCTACTACCTACCATATACTACCTACTACCTACCACCTACTAATTCCGCCTCTGTTATGTTATGATGTCCAAATGATTGCTGACGTACTCATTACCGAAAAAAGTTTCGGTCCTAAAATCTTGATGAAAAATATCAAGTTTTCTATTAATGATGGCGAAAAAGTTGGCGTGGTTGGACGAAATGGGATTGGTAAGTCCACCCTTTTTAACATATTGGCAGGTCAAGACAAAGATTTTTCAGGAAACATTATTTTTAAACGTGGCGTGGTTGTCGTATCAACTGCCCAAGAGCATCATGACGTTGGTGAATTAACGGTTTTGCAGTATGTTTTAGCAGGCTTGCCGGAGTATCCCGGGCTTAGCCAAATAATCGAGACTTACCCTGAGACTATGGGCGATGATATGGGTCTAATCGAAGAATATACACAAGCTTTGATGCGATTTGACGACAAAGGTTTTTACCAAATCGAGGAAAAAATCGAACGTGAACTAGAAAATTACCAGTTGCCAGGTATTGCTCACCGCAAATTCTCTACCCTGTCTGGTGGTCAAAAGCGACTAGTTGAAGTTGTAAAGGTCATGCATAGCGACGCGCATTTGGCGCTGGTTGACGAACCTACAAACCACATGGATTATGTTGCCAAGACTCAATATATTGAATGGATGCAAGGTGCCCGTGAGGCGATGTTGGTCATTACTCACGACCGTGATGTATTAAAAGAAGTCGATCGAATAATTGAATTAAAAGATGGCGAATGTCTTAGCTATAAAGGTAATTACGACGCATATTTAAAGCAAAATGCCGTAACTACCGGCACGCAAATGAACGATTTCGAGATGATTGAAAAGCGAATCGTTAATCTGAAACAGAAAGTAATTGATTACAAGCGACTCAAAGAAAAATCACGCAATCCCAGCACGATTCAAAAATTCAAGCGCTTAGAAGAGATTTCACGCAAAGAACTTATCGAGTTGCAGGCCAAAGAAAAACCAACATTTTGGATTGACAAAGAATCGGCTGCAAACCTGAATTACAAAGTCGCAGCGCAATACGACAAGTTTAAATCAAAAAATATCAAAATGAATATTAAAAACGACGAGTCGCGCAGCAAACACGTTTTGGCAACAGCGCGCAATGCGTCTATCGGATATGACAAGCCTTTGTTTAGCGGTGTTAATATTGACCTACGTGAGGGTGAAGCTTTGGAGCTACGCGGTCGCAATGGCTGTGGCAAAACGACGATTATCAAGGCACTGCTTGGCGACAAATCACCTACTGTTTTTGAAGGCGAGTTATTTTTAGATAATCATGTCAGAGTTGGTGTCTATGAGCAAGAGGTATCAAAACACTACTTTGATTTAACTTTGGAAGAAGCAATCGAGCGAATGTATCTGAACCGAAATTTGTCTATTTCGGACACAAAAATTCGCGGGTTGATGAGTGACTATTTGTTTACCGATGAGGACCGCAACGTCCCTATCAGCAGACTTTCGGGCGGTCAAAAAGCGCGCTTTCAATTGATTTCGATGTTAGCCAATAGTCCTCAGCTTTTGATTTTGGATGAGCCGACAAATCACTTGGATTTGCCAAGTATTGAAGAATTAGAGACAGCGCTGGCTAAATATACAGGCGCGGTTATTTACGTCAGTCACGACGGCTATTTTAGGCGTTCAATTGGCGGCGAAATACTACTAATTCAATAATAAAACTTATGCTATAATTGGCCTATGAAATCTCGCAAATTGAGTGGATTTGCATTGCCGACTGTATTAATCGCATCCGTGATAATGTTGACGGTGCTTTTGGCGGCAGTTTCGGCAACCGCTTCGATCTCGGTATCTCTTAACTCGCAGTATTATGGACAGCTTGAGTTAATGGCTAGTGATGCTGGCACGGCGTATGCACAAGGTTGCTTGGCACAAAATGACGGAGTTCCATTATGGTCTGATGCTAATCCACTAAAGCCTAATACGGATTGCTCTGGTGCTCAGTTGGCTGGATTTACCTGTCCGACGGGTACAGTTGAAACTCGATGTTTTGTTACCCTAAATGGCAACGTGGCATCGAGTTTTTCTGTTGTAATGCCGGATGTTGACACTAACGGCAAAGCAACAAATATTAATTCCGTAGGTTCGGTTAGTTTACGTAAAACGTCAGATGGCACTACGTGGAAGGAATATACTCAAGCTAGTAGCACAAATTACGATAGCATGACCGTAAGTGTGCTTGTTGTTGGTGGCGGTGGTGGTGGAGGAGGAGGAGAATCTAACCCTGCTGGTGATGCTGCGGGCGGTGGAGGCGCCGGCGGATATATCTATAATGCTGAATTTGTGGTTACGCCTCAAAATTATAGCGTGACGGTTGGTAGCGGTGGTGCAGGTGCTACCGGGTCTAGCCTTAATGGCCAACAAGGTGAAAATTCTACATTCAGTACATTAATTGCAATTGGTGGTGGTTATGGCTCTAAAGAAGAAGGAAATGGAGGAGCTGGAGGATCTGGTGGTGGCGCGGGCGGACCTTGTGGTACAGGAAATAAAACTGGCGGATTAGGTACGTTAGGGCAAGGAAGCAATGGAGGCAATGCAATTGATGCAAGCTGTACTTATCGTGGTGGCGCGGGTGGCGGAGGCGCTGGAGGTGTTGGCTATGATAATTTGAGTAATGGTGGCGGAGGCGCTGGAGGTGTTGGATTGAGCAACTCTATAGCCGGCGTACTATCTTTTTATGCTGGTGGTGGCGGAGGCGGTGCCGGCAGAAATGTTGGATCTTTGGGTGGTGTGGGTCAGGCAGGTGGAGGTGCTGGAGGATCTTCCCCTAGCGGGGCTGGTGGCAACGCTACGGCTAATACCGGTAGCGGCGGTGGTGCTGCTGGATCAGGAACTAATGTGGGTGGCAATGGTGGCTCTGGCATAGTTATCATCTCCTACCCTACTGGAGCACTATCTGCAACCGGCGGAACGGTGACTGTATTGGGCAAGATGACAATACACAAGTTTACTAGTAGTGGTTTATTTTATGTAGCACCTATAGAAGCTAAAGCAAAGGTACTTGTTGTTGCTGGCGGTGGCGGTGGCGGCAGTAGAGTTGCCGGTGGCGGTGGCGCCGGTGGTGTGATTTATAATAACTCGTTGGCTTTATCTACTCAGACCTATCCAATCAATGTTGGTGTTGGTGGTGCGGGCAGCGTCGGAAATACGAATGGTTCGAGTGGGTCAAATAGCTCGGCTTTTGGGCTAGTTGCCATCGGTGGCGGTGGTGGTGGCGGACTAGGTAATGTTACGGGGCTATCTGGAGGATCTGGTGGTGGTGGTCGCGGAAACAACGCTGCAGGCACTGGTGGCGCGGGGATAGCTGGACAAGGTAATCACGGAGGAGCAGGATCTGGCCTGGTCGCTAACTACGGTGGCGGTGGTGGTGGCGGCATTGGGGCGAATGGCGCTCAAGGTACGACGACTACAGGAGGCAACGGAGGTGATGGAGTTGCTGTATATTCAGATTTGTTATTGGGGGCGAACGCTGGGGTGGATATTTCTGGTATTAGATGGATAGCTGGTGGCGGAGGCGGTGCAATACAATTGTCTGCTGGCCCAGGCGGTACTGGCGGCAAGGGCGGTGGCGGCAACGGTAGCAACATAAACACTATTAACGGTGGCGACGGAATTGCTAATACGGGAAGTGGCGGCGGTGCTGGCGGCAACGAAGCAACCCTAGACGCAGCTGGTGGTAGTGGTGGTTCTGGCATAGTAATTATCTCTTATTCAAGCGGTTTATTAACCGCTACTGGAGGTACTATAACCTACACAGACTCAAACAATCTGAACCCAAGATCATCTCCGTCCTACGCCGGGGGCTATACCATACATAGATTTACTAGTAGCGGAACATTTACTGTAGGCACAGCCGTAAGTATATTAGTTGTTGGAGGTGGTGGAGCTGGTGGTGGCGGTGGAGCGAATGTTGGCGGTGGCGGTGGCGGTGGCGGTGGAGTTATAGAAACTACCACAATCGTTTCTATCGGTAGTCACACCGTGACGATTGGTGCTTCTGCTCAAAATTCATCTTTTGACTATCTGACGGCTTTAGCTGGCGGCAAAGGAGGCGCTTATGGTGCTGGTAAAACCGGAGGATCAGGAGGCGGCAGATCAGGTAATGGTGTTGGTGCATCGGGAACTACAGGGCAAGGTTATTCTGGTGGAGCTGGATATGGTGTTGTTGGAACTAATAACTGTTCGGCTGGTGGCGGTGGCGGTGGCGGTGGTAATGGTGGAGATTCTGCTGGAGTATCACCAAATGGGACAACTGGTGGCGCTAAAGGTGCTGGCTATGTAAGTTCAATATCAGGAGCCTCCGTTACATATGCAACAGGTGGAAAAGGTGGAGGTGTTTCTGATACAGACAATACTGCCGGAGCAGCTAACACGGGAAACGGTGGAAGTGGCGCTAGAGGAAGTGATGGCGTAGGTGCTCAAGCAGGTGGTTCGGGTATAGTTATCGTCTCTTACCCTACTGGCTCAATGACTGCTACTGGAGGCGTAATTACTACTTCTGGCAGTAATACTATCCATACATTTATCGGTGCCGGAACATACACACTTACTCGTACGAATTAGATTATCTACGTGTTAGATGCCATTTTAAACAAATATCGCATTGATAAACAGATAGTTCTAAACTGGGGTTTACAAGCATTTGATATTCGGCCGTTTTTTCGGCTTCTGCTATATTTTTGTATTGTCTTTTTTTATCACAATTAACACTTACGGCTGTTGTTTTTTTGTATTTTACAGACTTGTTACGGCGCGGCATGACTATACAAACTTTTCATACATTGTTACAATAACGGTATATGACAAAGTCGCCAATGTCAAATGATAGGGCGACAGAAGAACCGCAATCCGCGGCGATTCTGTTGTTATTAACGGTCGCTGACACTACTTGGAGGATGTTTTTGCCAACGGTAGGAGGGGCTATTGTTGGAATAATACTTGACAACACATATGGCACTGTGGCTAAATGGACTGTCGCATTGATTGCTGCTGGCATAGCGATAACTACCCTATTAATAATATTACAATTTAGAAAATTAAAGAGATAAAAATAATTATGAATCAAGTGGGCGCTATTCATTTGGAAGTTGATATTGCGGCAAAGCAAATTTTTTTGATTGGTGGTTTTTCCGTGACTAACGCACTAGTCACTAGTATCATTGGTGCGCTAATAGTTATGGGCACTTTGTTTTATGTTGGCAACAAAGTTCGGACCGGACGATACAACCGATTTGTAGGCTTGATTCAATGGGTGTTTGAAGGTTTGCTCCATCAAATTGATGAAATTATTCCTGATAAAAAATTAGCGCGTAAAATTACGCCACTTGCGATCACAATTTTTTTCTTGGTTTTAATTAATTATTGGTTAAGCGTATTGCCTGGTCTTGATACGATTAGGTTTAATGGCGTACCCATACTTCGTAGCCCAACGGCTGATTTGAATTTTGTTCTAGCTTTGGCGGTTGTCACAGTTGTAACGATACAAATCTATGCAACAAAGTATTTGGGGGTATATGGCAATATTGGACGTTATGTTAGGAATCCGCTAAGAGATCCAGTTGGATGGTTTGAAGGTACACTGGAGATAGTCGGAGAATTTTCACGCGGTGGATCACTTGCACTAAGGTTATTCGGAAATGCATTTGCCGGCGAAATACTGCTAGTTGTAATCACATTGTTGACAAGTTATTTTTCGGTTGTTGCCTTGCCTATATTCATTATTTTCGAACTGATGATTGGATTTATTCAGTCCTATGTTTTCTTCGTATTGACGCTGATATTCACTGCATTGGCTGTTAGCCATAATGAAGAAACAAACCACACCGAACATTCCCCCGTTTTGTCTGATATGGCATTGGCAGAGGGAATGAAATAATTAAGTAAATAAAAGGAGAAAAATAATATGGATCAATTATCATTTACATTAGCATATGCTTTGCCTGCGTTAGCAGCTGCAGCGTCAATCGGTTTTATCGGATCGAGCGCTATGCGTGCTTTGGGACGCAACCCAGAAAAAGTAAATGACATTCGGGCACTTATGATTACCGCAATTGTTTTTTGTGACTCACTTGCAATCATCGGTATGATCGTAGCAATCGTTGGAAAGGTCTTATAGTAAAGACAAAAATTGAATATGGATATATTTAGACAATTTGCTGAATCATCCGGTACGCCAGACGAAAGTTTGACTGGTATGCTTGGCATTGACTGGAAGATGTTAATTTTTCAGATAGTTGCCTTTTTAATCATGCTGTTTTTGTTGTCCAAATTTGTTTATCCTTGGTTGATTAAGTCAGTTGATGAACGCCAAAAAAAGATTGAAATTGGCGCAAAGGCTGCAGCTGAAGCTCAGGACAAAGCCCTTGAAGCCGAAAAGCGGATATCGAAACTGATGTCGGAAGCTCGCACTGAAGCCAACGAAATAGTGGCTGCGGCTAAGGCTGAGGCAACCGAGACTTTGAACGAAACCGAAGAAAAATCGAGGCAGTTGGCCGACAGAATTGCATCGTCCGCTCAAAAGCAAATCGATAAGGATGTCTTGGCTGCTAAGAAGGCTTTGCGCGGCGAGATGGTTGAGTTGGTTGCGCTAGCTACCGAGAAGGTTGCGGGCAAAGTTGTGTCGAACAAAATTAGCAACGAGCTGATTACAGACGCGGTTAAGGATGCGGAGTAATTAAACTATGGCAGTCCGTTTGTCTCGTCGAAAAATTGCCATTCATTATGCGACGTCACTAATAGAGGGACTGGATACCAAACAGCTTACCAAAGAATTGGCTGCCTACTTGGTTGAATCAAAGCGCACCAAAGAACTTTCATTGATAATAAGCGATATTGAATACCAATTGGGCTTGATGGGTGTTGTGTCGGCGAGAGTCACTTCAGCGCATATTTTGGATGATATTGCGAAAAAGGCTTTGATAGACTTGGTACGCGACAAGACAGGCGCAAGGCAGATTCATCTAAACGAGAACCTAGACCCTAAGGTACTTGGCGGTATGAAGCTTGAATTTACAGGAATCGAGCTTGATACTACCATTGCCCGTCGTCTGGCAAAACTAAAGACAAACTTTAAATTATGATAAGGAATAAGATATGACACAGATATCAGTATCAGAACTTTCAAAAGATCTTCGTGATGCAATCGCTGGACTAGAGTCGGCTGAGGGTCTTGAAAAAGTCGGTGTCGTTGTTCGTGTTGGCGACGGCGTAGCTTGGATTCAAGGATTGCATGATGCGAGTTATAACGAAATGCTACAAATCGAAACACCAAGCGGAGTTGTTGATGCCTTTGCATTAAACTTGATGGAAGACGAAATTGGAGCTGTTCTGTTGGGCGCCGATTCGTTAGTTTCTGCTGGCAACAAGGTTAGGCTGAAAGGCTCTGTCTTGTCGGTCCCGGTTGGTCCAGAGCTTTTGGGTCGCGTAGTTGACCCGTTGGGTCGTCCACTCGATGGCGGCGAGCCAATCAAAACTAAACAAATGGGTCTAGTCGAGCGTGGTGCGCCTGGTGTTATGGATCGCAAGTCGGTCCACGAGCCATTGATGACGGGTATCATGGCGATTGATACCATGTTTCCTATTGGCCGTGGTCAGCGCGAATTAATTATTGGTGATCGCCAAACCGGCAAAACTGCATTGACGATTGATACTATGATTAATCAGGCAAAGCAAGATACTGGCGTCGTAAATATTTATGTTGCAATTGGACAAAAGTCATCCAAGGTTGCGCATTTGATTGAACGTCTGAAAAAAGAAGGCGTCATGAAGCAAACAATAATTGTTGCAACCAGTCCGTCTGACCCAGCATCGTTATTGTATATTGCGCCGTATGCTGCAACTGCTATGGGCGAATACTTCCGCGATAACAGCGAACATGCATTGATTATCTATGATGATTTAACCAAGCATGCCGTATCATACCGTCAAATGTCATTGTTGCTGCGTCGTCCACCGGGACGCGAAGCTTTTCCTGGAGACGTCTTTTATTTGCACTCTCGACTTTTGGAACGTTCAGCAAAACTGAATGACAAACTTGGTGCCGGTTCATTAACGGCCTTGCCTATTATCGAGACTCAAGCCGGTGATATTAGTGCCTATATTCCTACAAACGTTATTTCGATTACTGATGGTCAAATATTCCTTGAAACAGATTTATTTTATCAAGGTATTAGGCCAGCAATTTCAGCTGGTTTGTCGGTCTCTCGTGTTGGTGGTGATGCTCAGACTAAAGGTGTAAAAAGTGTTAGCGGTAGTTTAAAGCTGGGATTATCACAATTTAGAGAGCTAGCCAGCTTTGCTCAATTTGGTAGTGACTTGGACGATGCTACTAAATCACAGATTGATCGCGGACGTCGTCTGACCGAACTTTTAAAACAGCCACAGTACCAGCCAGCTAGTATATGGCAGCAAGTTGCAAGTGTCTATGCTGTGACGGGTGGTCTATTCGACAAAGTCAAACCTGACCGTATTAAAGAAGCTCAAAACGCGATGCTTGGACGATTGTGGGTTGATTGCAAAGATGAAATGGCAGAACTTGATAAAGGCGCCAAGCCAACAGAAGATCAAATAAAAGCAGTTAAAAAAGTCGCATCTGCTACTGCTAAAGGGTTTGAGGAGGCATAAGTCGTGGCATCGACGCAAGTATTAAAGCAGCGAATTCGCTCGGTAAAAAATACCAAGCAAATTACTAAGGCCATGCAATTGGTTGCTGCTAGCAAGATGCGCCGTGCACAGGAAACAACCAAGGCATCAGCGCCCTATTCACTGGCTGCCCGAGAATTACTTACATCAATTAGTCGCCACGAGTCAGTTAAAGGTCATGCTTTGTTTTTGAATCGGCCAATTAGTTGCCGCCTGTTAATCGTGGTCGCTAGTGATAAAGGTTTGGCGGGAGCATATAACAGTAATGTTATGAAAATGTATGCCGAAGAATTAAAATTGGATTCACAATCGGGTGTTCAAAATATGACGATTACGATTGGACGTAAAGCCGCTCAATTTGTTGCTCGTATCAAGGGTATTGATGTTATAGGATCGTACGAAGACTTGCCCGAAGATTCTGATAGCCATGAATTTCGAGCTATCCTGAATACAGCACGTGATGAATTTATATCACGTAAAGTAGATGCGGTCGATATAATATTTACGGAGTTTGTCAGCAGTATTCGCCAAGAAGCCGGTGTCACTAGAATTTTGCCAGCAGGCTTTGAGCCAATGATTGAGCCAGGTATTGAAGTTGATGCAGAATATGAGCCAGGCGTCAGCAAAGTTCTGGACGCCATTGCTTTTCGCCTGGTGGAAGCGCAAATATTTCAGGCATTGCTTGACGCTAGGGCCAGTGAGCACAGTATGCGAATGTTGGCGATGAAAAACGCAACCGACAATGCAACCGATTTGGTTGATGATTTGACTTTGGCGATGAATAAATCACGCCAAGGTGCAATTACCCAAGAATTAGCCGAAATATCGGGCGGTGTTGAGGCCTTAAATTTATGATAAAGGAGAAAATATGTTAACAAAATCTGTTGGAAAAATTATTCAAGTTGTCGGCGTTATCGTTGACGTTGAGTTTGACGGTAAAATACCGGCAATCTATGACGCGATGCACGTCAAACGAGGTAAAGAAACGCTAACCCTAGAAGTCGCACAACACCTAAGCCGAAACAGCGTTCGCGCGATTGCATTAACTACGACTGATGGTTTGCGCCGTGGCGACGAAGTTACGGCAACTGGTGCGCCAATCAGCGTGCCGGTCGGTGACGAGACTCAAGGCCGTATGTTTAACGTTGTTGGTGATGCTATCGATGGCAAACCAGCACTTACGGGCGAGCGAGCGCCAATTCACCGTGACCCACCTGCTCTTTCCGAACAATCTAACAAGTCTGAAATTCTTGAGACTGGCATAAAAGTTATCGATCTGATTGCTCCAGTTATCAAGGGCGGAAAAGTCGGCTTGTTTGCTGGTGCCGGCGTTGGTAAAACTGTCTTGATTACCGAGCTGATTAATAATATTGCCAAGTTTCACAGCGGTAACTCGGTTTTTGCCGGTGTTGGTGAGCGTACTCGCGAAGGAAACGACCTTTACCACGAAATGGAAGAAGCCGGTGTGTTGGGCAAAACCAGCCTAGTCTTTGGTCAGATGAATGAACCACCCGGCGCACGTTTGCGTGTTGCTCTTTCGGGTCTGGCTATGGCCGAGACTTTCCGCGACCAAGGTAAAGACGTGTTGTTGTTTATTGACAATATCTATCGTTATACCCAAGCTGGTGCCGAGGTGTCTGCCCTATTGGGTCGTTTGCCATCAGCTGTTGGTTATCAACCTAATTTGCAGCAAGAAATGGGCATGTTGCAAGAGCGAATCACAAGCACCAAAAAAGGTTCGATTACCTCTGTCCAGGCTGTCTATGTGCCGGCTGACGACCTTACTGACCCAGCCCCAGCGGCAACTTTTGCCCACTTGGACGCCACAATTGTTATGAATCGTGCCTTGACCGAAATCGGTATTTATCCTGCGGTTGATGTCCTTGATAGCAACTCAACCAGTCTTGACCCCGAAATTGTCGGTGAAGAACATTATCGAATTGCTCGCGAAGTTCAGCGTGTTTTGCAACAGTATAAAGAGTTGCAGGATATTATTGCGATTTTGGGTATGGAAGAACTTTCTGACGAGCAAAAGCAAACTGTCGCCAGGGCCAGGCGTATTCAACGCTATTTGTCACAGCCTTTCCATGTCGCCGAGAAGTTTACGGGTAATAAAGGCGTTTATGTCAAACTTGAAGACACTATCAAGGATTTTGGTGATATCTTGGCCGGCAAGTATGACCACAAGCCAGAAGACTGGTTCTACATGGTTAATGGCACGTTAGCCCACAAAAAGGATTAGTATGAATTTCAAAATTGTCACACTAAAAGGTGTCAAGATTGACCAGGAAATTTACGAAGTAATGTTGCCTACGCCAGAAGGCAAAATTGCTGTTTTTCCTGACCACGAAGCGCTCGTGACATTAGCTGTGCCTGGCGAAGTGGCTGTGCGTCGCAACAAAGAAGACTTAGATGATAAGCTAGAGTTTTTTGCTGTTTCTGGTGGCGTGGTTGAAATCGCTAATAATAAAATCAGAGTTTTAGTTGACGAGGCTGACCACAGTGACGATATCATCGAGTCCGAATCACGAATGGCACTTGAACGAGCAAATGATATGAAAAAGAATGCGGCAAATCAAGTTGAACTGGACAAAGCACTCGAGCTAGTTGATCGTCACGCCGTCAGGCTGAGGGTTGCCGAGTTGCGCCGTCGTCATCGTGGTTAGATTTTTTTGACTTGTTCAAATTGTCTTTAATCTGATTATATGCTTTTCGAAACGGCACTCCTTGATTAACAAGTTTGTTAATTTGGGCTACACTTTGCATCTCGGTCGTTATCGATTCTGCTAGTACGTCTTTGTTTATTTGTATGTTATTAATTGTCAAAGCTAATACTTCAATAGTTGTCTGGCAAGTATCGAATGCCTCTAGCGTGTATTTCTTGGTTAATTGAAGGTCTCGGTGATAACCGCTGCCTGTACCGCAATAGATTGTTTGAATTTGGACAATGTAGCCAATAAATGCATGTGCTTGACCACGTATTATTTCAAATAAATCATAATTATGTTTGTGTGGCATAATTGATGAACCTGTTGTGAATGATTCTGGTAAGCTAAAGAAATTATATTCTTCGGTGGTGAACAGCATCATGTCGTTAGCAAATTTTCCAGCAAGTGTAATAACTGGATTCAATGATTGAATCGCGATTAATTCAAACAAACCTCTCGACAGTCCACAATACAAAGGATTTTGTTGGGTTTTATTAAAACCTAATGCTTTTGTTGTGTGTTCGCGATTGATGTTTATATCAACTCCGAAACCAGCGGCTGAACCTAGTGGGTTTTGGTCAATTGTCATCAAAGTACTATTAATTATGGTTTTTGTGTCTGTGAAAGCGTCCGCATAAGAATTTAACCATGACGCTACGGTTGTTGGCATGGCTTTTTGCATATGAGTATAACCGGGCATTGGTATGTTACTTGCTTTTTCGGCCGCTGCTTGCAATGCGGTAATCACTTCGTCGATTGATTCACTGGCTTTGGGTAATTTATCTTTCATATATAGGCGCATCATCACAAGCGCTTGATCGTTTCGACTCCTGGCGGTATGAATCTTTTTGCCTATATCACCCAATTGTTCAGTGAGATATGTTTCGATAGCGGTATGACCGTCTTCATATTCTTTTTTGATTGTAAATTTACCACTTAGCCATTCATCATAAAGCTTGTCTAGGGATTTTATTAATTTTGCAATTTCTTCATCGTTTATTATCTCAATACTATGCAACATATTGGCGTGTGCCTTGCTGGCTTTTATGTCATACCCTAATAGCTCTTGGTCTAATATGTAATCAATACCAACAGTGTAAGATTCTATTAGCGGATGCAATTGATTAGATTTATTAGTTTGCCATATTTTATTTGCCATTATTGAATACTCCGTAGGCTGTTTTTTGCGGCAAATTATATATTTCGATAAATCCAGCCGAAGCATTTTGATTAAATGCTGAGTTCTTTTCGAATGTTGCTAAATTGTGGTCAAATAGCGAATACGGCGAATCAAGCGCTACTACTGTGGACTGACCTTTGAACAATTTGATAGTTACTTCGCCACAAACTTTCATATTTTGGTCGTCAATATAGACATTGATATGATTCATAGTTGGCTCAAACCATAAAGCTGCATACAACATATACGCCCATTTGGTGTCGATAAGAGTTTTAAATTGGTTTTCTTCACGTGTTGATACTAGTTGCTCTAGTTTTTTATGTGCATTAATCAATATAGTCGCGGCTGGGTTCTCGTAAACTCCCCTAACCTTTAGCCCAACTAACCTATCTTCAATTAATTGAACTACTCCTACGCCATGTTCGGCACCTATTGTGTTGCAACTGGCAATAATTTTAGCTAATGGCATTTTTTTATTATTAAATTTAACTGGCACGCCTTTGTCAAAAGTGATTTTTATATATGTTGGCATATCTGGTGTTGCTTCGATTTCGTTACACCATTGTAATATATCGTGTAATTTAGGTTGCAATGATGGGTCTTCTATTTCGCCACCTTCACCGGTATTGCCCCACATATTTTCGTCATAAGAGTAAGGTATATCGACGGTTTGCTTTATTGGTATGTTGTGCTCTTTGGCATAGGCAATTTCTTCTTGCCTGCCCATTCCCCACTCTCTGACAGGTGCAATTATTTTTAAGGTTGGATCAAGAGTCGTTATATAGCCTTCGAATCGTACTTGGTCGTTACCTTTGCCTGTGCAGCCGTGGGCAATAACCGTGCAACCATATTGTTTGGCTATTTTCACTGCGATTTGTGATATTATCACTCGTCCTAGCGGTGTGCTGAGGGCATAGCCGCCTTGATAATCGGCATTGGCTTTGATTGCGGTTGATAGTAATTTGTCAGCAAATTCGTTTTGTGCGTCATAAGTTATTGCATCGATGGCGCCCAAATCCAAAGCTTTTTGTTTGATGTTCTCCAGATTGTCCGATGTCTGCCCGATATTTATTGTTAACGCTACTATTTTGCAGTCATATTCTTTTTGGATCCATTTTAACATGACGGATGTGTCTAGACCGCCCGAGTATAATAGCAAGCATTTTTTGAATGTGCCTTTTGTAGCTTCGTATGATGCAACTTTTTGATATGGTTTAACTTTTTTCATTTTAATCTCCAATTATTAGAATTAATAGCTCTAAATTAAATAGCCTCCATCTTGTGGAAGCTATCTGGAGGTTCTAAATTATTTTAACAACTAAAACGATAGCTTCCTAAATACGGCAGCTACGACGACGGACATTGATTTTTGCTATGCTAAAAATCTTCATATTGGTATCATAATATCTTTGGGTTATTAACGCAATACCAACATCAGCCGAATTCATTAATTTGGTGTTGAATATGTGGCTAATATATTGCGAGCTTCGGTTGTATCATAGGTGTGCATCAATTGGTCGCGTAGTTCACTAGCGCCAGGAAAATCGCGTACATATATTTTGAAAAAGCGTTTTAACGGGTCAAATTTTCGTGTTTCTAGTTCTTGGCTATATTTATCATGTAAATCCATATGCGTACAAAGTAAATCAATTAATTCTTGGCGAGAGTGCTCTTTTTTCTCGATTTCAAAAGCGAAAGGATTGCTAAATACGCCACGACCAATCATTACTCCATCAATACCATGTTTGGCAGCAAGTTCTTCGCCATGCTGTCGGTCGCGGATATCGCCGTTTATAGTCAACAGCGTATGTGGTGCGATTTCGTTGCGCAATTTAACAATATCATCAATCATTTCAAAGTGGGCTGGCACTTTGCTCATCTCTTTTTTTGTCCGCAAATGAACCGTTAGATTGACGATGTCTTGCTTTAAAATGTGCGTTAACCAGTCGTGCCATTCGTCTTTTTTTGAATAGCCGATTCGGGTTTTGACGCTGACGGGTATTCCCCCAGCCTTAGCGGCTTGAATTAGCTCAGACGCTAGATCTGGGGTCTTGATGAGCGCGCTTCCCGATCCGCCACGGACGACATTTTTATCTGGGCAACCCATATTTATGTCGATTCCCCCGAAGCCTAACTCGGCCAAACCAATACTCATACGCGCAAATTCTTCAGGTTTTTTACCCCAAATTTGAGCGACTATCGGTTGTTCGTCGGGCGTAAAAGTTAAACGACCGCGAGTGCTGGCTATTCCTTTTTCGCTGCAATAACTACTGGCATTAACAAATTCAGTAAAAAATATATCAGGTCGTGCGGCACTGATAACGACATGGCGAAAAACAACGTCAGTCACTGCCTCCATCGGAGCCAGAATAAAAAAAGGTTTTGGCAAGTCTTTCCAAAAATTTTGCATTGCTCTATATTATCCCATATTTCGCGCCACAAGTCACCTTGCCTTTTTTCACACCCGCCAACCCTAGCAAACAGATCCTCAAGGTCTGGCCAATCCCGCCGCTTCTCCAATTGTATCCGTCAGAACGGCTTCGCTCCGGGACTGAACAGGGGCCCCAGCGCCCTGTCATTCTCGGGCTGCAGATGTCCTAATACAATAGTCGAATCGTCGGCTGGCGTAGCTTTGACGCTCCAACAGACGCAGAAACCTACCAACCTCATTTTCTATGACCCATGAGAGCCCAAGAATTTATCTCGCTAATTCGTGAAATTCTTGGCGCGGAGTAGGTCGTAGAAAATGACGGTTGCGTGGGCTTCAAGCAATAACGGGAAGGCTTGCCGAGGGGGTGGCGAGTTTGCTAAATCTTGCCGTCGATTAGGTCTTGTTCAAAGGCCAAAATACCTTTAAAGGATTGATCGTAGGCCGACGTGTCGGGTAGGTTTAAATCGATAATGTGGTCCCAGACTATGTTGATTAGTTTTGCGAAATTATTTAGTTCTTCGCTATTAAAACCGGTTTCAAGCGAGATGATATCGCCTGACATTGTCGGTTCGATGTATTGCATGATGCCAGATTCGACGCTGTATCCGCGCCAATCACGAGCGTGCTCGACTAGCAGTTTATAAAACAGAAGCTGCTGCCTGTAGCGATGTAACTTAATTTTTTCAAAATCACTTTTGCCACTCCAGCTCAATGTTGGACGACCGGTTTTGTAGTCGGTAATAATCATTGTTTTGTCGGATTTGTCGATATTGGCAAGGTCAAGTTTGCCGGTTAAGTGGGCTTTGTTGACAATTGAATGCTGATTTGAAAAGTTGAGCTCGGCTTTTTCGGATGGATTAAACGAATCGTACTTTTTATCAAAGAATTTACGCAAAGCGTCACTTCCTCTGGTTAGATATTTTTCAAAATCCAGAGTACTTAAATACTGGTTTTTTAGATTAGTTTCAAAAAACGCAACGATATCTTCGATTGCCTGTTTGCTGCCGGTCGCTGCAAAATGAGCGTGGGCTTGCTGCATCGTGTCGTGAATAGCTGTACCAAATGCAGCACTTGGACTTTTGGCCCTTGGAAAGTGTAACAAGTTTTGCAGCATAAACATCGATGGGCCACCTCGGGTTACGTCCAAAAAATTGTGCAGGTGCGTGACGCTTAGTTTGTAATTTTCAAGTTTTGGCAACAGCAAGTCGCGCATTACTAAAGTCACTGGGTCAGTCAAAGGCTCGTACCATGCTAATTCTACTGCCTCGAGCAGTTGAGAGGTCTCGGTTGGCGGTTTAATAGGATTAGTTGGCAACAGACTGCCCACCAGGAATGAAGCCCGCAGGGTGCCTTTATCGGCGTCGTCTTTTAATGAATAGCTAATATTTAATTGTTGTTTAGCGCGAGTCATCGAAACATAAAACAGACGCAATCTTTCGTCATCGGTTTCGCCGGCAGGCGCAAGTGGTAAGTTTTCTGGATAGCCGATTAGGCGGTTACGGCTGCGGGCTCTTTCGCCCCAAACCGAATCGATAGCATTGATGATATACACAGTATTAAATTCTAGACCCTTAGACTTGTGGGCTGTCATCAAATTTATGGCTGTGTCTGACTGTATTGAGCGCCTAGATGTGCTAATAGTGCTGCCGATTTTACGGTTTAGCGTAATAAAATCTATAAAAGTAGTCAAGGTTGGTGTTTGGTTTGGTCTATACTCGCGCAATTTTAAACGTATGTTGCGGAGTGACTCTAAATATGTCAGATATTGAGTAGGCTGGTTATTCATCGCGTCGTCCGAGAAATAATGTTGATACAGCGGACTAATAAACTGCGTGTCGTCATAATCTTCGAGTGGTGCAGGATTGCCAATAATAATGTCCAACATTTGTTCAAGTGGCGTGTCATTAACTAACGATGCGGTATTTATAAGCCACGCGTGTAGGTCTTTGAATGTTGGTGTTGTCTCCATGATGTCTAACCATCGCGTATGATTGTCGTGCGCTTTTAGGCTGAGTTTCCATAAAT
>JBAQEV010000005.1:0-30716 GCA_049286925.1 Saccharimonadales bacterium (SeqCode)
CGTACAGAACTCAATAGCTTTGCAACATGCTTGCTGGCACTCGCATCTGTATTCCTAAGTGTACACGTTCTTGGTTATAGTAGTCTAGATATTTGCTTAGGTTCGCTTTCTGGCGGGAGAGCGGAACGCTCTTGCGCCAGAAATAACCAATGCATTCTGTTTGGATTGTACGGTTGAAACGCTCAATGTGAGCATTGTCATTTGGCCTATGTAATCTAGAATGTCTAGTCTGGATATTGCGGCTTTGTATTTGCTGTTCAAAGTAATGTCCATACTCTGGTCCATTGTCACTTTGCACCATAGAGAAGCTAAAACCAAACATCTGCTGTGCCTCCAAAACAGCTTCAGCGGCCAAGCCTGGACGTAGTTTTGTTGCCGTCTTGGCGTAGGCCAAACGCGTATAAAGATCTATGACTGTATAGAAATACAGTCGTTTGCCACTGGATGGATCGACATGGTGAATTGTGTCGGTTTGAACTAATTCTCCAGGCCTAGTGACGTGGGGTCGCCTAGGATTATCTGGTCGAACTCGGTTCTTCCTGGCGCCGTCAAAGCAGTGGTGTCGGCGCAGGATGCGGCGCACACTACTAAGGCTGACATTAAGTTTTAGCGTAGTTGTTGCATAATGCCAAACAACTTCAGCACAACGTCTCAGCTTTTCTCGTATACTCAGTACAATCCGCACTGTCTCATCTGGGATTGACCACGGGTGAAAGGTTGGTTTTGAAGTGTTAGTTGGTATTATCCAAACGCAGCTAGTTAGCTTATTGCTCAGACCAACAGACCTAGTTGGTCTATTTAGATTAATGAACTGAACATATTTGTTCAGTTCATCCCATTTGCGCTTCCAGCGCCAAACGGTTGTGCGATTAACGCCACATCTTCTAGCTACAACTAACAGCGGTAGTTGTTCACGAACTAGTAATTTCATTGCCAAAGCTCTCGCTTTTGGTAGGTTAGGGTTGATAGAATAGGCCATAGCAGGTCTCCTTATTGTTTAGTTAGTACTTACAGTTTAGGATGCCTGCTTTTATGTTGCAAAGGTTGTGAGTTACTACGCTAAAATTGACATTATATTGGTTTTATGATAATGTAACCAGACAAAACGTGAAGTTTTGCCCTTTTACAAATCAGATTATTACAGTGGACGTTTATCCATTTGCTTAATTATTAATTAACAAAACTATGAAAAAAATCGAAGACTCATTGACCTTGCAAATGCTGGTCGATGAAGACGACGACAAGGAGTTTAACCGACTCGTCAAAGCGTTAGAGGATTTAACTGATTACATTTATTTTAGTACTTCGTGTACCAAAAGGCTAAAGATTGCGGTAAAGTTAATCAGACTGCTTGAACGACAACGAACAAGTTTTTGGTTTTTTCAACCTAGTTTTTCAGAAGCCCTTAGGGCTGCTGCGAAAAAGCTTTGGGCACAGCTTGATGCGCAAATTAATAATTGGTCGCTTTTTATGACAGAAAACGAAAAGTCAAAAGAAGCCAAGAAAGAATTCTTATCAGATATCGATAAGATTATTTCTAAATACTATCCAGAGTAAAGCACGATTCCCGTTGAGCTGCATTTTGCGGCTCAACGGCAGGGTCCCGCGCCCAAACGTCCACTATTGTAATAATTTGATTTGAACCCTTGTGATAAAATAGCAACAGATGAAACCCGTTAGAACTCTACTACAAATATTATTACATTAAACATATATGCGAATACAACGAATAGTCATTAGTTATAATAAATTTGCAATAGGAGTTCTAACGGATTGAAAATATTGGGAATCGAATCCAGTTGCGATGAAACCGCGGCGGCTGTCGTTGAAGATGGCCGCCGCCTATTTTCAAATGTCGTTAACTCGCAAATCGACATACACGCTGTTTATGGCGGAGTTGTACCCGAGGTTGCTGCGCGCAGTCATATCGAGGTTATTAACCCTGTTATCAACCAAGCGTTGCGTGACGCAAATTGCACTTGGGACGATATCGACGCCATTGCCGTCACTTATGCCCCCGGCTTAATTGGCTCTTTGTTAATCGGTACCTTAGCCGCTCGAACCCTAGCAATCCTAAAAAACAAACCGTTGTATCCAATACATCATGTCGAAGCTCATGTTTACGCTAACTTCCTGACGTCTTCCCCATCTACCACCTACCATCTACCACCTACCGCTCCTGCATTCCCCATGCTAGCCTTGATCGTCAGCGGCGGCCACAGCCAACTAGTACTCTTCCGCGATCATGGTGATTTTGAGCTGTTAGGCCAAACAATGGACGACGCTGTTGGCGAAGCATTCGATAAAGTCGCCAAAATTATCGGCCTGCCCTACCCTGGTGGCCCATCGATTGCCCGTGCCGCTGAAAACGGCGACCCAAACCGTTACAAACTGCCAAAATCCAAGCTATCTGGAAAATATGATTATAGTTTTTCAGGCTTAAAAACGGCAGTCCTGAGGGCCGTTCAACACGAAGTGGGCGTTGACTTTACTTTCCCATCCAGTGGCCTTGCAGCCCTTCTAAACGACGTACAACGCAATGATTTTGCTGCCAGCTTCCAGCGAACCGCAATAGAAACGCTGGTTGATAAAACCGAACTGGCATTTAACGATTTTCAGCCTAAATCGGTTGTCATTGCCGGTGGAGTTGCTGCTAATCAAGAATTGCGCCGTATCTTGTCAGAACGTTTGCCTATTAATATCAACTATGCGCCGATGAATCTGTGTACCGACAACGCCGCTATGATTGCATCATTGGGATATTATCACTCAATCAAAAACAGGCCAGCCGACCCATATGAACTAGAGGTCAATCCTAGCCTGTCAATGATAAAAAATTAGTCTAAATCGGCGTTTCGTCGTATCTATTCATTTCCTAATAATAGCATACCACCCCATATAATAACTTATTTTTTCTTTAAAATAGACTTAGTTTTTCGTATTACGCTCTTTGCCAATGGCAAACCACGGTTCCACACGATATAAAATGGCGAAAGTTGGCGATCAAAAGTACCGGCCAGTCGCGTCTCGCCCGTTGCCCAGCCCATCTTGAATGTCGTTATTCCACCATCCAGCAACCCGCCAAAGTCATATCTAGTCAATCCCCATTCGCGGCATTTGCGAATAGCAAACCATTTCAGCGCGTAATTGGCGCGCATACCCTGCCCTACTTCGTTCATGCCGCCATATAATTCATAGGCCACATCGGCGCTAATTGCCAGCCACAAAAAAGCAATCGGTTGGTCAGCAACATAGGCCGCAAACACCGGTGAGTGTTCACCCAACTTGTCAAAAACATCATTATAATATTGGTCACTGTGAAGTTCAAATCCAGCCCTTGCCGATGTTTCATGATAAACCGCCAAGCACTTACTCAGTTCGTCCTTATCTTTAACCATTCTTATTTCAAAATCGCTACCTGACGATTTGCGAATATACTGACGAGTCTTGCTGGCCATATCAGCCAACAATTCGTCCTCGGTTTTGTTTAAATCTAACAAGATCGTCCGTGCTGGCAAGACGTAATTGGGCGAAGCCTTCCAACCATCGGTCACTTCATAATCCAAACTGTCTGGCTCGATTGAAACTGCCACCGAACCGTGCGTTCGTTGCACATATTCAGCCAGCAGTCGCAGCATATCTTGCCGACTGTTATCGCCAACTACTGGTCCACGCGGCACATAAGCCAGTGATTTAAATGGCCACGGCAAATGCCTAAATAACACCGATACCGCCCCTACAATTCGGTCGCTAGAATCAAACAAAAATAATCTTTCCGCCGTCCACCCGTGCGCCGCTTTTAGGTCTCCCCAACCCCACAACTGCAATGGATGCCCGTTATTTTCCAAAACATAATCGTCCCAAACTTCCCTATCCTGACATGGTTTTAACATCATATATATCAATTATACGACATAAGCTTTCAAACCCCTTACCTATTCCCCTACCATCTACCACCTACCACCTACTACCTACCAAACAAGGCCTGTGATATAATAAAACCTGAAAACAAACACGGGGAAATAAACCAGGGATAAAACAGGTTTTCATACGAAAATCGTGGATACTTTTGGTCACTTTTCACGTGGAATTATACGAAAGGCTACTAAAGAAAGTATGAAACTAGCCAAAACTTACGATCCCAATCAATACGAGCCGAATATCTATGCTATGTGGGAAAAAAGCAACGCATTTGCCTCAAAAGGCAAGGGTGACCCCTATTGTATTGTGATGCCACCGCCAAATGCTAACGGCAATTTGCACATCGGACACGCTCTTGGTGGGTCAGTCCAAGACATTTTAACTCGTTACTGGCGAATGCGTGGCCGTGACTCTGTTTATATCCCTGGCGCCGACCACGCCGGGTTCGAAACTTGGGTGGTCTATGAGCGCATTCTAACAGAGAAGGGGATCAACCGATTTGATTTTTCCCGCGAGCAGTTGTATAGCCAAGTTTGGGACTTCGTCGAACAGCAACGCGGCAACATGGAATTACAGCTTCGCGCCCTGGGAACGGGCTGCAGTTGGGGCGATTTAGTCTTTACTCTCGACAAAAAAGTTATCGATACCGTCTATAAAACATTTAAAAAAATGTGGGACGATGGCCTGATTTACAGAGGTGAGCGCATTGTTAATTACAGCACCAAATACCAAACCAGCTATGCCGACATCGAAGTTAATCACAAAACAGAGAAGGGCATGCTGTGGGATATTGCGTATCCGACCTATGACAAAATCGGTGAAATCGTCGTTTCGACCACTCGTCCCGAGACAATGTTTGGTGATACCGCAATTGCCGTTCACCCAAATGACCCACGTTACAAAGACCTTATTGGCACCCGCGTTTTATTACCTCTAACAGATAGGGTAATCCCAATTATTGGCGACGAAGCTATTGATATGACATTCGGCACCGGCGCCGTCAAGGTTACGCCAGCCCACGATCCAAATGACTTCGAAATAGGCAAGCGTCATGATCTGCCACGAATTCAAGTTATCGACTATGACGGCACTATGATTAACGTTCCTGGCAAGTTAGCCGGAATGATCGTTGAAGAGGCTCGAAAATACACCCTAGCGCTGTTGCGCGCCGAAGAGCTTATTAGGGGTGAAAAAGAAATCGAACACTCTGTTGGCTACGATTACAAAAGCGGCTTGCCGATTCAACCACTCATCAAAGATCAGTGGTTTATAAAGGTCAAACCGTTGGCGGACCGCGCCCGACAAGCAATTATCGACGGAGAAATAACTTTTACTCCTGAAAGCAAAAAACACAATTTAATCCGTTATTACGAGCAACTACGCGACTGGAATATATCACGTCAAATCCCTTGGGGAATTCCGATTCCAGCCTTTCAAAACACCGCTGACCCAGATGACTGGATATTTGATGATCGCGTTGACGAAGAAGTTCTCGAAATTGACGGTAAGACCTACCACCGAGAAGAAGACACCTTTGACACCTGGTTTTCAAGCGCTCAATGGCCATTTATTACCACCGATTATCTATCTGATGGCAAATTATCCAAACATTACCCAATTAACGTCATGGAAACTGGTGCCGACATCTTGCCAGCTTGGGTTTCACGCATGATTATGATTGGGCTTTACATCACCGACAAAGTACCTTTCAGACACGTCTATTTGCACGGCTTAGTCCTGGACGAGCATGGCCAAAAGATGAGCAAAAGCAAAGGAAACGTCATCAACCCAATGGATGCCATCAGCAAATACGGATCCGACGCCTTGCGCATGGGGTTAATTGCCAGCCGCACCGCTGGACAAAACCAAGCTTTCAGTCTTGACCGCGTTATCGCCGGCCGCAATTTTTGCAACAAATTGTGGAATATATCCCGATTTATTGAAGACAAGATAGGCGATGGCTTCCGCGATAGGGCACCCGAGCCAAAAACTATGGCCGACCACTGGATTATTCGCCAATTAACGACTGCGATTGACGATGTCGCCCAACAGATTGAAACTTACCGTTTTGCCGAGGCCAGCGATACTGTATATCACGTTATTTGGGATGATGTTGCCGACTGGTACATCGAGGCCAGCAAACATCACACCAACCCAGCCATGCTGGCGTGGGTATTGGATACTATCCTGAAAATAGCCCATCCATTTACACCATTTGTAACCGAAACCATCTGGCAAACCCTGGCATGGCACAAAAAACTGCTTGTTGGCACTGATTGGCCAGAAAAAATTACCTTTGATGAGATTGCCGCTGGCGAGTTTTCCCGATTGAAAAAATTGATTATCGAAATCCGCTACGTTTTGACCGAACTACCTGGCAACACCAAATACAGCTTGCTTTATCACAAAGACACCCTAATAGAGGACAATGCCAAACTAATTCAACAACTATCACGGCTAAAAGACGTCCAACCAGTTGAATCAGCCCGCGGTTTACGCTTGGCGGCCACTGGTCGCGAAGCATGGTTAGATATTCCGGCCGAAACACTTTTTGAGCACCAGACAAACCTCGAGACACGCCTAGCCGAAACCCATCAACAGATGACAATGCTTAAAGCCCGACTGGATAATAAAACTTACGTCGAAAAGGCTCCAGCCAAATTAGTCGAAGAAACTAAAGTCCAATTACAACAAAAACAGGCGCTGATAGAGCGCCTGCAGACAGAATTAGAAGTTATTAAATAGACGGCCAGATATATTCGCTACCGGCGTTACTGTATTTTTGTCCTTTTTGAGCAATGTATTTTTTATCATCGGTATTTTTTGGCTGGACCGATGGTTGATGGGCCCTTAAATTTAGGTTAGATGCAAAAGATGTCATCTCGCTGTGTGTGTGGAACTCCGATATTAACCTCTCGGGCTGAGACCTAACCTCTACAATTATTGCCGGCATTGTCATAGCATCAACAATCGCCTTATCGATACGCGTATCGTGGACAGCTAAACCAAAACCTGCTGAAAGCAGAATGGTAAGTGGTAAATAGTTAGTTATTATTGACATGTTTGTTTTATTAAAGTTACGCTTACTAACATAGCATAAGATTTGTGTTATGTCAAGTTTAGGTTATGCTTGTTATTACTTCGACAGCCTAAAGATTCGCCGCATTCCAATAGCCAACCTACTCGTGATGGTACGGTTTACCGCCGGCAATTTCTTGGGCACGGTATAGCTGCTCGGCCAAAATTAGACGAACTAACTGATGTGGAAAGACTAGTTGTGATAATGACCAGACAAAATCAGCTCGACCAGTCACAGTATCGTCAACTCCATAGGCGCCACCAATAATAATTACGACGTTTTTTGATGATTCAAGTGGGGCTAAAAGTAGCTTGGATAGGGCAGGCGAATTTATGTTTTGACCTTTTTCATCCAACAGCACCACAAAATCAGAATCATTTATGCGCTTTAGTATGCGCCCTGACTCTTCCTGACGCGCTGCAAAGCCATCATAAGCGGAATGTGGTAAAAGTACCCATTCGATATTGAACGGGCGTTTTAGGCGCTCCTCGTAACGCGATATTCCGTCAGTGACCCAAGGTTCGTGTTTTTTGCCGATTGAAATAATGCGGATTGGCATAATTACATCAAAAGGCGAGCAGCTGTGCGCGCCAAAGCCCCGTGGTCGATATCCTTGCTAAAATCAGGTGATTTTTTGAGGTCATCACCTTCATAGATTGGAATTATGTGAACATGGACATGGGGGACACCGTAACCTTCAACGACGATACCGACTCGTGGTGATTTAATAACTTCACGAATGTGCTGACCAATTTTTTTGGTAGTTTTCCACAGATAATCGTACTCGTCATCGTCCAGATCCCAGATATGATCAACTTGTTTTTTTGTAATGACCAAGGTATGACCCTCAAACACTGGACGAACGTCTAAAATGGCCAGTATTCTGTCGTCTTCATAGACTTTGTGAGACGGAATTTCACCGTTAATTATTCGAGTAAAAATAGATGGTTCTTGCATATGCATCAAGTATAGCAAAACCGCGA
Organism: Saccharimonadales bacterium (SeqCode); assembly: GCA_049286925.1. Classification (GTDB taxonomy): domain Bacteria; phylum Patescibacteriota; class Saccharimonadia; order Saccharimonadales; family Saccharimonadaceae; genus UBA1547. The sequence continues at coordinate 7,984 of JBAQEV010000005.1, forward strand.
GCTATTCTATCTTAAAAAATTTGTTATACAATATTAATAACCATGAGACTTAAAACGAACGTACAAAGAATCGTTGACGGCATTATTGATAAGATTTTTTTGCGATTCATTCCACATAGCGTTACGCCAAACCAGGTAACAGTGCTGAGATTTATACTGATACCAATCATGTGCTATCTGTTTGCAATTAGTATGTTTGACTGGGCACTGGTTGTTTTTGTAATTGCCGCATCGACCGATTTTATTGATGGAGCAATGGCTAGGACCCGAAACCAAATTACTGATTTGGGCAAGATAATCGACCCAGTGGCTGATAAATTATTGATTTTAACAGCGCTGGTCTTTATCGGATTTGATTATTTGATAGTCAAAATATTTGTTGGGTTCATTGCATTAGAGTTGGTAGCAATTTTTTTGGACGCGATTTTTGCCTTGAAAATTGGCAAAGTAATCGGTGCCAATGTTTATGGAAAAATTAAGATGATTTTACAATCCTTTAGCGTAGGTCTTTTCATCTTGGGGGTTGCTGTTAATAGTCAGATTTTAATTAATATTTCCGAGGAAACATTAATATTAGCACTAGTCTTTGCAATACTGTCAGCGATTGAACAGGTAAAGACAAGGGCGGGGAATAACAAGAAGATTTGAGAGAAAGGGATTTGGTCACCTCCGGCGACCCCGAAACTTCGCGATTGCAAACACAGTTTGCATCGGAAGATTTCCCTGCGGACTGCCGTCAGGCAGTCCTCGCCCTATCGATTTCAAATCCCATCTATTCCGCCAAATTAAATACACCCTAGCCGGGTGTATTTAATTTGGCGGAGAGAAAGGGATTCGAACCCTTGAAGGCGTTACCGCCTTACCGCTTTTCGAGAGCGGCCAGTTCAACCACTCCTGCATCTCTCCAAATTGGTAGATAGTAGATAGTATATGGTAAATGGTAGAAAATTAGTAGTCGTAACTACCACCTACTACCCACCATATGCCAACTACTGATATCTATTCGCGTCTCAAAGCATCAATCGGATTGATATGCTCAGCACGCTTGGAAGGGAAATAGACGACCAGTAGGCCAACTAGAACCGTAATACCGATGATAGCCATCACCGCCCAAATAGGAACAGCAAAAACATCAAATGATTGGTTCACCCCACGCTGAGACGCACCGATATTAATATAAAGATTAACTATTCGACCAGCCAACACGGCAATAATCACACCACTAACAGCACCGACAAAAGATATGATTCCAGCATCAATAATAAACAAACGGCGCATATCAGACCGCCTGGCGCCAAGAGACATCATTAGGCCAATTTCTTTAGTTCGCTCGATTAACGATATAGTCAGAGTGTTAAACATACCCAAGATCGCGATAATCATACCAATACTGCCAAACCCAATAAGAATTAGGTTGAGAAATCTAAAGACACTTTCAATTTCATCCATCGTATCAATAAGCGATGCCGTCTGGAAGCCGCCTGATTCAATCTGCTTTCTGACGGTGTTAATATTTGCGACATCATCAACAACTACCTTAAGATTACTGTATATAGGAATCTGTGCACCGCTAAAAAGTCCGATCGGCATAAATACTTCACTACCAGCCCCTGAATCAATAATGCCAACAATTTTCAAATCCTTGGAGACCGAGTTTATCGCACTGTCAACATTGTCAAACGGAATTATAATCTTTACAATTTGACCAATTGCCGAATCGACGTCTTCGATGCCAACTGATTTAAGTGCTGCCTGACTGATTAAAACCGTGTCGGAGTCTCTATCATCCAACATCCGCCCCTTGCTTAATGTCAGGGTGCTTAAATCTTGGTATTTGACATCCAGACCGTATGACACGACATCGATTTCTCCACCATTAAACTTCATAATCCCTGGAAAAGAATATTGAACACCGGCTTTTTCAACATGAGGGTATCGCTTTATTTTATTAAGTGCATCGTCATTTAATTTGATGATTTTTGAGTTAGGCGACGAGACATCAATAGCGTTAAGCGATTTGTCGCCAATAACCTGTTTTGTCACCAAATCCTGTAAGCCTAAGCCAAATGACAGCAAAAAAAACACCGAACCAACACCAATCACAACACCAAATATCGTCAAAAACGACCGCAGCCGCTTATCAATCAAATTGCGCAAGACGATGTGAATTAAAACCGTCGTCTTGATCGAAGCGTAAGAGCGGGTGCCTTGGTTTTTATCTTTTGCCTTTATCATGTAACCTCGCTTTTGTTATTGTATCAATACGCTTCTTCATATCTTGCATCAACTTGTCAGCTGTCCTGGAAATATCAGCGCTATTGGCCGTTTCGACGATTAACCCATCATGAATATTAAACAGATGGTCAGCTAGTGGAATATATTCCATATTATGGGTAACTAGTATAATTGTTCTGCCTAACAAACTCTGAAAACGATACAACAAATTAATCACATTATCACCGTTAGTGCTATCAAGGCTGCCGGTCGGTTCGTCAGCCACAATAATATGCGGATCATTCACAATTGCCCTAGCAAGAACAATACGTTTTTGCTCACCACCAGATAGCATTGTTGGATATTTCTTGGCATAATCGGCCATACCAACCTTGTCTAGGGCATTCATCACCAGGCCCATAGCACTAGAACGAGAGTGCCCAGAAAAATACAGTGGCATCGAGACATTCTCGGCGACCGTCAAACTCTTTACCCAGTAATCCTGCTGATAGACGATACCAATATCATTTGCCCTGAAATACGCCAGCTCATCAGGCTCAAGTTCATATAAGGCTCTGCCATTAACAACTACCCGTCCAGTTGATGGCTTTTGTAAACCAGTCAAAATATTAATAAGAGTGGATTTGCCTGAACCCGACTGACCGTAAATAATATTGAGTGTTTTAGGCATAATCTTAAGATTGACATTATTCAGGACATTGACTTGTTCATCTCCAATATTAAAGGTTTGGCTGACATTACTAACATCAATCAAAGTATTTAGATCGCGAATCATAGACCGAATATCCTTTGCAGCGCGTCCATAATGACCGTTATAACACTCTCGTCAGCATGACCTATAATCGTCGCTTGAGACTCTCCGACACCCAGGTTTTGTGCCTTATCATAAGACATCACCTGAAGGCTATACACCTTGGACGTTGGCAGATTCGATACGACAACAATATGTTCGGTAGTCAGTTGCGTGTCTTCGCTTGTTTTATTATTAAAGGATGTAATAGTGCTACCTTCACCATAACCAATCTGGCTAGTTGAAGGTTCGTCCGTCCTCCAAGAAACAATCACCTGGCCACGAGCCTCCGAACCAGTTCCCTTAATCGAAGATTCGATATTAATATCCGATACAGACGGTGGCCGTGTGTCAAGTTCCGTCCTAAAGGCTTGTCGATCAGATACGGCCAAATTACCATCCACATCCCGACCCTGAGCTAAGAGGAAATAGTCACTATCATCTTCAAGTCCACTAATGACTATTTTATGTGATGTTTCAAGCTTTGATACCTGAATATCGACACTGGCTGTGCCAAGCCTGCCATAAGTGACAGTCGAACTCGTCGGGACATTGGTTACCCAAGTTACGCTCTGCGTACTAGTTGGTTCTCCCTCGACCGGCTGGAATCTCAAGTCAGTAATACGCGGACGCTGTGGGGTGACGAAAGAGAACACATTGCCTTTGTATTCATTTCCTTCACCATCAAACGAGCTTAGGCTGTAATAGTATTTGGTTCCGTCTTTTAAGCCTTCTGGCTCGATATTATAAGTAGATTCACTACTTGAGGTATTCACCGACTTCAGGCCGCCAAACGAATCAGATTCACCAAAGTATAGATTAACCTTATTTGCTCCGATTGAGGTGAACTGGATAATCGCACCGGACAAACTAACTTTAATAGCCGAAATCTCCTTGACAACAGGCGCGGGCTGAGTAGTAAAGGTATATTCCTGACTAGTGCCAGTATTACCATCCTCGTCAGTCCATTTCACATGATAATAATAAATCGTTCCAGCTGCCAAATTATCAAGTTCGATCGAGTGAATTATTACTTGGTCCGAACTTCCAATTTCCGAAGGGCTGTATTTACCACTTTCGGTGCCAATCGACACCTTTGAATCACTACCGCGATCGGTAGTCCATTGAATCGTAGCCCGTCTGGTTGTAATGTCGCCCGCCTGGGGCTCACTTAGCAGTGTAGCTGGTTCGATAAATTTACCAGTTGGCAGCATTGAAACCGTCGTACTAACAGCACTGCAGTTATTAGTACTGTCGCAAGCCGTCACCTGATAATAATAGATTCTTTGCGTCAAACCAGCATCAATATAGGTCGTACTAGAGCTTGTTCCAGCAACGCTAAAGTTCAAATTATCAGTCGATCGATATATCTTATAGCTACTAACGCCCACACCAACATCAACCGGCTCGTCCCAAGTAATGGCCAATCGCCAATTGCTCGTCGATTTGATGGAAACATCAACAATATCGACGTTGCCCGGTATGCCTGGGGCAGAGGTATCAGCCGAAAACACAACACTTCCGATACTACTGTAGTTAATATTACCCGATTCATCTTTGGCCACCACATACAAGGTGTTCTCGCCGGGTTGAGTAGCATACGGACCAGCCGACAAGGAGGCAATACCAGCGCCGCTATAATTACATGTTGCGACTGAAGGCAGGGTATTGATTGTATAGCAATAATTCAAGTTTTTGACGTCGCCTACAAATGTCGTTGGTGGTTGCCAGCTGAAAGAGAACGAATTTTGGCTACTATTCACAGGGTTGGCGGTCACTGATTGAGGCTCAGAAGGAGCATTACTGGTGTTTACCTTTATAACCGCACTGACATAATTTGTATTGACATTACCAGCCAAGTCCCAAGTTCTAAAATATACCGTATTTACACCATCAACGATATTGGCGAAGTCAGGTGTCTCAATAGTCGTATAGGCTCCGTCATTGACTAGCAAATCACTTATATCGCCGGTGCCACTATGAGAATCACCGTACCATGTCGTATTGCCAATTCGATACTGCAAGCCTACTAGCCCCGATGCGCTATCGCTAGGTGCTTGATCGCCGGATGTCGGCCAAGTCAAGGTCGCTTCCTTGGTGTTGATAAATCCAGACGGTGAGCTGATGAAGCCCGGGTTAGATGGTGGTGTATTGTCAAATTTGAAATTGAACGAAGAGGCAGTCGGATAAAGATTACCAGCCTTATCGATTGCTTGTACTAATAAATAATACGATTCGCTTGAAGTAACCAGCGGGTTAGCCATAACGCCAGCCATCGCTAAATCTACATGATTATCACCAGTAGCAAACTGGCAATTACCGCCAGCGTCAATAAGACTTGCCCCAAAATGACCAGCGGTCGTCACTAAATTAGCCGACTCATCTTGTCCAATATATAAACAATAACCCAAGATTCCAGAATCGGCATCATTACCAGCATCCCAACTAAAGTAAGGTGAAGCACCATTGGTCCAGGTGCCAGCAGCCAAATCCGATCCACCGTTTGCTTTCTTGGCGACGATATTGGACGCATTGATATCCGGTGCCACAATATCAGTATTAGCTTCAGCTGTTACGGAATTAAGATATACCCTCTGATTGCCGTCACTAGAAATAACCACCTGCCAAATTAGGCCGTCGAAAGTCACCGGAAAACTTGAGAAATGTTCATCAATAACACTCGCCTCATTAGTAAAACTATCGCTTTCTGATGTCGCCCAATTGTCACCGTTCCAATAAAGCCATGAACTTCCATTATCGTTACTTAATCGATAGCCGATTGACCCACCGTTCAGGGTTTCGTCAGCCGAAAAACTTACAAAATTCTGGATATTGTTGGTAAATATAGCATCAGCGAGAGTTATAGTTTGCCTTGTTTTACTATAAGGCGCATCGATGAAATTTGACCTAGCGACATTACTAATTCTCAATTCATCTAGATCACCGGCGAAATAACCTCGTTTTTTACCGTATTCACGCCCACCCTGAGAAGTGCCTATATATAGTGGTTGTGAACTATCTGGCATATCAAGCGAAACTGACTTGGAACCGTCTAGTTGTCCGTCTATGTATAACTTCATCGTCATGCCATCATAGGTTGCAGCGACATGATGCCAGCTAGTATCAAAACTGTTAGCATTACTTTGCAAGAAGCCGTTATCGCCCCACGCCCAGACATTAGCATCAGCATTACCGCTCAGCCCGGTGCCGGCATATAATTTTCCTTTATAGATACTAAAAGACTCAACCTCTTCGATAGTACCGGTCCAGCCTCCATTTACGCTACTACCGGCTACCTTGGTCCAGCCATCCTCATTGTAACGCCACGCTTCGCCGTCGCCCGCACCGTTGCCAAGACCGACAAACAATGAACCATTATAAACAGCCATGGTTTTGACTTTCTCATATGTTCCAACCGTCCAGCTATTATTAACATCATCGCCGCCAATCTTCAGCCAAGAGCTGCCGTCATATCGCCACAACGTGGCCGAACCGGTGATATTACCAAGTCCTGCGTATAAAAAATCTCCATAAGTAACCATTGACTCAATACTTTGATAAGTATTCCAGCTACTATTCTGACCATCACCACCAATTTTAGTCCAAGCACTACCATTCCATGACCAAACTTCCGAATCTCCAGTACTACGGCCCAATCCAGCAATTAAATTTCCATCATAAAAGGCAAGGGAATAGACGTTCTCGGCGTAGTTTGTCCAACCACCATTAAGGCTATCACCGCCAATTTTATCCCAGACAGTACCATCAAATCTCCACACCTCGCCATCATTTGCACCTAAACCAAGCCCAGCATATAAATAATCGTCATCAGCCGTCAAAGACTCAACCTCACCATAATGACTAGCTGTAAATGGCCAACTGGAATTAACACCTTGACCACCAATCTTAGTCCAAGTCGAACCGTTAAAGCTCCACACCTCGCCATCACTATCGGTAGTGTTAGCCGTGGTGCCCAATCCAACAATTAGATTGCCATTATAACTGGCCATACTCATAACCTGCTCGTAGATATTCGAATTCCAGCTATTATTAACACCTTGACCACCAATTAACGACCAGGTTGATCCATCATAACGCATCACTGCCGCTGAACCGGCAACGTTACCCATACCAACATACAAATAATCGCCGACGTCTTGCATAACCTGAACGGCCGCAAAATTATAAAAGCCCCAGCTGTTGTTTACATAATTACCAGCTATTAAATCCCAGCTAGATCCATCCCAGGAATAAACCCAGCCGCTACCAGCAGAATCATAAGTTCCTGCCAGCAGGGAAGAGCCGTCCCAGTAGAGCGAATTAACCGAATCACCCCAAGTAGTCGCCCAACTACCATTTAAACTATCGCCGCCAATTTGCGTCCAAATTGACCCGTTATACGACCAAACTTCGCCATCACCGTTGCCGGTGCCAAGGCTAGCAAAAAGGTTACTACCGTCCCAAGCCAAAGCCGTAACTTGCTCATAGGTGCCATCCGCCCAGCTATTATTATCACCGTCACCGCCAATTTTATTCCAGGCGGATCCGTTCCAACGCCAAACTTCGGCATCACCGGCAGTATCACCCAGACCGGCGTATAAACTACCGCCAAAATAACGCAAAGACCTGATTGTTTCAATTGTAGTATCCCAACTACCGTTAAGGCTATCACCGCCAATTTTATTCCAGGCGGATCCGCTCCAACGCCAAACTTCACTATCCCCAGCTGTCGTACCAAGACCAGCATAAAGGTAGGTGCCGTCATTAGTGATACCACCAACCAGTTCGTAATTAATAGTCCAGCCACTATTTTTACTATCGCCGCCAATTTGCGTCCAAGAAGATCCGTTCCAACGCCAAACTTCGGCATCATTTGCCGAGGTGCCGATGCCAGCATACAAATTACCACCAAAATAATCCAATGATACTACTTGTTCGGCATAATTTGTCCAGCTACCGTTAAGGCTATCACCGCCAATTTTATTCCAGCTAGTTCCGTTAAATTTCCAGACCTCACCATCAGCCGCAGATATGCCAAGACCAGCATAAATATTAGTCCCATCGCTAGCCAAGGAATAAACACCCTCGTAAGTCTGGGCACTCCAACTATCATTAACTGAATTTACACCACCACCAACCAACAACCAGGATGAGCCATCGTATCGCCACACTTCAGCATCGCCAATATCTATGCCAATACCCACATAGGTATATGACCCTGCCTTAGTAATAGCGTTCACGCTACGCTTGCCATTTAAGTCCCATCCACCATTAAGATCATTACCGCCAACCTGCTCCCATGAGTTAGCCTCGCTTTTGGCCAACTCATAAGTTAATTTGCCCGATTCATTGTCAAAATAAAGCTGATAGTCACCCTTATCAAAAATCGCTTGACGCTGTGCCGTACTGCCAGCAGACAGACTAGAGTCAAATTTTACCCAAGCCTCCAGAGTATTAGATTGACTCAAAGACAGAGAAGCTGAGTCGGCAAAGGCAGCACGAGAGTCAGTGCCATTTAGCCCCAGGCCATTATTTAGATTACCTACGCCAAAAGTACCGTTTCGAATGAGTCCATTGTTGCTATTGCCCGATGAATCACTCATCACCGAGCCAGAATCTTCATCCAGATGATAAAGAGCCATAGTATTGGCATCGCTCACATAATTTTGGGCTTTCAACCTGGCACTAGTACCATTTATTTCAATCGTATTGCTATTAAATGAAAAATTATCGGCGTTCGAAAAATCCTTTGAATCAATCACGCTGGCAGCCATGGTATTAGAGAAACTAAATAGCACGACGGTGCCAACCGAGAATAAATACATCAACAAAATCGAAAAATGAACGTGTTTATGATAGCGCCAACCGTGCCATTTACGATACCAGGCAATATGCTTCATTAAGTGCTGGTGCGGCCGATGAGCAACATGATGATGGATAAATTTACACATTTTCAAAAAATGACATCCAATTATCTTAAAAAACGAGTTGACAATTTTAAATAAGTGCCCAAAAAAGGCCCCGATATACACAACTAATCTGGTAATTGTTTTTTTTATTCCCCTCAAAGCTCACCTCTCTTAAAAACATTATAACATGCTAATGTTTTATGTATATTTTAATATAATATGCATCTTATGCGCCAGCCAAGAAAAGCACTACCAAAGAAAATACCCCACTTTACAGTGGGGTATTTTCTTTGGTGAACTCGGCAGGAGTCGGTCACGATAAATTTTCTCCGAAAATTTTCGCGGCCCCGCCTCAGTCGGTGACGTTCGTCATCCGGCTTCCGGCCTTGCGGACCGCCGACGTGGCGGTCCTCACCTGCGACCGTCGCAGGTTCAACTTTCAACAACATTACCAAAATAAAAAGGCCAGTAAACTGGCCTACTTATTTTGGTGAACTCGGCAGGAGTCGAACCTGCGACCTTTAGCTCCGCAAGCTAACGCTCTATCCATCTGAGCTACGAGTCCAAAATGTAGAATCACACACAAAACCATAAATACCGCGTCATTCGACACGGCCATATCGAATTATATGGTGACTCTACTATTCATGTAACTAGAAGGTGCGTTCATTCCGCGCCAAAAAAGCACGGTGAATAACGGATATTGTACCATAATCAGCTAACAGATGGTAGAGGTTATCTAAAAACCCCTAAAGCCGTAGTTTTCTGATGATTATATCGATTGCATCCAGTTTCAATTGTTTCATTGGCAGCCTGGCGCCTAATATATCTATAATTTTCTCGCCAGCATCAGCCGGAAAATACACCGATACGCCCAGTGCAAAACGTTTAGTCGGAATTAACATAATTGAATAATTCTCTTTATCTTTAACCAAACCAAACGCCTTAAACTCGCTAAAATGATGCAGGTCATCACCAACGTACAATCCCTGATCGCCGCTAAGAGTATAGTCAATCACTCTTGGTGGGCGCCTGGAATAAACAACTATAGCGACCGCCATAACAACAACCAACGCCGAAAAAGTATAAGATCTCATCCAAAAAATATCAGCCACAATCAGCACCAAGGCAACAAGGCCAAATAACATAAACCACAAAGCATTTTTTTCTTCATGTATATACTCGTTGGCGCTCCAATGAACCGGTTCTTCGCCGATGTCTGGTTTACGCTTTGGCTCTTCATTTTTGACCGAGTTATTGTCGTCCTCGGTTGGCCTATACATCTCGGTAATATCCGAAGTTTTGTCCGACTCATCCGTCTGCCAATAGTTTTGTTGATTCTCGGGTTGCATAAATTTATTATAACATGAGCAGGTTAGAGGAGGGGAGGTATCGGCCTTCGGCCTCCTCAAGCTGGGAGATTCGGCGAAGCGCAGCGCAGAAAAGAAAGCGCCGAAGGCATTTTCTTTTCAAGCAAGCGGAGGAGCAAAGGCTTTAGCCGGAGCGATACTCCCGCATTTTTGTGATTTATCACAAAAATCAGCGCGGAGTCCGAATCCCCCCTTCGCCGCAGGCAATAAAATAACCCGACCTTTCGGTCGGGATATTTTATTATTTGGCGGAGGAGGGGAGATTCGAACTCCCGCTCCAGGTTTCCCCAGACTAATGATTTAGCAAACCATCCCCTTCAGCCACTTGGGTACTCCTCCTCGTTTGCAAAACTACGCTTATCACGTAGCTCCTGCATAAAGCGCAAGATTCCGGGGATGGTTACCATCCAACAATTTGCGTTTCACGCAGCAGCCACTTGGGTACTCCTCCTCGTCGACGTGCACTTACGGTTTTCGCTTCCGAACAAGTTCGAAAGCTGGCACCTATCGTTACGTCTCCTCTCATTTTTTCAAACAGCCTCTGGCTTGGTTTGTAAAAATGTGGTGGCTTCTGCAACTCGTTTATTGTAGCATAGCCCAGGCCCTCGGGTCTAGGTATTCTTATCTGTTTTTGTCACAAAACTTACAGTTCGGATTGTTTCGTTTTGATAATAATATGTTTCGGGCTGGCGATCAGTAAGACTATGGCCAATAACGCACCAATTAGCCCTAAAATACCGGTGTGGACTTACCACCCCTTTCGTCAATCAGCCTTTTTTATATTTCCCATCATATTTTTTTGTTTTTTTAAAACCTGGCCCAATTGTAGCATGGCCCAAGCCAGTTCGTCACCAGGAGGGGACTGCCAAATCCCCTCCGGCGGAAGCCTATTTCAAGTAAGTCTCATGGACATTCTCGACGTCTTTGTCGCCACGCCCCGAAAGGTTAATAACAACAACATCGTCTTTTTTGTATTTGTCAGCCTCACGCATAATATACGCAATTGCATGGGCCGATTCGAGTGCCGGAATTATCCCCTCAACCCGCGACAAATAGACGAATGCCGCAACCGCCTCTTTGTCGGTTGCCTCACTTAGCGTTAGGCGGCCATTTTCTTTCAGCATACTCAGCTCTGGCCCGACACCAGGGTAGTCCAGACCAGATGCCGCACTGTACGACTCTTTAATCTCGCCCTTATCGTCAACCAACGCCAGGGTTTTGAATCCATGCAAAACCGCTGGCTTGCCGGCACCCAATGCCAATCCGTGCTTACCAGACAACAAGCCCAACCCAGCCGGTTCAACAGCAACCAACTTGACACTTTCTTCGCGAATAAAATCGTACATCGCACCGATTGCATTGCTACCACCACCAACACAGGCGATAACCGCAGTCGGCAAGCAGCCTTCTGCCTTCATCATCTGCTGACGAATTTCTTGGCCAATTATCTTTTGAAAGTCACGCACCATAGTTGGATACGGGTGTGGTCCAACCGCCGAGCCCAACAAGTAATGCGTCGTGTTATATTCTTGAACAAAGTTCTGTAACGCCACATCAACCGCATCCTTCAACGTTCCTTGGCCTTGAGTCACCGGTATAACTTTCGCACCCAATATTTTCATCCTATAGACATTTGGTTTTTGTGCAGCCATATCACGTTTACCCATATAAATATCACATTCCATGCCCAAATAGGCCGCAATTGTCGCCGTCGCCACGCCGTGCTGGCCAGCGCCGGTTTCGGCAATCAGCTTGGTTTTACCCATGCGCTTTGCCAATAAACCCTGGCCAATGACGTTATTAATCTTGTGCGCACCAGTGTGGTTCAAGTCCTCGCGCTTCAAGTATATCTTCGGCCCACCTAATTTTTTGGTCAAGTTTTCAGCATAGTACAAAGTGCTTGGCCGATTAGCATAAACCTCGTACAGATGCTTCATTTGTTTTTGAAAGTTTTTATCTTTTTTGGCTTTTTCATATTCTATGGCCAAATCATTTAAAACTTTTTCAAGAGCAGGGGGCAAATAAACGCCTCCAAATTCACCGAAAAAGCCATTTGAAGACAGGTTTTTCATTGTAGTTTTCCTAAATTAAGTTATTTTATTTCAAATCAAATCTAAGTAAGAGAATTAAGTTGGGGTTGCCCCCACCAACTAGCGACAATAGCAAACAAGGTAACTACAACCTTGGCTAAATTTATGCCGCTAATCTTTTGCATGGTTTGAGTATATAACTATTCAATTACGAAAACAACTGGGGACGAAGGGTCAAGCGATAACTAACAGCACTTGAATATAAATAAAGTGTTGCTAAGTATGTATATTGCTTATTCTTATATGTTCGATACAATATAGAATATATGGAGCAAACATCTACACTTCAAGAAGCTGCGGTAGGTCTGGTTTCGAAGTATTTTGGTCAAAGCACCGCCGAAATCTATAATGGATTCTTTGATGGCGAGTCTGACGGCGATATTTTAACTTCAGTCAACGAAATTATGGTTGAATATTTGGGTGAGAAAAAAGCCAAGGATGAGATTAATAAATTCATGGGACATTCAGGTATATGAAACTCAGACTAATTATCTTCCTAGCAATCTTCCTAGCCACTTCAGCAGCCTATTTTTTGATGCCAGAAGCAGAGGTAATTTCAACCGGGGTGTTGTATCTGGTCTTTCCGGTCGGAGCTGCCTTGATTGGCTTGTATGCCTCAAGGATATACGGATTCAATAGCGCTAATGGCCGAGCACTAATCCTAATAACCGGCGGATTAGTCTGTTGGGGGGTGGCTGAAATCATCACGTATGTATTAGATAACTTCCTCACTGACTTCAACACCTTTCCTTCGATAGACAACGCCTTCCTCTTGTTAGCTTCTCCTATTTTTGGAGCGGGCATCTATCAGGGTTATGTCACGGCCGGAATCAAGCTCAAACTAGTCAAGAAATCGCTTTTGGCCATGGTGTTATCGGCATCACTTATTCTCACAGTTTTAGTGGTATATTTTGGAATATACCTAGTCTATGATCCAGAGGCAGATATCTTATCAAATATCGTTTTAGTAGGCTTGGGGCTAAGTGATTTAGTTTTGATTATCCTTTCACTATTCACAATTCTGGTAGCCAGTGAATACAAAGGCGGAAAGCTAGCATCATTCTGGAAGACCATGGCCTTAGGTTTCTTTCTATTCTTGATAGCAGATGTATGGTTTGCGATATACGGAAACATATACACCGAGGATATATATGGGATACTTATCGAACTAACCTGGATAGCGGGATATATGGTTCTTGCTTTCGGAATGCTCGAAAACTATCTCCATATTTCCGCGGTTCAGAAGAAAATTAAATTGAAGCTCTCGCAAATTAATTAATCCGATAAAATCTTCATTATGTTTAATATGGTGTTTGATTTATTTTATGCTGTATACTAAAGTTAGCAGTCAATACTCAAAAAATTTATGAAAGCTAATTACAATAACGAAATCGAAAACAAATATTCTGTAGAGACAGATATTAGATACCGACGCTCTTTAGGGCAATTTTTTACACCTTATAAAATTGCATCGTTTATGGCTGACTGGATTTTGGGTAGCAAAAAAAGTGATATGACCATTCTCGACCCAGCGACTGGGTTAGGAATATTCGAAAGAGCCATAAAAAACAATAATAAAAATAAAAAAATCAGCTTTGACCTTTATGAAATAGATGAAAAAATCTCATTGGAATTAAAAAAGATAACATCTCAAATCGGAGTGGATGCAACTATATTATGCACCGATTTCCTTACGGGTTCGTGGGATAAAAAATATGACGGTATAATTGCAAACCCTCCGTACTATAAACACCACTTTATTAAAAATAAAGAAATCATTTTTCAAACAATCTGTTTAAAAACTTACTTCAAGTTTAGTATTCAAACTAACATCTATTGCTGGTTCTTGATTAAGTCAATAAGCTTACTCTCAGAAGGGGGGAGGCTTGCCTTTATTGTCCCAAGTGAGTTCCTTAATTCAAATTACGGAGAAAAAATTAAGGAATATTTATTAGACTCTGGAATTGTGCTGCATTTAATAAATATAAATTTTGAAGAGAACGTTTTTGATAACGCGCTAACGACTTCGTCAATCATACTAGCGGAAAAAAATACAAGTAAAAGCAGTTCGATTAATTTTTTCAACGTTTCAGACATAGAAAAACTCGACAGTTTAAATGATTTTTTAGATAACTATCCTAGAAAAAGAATTGATAACCATGATTTAAACTCCAAAGTTAAATGGCGAAACTATTTTAATGGGTACAAACAGAAAGATGACAAAAATTTTATCCCATTTTCACAACTTGGAAGATTTTCAAGAGGAATAGCAACTGGATCAAACGAATATTTTACCCTTACTCCAAAAGAGATAAAACAACATAGTATTCCCAAAGAATGTCTATACCCGTGTATAACAAAAGCAAGTTTTGTTAAGGATATATTTTTTTCAAATATTGATTTTGATCTTCTTGTAGAACAGAACAAAAAAACATATATTTTTGACGGAGAAAAATCAAATCACAAGGCTTGTGTTGATTACATAAAACTAGGGGAAAGCCAAAATATTCATAATAAATTTTTGACAAAAAATAGAACACCCTGGTTTGCTCTAGAAAAGAGAGCTACCTCTAAAATATGGGTGTCAGTATTTGGCAGAAACGGATTAAAATTTATCTGGAACACTAGCGATTGTAAAAATTTGACCTGTTTTCACTCATTTTACTCAACAGAATATGGAAAAAAATATTTAGATATTCTTTTTATATACCTCAATACCAGCTTTGCCAATAATTTATTTGACAGAGAAAAGAGAGAATATGGAAATGGGTTAGAAAAATTTGAGCCAAATGATATAAACAAGTCTTTGATTTTGAATTTTGAAATTATATCAAAAAATGATATTAATACTCTCAAGAGGATGCAGACAAAACTATTAAACAATACATGTGATGAGAGACTTAAGCTTATTGAAGAGGCAGATCTAATATTTAAATCTTATCTTCAATCAGCTTGACTAATTCATTCTTATCTATCTCAACATCTCCACCTTCAAACCTAACATAATGAAGCAATCTTCCACCAGCTAGCTCTTTGCGAGTTCCTACTAGTTTAGGAAAATCCATCTTATCACTCAACAAATGTCCTCTGTCTAAATAGATGTGGATAGTCTCTTTAAATTGATTCTTTGGATTTTTCTCTATAACAAAAGCGGGGCTTTCGCTTATTTTCCCTAAGATCTTTTTATTTTTAATCCCTCTTTCATCAATCTGTGCGTCTTTAAGCAAGAGCAATATATCTTTAAAAGAAATAATATAAATTGAGTCAAAAAATACCTGAACATAAAAATGTGGCACTCCGTATGTTTCAATCCACTTCAAAACAACTAATAAATCTTCCTGCTTTGGAGTAAAGCTCAAAAAAGGTCTATCTTTTTTGGGAACAAATTTCTTCGTTAAATATGCGCTTGACCTGACTTCAAACCCGGCCACAGCTTTTGGAACAATAGTTTTTAAATCCGCCTGAGAGAATTGACTAATATCATCTCCCCATTTTTCTTCATAATCTTCTGGTTTAAACAAAAGTATGTCAGGTCTTTTGCCGATAAGATCAAGTTCATCCTGATAATAATTATAAAAACTTTTAAAATCTGGGTCTCCTGCAATAATTTTGTCTGATTCCCCGTATCTAACGGGGACAAAGGGAATACCTGATTTTTTGAGAGCCTTGAAAAATAAAATTTCGGCCCAATCTCCTTGTTCACTATGGGTTAAAAAATCAGAAAAGGCCTGTGTTGGCGCAGTACCTCTTCTTCTTTTTATGCTAAGGTCAACAATACTTGTCTTAATTGATTCACTTATTTGTTTTATTAACTCTTTGTAGCTCATAATTAAAAGCCTTTAAAAAAAGTCGGATATCTTCAATCCGAGTGATTTTGTAACTTTCTCTATATTTTCGAGTGTGATATTTTTTTCTGCTCTTTCAAGCATGCCAATATAAGTACGATGAACACCCGCTTTTAATGCAAGCTCTTCTTGAGAAAGACCTTGTTTGTGCCTTTCTTCTCTGATTTTATCGCCAAATTTTTCTAAGGTAGTTTTGCTCATAATTTTAGTTTCGTTGATAGCTATAGTATATTCATTTGCTAATTTTAGTTCTACATACTATAGTTAGCAATTATACTTAGGCGTCCCAAGCAACAAGGACCCAGCCTCGTTGCTCCCAACCAATCCTACATAGTCACAAAGGGCAAAATAAATAGATGACCATCTGGTCATCTATTTATTTTTGGCGGAGAGGGCGAGATATCGCCATCCGCTGAATAGCGGATGGCTCCTCCGCTTGCTTACAAAAGAAAATGCCTACGGCGCTTTCTTTTGTTTCGCTCGCTACACCGACTCGCGGTACGCGCTGCTTTGCAACGCCCGCGAGTTAGAATCTCGGCCCATCCCGTCCAAACTAAAAATATGACCACACGGGTCATATTCTTAGTTTGGCGGAGAGGGCGAGATTCGAACTCGCGGTGCCATTTCTGGCACGACGGTTTTCAAGACCGTTCCCTTAAACCACTCGGGCACCTCTCCAGCCACCATATTATATACCATTTTCATCTTGTAGGCCACCGTTTTTCATCACCAAATATCCGCCATATTCCAATAGCCAACTTCTAATAGCTATTTTTCGAGGCCTGCCTCGCTATGGGTAGCATATTGCTTATTTTTGCAGCTTCGTTACAATATAAACAATATGAGTCAAACGTCTAAAATGCAAAAAAAGGCAGCGGATCTGGTTTCGAAGTATTTTGGACAAAGCACTGCCGAAATATATAATCATTTCTTCGATGGTGAGTCTGACGAGAGCATTGTAATTTCAGTCAACGAAATTATGGTTGAATACCTAGGAGAGAAAAAAGCTAAAGAGGAAATTAATAGATATATGGAGACTTTAGCTTTATGAAACTCAGGATAATTTTATTCCTAGCCTTTTTCCTGGTCAATGTGGCACTCTATGTTTTTAGCACGGAAGTACGAGGAATTGTAATCCAGTCGCTTAGTCTGGTTGACCCAGTCGGAGCAGCACTGATCGGTTTATGCGCCGCGGTAATGTACGGAATCAGTAATGCTAATGGCCGCGCCCTAATGTTCATAGCCGCCGGAATAGCGTGTTGGGGAATAGGAGAAATCATATTTATGGTATTTGCGAACATCATGAACATCGATCCATTTCCTTCGCTGGCCGATGTCTTCTTCCTACTAGCTTATCCATTATTGGGAGTAGGTATATACCAGAGTTTCGTAGCGGCGGAAATCAAGCTAAAACAGGTTAGAAAATCACTCCTAGCCACATTGTTGTCCGTATCCTTTGTTCTCGCAATTTTTGTAATGTATTTTATGATATACCAAGTCTATGATCCGGAGGCAGATCTAGCAATAAATTTCGTAAATATAAGCTACGGGCTGGGTGATTTAGTTCTGGTCATTCTCTCATTGCTAGCTATTCTTGTGTCCAATGAGTATAAAGGCGGAAAGCTGGGATCATTCTGGATGACTATGGCTTCAGGTTTCACTCTAATATTGATTGCCGATATAATGTTTGCTATTTATAGCGAACAAGTACTAAACGACATCAAGCCATACACATATATCGACCTAATCTGGACAGCAGGATATCTATTTATAGCTTTCGGAATGCTTGAAAATTATCTTCATGTTTCCGCAGTCCAGAAGAAAATTAAGTTGAAACTCGCACAAAAGTAATAATATTCGTTTTCAAAATCAAATACTCGCCATATTCCAATAGCCAACTTCTAATAGCTATCTCTCGAGAGTCTGACGCGCAATTGCCGCAACCCACACATGCTTAGCGCCTGCGCCCATTAAGGCTTTTGCGGCGTACTTAATCGTCGCACCAGTAGTCACCACATCATCCATTATTAGATACACCTTATCGGGGCTTAGGACGCCACGTACGCCAAACGCCGCTTTTGCCTGCAAATTACGCATGCCAAACGACGCTTGGCGCTGCTTGGTATCAGTTTTGCGATACAGCAGACGCTCAATTTTTAAATTCCGTTTTTTAGCAAATCTTTTGGCAATCAATAACATATGGTCATAACCACGCTCGCGAATATGGCTGACAACGGTTGGTATCGGCACAACAACGACTTCAGCAGGGAAATCGGGCAAAGCACAATCCAGCAAATCGCCCAACGGTACAAATCCGGCCCTAGCACGCTCAAACTTGTACAAACCGATCAAACGTTGTAATACTCCCGAACGCTCACCAACCACCCAAGCCCGTTCATAGGGGGCTCTACAAGATAAGCATAGATTCATGCCCACAGCTGGCCTTCCACACGCAACACAAACCAAAACCGAATCAGAAATGATGTTGTATTTACAATCGTCACATAGCAAACTGCCTATTTTGTCGCAGCCGCAACAGTAGTGAGGAACTATGAACGCGATAATATTGTCTAACATTGTGATTTTTACGTTTTGCTATCTTCTGCAGTTGATTATACTGCATATGTTGGTTATAATGTGATAGACGATTTGTCAATAGAGCCTAGAGAAAAGTGGAGGATATCATGGCCCGCAAACAAAATGACGATTTATTAATAGAAGATGAGCTGGCAGCAGCTTTCTTAAACGACGACTCAATGTCTGTCGAGACAGCAATACCAGCAGCGCAAGAGAGCAACTGGGATGACGCAGAAGAAGAATTTCCAGGGCAACTAGCCGTAGATGTCTATGAGACAGAAGACAAGCTAGTAGTCAAAGCTCGCACCGCAGGAGTCAACAAAGAAGAATTAGACGTCAGCATCAGTGACGGTATTCTAACCATCAGCGGCACGCTATCAAGCGGCGACGATGCAGAAGTAACCAACTGGCACATTCAAGAGTGCTATTGGGGTGATTTTAACCGCACATTGGCATTGCCAGTAAGCGTAAAAGAAGATGAAGTAGAAGCAGTCCTAAAAGACGGCGTTCTATCAATCAGCTTTAACAAGATCCGCCAAGAAGCAGCCAAGAAAATTCAGATTAAATAACCTAGACCTATATAAAAATAAATACGACCTCATCGAGGTCGTATTTATTTTGTATAAAACTAGATTATTTTACTAATTGACCGATCACAAAGTTGACAATCGCATAAGCCATCAGGGCTACTACGATACCAACTACGGCATACATAATAGTGTTCTTGGCATCTGTAACCGCTTTGCTGTCACCACCAGAGATTGTGTAGCGAATACCGCCATAAATCAACATTAATACGGCAACCGCACCGATTAAGAACAACGCTGCGTTGATAATATTAGTAAATACTCCGCCCTCACCGAATAGTTGAGTAGGCATATCTGTACCCTGGGCACAATCCGCACCATCAGCTACAGTCGTACCATTGTCGCAGGTTTTTGCCAAAGCCATCGATGGTACAAACATAGTCATACCGAATGCCATGACAGGGACCATCAACAGCGCAATCATCATTTTATTTATTTTATTAGTCACTTTATTTTTCCTTTCAATTATTTTCTTGCTTGCATCCATTTATAACAGATATACACCTAATTGTTAATACCCCAAATAAAAATCCGCCCCATTTTCCGTAGGACGGATTAACAAATCTGGTTTATTTTTAGCTTTGAATCAATGCCGACAGAACGAAGTTGACAATCGCGTAGGCAAGCAGCGCCACAATAATGCCAATGATTGCGTACATAATAGTATTCTTTGCCGCAGTAACAGCTGATGAGTCACCACCCGAAATCGTATAGCGAATACCGCCATAAATCAACATCAACACACTGACTGCACCAATCAAGAATAGGGCGGCATTGGTTATTAGCTTAAAAACACCCTCATCGCCAAATAGTGTATCGGCTTGATCGTTAGTCTTGGCAGAACTCGCGCCACCAGTAATAGTTAAATCGTCAACTTGTGCTGCGGCAAATTGAGCCGACGGAATGGCTGCACTCATGCCCAATGCCAACATAGGTGCTAACAGCAACCCAGCTAACATGATTTTTATTGACTTTACCATTACAATCCTTTCATTATCTTCTGGATTCATTTATATCAGATATTCAGTAATTTGTTAAGGGGAAATTATTATATTCTACTTGATAAAGAACTTAAGTACAACAAAATTGACAATCGCATAAGCAGATATCGCTACCACCAAACCGATGACGGCGTACAACAGCGTATCTTTTGCAACCTGAACCGCCTTTGGCTCGCCATGTGACGTTGAGTACCTGATACCAGCAATGATAATCGTTATCACTGCAACCGACCCAAGAACAAACAACAACGTGTTTACTATCGTTTTAATATAATTTGACATGGTCGGGCTATTCTTGCATATGGCCGATGTTGGATTTTTAGCACAATCAAACAAATCAGCCGCTCCGGCGGTCGTCGGTAGCATAACAGAGCTAAAACCAATGACAATGCCCAAAGTTAATAATATATATTTAATTTTTTTCATCAAAATCTCCCTATGATAAATTGTGTTATAGTAAACGCGCCCGCGATGACAATCAGTCCAATAACTGCGTACAAAATCGTATTTTTTGACTTTTCGACTTCGGCTGGATTACCGCCCGAGATAACATATGTATATCCAGCAATAATTATAGTAATAACAGCAGTTATGCCGGCCGCCATATATACCATTCCCAAAACAAATCCAAGCGTAGCATTGGCATCACCAGCCGGTAAGCCGAATAGACCAGTTGTTCCGCTTATCATTCCCGCAGCGAATTTAACAAGCCCAACCGCTCCGAATGATATAGCCAGACCAATCACCGCATTTCTAATCGTAACTTGCGCCTCTGCAATTTCGGCGGACTTACCACGACCCGTCATCAATAGAAAACCGCCATACAGAACAAATCCTAACGATATATAACCACCGAGCATCATCAAGATACTAATTACGTTCATACCAATAGTCCAGATAAATTTGCTCAAAGCACCATCAGCGTCACTTGGGCTTTTTACGCTGCAGTCTTCGTTCATATCCAGACCATCATACCAAGCAGGAAATCCAAGAAAACCTTTATTACAAGTGTCGGGCGCAGCAAATACAGTTTGCGGTGCGGCCGCAACAAACACTGTTCCACCTATTATGGCTATAACTACTAGTGGCGCAATCAGATTTATTATTTTTTTTATATCAAAAAATCTCATGATTTCACTTCTATTAGCCCACCGGGGATTAAGTAATTCAAAAAAGAATACGCTATGGCATAGGCCGCTATGCCTATAACAACATTGAAAATAATTTTTTTTGCTTGTTTTGTTTGGTCCATACTACCACCAGCAGTAGAATACATGATTGATCCATATATTATACCTCCAACTGCAACTATTCCGATTCCAGCTGACAAAATATTTATAACAAGCTTCAAGATGTCATCGATGCCACAAACCGACAGAATAGACGTAGTATAACCATTACAATCTTTTGCATATACTGCTGGGCTTAGCAAAAGCTGCATCAAACCAACCGATGACACAAAAGCCAATATTGTTTGTTTTGTTTTCATACTATATATAAAGTACGATAAAAACTGCTTGTCTGCAAGAGTCACGCCGACATTGCGTCCATATTGCTATTGCTTTTTTGCACATTTTAGTGTATAAGTATATGCAACACCAATCAAAACAAAAAGGTAAAAAATGGAAAACCAACCAGAAAAAACAATGCCTGCCGAGCAAATATTACCCGAAGAGCCATATGCTCAACATTACGCTGATTTAGAAAAATCAAAACAAGAGAACGAGGTTAAAGAAGAGGCTACCGAGACAAAGCCCGATACCCAAAAAGGTTTTATTGGCTTAAAGACAGCAATAGCTACCGGTTTGCTATTAGCCGCTACCGCAGGTGCAGGCTCGTATGCCAACAAAGTGTATCAAGATGAAAACAGATTCCCTGATAACTACAGGCCCGTTCCAACCGCCGAAGAGTCTTCGGTTATGCATGCTTCTAGCGCCGTAGAAATACCCGACGCTGAAAAACTAGCCGCCGAGCGAGAACAGATACCAAAACCAGAGCTAACCGAGCCCTACGTCAAGGCAGAATATACCGCAACCGGCGAGCCAATAGCTCAGGCCACACAGCAAGCAGAATTAGATAAGCACTGGGAAAACTTTGAAAAAGTCCACGAAGGTCATCCGATGAACGTCAATGACGTATCTGCTTACAAGAATTCCGAAAAATAATATTTACTATCCAAATAGCACGGTTAATCTATATTGCCGTGCTATTTTATTTATACCAATAGCATACGTACAGAACTCAATAGCTTTGCAACATGCTTGCTGGCACTCGCATCTGTATTCCTAAGTGTACACGTTCTTGGTTATAGTAGTCTAGATATTTGCTT
>JBAQEV010000006.1:0-8044 GCA_049286925.1 Saccharimonadales bacterium (SeqCode)
AAAGCTCTCGCTTTTGGTAGGTTAGGGTTGATAGAATAGGCCATAGCAGGTCTCCTTATTGTTTAGTTAGTACTTACAGTTTAGGATGCCTGCTTTTATGTTGCAAAGGTTGTGAGTTACTACGAGCCGCTTGCCAAACGTTGTAAAATTTGATATAATATGTTTTGTTAAATGACGCCTTGGCGCTTATAATGGAATAAGAAATGGCAAAAAAGAAAAAATCAAAGAAAAAAATTGATAGAGGGCCTCAACACAGTCTGCCTATTGGCTTTTGGGCCCAGGTTGGAGCGCTGGCTTTAATCGCGGTCTCGCTGCTGCTAATTGTGGCGTGGTTCAAAGCTGGCGGTCCGGTACTTGATTGGCTGCATGCCCAGGCTCTAGCTTATATTGGCTATGCAGTTTTTGTGGTTCCAGGTTTGTTTATATATGTAGCCGTCGAAATATTTCGAGCCGAAGACAATCGTCTGCCGTTTATTATGAAATTCGCAACTGCCTCTGCCATCGTTTGGTTTTCGGCGTTATTCGGACTAGTCAAAAGCGGCGATGGCAAGACAACTGGTGGCGTATTGGGTGATTTTGTTAATAGTTTAGTTTTGTCATTGGTAAATAGCGGCATTGCAGCATTTATCTATCTGCTGCTGATATTGATAACTTTATTGTTCATTCTGCGCGTATCACCATTTACTATCATTAAAAAACTTTGGGAATTTGCACGTCGAGACACTGCCGAGCAGGACGCCAATATTAGTGTGATGCGCAATGCAGCCGCGGTTGATAGTTCCAAGCCATCGATTGGTAATTTTGTCTTGAACGCTAGCGTACCTACTTTGGACTCTGAATCAGGTGGCAAAAAAAGGTCAGGTTTATCACTGAAAGCCAATCAAATGGCCAAAGACAAACCGGCCGAAGACCAAGCGGCGCTGGTAACCGTCATCGACCCTGATTGGAAAGCACCTGGCCTTGAGTTGCTTGAAAATAAGCAATCTCCGGCCGATGCGGGTGATGTTCAGCAAAACGCTATGATTATCAAGGATACATTAAATGAGTTTGATATTGATGTCGAGATGGAAGGGGCCAATATTGGCCCAAGAGTAACTCAGTTTACTTTGCGCCCACCAAGTGGCGTTAAGTTAACGCGAATTACTGCGCTCGAGACCAACATTGCTCTTAATTTGGCTGCTCAAAGTTTGCGTATGGAAGCGCCAATCCCTGGCAAAAAGGCCGTCGGTATTGAAGTGCCAAATCGAAAAGCAGCTGATGTTCGCCTGTACTCAGTCGTATCCAGCCGTCAGTGGGCTCAAAAATCCGAGCCACTTTCATTTGCAATCGGCAAAGATATTGCCGGTGAGGTAATGATTGGCGAATTAAACAAGATGCCGCACCTTTTAATTGCTGGTCAAACTGGGTCAGGTAAGTCAGTCATGATTAATACCATGCTGACAAGCTTGCTGTATCACAACAGCCCAAGCGACATGAAGTTAATCCTTGTTGACCCAAAGCAAGTTGAGATGGCGCCATATCAGGATATTCCTCACTTGTTGACGCCAGTTATCACCGAACCGGACAAGACGATTAGCGCTCTTAAATGGGCGGTCAACGAGATGCAACGTCGTTATACACTATTAGCCGAGAACAAAGTTCGAGATATTAAATCTTATAACCAAAAAATCCGTACTGCTGGCACCAAAATTATGGTGGCCGACGAACACGGTATTCCTCAAGAGCATGAAAACGGCGCTATGCCATACATTGTGATTGTTATTGATGAGTTGGCCGATTTGATGATGGCAGCGTCACGTGACGTTGAGGCCTTGATCGTGCGCTTGGCACAAAAGGCTCGCGCTGTCGGTATTCACTTGGTCCTTGCAACTCAAAGCCCACGAGTCGATGTTATTACCGGTTTGATTAAAGCGAATATTCCGGCACGCATCGCTTTTACTGTGGCATCGCAAGTTGAAAGCCGCATTATTTTGGATCAGCTTGGTGCCGAAAAATTATTAGGTCAGGGCGATATGTTGTTGATGACGGCTGGTATGAGTAAACCAAAACGCGTACAGGGTGCTTGGGTAACTGAAAGTGAAGTGTTCAAGATTGCTGATTACTTGCGTATGCAGTCGCCACCTCAGTACAATGATGAAGTCGTCAGTATGCCAGTTCAATTGAATGGCAAGGGCGGCGTTGTCATGGATTTTGACGGTGATGGAGAAGACGATTTGTATCGTGATGCTGTTCAGGTTGTAATTGACAGTGGCAAAGCTAGTACTAGTTTGTTGCAGAGACGTTTGCGCATTGGCTATTCGCGTGCCGCCAGGATTATCGAGAATATGGAAGACCAGGGTATTGTTGGTCCAGCTGATGGCTCAAGACCACGCGAAGTGTTGATTAGTAGCGCTGATGATATCGGCGGCGGCTCGTCCGACGAACTCTAGATTTATCTTCAAAGATATGTTATTATTAAGGGGTTATTAACTCGGCTTGTACTATGATACAAGCATCCATAAGGATTCCAGAGGAGGAAATCTAAATGAAAGATTACGAACTAACAGTTCTAGTCCATCCCGACCTAGAGGTCGATATCGAGGCGCCACTTACAAAAGTACGCAGCCTTATCACGTCTAATGGCGGAACAATCACCCAAGAAGAAAATTGGGGCAAAAAACGATTAGCATACAGGATTAAAGGCGAAGATTTCGCTGTTTACGCCTATTTTGACGCAAAACTACCTGCTGATGCACCACTAAAGATTAGCAATAGTCTTAATATCTCTGACGAAGTACTACGCTACTTGTTAGTAGTTGCTGACCTAAAAGGGCGCAAAGCTCTTGAAGAGGAAAAGCTTGCTGCAAGTGAATCAAACGAAAAAGCTAGCGATAAGGAGTAAAACCTATGGCAAAAAGCATCAACCAAGTAATCCTAATGGGTCGCTTAACTCGTGATCCCGAGCAACGCACGACTAGTACTGGCAAAATTATTGCAAGTTTTGGTATTGCAGTTGATCGTCAATCTCAAGACGACAGCGCAGATTTTTTCAACGTAACCGCCTGGGAAAAATTGGGCGAACTAGTAATAAAATATATCGGAAAAGGTAGCCGTGTATTAATTCAGGGGCGATTACGACAAGATAGTTGGGATGACAAAGAGACCGGTAAAAAACAAAGCCGTATCGAAGTCGTTGCAACCGACGTGACTTTCCTAGATAGTCCTCGTGAGGGTGGTGCTAACCAATCGAGTAGTCCAAAAGCTAGCTCAAGCAAAAAAACCGAAGATGTCGTGATTGAAGACATTGATGACAAACCAATTGATTTAAGTGAAATACCTTTCTAATAATGATTCGCAATTCAGCGAAGGAGAATAATTACATGATAACTAATAAACGATTCAAAAAAGATGCACCTGTATTTTTTGACTACAAAGACGTCAAAACTTTGCAACGCTACATCGACATTTATGGACAAATCAAATCAATCAGCAAAACTGGTCTTAGCGCTAAACAACAGCGCCAATTAGCATCAGCTATCAAGCGTGCGCGCCACTTGGCATTTTTGCCATTCGTAACTCAAGGATAATATTGTGGCATACTCACCAACTGAACTAAAAAAGGGCGTCGTCATCGAGTTAGAGGGCAAGCCTTATAAAGTCATCGAATATAACCAAAAAGTTGTCGGACGTGGCGGCAGTATTGTTAATGTCAAGGTCAAAAACTTGATTGACGGTAGTGTCTATGCCAAAACTTTCAAAGGTCAGGATAGAATTGACTCAGCCGAGGTTTCAAACCAGACTGTTCAGTATTTGTATAATGACGGTGCAGATTATCACTTCATGGATCCAGAAACTTTCGAGCAATTCCAACTGTCAGCTGATATTGTTGAAAACGCCTCTGACTATCTGCGAGAAGGCGATAATTTAACTTTGCAGCAATTTAACGGCAACGTTATTAATGTAGAGTTGCCTAAGAACGTGTATCTGGGTGTCACTTATGCCGAAGAAGTTACCAAAGGCGACACGACCAGCAGCGTTCTAAAAGACGCAACGCTTGAAACCGGATTGGTTGTTAAAGTTCCTTCGTTTATTAAAGCGGGTGATGTTATATCGGTTGACACAACAACTGGTGAATACCGCGAACGAAAAAAAGTCTAGTATGACAAAACAACGTCTTGATATCGAACTTGTTAAGCGCAAGTTGACTGTCAGTCGTTCTCAAAGCGAAAGCTGGATTAAACTGGGTAAGGTGACCGTCAATGGTCATGTTGTCGTAAAACCAGGCTATTTTGTTGATCCTGCCGCTGATGTAAAACTAATGGCCGACGAACAATATGTTAGTCGTGCCGGATTAAAGTTAGCTTCGGTTGCCGGTGTCTTTAAATTAGATTTTAAAGATAAAACTGTGTTGGATATTGGCAGTAGTACTGGCGGATTCACTGATTACGCCTTGCGCCATGGTGCTAAAAAAGTTGTTGCGGTTGATGTTGGTACTGACCAATTACATCCGTCACTCCGAGGCAATAAAAAGATTGAACTGCACGAAAAAACTGATATCCGCAACGTGTACGCTGTAGCGCCAGCCCACCTACCATCTACCACCTACCATCTACTAAACGATATCCCTGATATCGTGGTGATGGACGTGTCCTTTATTAGCTTGCGCGAGATTTTGCCACATGTCTATAACAGTCTGTCTGGCAAAAATACTCAAATTGTCGCTATGGTTAAGCCGCAGTTTGAAGTTCATGCTGAGCATGGTCGAAGCATGAATACTGAGCGTAGTCGAAGTACTGATAAAACTAACCCTTCGACAAGCTCAGGGTTTCGCGGTTCTCGTACGGTCGAGAACGTGCTCAACAAAGGCGTAATAAAAAACGATTCAATGCGTCGCCAGATTCTTAAAGATTTTGAAGAATGGTCACATAATTATTTTGTGATTCGCAACAAACGCGACAGCGATGTCGCCGGCGCAAATGGCAATCAAGAACGTTTTTATTTATTAACGTCGATGAAAAACAAATAACCAATCATATATCCAAGTGCTTTAATCATCCAGGGTTCAACCCTGGATGAAGAAATAAAGTGCAACAAACTATGTATACTGCGTAACTCGTTACCACTCAGACATACTCGGATAGCATGATTCGTCCCACTTTATTATCTACGGCAACTCATCGGGTTGTTTTATTATTGGCACTTCGCAAACTCGGATGATTTACAATTCTTTAACGTAGTTGTTTATCTTAGACTTGACTGGTAAGCAGGGCAACTTTTATGTTATAGTCAAATACAACAAATAGGGGGTTTATGGATAATAATACAGAGAATAGTGACACACCGAGCTTATCTGATGGAGTTAGCACGGTTGCACCACAGAATGATGTCGTTAATGCAAAAAATGTTAGCCCAGAACCACAAATTAGTAGTCCACAAGTAAAACCAAAGATGGCTCGGAGTAAACAAGTATTATTTTTGATGTTGTTATGTCTTACTGCCGTCTTGGTTGTTGGAGTTGCTGTTTTTAGCATGCTAAAGCCTGGTGTGGATAATAATGCCAATATTTCGACAGCATTAGCAAAAAATGAGGTACAGTTTCCAAAAGATAAATCAATATTGCCCGCGGTTTCGACAGAATTTGCCGATAAGTATGTTCCCGGTTTTAGTGATATGCGTGGTTATGCAGAAAATGGTGACGAACACTGGTACGCGACTTTCGGTAATATTATTCGTACAAATAAAAATGGATATATGGTAATTACCCCAGCTGACGTTTCTCCAATAACAAATTTTACTGATGTAATAACCGTAAATGGGCAAATATGGATAGGTGGACAAGGTGGTGTTGGAAAATATAATAGTTCTGATGGTAGCGTAAAAACCTATCTTCACGGTAAGTACAACACAGTATTTAAACATGATAAATATAGTGATAAATTATATGTCGCAACATCCGAGGGCTTGTATGAATACAATTCAGAGGGTGATGAATTTAACATTGTTGAAGGCGTTGATTCTTCTCTTGGGTTTGACGATGTTGCTTTTACGAAAGAATATATTGTGACAGTTAGCTCTACTAACGCTTACAATGATTCTCCCGTAAGGATACTTAATAAGAATACAAAAACGTGGGCTGTTGTCAGTGATTGGCAATTTTCCGCTGCCAACCAGAGATCATCTGATGTTGCTATGATTGTGGTTGATGGGGTAATTATGGTTTACGGTAGGGATGTTGGTTTTACTGGCTGTTCAGACGTAGGCTCAAGGCCGGAAACGGTTTTCTACTCGTTTAATAATGGGACCTTTAAAAAAGAACCTGAGCTAAGTAATATTTTTGATAATTATGAAGCAAGGCTGTATGATATGTCATCGAATTCAATAGTTGGCGACGGCGACTGTGCCAATAAAGACAGTTTTACTGTTGATTTGAAGGTTATGGATGGTAAGGTAGTTGCAACCAACCAACGCACAATTAGTGACGATAAGCTAAATTCAAGCTACGGATATTACACTTACCAGGATAGGATTGTACAGCTAGAGAAAGAGATAGGTTTTTCTAGTAGGATTTATGTTATTAATAAAACCAAGGACGGAGTTGTGCATGCGGTATGGCGTGGTAGTGACTACGCTCAATTGCCAGTAAGTACATCGTTAGTTGCATCAAACGGGGATGTGCTAACTGGCTCAAAAGTTGAGACTGATATAACGGGTGCTGGTGACGGCTATATAAGTCGAATTGATTGCGGTGGTTCAACATATATTTTGGATAAGGGCGCTATGTATCAGTCACAATATTTGGTTTCTATAAAGAAACTAGTTAATGGCAAACTCGAGACGGTGTATACGGCTAAGAACACACCTCAATATGAAAGCATTGGTGTTGAGTTAATGCTAGCCAATGTTGACCCAGTCTGTAGTAATGGTCGAATTGTCATACTAGGCCTTGATTCAATCGGTGTATTTGCTCCCAATACTAAGCTACTATCGAAAACATCCCATGGGTACATCGTGGGTGAAGCGGTGTTGGATGGTAATGACAACTTTGTTTTTATGGATCAAAATACGCAAAGTATAGTTATAATCAAAGATGATATTTCTAAAGTGAAGGTAGTAAAGTTCAAAGTAGTAGAAAATAATTCAAAGAACAGCAACTTTCTTGATTATAATCTCCTTGGTGCTACCGATAAGTACTTCTCGGTTGTAAGTTTCGACTATAGTGACACTGCAGAATCGGATATTCTATATACATTCTCAGCTTTGGATGGTTCATTAGTAAAGCAGACTACAATTGATGGCGATACTTATACTGGGGCTCCACTGAACGCATCAAGTTTTGTTACTCAGCACAATAATGGCAAGACTCAAATTATTGATTATACGTCACACGATACCAAGACCATATCAAAGGCCAAGAGTATAGTTGCAAAGGACGATTCATTTCCAATAATAAAGAATCCTTTGACCAATTATATTGTTTCTGACGATGGGTATTTATGGTTTACCGCTGACAGTAGAGGCCTAATAGCTTATAAACTGTAAAGAGTTTGTAGCAGCAAACAGGTAGAGTTTTTCTTCTAGCGTTGAAATATCTTGTTTACTATTTGCTGACGTTGAATCGAAATTCGACGACATCGTCCGGCCGCATAATATAATCGCGGCCTTCGGTACGCATTTTGCCGGCGCTTTTGGCGGCGACTTCTGACCCAGCGGCGATTAAATCGTGATAGTCAACGACTTGGGCGGCGATGAAGCCTTTTTCAAAATCAGTATGAATAACGCCAGCGGCTTGAGGGGCGCTGTCGCCTTTATGAATTGTCCAGGCGCGGACTTCCTGTGGACCAGCCGTCAGGTAACTTTGCAGCCCCAAAATGTCATAAGCGGCGTGAATCAGCTGCAACAAGCCAGTCTCCTTAACACCGTAGCTTTCCAGTAATTCGGCAGAATCTTCGGGCGTAAGGCCCTTTAATTCATCTTCTAATTTTGCGCATACAAAAATTGTTCGGGCAGGTGCGACTAGGGCGGTTAGACCGGCCTTTTTTTCTTCGCTAACCAACGTGTCTTCGTC
>JBAQEV010000007.1:0-12090 GCA_049286925.1 Saccharimonadales bacterium (SeqCode)
AAAGCTCTCGCTTTTGGTAGGTTAGGGTTGATAGAATAGGCCATAGCAGGTCTCCTTATTGTTTAGTTAGTACTTACAGTTTAGGATGCCTGCTTTTATGTTGCAAAGGTTGTGAGTTACTACGAGCATATTGCTTTTTTCGACAATTTAGTGTATAATCACCCCAAGATAAACCTTGTAAATATAAGGAAATTCAACCGTGACTACGGAATCAGATCGCACAATCAATTCGACAAGTGAAAAATCATCAGACAAGATGTCTGAAAAAATGTCCGAATTTATCAAATCACCAATCGGCAAATTCGCAGTAGGGATGCTAGTCGTTATCGTCGTCGGCAGTGGCATCGCAGCAGAAAAATATTTCAACCGCGATAAGGTCGAAAACGAAGCCACAAACACACCACCTCAGCAAGAGCAGCAGGTCACAATACCCTCTGCCAATGAAGATGTTACCGACCCATCAAGAAACAGCGCCTCGGCAGAACAAGTCAATACTCCTGAAACAAATGAGACCCTTCCAACCGTTGAAAGTATCGAAATTAAGGATCAAACCCTACTTGATAGGCCAGAAGAGCTGATGACGATTCTGCAGCAAAAACGAACAGATTTAATAAACTACGGACGCACTGAAGAAAACGCCGATAAATCAGTCGGCCTCAGAAAAGAAGATATGAGTTCTATGACTGATATTATTGACAAAGTATACTTTAAGGCATTGCTACCCGAAGACTACGAGTCAAATACTAGCCTAAAAGATTTTGCCCAAACCATGCAAGACATACACAAAGACGTACTTTATAAATTCTCTTATACTTTTCACACTGGGTACAACAAACAGGTATTTCCAGAAGATAAAGAGCCCTACAGTAGATCGATGCTTTTAAGATCTATAGAAAAAATCGATCAGATAGACAACAATACGACCATAATCATAGCAAAGACTTACGACGAAGATAACTCTAAGGAAAATCGCGTCGCCGAAAAGGGCGTTATTACCCAAGACAACAAAGCACTTTTTACTTTTCAATATGACGGCAAATCTTTGAAGCTTATAGATTATAGAAAATTGTAATTAATTATTATTCTCTAGATAGCTAAGTACAGCCTGTGTCTTTTGTATTTTTGTTTTTTGTGGTTCAATATAATGTATATGTTAACAAAAGACAAAAAGAATATAGAAAAGCAAAAAAAGAAGCGTCTTTTAGGTTTTTCAAAGTCTTTTATTATTCTTGCGTCTGTAATAATCATAACGCTTTCAGTTAGTTTATTGCCTGTTTCGTCATATGTTTTTGCTGATGAAAAAGAAGCATCTTTCGAGGAATCGACTGATAACAAAATCAGGAAGTTACTGCTGGTGAGCTCTTTTGCATGGTGCATCGCAAATCACGCAGAAGATAGTATAAGCTTGGACGATGCTGACGAGTTTAATTTTGTAAGAAATCGATATGACACAACTCCTGGCGTTTACCTTGCCGGAGATTACAGCATAGATAGCGATGGAACTGTCAATTGCGGCGAAAGAGACTACAGAGATGCCGTTTTTAATGCTATCGGCAATATCTCAAAAGTAGAATTTTTTTGCAATTCTGGAGCACGTTTTGTACCAGAGGGCTCAAAAGACTACTACAGTGGGGATGACTGCATAAAATATGCCAGCGATGAACTTAGATTTGCTTATGCCAACGAAAAAAATCCGAAAGGAAAATTTGATTGGGACGCTGGCAAGTCAATCAAAGACAGTAGGCAAGGATTTGCTCGGGGTTTCTGGCGATATATCTACGGAGATGACAATCAACGACTTTCTCAAGGCGTAGAATCTTATGTTTTTTATCGTAATTCTCTAAAGAATAGCTGCATCCCAAGTGCAAACACTAGGCCATCTGAAGGCGAAAGCACAGCGGGCAAAGACAACAAGAAAGATACATACTATGACGACATCCAGTGGGTTAATATATATAATCTAGATAAAGTCGAAACAGGTTATTGGGGTGGAAAACTAAAAGAAACCGACAAGGTTTATATAGAGCCTTGGGCTCAACTACGAGATGAGGGTAAATATGATGCACAAAATAACCCATCAAAAGAAAGTTGTTTAAACCTAGCGAATTGGATGAGCGCTAATGCCGACGCCTATAGGCAGGACTACCAGAAATATGTTGATGTGAAGTTTAAGGGGGACGTTGATGAGGCTGCAGATGCACAAGTTGGAGGAGACGGAGATGAGCCAACCGCTAGCTCCTGCAACATCGCCTTGGTCGGCTGGATTGTCTGTCCTATAGTCAATCTACTCGGCACAGCAGTCGATGGGACTTGGAAAATACTAGAAAATTTCCTATCAACCAGATCAGAGATAGTCAGTACCGAAAGCGCAACTTACAAGGCGTGGACGACAATGCGTACTTTCGCAAATATAGCTTTCGTAATCGCATTCTTAATAATTATCTTTTCGCAGATTAGCAATTTAGGAATAACAAACTACGGCATCAAAAAGATGCTTCCAAGGCTAATTATTGCTGCGATATTAGTCAACCTTTCATTCTTTATATGCCAAATCGCCGTCGACTTGTCGAACATAACTGGGCATTCCCTGAAAGGCATGATGGATGCGTTTGCGAATGAACTAAACAAGGATCTTCCTCATCCAAGCTTTACTGGCAGTGGTAGTGATGGCGGCGGCGTTGTTGGGACGATATTAGCAGGCACAGCAGGCATCCTTATCATATATCCGTCACTTGCATTGCTATTCCCTATACTATTGGCGGGGCTATTGGCAGTTTTAGTGGTGTTATTCATATTAATCGCTCGTCAGGCAATTATTATTCTGCTAGTCGTTCTTTCGCCGTTGGCTTTTGTAGCGTTCCTCTTGCCAAACACCGAGGGTTTGTTCAAGAAGTGGCGACAAACGTTTGTGGCAATGCTAATTCTTTTCCCGATGATAGCTTTGGTTATGGGAGCATCAGAATTCGCGTCAAAGATACTATCTAGCGTCTTTGGCAACATGGAAGTCACCATTACCAACGGCGGCACAACAAAACTTATAGGGCAGATCGCTGCAGCAGCGGTTTCAATATTACCATTGTTTATCATACCTGGATTACTAAAGAAGTCTCTTGACGCGATACCAGCTCTTGGCGCACTTGCTAATAAGATTAGCGACAAAGCCAACGGAAGACTTGCATCAAAAGCTGGAGAGGCTTGGAAGAATACAGACCTTGCCCGAGGCATGGAATCACGTAAACAGCTTAGACAAAAAAGCTACGACATACAATATGCGAAAAGATTGGGCAAAAGCTCAATGTCAAGATTCATGGCAAAGGGGGTACCATTGGGCGAAGCTTCCAGATATGCCAATACTCGACTCGAGAGTGACGCTATAGCGGTCGCAGAGAAGTCAGAGGCCGAAGCACAAACATCATTTGGCTTGTTGATAAAGAATTTCAGCCAGGAAGAGAAGAATATACTGGGGAATGGCGGTAAGGTCAAGGGCCTCGACGGCAGCAAAAACTTAGCCTTAAGGGCAGCTGCATGGAAGAGCTCATTGGACTCTGGCGATACGAAACAAATTAATTCGTTAATGAATCAGGTTTCAGATGGCACACTGGGTTCGCAAGAGGCAGTACGAACATTTGCCGATGTGCTGGCAGCTTCACAATCTAGGCCATCATACATTGGCATGGGGCACGTGGAGGCAATGCGACAAAGCGTAGGTGGTAAGGTTCTCAACAAGGATGGAAACATGGAATCTCTCGCGGGTGCTAATGGACTAATTGAAAATGCCATCAAAAACAACACCTACTCTGCAGACAAGTTGGCATCGGCAAGCAAAGACGAGCTCGAAAGCGTTTTGTCTGTTGCGTCAGGTATGTCGCGAAGCGACAAAACAAATCTTGCCAAGAACCTGGATACCATGTTCAGCAACCCAAGCTATGCCGGTAGAATATCAAAACAGGTTGACGTTCTTAATAATTTGAAGGCAGCAGCAGGCAGAGATAAGCCAAACAACAATCCTTTTGACTCTATATCAAATCCAAAATAACTAACCACTTAATGTTATACTATAAGCATTATGGCAGTGTACAAGGTACCGCAGGATGTTGAGGCTGACGATAAGTTAATCGGTCCGTTTAGCTTTCGGCAGTTCGTTTATCTGATTGTCGTTGCGCTAGCGATTGGTATCGCCTGGGGTCTAGCTCAATTATTATTGCCGCTGGCAATTATCCCTCTACCTATAATTATCGTGTTCGGCGCGCTGGCACTGCCTCTTCGCAAAGATCAGCCGATGGAAGTTTATTTGGCGGCTGTTGTTTCATTTTACCTAAAACCACACAAACGATTGTGGGAAGCGGATGGAATCGAATCATTAATTGAAATTACCGTTCCAAAAATCATCGAAGCGAAACGAACAAAAGATTTATCACAAGGCGAAGTCCAAAAACGCTTCAGTTATTTGGCTGAGATTGTTGATAGCCAGGGATGGGCAGTCCGCGGACACGGCGTCCAGGCACCAAACAGCGCTATGCGCAGCGATGTTTATTTTGAATCTCAGCAAGTCGAAGACGTATTGGACAACGACGCCACAATCGCGCAATCGCTTGACTTTAAACTCGACCAAAGTGACGCCAAGCGCCATCAAGAAATGGTTGATATTATCAGAGGCAAATCTAGTCCGCAACCTGCATTTACACCAACTCCTTTGCCTCCAGTCAAAGACCAGCACCTTGTGTACAATCCCTATCCAGGCGACATCCAGCAGACAATTATCCAACCTCTTAACCCATACGAACAATATCATGAAGAACTAGTTCCAGAGCCTGAAGCAGAACCGAGTATAACCACTAGCGACAAACCACTTGCACCTGGTATAATTAACCTCGCAAGTAATACCGATTTGTCAATCGAAGCGATTGCGCGTGAAGCTAATCGAATCCAAGACAAACAAGACCTAAGCGAGGAAGTAGTCATCTCGCTGCGGTAGTAAAAACAGATAAAGGGGAGTGGGAAGCGACTTACATGCCACCAAATAATCAATTCCAAAATCAGGCGCCTATACCTGCCGTTGCTGCTGGTGGTAGTTCTGTTGCCCAAGGATCGGGGTCAAACGCCGGTCAACCATCTAGGCCCAAGAATCCCAACTCAACCCAAAGTTCACTGCAATTATCCGAAATTCGCGACAATATGGTTATTATGGCCGACGGGTCTTTCCGCGCTGTTGTTGCCTGTAAATCTATTAACTTTGATTTAATGAGCAGCCGCGAACGAGAAGGTGTTGAATACAGTTATCAAAACTTCTTAAACGCCCTAAATCATCCAATTCAAATCCTGGTAAGGTCACAACGAATCGACATTGGCCCGTACATCGACCGGCTGGTTAAAATACGCCAAAACCAAGATAACATGTTGCTGAACGTTTTGATGGATGATTATATCAATTTTATAGACATATTATCACAAGAGGCGAATATTATGGATAAGTCATTCTTTATCGTCATTCCATATTACCCACAGGGCGACATCACCAGTCTTGTCGGTCAAAGCAAGGGCTTTTTCTCTAAATTATTTACAAAGCCAGACGCTGTTACAAAAATCGATACAGTTACTTACGAGAAAGCCAAGACTGAGGTAAAAAATCGGGTTGATGGCGTAATGGCCGGCCTTTTTCAGATTGGTATTCAAAGTATTCAGTTGGACACCAAGGCACTGGGTGAGTTGTATTACAATTTTTATAATCCAGATACCGCCGTCCGCGAACCTCTGGGCGACTTTACTGACGTAACCGCAACTTATGTTAAAAAAGGCCAAGGTGAACCACCAGCTAGTCAATTTGGAGGCATGTCATGAAATTCAACAAGAAAAAAGACGTTGTCGATATAGCCGCCGAGCAACGCGCCCGCGAGCAAACCGAAGTCGAGCAAGCCTTTTTAAAAGGCGTTACAACTCTTCGTGACTTAATTGCCCCCAGCAGCCTAGAGATTCATTCGTCATACTTCCGCCTAGGCACAAAATATGGTCGTACGATATATATTTATGGCTATCCAAGGCAGATTTATACTGGCTGGTTAAGCAGCCTAATTAATATCGACGAAGTTATCGACGTCAGTATGTTCTTTTATCCAGTCGAAAGCCAAGTTGTCTTGAATAACCTGCGCAAAAAAGTTACCCAACTTGAAGCATCGATGTCAATCAACAGTGAAAAGGGTAAGGTCCGCGACCCAGGGCTTGAGGCCGCCATAAATGATGCCGAGGAATTACGCGACCAATTACAAGTCGGAGCCGAGCGATTCTTCCGCTATGGCCTATATGTAACCTTGTACGCCGACAGCCTCGATGAGCTTGGTTTTGTCCAGCATAAAATAGAGACGTTATTCGGTCAACAAATGATATTCAGCAAGGTTGCCAGCAGCCAACAAGAACAAGGCCTCAACAGCACAATTCCGCAAATGTCTGATCAGCTGCAGATTCGCCGCAACATGAATACTGGCGCCATAAGTACGAGCTTCCCATTCACCAGCGCCGACCTGACACAAGAAAGCGGCGTTTTGTATGGCATCAACATGCACAACAACGGCCTGGTTATTTTTGACAGGTTCAGCCTAGAAAACGCCAACATGGTTGTCTTTGCAAAGTCTGGTGCAGGTAAGTCATTCACCGTCAAACTAGAAGCCCTACGCAGTATGATGATGGGCGCCGAAGTTATTATTATCGACCCAGAAAACGAGTATCAAAAATTATCTGACGCGGTTGGCGGCAGCTATATTCGCCTCAGCCTTAATGCCAATACCCGCATTAATCCATTTGATTTGCCGCGAGTTATTGATACCGACGAGGCCGATAATGCCTTGCGCGCCAATCTAATTACACTTCATGGACTTTTGAAATTAATGCTTGGAGGCGGACAACAAGTCGCTGCCAATGGCATGCCGATGGCAGCTTTAACACCAACCGAAGAGGCCGATCTTGACCAGGCTTTAATCGACACTTACGCCCGCGTCGGCATCACCAGCGACCCACTGACGCATAATTCACAACCGCCAACAGTCAGTGATTTGTACGACACGCTATTGCACATGGGCGGCAGTGGCCCACAACTGGCACAGCGCCTGCGCAAATACACAACTGGCACATTTGCCGGCATATTCAGCCAGCAATCCAACACCGAGATTAACAACCAATTGGTGGTGTTCAACATCCGTGACCTCGAGGACGAATTGCGTCCAGTTGCTATGTATATTGTCCTTAGTCACATCTGGAATATCATCCGTACTCAGCAAAAAAAGCGCATGCTGATTGTTGATGAAGCATGGCAGTTAATGAAATATGACGATTCGGCTAACTTCTTGTTTAGCCTGGCAAAACGCGCCCGCAAATACTACCTTGGCCTGACGACAATCACTCAAGACGTCGAGGACTTTATGGGCAGCAAAATGGGCCGCGCAATTGTCGCCAACAGTTCAATGCAAATTTTATTGAAGCAATCGTCCAGCGCCGTTGATGTGTTGTCGGACGTGTTCAAACTTACCGAGGAAGAAAAGAAGCGCCTAGCAAACTTCCCAGTCGGCCAAGGCCTATTCTTTGCCGGTCAAAGCCATGTCCATATTCAAATCGAGGCCAGCCCAACCGAAAAGCAACTAATCAGCACAACACCTGTTGGCCAAAATCAACAAACTAAATCTATCCCGATGGATCAATCTGGGCCCAGCAGTTATATCGACCCAGGTTCGAGCGTTTAAGTTATAATGGGTGTATTCTATGCCACCACGAGATGAAAACGATAAGCCAACGAAAAGAATCGACTCAGCATATGCCGGCAGTACTTTTGGGCTGAAAAACGCAGAGGAAGAGGGCAACACGACCAACGCCAACAATACTTCAGATGATGTAAAAAAATCTGAAGAAAGCCCTGGATATATCAATAACGTAAAGGGCTCTGGAAAACAAATCCCCTCAAAAACGGATAAGGCAAAGCTATTCCTGAAAAAAAAGGCAGCTACAATTGCAATAGTTGCTGCCTTAGCAGGCGGTGGGGTTGGGGTTGGCGTATTATCACCCGCATTTATAGGGCCAGCGATTCTGGCCAACTTTGTAACAACGTTCAACCCATCACAAGAAATTAGTGCCTTTTACAGAACAAACGCAAAGTACAAAGCTTGGTCAGACGAAGCAACCAGTGGATTTTGCGGAACAAAAGTAACATTTTTATGCAGAATAACAAGGCCATCGAACTATTCCTTAAAACAACTTAAGTCAAATGGTATTTTAGCGCTAGATATTGACGGACACGAGATAACAAAAAACACTTTTTTGCCAAATAGTCGTCCGGCAAAATACAGATATACTAATAGCGCCGGTAAAGAAGTCGATGTTGAAGCCAAAGAATTATATACAACCCTGGTAAATGACAGTCAATTTAGAGGATCGTTCAATAGCGCCTCTAAAACAAGATTTATGACGGTTGTTGATGCTATTTTTGACAAAATTAAAGTCAAGTTTGGATTCAAGACTACTGATAAGCTTAAGTCTATTGACAGTGACGAAAAACTCGCCAACGCAATAGACGAAGAGGTACCAATCGACAGCGAGATGAAAGCGGCGGCGGCAGAGGGTGCTGAAGAAATGGAAAGCACCGCAAAAAAATTAATCCAAGAAGAGGCCGACAACTCTGTAGAAAAACTAGCCAAGGCGGGTAGGGCTAGTGCCATAAACCTTATATCTGGCGCTGTTTGTCTAGCTACTGACATACCGGGTCTAATTTCAAAGGCAAATAGAACATTCCAGATGGGGCAATTCATTAAATATAGCATGGTATTTTTGTCAGCTTTTGGAGCCACAAAGGCGGGTGACGCCACACCAGAAGAAGTTGCTGCTATCGGTAACCTACTTACAACACAAGACAAAAATGGTAAATCCGCAATGGACTCATTCGGCATGAAGTACGCCATGACTGGCGATACCGTACCATCTAGCGACAACTATAAAGACTACGCCCCTGGCGGCAATATCAACGGTGTACTGAAAAAAGTAACAAAAGCTACAGACAACAAAGCAAAAAGAACCACTTGCAAAGTGGCCATGGATCCTAAAACCGGAGTTGCTATTGACGTAGCATTTGCCGAGAGTGGTGTTGGTCTCCCAGCGCTTGCTTTCAATATAATTGGCGGCCTTGTGCTTTCTGAAGTTGCAGCAAAAGCACTACCTCCCGTACTTGATTACATAATAAGCTTTATTCCTGTCAAAGATATTCTTTTGGCGTTTATAGGAGACCAGACCCAGGATATTACAGGTGAGGATGTCGGCGATGCGCTTGCCAGCGGAGCAAGCCATGTCATGGGTCAGTCGGCTAATGCTGGCGGCAATATGCCACTTTCGGTCGAAGATGCAGTTGCGTATGAAAACCTAAACAAACAAGTTCAACTGGCATATGCCGAAGAAGACAGGGCAACACTGAGCCCATTCGATACCAGCAGCCCATACACAATGATGGGCAGCATCGTACAAAAACTATTGCCGTATTACACCAGCGCCAGCTCAACAGTAGGATCAATATCCCACAGCCTTTCATTTATTAGCAGCACTGTTATGGGGTCTCTAGGCACAATACTACAGCCATTGACAGCAAAGGCCGAATCGACCAGTACAAAGCAATACGACTGCGAAGACCCAAATATACAAGGCAAGGATGTTGCCACTGGTCCATTTTGTAATATAAAGTACGGAGTTCCTGTGCAATATCTTGATGATAGTATTGTCACTGTAGCGCAAAAATTAATTGATGACAAACAAATAGACGAATTTACTGGCGGCATAATAGAAGGGTCAGACTTAGAGACATGGGCTTCTACATGTACCGACGGAGCCGCGGCTCTTGCTGAAGAATGCAAGGTTAAAGACGAAGAAACAGCATATTACTCACTTTATATTGTTGACAATAGGATCCAAACATATATGGAAGGGCCAGCCATCAGCACAGCGACCGGGGAGGCGGCTATATGATTAATATCAAAAAAACGCTACTACTCGCACGATATATTTTAGTTATCAGCGTACTGTGTATGACATCAATAACAAACACAGCGGTCGCAACCTACGACGAGCAGTTCTTCGCCGGTAATGATATCTTATTTTATAGCCCTAGTGATACTGGTTGCATCGATAGCGGTTCGTCCGGCACTCCTTCATCCCCGGCAAGCAAAGACAACGAAGAGACAGTAGCAAAATTCATTACTTCAACAAATTTCGCCGGTAATGACAATAAGCCACTAAACGCTGTTCAAATGGCTGCTGTTTTAGGTAACTTTCAACAAGAGTCGGGTTTTAATCCAAGTGCGGGGTTAGGCAAAACACACCAAGGCATCGCTCAGTGGGAACCAAGCCGATGGGAGGGCATAGCCGATCCAAAAACAGACCTTAA
Source organism: Saccharimonadales bacterium (SeqCode) (assembly GCA_049286925.1). Classification (GTDB taxonomy): domain Bacteria; phylum Patescibacteriota; class Saccharimonadia; order Saccharimonadales; family Saccharimonadaceae; genus UBA1547. Next base: position 10,406 of record JBAQEV010000007.1, read on the forward strand.
TAAACAACTAGACCACGTAAAAAAAGAATTTGATGGTTCAAAAAAGAACAGCTTGAGTGAATTTTGGGAGTCATCCAGCCCAGAAGATTTAGACAAAGCAACCTACGCCATAACTAGAAATTACGAAGGTGCAGTTAGTACAAAAAATGTATCTACCTCATGGACTAGTGACGCAGAAGCTTCAAGCACCCTTCAAGATTGGGGCAAAAGAAGAACAAATGCGAGCGCCATGTATGATAAGTACGGCAATCTTGCAGCATCCGGTTCTGATTACATCCCAGGCGACGGATGTGGCGAACTGGTTTCTGGAGGCATGACCCTAAGTGAAGCCAAGAAATTTATGGATGAATATAAAAGCCTAGAGCCAAAGTATTGGCCCGTTGGCACAGCGGGGACAAAATACGAGATAAACGGCACCGATGCTGTTGGTGGCCCACTAGCTAATTGTGTAGCTTTCTCACAATATTTCATCAATCGCTACTCAGGCAAGAAGTACTCCAGCCCAGGAAACGGCGAGTCTGTTGTTGGAGAATTAATAGGACTGGACTTTAAAAACGGCGGTCACACCCCCAATATTTACGCAGTTTTCAGTAAAAGTGGCGGAAAATATGGTCACACAGGAGTTGTCCTAGGTATAAACAAAGAAAAAGACGAGATAATAATTGGCGAAGCAGCTTACGGCGAGGGTTTTGATTGGATTGACGCCAGATCATACAGTCTAAGTGTATTTTCTGGCGATGATTACACATATGCATATACCAGCAGCACGCCAAGCGCCGATAGCGACAGCGCAAAGAAGGACGACAAATGACATTTAGCAATCTAGATAAGAAACAAAAAATTGTTATTTTGTCAGCCGGTTTTATTTTCGTAGCCCTAATCGCACTGTTGTTTCTAATTAGAACCCCCAACAAATACGGCGAGGGAGTAAGCATCAACAATTACGATAAATATATATCCAATCTTCCTACCGACAGAAGAGATTCCATAAACAGCACTCTATATAAAATTATAAAAAGTAATTCGGATTCGGATTCGGATTCGGATTCAACCGCTAGCGTGAAAGATGCCACTATTAGAGACGGTTCCTCTGTGGACACCTACAATAAGAGTACTGACATAAATTCAGGATCTTTCATTGTTGATATGGAAAGCATCCAACAATCCTACCTCATATCATATGAATGGTCCTCGACTGAGAATAATAGTAATTTATCGGGCTACACCGCTGTGGCCACTTGTTTGCCAACCGACAAGCTTATTTATGGTGATTTCAATTGCAAAGATGATTTCATTAACTCTACAAGCAATACTAACCGCGATCCAATATTAAAATACCTACCGCAATCTACATTTAACTACAATATTACTGGCGAAATAAACAACGACAACAAAGTAGATTTAAATGTAGAAATATTCTTATATTCAGCCGATACACGTGATGGTGGACGAGACTCCTCTATAAAAAAATACAAAGCTGAAGTTATAAAATGGATTAGGTCAGTAAAACTAAATCCAGATAACTATACAATTTATTACTCTATTGAAGAATAAATATATCGTACAGAACTCAATAGCTTTGCAACATGCTTGCTGGCACTCGCATCTGTATTCCTAAGTGTACACGTTCTTGGTTATAGTAGTCTAGATATTTGCTTAGGTTCGCTTTCTGGCGGGAGAGCGGA
>JBAQEV010000008.1:0-27487 GCA_049286925.1 Saccharimonadales bacterium (SeqCode)
AAAGCTATATACTTACAAAGATTGTAAAAAATAATTGGAAATAATATATTATGGCAGCACGCTGTGAGTTAACTGGAAAAGGCAAACAATTCGGACACAATGTCAGCTTTTCTTTGCGTCGCACAAAACGCGTATTCAAGCCAAACCTACAAAAAAAGACTTTTGAGGTTGACGGCAAGAAAGTTACTATGGTTCTTTCGACACAAGCTATTCGAACGCTCAAGAAAAAAGGCATCCTAGCTTAAATAAATATCGCGTAAAAAATACCCCTCCGTCAGGAAGGGTATTTTTATTTATAAAGTAGCTAAAGCTAGCTTCTCGTGATCACGACAACTGATAGTGAGCTTGGTACAGCAGCTAGTTGCTTCAACTTATACTTCGATACTGTCTCGACAGGGGCTCCAAGTTCATTAATGAATAGCTGCAAATCGTCTTGAGGCACCTCGTAATGCAAAGCACTGTCAGCATAGTGAACCGGCAATACAACCTTTGGATCAATCATACGAATAACCTTTGCCGCATCAACCGCATCCAATGTATAGCCGCCTCCTCCAATCGGAAGAATCAACAAATCAATCACACCCAAGCCCTCAAGCTGTTCGTCTGATAATTTTTTGTCGATATTACCAACAACACCAATGCGCGTATCACCAACAACGACCCTATATATAGTCGCTGCCATAGCCTCACCTTCGTGATCAATATGCCTTCTGGCGGGTATTCCAATTATATCAAATCCATCAACGCCATATTCTCCTGGGCTATCAATAACCAAAATAGCGTCCTCGTCGTTAATAATAAATCTTTCTTCGGTTAATAACTCGACCGAGCCTTTCGTCTGAACGTCTTTTAGACCAACCAAAGATAGCTTTGGGTCAACCACAACCCTAGCTTCTTTTGTACTGATAATAACCGAACCTGCGCCTTTATATTCTATTTCGAACACAATTAAATCTCCTTAACGTCTTCATTTAATACTTTATCTTTATCAACAATAACATTATGTTTTGCCTTCAATATTTCAGTTATAAATTTATCACGAACACTTAATCGATAGTAAAACTCGTCGTACTGCAACAGACTGTAGTTAATTTCACGGCCTTCATCTGACTCTATCCCCTTAATAAATGCTTTGACCTTGGCGGTCGGGATGTCACCAACCAACATTACATCAACCGGAGCAGTTGAGCCCTTTACTAATACACCTGCAAATATCGCAATCCTAACGCTATTCATCTCATTCAGCATTTTTTTGTAATTGCTAAAGTACTTCTCTTCACTAGGCTTCATTTGACCGACAATAGCTTCGTCTGAGTTGTTTCCAAAAATTGCTCGAAGTGATAAATAATGTTCATACCGTTGATTGGCTTGGTAATAAAGCTTGTTATCGGCACTATCACTAGTAATAATACCTACGTTAATCATATTAGATAGCTCACGGCGCACTGAATTAATCTGCTCGCCAATCTTTCTTGTGATTTCTCGAACATAATATTTTTGTCCAGGATTATTCAAAAAAAGATATAAGAGTTTTACTCGTGTTTTTGAACCAAATAATGCATCAATCATATTTACCCCGTATAACTTTCGTGTTCTATAATAACACGCCTACCTATAGATTGCGAGAATACCAGACAGATATTCTTCGGCCTGTTTCAAGTTCATCCATTTCAAAAAAATGTTTCGATTCATCCATGTAATTTGTCTTTTAGCCAAGCGCCAATCTAAAATCGCCAGCTTACCCTTTACCTCATCAGACGACATTTTTTCATCAAGGTTTTGGTGAATTAATTTATAGACATTGCCCGTCAAAGCTTCACTATCCCATCCATACTTTTTCGAAATTTCTATAGCCTCATCCACCACACCATCACTGAACATATTTTCTATTCTCTTTACTATCCTGTCCCGTAAAACCTGCTTATCTGTAGATATTCCTACAACGACAGCATTATCTATGATATTTTCTCTACTCTGTTGTACGGCACCGTTTTGCTCTATTCTGCGAATTACATATCGTTTATTTTTGAAATTCTCGGGTAGCTCTATGTTGTTATTTTTGCAATACTGATGCAGCTGCTCGATTGACATATTTGATAGCGTGTTGCGCTTATCATCATCCGCTTTGTCGCCAAATTTGTAATCAAATATTATCGAGTCAATATATAATCCAGTGCCACCAACCAAGAATGGAATATTCCCACGTCCGCGAATTTCACTAATTTTTTCGTCGGCGTATTTTTTAAAATCAGCTGCCGAATAATATTCGCCTGGACTTACCAAATCGAGCCCCCAATGTGGAACCCCAGCTTGTTCTTGAACGCTTGGCTTGGCCGTGCCAATATTCATCTCTTTATATATAGTGCGCGAATCGGCACATATAATCTCTCCACCAAATTTTTTAGCCAAGTCGATAGCAAGCGACGTCTTGCCACTAGCCGTCGGACCAGTGATAACAACCAAAGGGGGTTGGGAAATGGGAAATGGGAAATGGGGGTTTAAATTCATGGTTTCCGCCTAATAGAATCGAAATTATCGACAAAATGATTAGTACAGCTAACACCTTCTTGTAATAACAACTGCTCTTGAACCTCTCGCCCGCCAGGAAACCCAGACGCCAGTCCGCCAAATCGATTGACTAATCTGTGCCATGGCAATTCAGAATCTCCGTAGTGAGCTATCCCGCCGACAATGCGGGCGCTAGCGGGACTACCGCATAACGCCGCAACATCGCCGTATGTCGTGACCATACCCCTGGGTACTTGTTTTATTATCTCGTAAACCTTATCACGAAAACCAGAGACAACCATAAAGCCTATTGCTTCTGCAGATAGTCGGCCAGATCTTCAAGTTTAATTTTTTCTTCGCCAGATTGAGTACGCACACTGACTTCGCGCACATCTTTATCCTTTGGACCCACTATCAACTGGACAGGTATCTTCATGTTTGTTGCTTCACGAATTTTCTTGCCAATTGACTCATTGCGATCGTCAATCGTATAACGCAATTCATTGTATTTTAATGGTTTCATCAATAAAACCCTGTCCAACACATCTTTTACTTCATTAATGTATTCTGATACTTCATCATTGATTGTTAATATTCTAACCTGCTCTGGAGCCATCCAAAACGGCAGCCAGCCAGCAAAATTCTCAATTAGCAAAACTAGGAATCTTTCATATGACCCCAATACTGCCCTGTGAACCATAACCGGCGCAACAGATGATCCATCTTTATCAATATACTGTAGCCCAAATCTTTTTGGTGTAGCAAAGTCTAACTGCACAGTTGGAATCTGAATCTCTTTACCAATAGCGTCCTTAAACATAAAGTCGAGCTTTGGACCATATAAAGCCGCCTCGCCTTCACATCTCTTCGCATCTAGTTTAAGCTCGTCAGATATGGCTTGCAACATGTCTTCACATATATCCCAGTCGGCTGGCTCGCCTATATATTTCTCTGGCTGAGAATAGTCACGAACCGACAGAGAAACCCATCCACTGCCCCATAATCCTAGCGCTGAATAAAAATCACGTATTATATTAACCAGATTAATAACTTCTTGTCTGACCTGATCAACACGACAAAAAGTATGACCATCTTCTACAGTGATAGCATAAACACGATTAAGTCCGCCTACCTCACCTGTTTTTTCCGCCCTATATTGCTTGTCCGACTCCATATACCTAATCGGCAAGTCTTTATATGATCGCACTTTTGAGTTATATATCTGAGTATGGTGAGGGCATTGTACCGGCTTTAGCCTAAAATCATGACCTTTAACAGAAGATACCGAGAATAATTCATCACTAAACTTAGTTGCATGTCCAGATATTTCGAATAGCTCTTTTTTTGTCAAAGACGGAGCTTTGACTTTTTGAAAGCCATAACCACGGCATACCTGCTCGATATACTGCTGTAATTTATCAATGACTATCGTTCCCCTAGGCGTAAACATAGGCAGACCAGGACCAACGATTTCAGAAAAACAGAAAAGATCTAGTTCTTGGCCCAACCGACGATGATCACGCAGTTTAGCTTGTTCCAAAAACTCTAGATATTCATCCAACTCAGCTTGAGTCGCAAAAGCTACGCCATACAGACGTTGCATTTGTGGATTACCCTCTTTGCCGCGCCAATATGCACCGGCTACACGCATTAGTTTAAATGCACCGATTTCTTTTACACTTTCCAAATGTGGTCCGCGACACAAATCCATAAAGTTACCATTTTTATAGAAAGTTACGCTTTTAACCGCAGACTCCCCATCGGTGGCAACGCCCAACTCGCTTGACTCAATGTCTTTGGCGGCAGTTGTGCCAGAGCGCCTTAAGTCGTTTAACAGCTCCTCTTTATATGGCTGTTTATTGTCTTTTGCCCACTTTATAGCCTCATCGATTGGCATTTCAATCTTTTCAAATTTGTCGCCGTAATCGATAATTCCACGCATGATTTTTTCGATCTTGTTGAAATTTGATTCAGATATCTTCTTTTCACCGAGGTCTATGTCGTAATAGAATCCGTTATCTACGGTTGGACCAACACCAAACTTAGCTTCTGGCCAGATTTTTTGGACAGCAGCGGCCGTAACGTGGGCAAGACTGTGACGCATTAGGTTTAATTTTTCTTTGTCCATAACCAAACTCCTTTGTTTAGTTTTAAGTAAATAAAAAACACACGATGTCTATATTCAAATAATTTAAATATATTTATCGTATGTCTCGGGCCCTTGTAATCGGGTGGTTCCACCGGACTTTCCGCTACAAAGCGGACTCTCGTGAAGCAACGTTATCGTACGTTATTACACCGACGGAGCTCGGCAATTGGTGAGTTTACCTCAAGCGCTCAAACAAATAATAGCACACTTATTCTTGCGTCGCCACCTCCATTTTGATATCCTTAGTATCAACGGGTCCTTAGCTCATTTGGCTAGAGCGCAACATTGACGTTGTTGAGGTGAAAGGTTCGAATCCTTTAGGACCCACCAAACAAGATTATTAACACCGCTGGAATGGCGGTGTTTTAGTTTTCCCACAATAATAACAAGTTTTCCACCTGGATATTTAGGCAGAATGCATTTTATATATATCATACGAAGCATAATCATAAATATATGTTTCATTGACAAAATATACTTCTTATGCTAATATCAGTATATGTCTCACAAGCAACAGATAACAGACATGGATCCAATCTCACAGCTAGAGCGCTTTTCGCTCGGCTTTGAATACAACAAGACTTTACAAGAAGTAAAGCGCGAAGTACGAAATCGTACACTTTAATATCAATAATTAGCTAACAGCGCGTACCCTTTGTGGATACGCGCTGTTTTTTATCCCTTAATACCCTAGGTAAGTATCAGGCTTTATCTGAATTCGTACGCGCAACTGATTTGTGAACTGCCTTATCGGTCACATCAAACTTATCCAAATACCGGCCCGTAAATAGACACCCTTGTGAGTACAGCGCAGAAAACGCACTGTACGCTATGGCTGTAAATGGCATTAGAACCCATTGCAAGAGCATATAGACCGTCCTACGCCTTTTATAGCGCTCTGGGCGCGGCGGAAGCATCTTGAAGGCCAAAAAGACCGTTATAAACAGTCCTACCATGGCAATCTGTTGAATAATACTAATAACTTCTGGCAATTGGTGGGCCGGTACGCTGCGAGCAGCCTCGCTATTGACCAATAATGGTACCCAACCTCCGAACGCAACCAACAATGATACGCTAGCCAATGTAACGTGACCGTCAATTAACCTGGCCAAACGCGCAATCCCACCCAAAAACGGAACATTCCGCTCGCGCGTGAATAACCTCGCTGCAACATACGGCACATCAGATGCGCCATAAGCCCATCGCCTTAACTGAATAAACTGCGCCTTCAAAGTTTTTAGATAAGTGTCGGACAACACCGCATCCTGATAAATCGGCACATAGATTGGCATAACAGAGTAATTACCCCCAAAATAGAAATAACTGCGCCAATATTGGTGGCCGTCTTCGACAATGGTGCGTGTACTCCAAAAGTTCATTTCTTCTAGGGCATCCATTGGTTGTGAATGCGATGCAAAATTACGAAGTGTGTGTGGGCGCATCGAGCTGATAATATTCCAAAACGAGTTACCTGTCGCAATCACCCGCATCGGTGCCGGAGCGTCCCATATATTGCTCAAAAATAGCGATACCGGCTGATATGAAAGGTGTTTTCGATCTTCGTGAACAATAAATTCATAAGTCACATAATCAAAATATGTTTTATAGGGGCGATTGTCGCTATCAAGAGTCGTAATAATAACGTTTTTGGACAATATGCCCTCTTTTTTTAACCAACCTTGCAAGAATCGGCCAGCATAGGTAATATTGCTGCCCTTGCCCCTAACTTCATTTGGCAAATCTTTTGGATGTTTTATTAGATGAAACGCAAAAAACCTGTGACCAAACTCTTTTTTTAGCCGTAGCACGGTTTGCTCTATTGCCTCGCCGCCACGCTCTTCATAGGCAATCGTCAATATCAGCCTTTTAGTACCGCACGAATTATTGATAACCGCCTCGACAGTTGGTGCCAGCACATCATACGACTCGTTATAGGTCGCAATAATCACTGCGTTATAGACCTGTGATGGACGAGGAAACAAGGCTGGATCGGCTGAGATTAACCGCAGATTATCGATATGATTAAAAATATCAAACCCGTGTAGGTTTTTTGGATGTTGGTCCTTGTACTTATCATACGATTCAGCCGGATTTTCTAGATCCTCTAACCTGGCATGCCAATCTACTTTTTCGGCCTCTTCCAGTTTTTTACGACCCTGAACCGTATGGAACGCAATACCGACTGATTTAACCAGCAGCGTAACAATAATTAACAGCAGATACGCGGCAGCCAGCATCGGGCTAAAAAATGAAAGTACAAACAACAGCACTAACGAGCCATAGCTCAAAAAAGCCGGCAACATCTCAAGTAAGCGGTACTTCAGAGTACGTTTACCAAGTGGTATTTCTAGGTCAATCATATTCTTAGAGTAATGTCCGCAAACTTAATACCGTTGACGCCGTTGACCAGCCAAGCAAGATTATTCCGATACTAGCCCATGCAAATAAAACAGCCAATGAATGGCCCTTAACAATTAGTAATTTAATAGCGATTATCGTATGCATCACGGCAACAGTCAGCCCAAAAGCCAAGAATGATAACAGATAAAACCATTGGTCAAAATAAAAATGAGTTACGCCAAATGCCGAATAATGAGATATTACTTGGCGCTCACTTGAATGGATAGACAAACCCATGACAGTAGCATAGACAATACAGACCAACAAAAAAACTACCAACAAGACAAGAAGATATCTGTCTTTGACTAACTCTTTAAGTGATTTTATTATTTCAGATTTCATACTCATATCAATATATGGAGCCGCTGTCCGGATTTGAACCGGAGACCTACGCTTTACGAAAGCGCCGCTCTACCAGCTGAGCTACAGCGGCACTCGGTTTACCACGGACCATTATAGCATTGAATAATGACAAAATAAACGACGTCTTCCCTGTTGCGTCAAGATGCAAAAACTGGTATCATGTTTTGGTACATATAGGTACGGGCTCGTAGTGAAGGGGTTATCACGCCTCCCTGTCACGGAGGAGATCACCGGTTCAAATCCGGCCGAGCCCGCCAAAAAAAAATCACCTATCAGGTGGTTTTTTAATTTTGAACGGGGCCCGGCGGATTCGACCGGTGATCGTGATTTGCCGGGAGGCAAAGCACAAGATCACCGGGTCGCGTAGCGAGCGCAGCAAAAGAAAGCGCGTAGCATTTTCTTTTGCCAGCAAGCGGAGGAGCCAGCTTGCTGGCGACATTCCGGCCGGATGTCCAGACCGAATCTCAAACCCCCTTGCTAAATCGTCCAACTTATGCTATAAGTAATATACAAACTAATCAAAAACAAAAATGAACCAAGAAACATTATCACCAGTAAAAGCAGAAATACAAGAAGCCAAACAAATTGGTCCTAATACAATTCATCGTTTCGGCGCCATTGCTGCCGAAAAAGCGATTGATTTAACAACCTATCTTGAAGCAGCCGATAAAGCAACGGGCGAAAAACTTATTGATGGTGAGCTCTATAAAGTCTCTGCAAAAAAAGAGAAAGAAATATCAACCGCCAACCTCGAAGGCAGAACTGGACTTTCCCTTTTGGCCGAAGACGATAAAGGTAATCGTTTTGTGTACGTTCAAGAATACTCCGAAAAAGGTTTTGATGCCCTGCGAGAAAACTTGTATTCAATTCCCAAAACGGCTGAGATCAAACGAGCAGTTATTTTGACGCCCGAAGGCCAGAAAAAAGGCGATTTTTCAAAAAACGATGAGTTTTTAGATCACTTGTCATTAATTATCGAGCACTCTGCCCTACAAAAAAACCACGACAAAGAAAGCCCCGTTGTTCAGGTTTTGACATATCCAAAAGAACAATCTCCACAAGATTTTAATGAACCAATGCTAAGATTAAACTGCCTTAAAGACGGCAAAACTGATATATATTACGGCGAAGACTTAGTCGATCCCGATTATTAACCTAATCTTTTTCGAAAAACACTTCTGCCCTTTCCTGACCGTAATATCGCGTCAGGAAAGTTTTTTTGTAGTCAAAGAGATTACCATCCAAAATACTTTGGCGAATATTATCGACCGTCCTAACAACAAACCTTTCGTTATGGATGCTAGCAAGAGTCAGCCCCAAAATCTCGTCAGACCTGAATAAATGGTGCACATAGGCGCGGGTATAGTTGCGACAAGTATAGCAATCGCATTCTTTGTCGATTGGATCAAAATCATTTTTAAAACCACCGTTGCGGATATTAATGCGGCCGTCTAGTGTAAATAACGCACCATTTCGGGCTTGGCGGGTTGGCGCTACGCAATCGAAAGTATCAATACCATATTGAACACCCAAAAACAGGTCAGCTGGTTGCGAACCTAGACCTAATAGGTGGCGAGGTTTGTCATCGGGCAATGCTTCACATACCCAACGAACGGTTTCAGGGACCTCCTCGGGCTCGAATACGCCGCCAATTCCATAACCGTCGAAATCCCGACTGGCTAGAAACGAGGCACTTTCCCTGCGGTAGTCTTCTTCGCGGGCGCCTTGAATAATGCCAAAGAGGGCTTGGAGGTTTTCATCATTCGCTTCATGCTCGACATTTAATTCTTGGTGACGTTTTAATGAGCGGTCAGCCCACAAATGAGTACGGTCAAGCGCCATTTTTATATATTCTCGTCCTGCTAATGGCGAAGTCAGCTCATCGAAAGCCATGTGAATGTCGGCGCCGATTGCATGCTGCAGTTCCATCGAACTTTCCGGCGTCATGTAAAGTTTTTCGCCGTTAATGTGCGATTTAAAGTGTACTCCGTCATCGGTGACTTTCGCCAGCTGACTTGATGAGTGTTTCGCCTGCTTGGCATCACCGTTCTTGCTGTGACTGGTAGCATCAATTCCCTTTTTATATGCCATCCCAAGTGAGAAAACTTGAAAACCGCCACTGTCAGTAAAAGTCGGCAGATTGCAGTTCATAAATTTGTTCAGGCCGCCGGCTTGCTTGACCACGTCTGCGCCAGGCTGCAGCATCAAGTGATAGACATTCGCTAAAATCGATTGCCCGCCCAATTCAACGACCTGCTCGTTTGTAAGGGTTTTGACAGTTGCCTTAGTGCCACCAACAATAAACGCTGGTGTTTTAATAACACCGTGCGGCGTTTCGATTACACCGGCACGAGCCAATGTACAATCTAGTTTTTTTACGATAGAGAAATTCAAAGCTTTTTTCATCTACCTAATTTTAACAGATTAAGTGGCCTTTTTGGTATTATGGAGTTATGCAATTACATTCAGTATTAGTTGACAAGTTACGTTTTTTCGAAAAAAAGTTCACTGTTTTTAATAATATCTATATATCCAAATCAGCAATTTTAGACAACTTTGATTTGTTGCACAAATTAATGCCGGCTGGTTTTGTGATACCAGTACTAAAGTCTAATGCTTACGGCCACGGGCTTGAACAAGTATCGACAATCCTAAAAGAGCGCAACTTCCCTTATACCGCAGTTGACGGATATTATGAGGGGTTGAGAATCCACTTAGTATCAAAACAGCCAGTGATAGTTATGGGGTCGATCAGCCACGATAACTATGCAAAAATCAATCCGAAGGGTTTTGCGTTTGTTGTTCATGACATCCCAACCGTCAAGGCAATTGGCAAGTCGGGCAAAAAATTTGTTGTTCATATCGAATTAGAGACTGGCATGGGACGACACGGGGTCAGAATCAACGAGCTGGATGAATTTTTGGCAACCATAGGACAATACAAGAACATCCATGTCGAAGGTGTTATGACGCATTTGGCAGACTCGGATAACCCCGAAACCGATGAATTTGTAAAACTACAGACAAGCAGATTCGACAATAGCATAGAAACCATCAAAAAAGCCGGCTTTAAGCCAAAATATTTTCATATCGCTCAATCGGCCGGAAGCGTGAAAACTGTTTCAAAATATGCAAATACTTTAAGAGTTGGAATAGCACTTTATGGCATCACATCGCTGGAAAATACTGACAAGTACGCTTCAAAATTGAGTGATCTTCGACCTGCCCTTGCCTTAACAAGCACAATCACTAAAGTCTTAAAAATTGATAAAGGCGAAAGCGTTAGCTATAGCCGCACCTTCATCGCAAAACGTGACAGCGATATTGGCGTTTTGCCACTGGGATATTACGAAGGCATACCAAGAGCCCTCAGTAACGCGGGTCAGGTAAAACTTGGCGATAAGTATTTTACTATCGCAGGACGTGTGTGCATGAATCATACAATGATTGACGTCACCAAATCACCCGTAAAAGTCGGTGATAAGGTCACAATTATTAGCGGCCGGCCGAATGATAAGCTTAGTGTCAATCAAATCTGCAACAAGCATAACTTGTTTAATTACAGCTTTTTGGTCGGGCTTAACGAGAATATTCGACGCACAATTATTGATTAATCAGACGGACAGAAACCGCCTTCCAATCAACCACTTCCCACCATGATTTTATAAACTCGTCGCGACGGTTTCGGTGATCAATATAGTAAGCATGCTCCCAAACGTCCAGGCATAACAGAGGTTGTTGATGACCTAGTGATATTGGAGTATCTTGATTGGATGTTGTAATTATTTCACCGTCTTGCAGCAACCAAGCCCAGCCACTTCCAAATATTCCCATTGATTTTGATGTAAAATCGTCAACGAACTTTTGAAAACTGCCGTATTTGTTGATAATTAACTCCAATAAAGCACCTGTCGGTTCTCCACCCCCATCACCTGACATGCTATCCCAAAACAAGCTGTGATTATAATGTCCACCGCCGTTATTTTTTATAGCCGCAACAGAAATTGATTCGGTACCGGTCAATAATTCTTCAAGGCTTTTATTTTTGTACTCAGGGTTAGCTTCAATTGCCGCGTTTAACTTATCGACATATGCTTGGTGATGCTTGCCGTAATGAAAATTCATTGTCTCTTGGCTCATGCACTTCACAAGCGCATCGTAACCATATTTTAGATCTGGTAGTTTAAACATATACTTTGCCCTCCTATTTACTATTATAAGTCTTGTTGGCAAATTAGTTCTTGGGAATAGATATGTATTCGTTAATTTTGCCACTGTTTTTTATATCTTCTAGTTTTTTATCAAAAACCGTGAGAGGAATAAAAATGTGTTCATAATTAACTTGATTATCTTTGCCGTCAAGCAAGCGAACAATATAATATCCATCACCTAGTGATGATTTGATGACCGTCGATACCTGATTCTTACTCATTTTTGCTGCCGCCTGCGACAATCCACCATCTTGATTTATCTTTGGAACCCAGCCCGATACACCGTAGGTAATTTCTTCTCCTGAAGTTTTCGCATACTTAGCTGCAAGAGTTTTAAAATCTGTTTTTGAATTCTTATTTAAAGTCGAATAGATATCATTCGATATATCCAAAGCGACATCATCGACTGCAAATGCGACTTTTTGTCGTAAAAGCTTTTGCCAAATTACATGATGGTATTCTGATGGGCTCCAGCCATAATAATCTTGGATAACTGCATAGTAGGTCTGCTCTGAAGTCTCACCGCTACTGGATTGTCGTTGTTTTAAAATAAATGCTTCGACATCGCTGTCACTAGTTGATAAATCCATATCTTCAGCCAGCTTTTTTGAATATGAGTCGGCAATAGCGTCCTGCATAGACTGCTGCTTGATGTAAGATACTTGTCTTTTGCCATCTTCAGTTTTCAGATTGACTTGCTCTTTTTGCTCGAGATACCGGACAGAGCTTAAATATTTCATCAAATAATCACTGTAAGGCACTTGTTCGCCATCGACATTAGCCACTGGAAGTGGTAAAACCTTGGTTATTCGATACATAAACTCGCTGGTGTTTTGTTGTGGATATAGCTGCCACCATCCAACAACTAGTATGGCTATCAGGGCAACAATGCTGATTGCAACAGCGTTAATAACTAATTTATGACGAGCGTATTGAATTGGATACTTAAAACGACGCCCGCCCGCTAGGATGCGCTCACGATGATGCGCAACCGTTTCGCTCGTAATTCGAGATGACGGTTGTACTTCGTCTTTTTGTTTTCGCAATTTATGCAATAATTTCTTCATGCTCTCCTTGTTCACGCTTTTCTACAGCGTTATTCACTGCATCTTGCAGCTGGTTATATATCTTGTCCGGATGTTCGACTTTGTTAATAACCAAATCGCCCACTATAGTTTGTATAACGATTGTTCCAAATTGAAATATTTCACCAGTAAACCCAGGTATATTATAGCTTATATTCTGGACCTTAGACAGTCGCAGCTCGATCACGTCCTTGCCAAAAAAGCCCCTTTGAGTTACTTGCCTAATACGCTGATCGGTCACTATGTAAATCGTGAAATACCACATTATAAAGTGGTATGCGAATAAAATTAAGCCAAGCGCAAAACCACCGACAGGAAGCAAGAAAAGCTCTAGATTATAGCTCCAAATAAGTGGTGGAATAGCAGTGATAATTAATGGTATGACCAACATATAAAAGCCCTTACGCATGGCAATCATATGATGACGAAAAACAAATAATAGCTTTTCGCCTTCGCGTTGGCCAACAAAATCCAGTTGGGCCTTCTCTTTCGCCTTTTCTTGGGTCATTATATCTCCGATATATTATGGTACCCCGGGCAGGAGTTGAACCTACAACCTTATCCTTAGGACGGATCTGCTCTATCCAGTTGAGCTACCGAGGCGTGTTGTTTCCCAGTTGCCATGTCATTCGACATGGTCCTGTCGGATGACAGGAAGCTACCGAGGCATCTAATATATTCTATCATGATAGTTGCTCGTAAGATATCGCGCTGAACTAATAGTACTTTGAGTACATAATAGATTCAGAGCCTAGGTTGTAACTTGGGATGTCTTGTTTTCCAAACCATAAAGCAATCTCGTTTTTTGCCTCATTTTGATTT
Source organism: Saccharimonadales bacterium (SeqCode) (assembly GCA_049286925.1). GTDB lineage: Bacteria > Patescibacteriota > Saccharimonadia > Saccharimonadales > Saccharimonadaceae > UBA1547. The sequence continues at coordinate 13,539 of JBAQEV010000008.1, forward strand.
TCGCTTGCATGGATCAAGTTATGGATTGCCCTAAAATCAGCATTTGCTACTACGGGACTATCTACGGAATAATCTCCACGGATTGTACCAACATCAGCCTTGAACGGTAGTGTGTGACCACATAATTTTCTAACCATATCTATGGCTTGCACTCCCTCGACAACTATGGCCACAACTGGTCCAGACGTCATGAACTCTATTAAGCTATCAGATACCCGCTTGCCAATCTCGGCCTTATCGATAGTACCGAGTACATCAATTGCCTCGGCTTCAATATTGTCAAAAGCACTTAGGCTTTTTTCACCAAGGCGCATCACCCACGCTTCGTCGCTCATAGGATAATGTTTTCGAACTTGCTCGGCAGTCGGAGTAAACATGCGCATTGCAACAATCTTTAGGCCAGCTTTCTCGAAACGTCTAATAATATCACCAATTAAAGCTCTTTTTACACCGTCAGGCTTGACCATACAAAACGTTCGCTCAAACCTAATTTTATTAACCATAGGATGATTGCTCATTATTACTCCTTATTATGTTTTATATATTATACCAAAGAACTATTTATTTTCCCGTAATACCCGTTTATGTTCAAATGAGCTATGATAATTCTATGTATATGTCAGAATTGCTGCTGGACTACGCCGAGCACCTAGAAGTTGAGGGTGGACGGTCTTCTCATACTGCTGAAAATTACACGCTATATTTGGAAAGATTTGTCGAATTTACGGATGATATTGATGTATCTAAAATTACGCCAGAGATTGTTAGAAAATATCGACTTTGGCTAAATCGTTATAAAAACGTCAACGATGATGAATTGGCAATGATCACTCAAAGCTATCATCTTATAGCGCTGCGTGGATTCTTGGGTTATTTATCAAAACGAAACATTCCTACCCTGTCCCCTGATAAAATTGAATTGCCAAAAGTATCAAGAAAACAAGTTACTTTCTTGCACTACGACGAAGTTGAACAACTAATTGAACAGATTGATACATCAACCGATACAGGTTTACGCGACCGAGCAATCATTGAACTACTTTTTTCCAGCGGTCTGCGCGTGTCCGAACTGGTTAATTTGAACCGCGATCACGTTAATACCGAAAGACGAGAGTTTATGGTTCGGGGTAAAGGCCAAAAAGACAGACCAGTTTTTATTAGCAAAAGCGCCAGCCAGCACGTAAAAAATTACTTGCATGCTAGAACAGATGCTCTGCCACCTCTGTTTTTAAATTACAGTCGAAATAACCATTCAGATAACAGTGGAGATTTTAGGAGGCTTGGCCCGCGTAGTATTCAAAGAATTATCAACAAATATACCAGGTTGGCCGGAATCACAAAACACGTTAGTCCGCATACATTACGACACAGTTTCGCAACCGACTTATTAATGAATGGCGCTGATATACGAAGCGTCCAAACCATGCTTGGACACAGTAGTATCAGCACTACCCAGGTCTATACCCACGTAACTGACGAACATCTTCGCGAAGTTCACGAAAAATACCATTCTAATACAACTGACTAAAAACTACGGCGTGCAACTTGGGCTTGTCCAGTAATCATCCGTGTCGTCGGTGACCCTGAAGTCTTTACACAAGTTGCCGGCAACATCAACAGCTGCTCGTGGGTATGGAAAGTTAATGTCGGTCAACTCTACCCTAGTTTGAACGCGTCTAAATAAATCACTTGTTCGTCCAGTTGAATCTACTTCTGGTTGAACATTGTTAAAATAAATCACCTCCCCAGTTGTACCGTTTACCAATGAAACCTTATAGCTAGCTTTGTTATACAAAGCACCGATAAACAAATATGCTTCTCGTTGGCCAGCCCCAATAGTAGTCGGTAAATCTATATCGGCGCTACAAGAATACAGATTAGCAAGGCTTGTTGTGCACTTAGCCGATTGGGGATGCGCCGGTGCTACAGGGGTAGCAGCTGGACCACTGTTAACTGTTCTGCGCACGTCATCCAGAATAAAACTAAAATCATTTTTTGCTCCCAATGCCCCAGATGGATATAGAAATAGTGTATTGGCGTTGCTTTGTGAACTACCAAAAACTGTATTATCAAAAACTGTTAACTTAAAGCCATTTTCCTTATCAAACTGAGCCAACTGTGCCCTGATGATAGGTGGATTATTAGGCGCCCATGTTGAAGGTAATGGCGTCTTAGTATCCGATTGCAAAGCAAAGCTATTGTAGGTAGAGTCAATATCGCTAGGGCTGAACCACTGAATTCTTACTGTATCAAATGAAGAATCAACACCGCGAAGTGGAATAAAATTATACGAATCTTTTGATAATTCTCCAAGATAATCAGGCGTATCCAATATAACCTTCACACAAGTATATGCCTGATCGAGACTATTACCTCCGACCGTCTGGACTTTTACCTCGTCACTTGTCTTAGGAACATCATCCAGCGTCTGATTCGCCACGTTACAATCAGTTGACCATTTTGCTGTATCAACGCTACCCCCACTATTAACGACAGATTGTAACCTTAGTAGAGCACGCTTGGCGTCTTCTACGCCAGCCTGAGCCGAGTCATAGGCACTTTGCGAAAGATCAGTCACAGTAGCTTGCTGTTGATCTTGAACCATAATACGTACGAAGCTAACCGTTACAACTGTAATAAGCAAGGCCGTAAAAATAACGACGAATAATGATACCGCTCCTGATCGTTTATTTTTTATATTTTTCATGCAATATCTCCTTAATTTATTTTACAGTATTGCCAGCACGGGCCAATACATTAAATCGACTAACTGAACAGTATGATGGGTCTGCACCGTCTTCACCAGGAAGTTTGCACGACTGATAATCAAGCGACAAGGCATCACTATTATTGGTACCTACCAAAAACTCAATGCTATATAGCTGCTGCCCAGTCTTGACATCAGTGGCAGTTGCAGATGTGATTATCGAGAAACTATGCAGAGCTAAATCATATTCAGGGGTGTTTGGTCCTACTGTTAACAATTCTATGGAATCAGCCAGAACGGCCTTCTTGGACACGTCTTGGCAATAGCTTGCATTAGAGTCTGGGACTTTTATAAATCTGATTGTCTTCGTCGAGCCACCAGCATATGTATTCAAACGAGATATATCTCCGGCTTGGATTGCCTTGCCGTAATTCCAAATATAAGTATATTGGCCCGTGCATAATCTGCCGCCCCAATAATTGCCCGGCTCACCCTGCTGTATATAACGAGTGCCTAAGTCGAATGCTTGGACGCCAATTATGCTTCTTTGAACCTCACTAGATATCGAACGACCAATTTGATTTACGTTTTTAAATGTAATCCCCCTATTATAGGTATTGCCAATCTGTATAACCGTCATGGCTACCGCAACCAAAAGCGTAGCGACAAAAGCCATAGCCAACATCAACTCAATAATAGTAAAGCCAGCTTTTTTATTAACCACGTGGTTCATATAACCTCACAATCGTGCCAAGCGTAACAGGCATGTCTTGGCCGGGGCTATCCCAACAGGCACGGATATGAAAATCGATATAACCAGTATTTGACTGGTTATTACCTAGTACGGTATCAGGACGTACTGCTTCTATCCAAATACCTTCCGCCGCCGTCACTTGGCCGCCTCCGTCATATTTAACTTGAGAAAATGTTTGTGACGCTACTACCCTGCCCTCTGATGGGGCAACAAATGTGGCATTTTTTGTGTTTAGTATAAAGCTGCCATTTGGTAGTGGAAATGGGCAAGTAGCACCAACAGCCCCAAAGTCAGACGCCGATGCGGCAGCCGTAGATATAATACTGTCTTCCATCAACTGCCATTGGCCAGCTGGAGTATTAGCCGCAAAGCTGGCATTCGGGACAAAAGCTGCGATATACGATGAGTTTAGGAATCGTATAGTCTCTGCCTGTGCATCGATTTCTTGTCGCACCAATGTAATCTCTAGCGCTCGCTGTGCCGTAGCTGTGCCTTGATTCATGATTGCAAGCCCACCGACAGCGACCAGGCTAAAAATCGTAATTGCAAACAGAACCTCAATCATTGTGTCGCCTCGTACGCCTGATGTGTTTTTATTTAACATCCGCTAAAAGCCTCCCCCTGCATTTCAACTCCACTAGCGCTGGTTGAGCTGGGATTTATAAATATAGCCGACTTACCGCTATTAAACAGGCCATTGGATTCAACACAGGCCTTTAATGGTTCAATAAGAGCCGAATCACTAACCAACGTAGATATGTCGCTATCATCTATTGCCTCGTTTGAATTAATAAAAGTACGCACCACGCCACTAACTGGTGATCTAAGCACCAACATCGAGAATGCCAAAGGGTTGCTATTGTCAGACCTTACCAAAGACGACCCCCACTCTATGTCATAGGTCTGCCCATTCACTGGAGATACCCTAATGTTTATTGCGTTTATCGCGTCAATATCGTCTTGGATTGATGAAAATATGGTAGTACTTGAGATATAGCCGACTACGCTCTTTATTGATAGCACAGACCCATTGACCGATGAAATATATCTGCCAACGATTACACAGTCAGACTGACCAACCGGGTTAGTTTGATTATCACCATAACACTCAAGGCCGCCTGTGCTTTCGTTGTTAACATTTGCCACCTCGGAATACTGTTGCTGCAAAGTTGATTGCAAAGATGTGACACTATCGTGGTACCTCTGGATATTAATTGATGTACCGGCACCAGCTAAAAGGCCCATGACAAGTAATCCCGTAATACCCAAAAAAAGCATTGTTTCAATTATCGTAAAACCAGCTTGGTTTGAGGTCTTCATTTGCCCCAATTATAACATAAGCTGTTTGTTCAATTCACTATATTAATGTTAGAAAAAACTGGCCAATAATATAATTGCCCGCCAGACCCGCGATTACAAAACCTGAAATAAGCAACGGACCAAAAGGTATGTGCGAATTACGCTTTAATTTACCAGATAGAATACCAGGCAAAACAATCAAACAACCGATGAAGTTTGCCAAAAACAGCGCCAAAAGCGCCAGACGCCAATCAGCAAGCAAAAGACCCAGCCCAAGGCCCAGTTTGACATCCCCAAAACCAACCCATTTGCCGCCAGATAATAGATATAATGCCAAATATAAACCGCTTAGTATTAACACTGATAAAACAACGTTTATTATTGTCTCAATAATATCAAGAGAAGTTGAAGCTGCTATCAAAACGCTCGCCAGGCCTAAAGCTATGACAAAAAAGTTTACTTGATCCGGCAATAAAAACCATTTAATGTCATATACGAATAATATTGCCAGCCCGATACCAGCCACGAGCCACAGAACAAAACTAGTGATCTCTAGTCCGCTCTCAATAGGCAGTGGCCAAAAAGCATAAGACAAAACAAAAAACGCTGCTACCGATAATTCTATTAGTGGCTCCATTAACCCAATGGGCTTTCGGCACTGACGACACTTTCCACACAAAGACAACCAGCTTAACACTGGAATTAAATCATACCATTCAAGAGTATATGAACAATGAAGACATTGCGACCTGTCCTTAATAAGCGAACTTTTTGTTAACTTTTTTAATTGAATATGCTCGCTATGATCAACATGTAAGCCATCTAACTTGTCGTGATATAGCTGCCTCGCCCTTAGTCGCCAAACAGTAGCGCCAGCAAAGCTACCCATACAAAGTCCTGTTATTACTAATATCAAGTATATTGTGAAAGATTCCATAAGCACTATCATACAGTAAAAGTTGATAAAAATAAAAACCCCAAGTTTTTCTTGGGGTTTTTCAGTGTCGTTTTATTGACTAGTTACTTTGGCAAGCGATACCGCTTCCCTCTAACTTCATCTGGAACGCTACCTTGCGCGATCCCTGACCCGTTGTTAGGCCTTCTCCGTTGCAAGTTGCACCAGTAGTAACAACTACCGCTGGATTTGCGGAATCAAATTCTGTTGGCAGTGTCACAGTAGTACTAACAATATAGTCTGCACCCGTAGGGTCAGTGAAAGTGTCGCCTGCCGTGCGAATATATCGATTGACAAAACCAGGCCACGAAGTTGTTTCGGCACCCATGCCACTTGGTAAAGCACCACGATTATTCGACTGGTAGCTTTGTAGAGCCGTCGTAATTCTACTTAAATCAGATTTGCGTTGAGTATCGCGCTGGCTACGCTGCAAAGCAGGAAGTGCAATAAAGACCATCATGAATATCAATCCGGCTATGGCCAGGACTAGTACAACCTCAATGATTGTAAATCCTTTTTCTTTTTGTTGAGTGTTCACGAGAATCATTCCACCTTTCCTATGAACTGTTTATTAATAATCGCTTATGCTTACGTTTATATTACTACACACGTCAATCAATGTCTATATATATCTATCCAATGCCATTGACCAAGCTGTATATTGGCAACAATATCGCAGCCACCATGCCTCCAGCAATAACAGCCAAGAAAACCATCAAAATCGGCTCAATAGCAGTAGAGATATTTCTAATCTGTTCATCTAACTCGTCCTCGTACACTTGTGCCGTTTTGCCCATCATTTCGTCAATACGACCAGACTGTTCACCAATCTTAATCATTTGCGGCACTAATGACAAAATGTAGTCTTCTGGCTGCAAGGCAACCGACAGGGCCTTACCGGCTTTAACTTTTTCGACCGCGTGTAAAATGCTTTTCTCTATCATTGTGTTATTAACAGCAATCGACGTTAGTTTTAGCGTATCCAGCATACTCACACCAGTACCCAACAATGTCTGCCCTGTGCGCGCAAAGCGAGCCATATATAATTTTCGAAACATCTGACCAAAAACTGGCACGTTTAGTTTAAAGGTATCTGCAACTCTTATGCCAGCGTCAGTCTTTAGATACTGAATAAGGAAATAAATTGCCGCACCCAAGATAATAATTACGGCCCACCAATAATTAGTCAAGAGGCTAGCCGAATCAACCATTACCTGAGTTATAAACGGCAGTTGTTTCTTTAAATCATGGTATAACTTTTCAACTTGTGGAACAACCGTAAACAACATGAAGGCTACGACTCCTAAAATAACAACAAGCACAATAATTGGGTACGTTAAAGCACCTTTAATCTTGCTCATAACGGCTGCATCTTTTTCTTGCTGCGCGGCGATGCGCTGCAGTGACTCATCAAGCGTACCGGACATTTCACCAGCACCAACCAAAGCCAAGAAAACTGGATCAAAAACTGCCGGATATTTGCCGAATGATTCAGCCAGCGTCTTACCGCCTTCAACCGACGCCATAATCTCTTGAATTATAGATTGCAACTTTTTATTTTCGGTCTGCTCTAGGACTGTGCTAAAACTCTGTGCAAGCGGCAAACCAGCCCCGATTAAAGTAGCCAGCTGCCTAGTAAAAACAATCCTGTCTTTTACAGTAATCCGTCCGGATAACCTGGCAATTATATTGTTATCGTCACCCTGCTCTTTAATACTAAGAGGCATAAAACCCTGATTAATCAAGACTTTTGCTGCGGCGGCTTCAGAATCAGCCTGGACAGTAGCCTTGGTAATCTTATTGTTAGTTTGGTCACGAGCCTCGTAGGTAAATTTCTTCATTATTAGCCTCTCATCAGCCTCTCAAATTCAGTCAAATCAACTGCCACTTCCCTGGCATTATCGTAAGTTACGATACCGCCTTGAACGAGGCTGACAAGTGTCCTATCCATTGTTTGCATTCCCTGATCAGAACCAGTCTGAATAACCGCATCAAGTTGGTGTGCTTTACCTTCACGAATAATATTTCGAACAGCCGGATTAGTAATTAAAATCTCGGCAGCGACAACGCGACCACCACCAATTGATGGCACTAATCGCTGCGAACAAATTGCCATCAAAATATTTGATAACTGAGTTCTGATTTGCGGCTGTTGATGAGGCGGGAATACGTCGATAATACGATCGATTGACTGCGCTGCACTGTTGGTGTGAAGCGTCGCAAACACTAGGTGGCCAGTCTCGGCAATCGTAATAGCCGCACTAATGGTCTCAAGGTCACGCATCTCACCAATCAAGACAACATCTGGGTCCTGGCGCAAGCTTGAACGAAGCGCCGCCGAGAAACTGTATGTATCGTAGTGAACCTCGCGCTGAACAACGGCCGATTTTTTAGATTTGTGCGTAAACTCAATTGGATCTTCGATTGTAATAATATGTTGTGATCGTTCGGTGTTAATTTTATCGACTAACGCAGCCAGTGTGGTTGACTTACCACTACCAGTTGGCCCCGTAATCAAGACTAGTCCACGTGGATAATCCGCAAAACTCATAGCAATATTTGGAAGGCCTAATTCTACAACTGATTTGATTTCATTTGGAATTAGACGAAAAGCTGCAGCAAGATTGCCTCGCTCATGATAGGCATTAACACGAAAACGCCCTAGCGTACCAAAGGCGAAGCTAAAGTCAAATTCTTTGTCTTTTAATAATATCTGGCGCTGATCTTGGTCCAAGATAGCAAAAATTAATGTCTCAACTGTCTGCTCATCAAGCTGATTAAAGCCCATAATCGGCAACAGCGAACCATCAATCCTAAGCATTGGCGGCAAGCCAACCTGAAGGTGAAGGTCTGACGCCCTCTTGCGTACCACTTCTTCTAATAGGATTTCTATTCTTAATTCTTGATTGTTCATTTTGCCACCCTTCTTACTAGGCTGTGTCTGATGTTACGCGGTTTACTTCTTCAATCGTCGTGATACCCTGCAAAGCTTTCAGATATCCGTCTTGTCGCATCGTAATCATTCCCTGCTGTTGAGCTTTGCGCTGAATTTCAGAGCTTGTTGCATGAGCGACAATCAGGCCTTGGATGGTTTCATTAACATCCATCACCTCATATATTCCCGCTCTGCCACTATAGCCCCGAGTTGATGATCCCGAAGGAGAGTCAATTCCCCTCACTAAAGTATAAGCGCTTTGGCCTGCTAAGGGCAAGTCTTTATAGCCTAAATCTTGAGAAATCCTCGCAACATCGGCCTGTGTCTTCGGTAATAAGTGTCCGACGGTCGTCAAAATGTTTTGAGTTTCGATTGGGTTTGACTTATACGACTCACGTTTTTCAGCAACGCGACGTACTAATCGTTGGCCAATAATCGTATTTACCGTACTTGCAATCAAGAAAGGTTCGATATTCATATCCAAAAGTCGCGGCAAAACACCAGCGGCACTGTTGGTGTGAAGTGTGCTGAATACCAAGTGACCCGTTAAGGCTGCTTGGACAGCCAAATTAGCCGTTTCACTATCTCGAATCTCTCCAACCATGATGACGTCAGGGTCTTGACGCAAAATCGAACGCAACCCACTTGCAAAAGTTAGCCCAACCTCGGCATTAACCTGAATCTGGTTAACACCACTCATCTTGTACTCAACTGGATCTTCGAGCGTAACAATATTTACATCATCGTTTTTTATTTCTTTGATTAATGCATAAAGACTTGTGGTTTTACCGCTTCCGGTTGGTCCAGATGTTAAAATCATACCATTTGGCCTTTTGATACCCTTTCGAATCGCCCTTAAGGCACGGCCAGCATATCCCATGGCCTCGATATCAAAATTATTACCAGATTTATCAAGCAAACGAATAACCACTTGCTCGCCCCAAATTACTGGGCTAATTGCAATACGAAGGTCAACTTCTTTGGCGCCGATTTTTACTGTAAATTGTCCGTCTTGCGGCATACGGTGTTCGTCAATCTTTAAATTAGACAAAATCTTGATACGGCTGACTAGTGCTGGTTCGATACTTTTTGGCAACTGCATAATTTCACGAAGCATGCCGTCAACTCGGCAGCGAATCTTTAATGCCCCCTCAAGTGGTTCAATATGAACGTCGCTTGAACGGGTTTTAAGAGCGTACTCAAGAATAGTACTAAGCGCTTTACTGATTGGAGAATCTTGAACAATTGTTTTAACGTCGCGGTTAGACTCTTGGTTGGCTTCGATCTGACTAGCCTCAGCCGCTTCGCCAACACTCGATAGATCTGTTTTGTATTGGTCAAGCACGTGACGAACACCCGCCTCGGACGCCATAAAGACCTTGAGGGGCCTTTCGATACGACTTGCCAGGTAATCAACCGCCTGAACGTTATTGGCATCTATCATAGCTACTGCCAAACGGTTCTGGACTTCCGCAAGCGGAACAGCCATAAACCTCTCGGCAATGTCTTCGGGTAATAGACCCAATATCTTCTGATCGATAAAACTATTAGATAAATTTACGTACGGAACGCCAGATACCTGAGCAATCGCGTGCGTCAGCAATTCGTCATCAACTATATTCTGTTCAGAAAGCAAACCTAGTAGTGGCTTGCTAGTGCTGAGTGAAGTTTCCTTGGCGGCATTTATAATATTCTCACTAACCAAGCCTTCATTAATAAGAAGGCTGATAAGCTTTCCCTGTATGTCATTGGTAAGCAGCGCCACCTTTACACCCCCTACTCTGTCCCGTCAATTTTAACCTGGACAGCTGGATTTATTGCATTTTTGTTAAATATATCAGCGCTTGGCTCAACTATTGTTGCGTCTATTTTGTCGATTGTTTTAACTTTTGCCGACCCCGTATAAACATCACCGAATATAGATTTGGCCACAAAGAAAGCTATCAAAACACTGACTGATGCGATAAGAACTATCATTGCTATATCTGTTTTTTTCATTATTTTACCGTTTTATCCTTTAACTGAACCTCGCGCACTGGTTCGTAAAACGCACGTCCTTGAATGCTCATAATAGCAGTACCTTCGTCTTGAGCTTCAATTTTGAGGGAAATAATATCAATCGTTCGAATCGATTTTTCTAGATTGTTTAATACTTTTTTTAGAGCCACTTCGTCACCGGTTACAGAAAAGCGAAAAACCATTTCATTCCCAGAACTTGTTGACGAGCTTGCGTTAACAACTGATTTGTTAGAACCCAACGATTCAGAACCAGGTACTGGGTCAATCTGTATGGAATTAATGGACAAATTATTTATTCCAGCCAACAACTTGTTTTGGATAGATGCACCAAGTGCTTCTAGGTTAGCCTCAGATGGAAGAGCATCTAAAATTACCTGAATCGCTCGGTCATCAGGATCAGCTTTCGAATCAATCAGTGCCTGGTTGGCATCAATTGCTTTAATCTGCAACTCAAGTTCTGTCACATTTTTATTATTATCCTTCAATATTTGAATTGTTTTATTCTTCTCGCTCAAAACTTTCTCATTAAACATCATCATTTGTGACAAAAAGATTGTAGCTACGGCAGCAAATCCAAACAATACAGATACACCAGCGACCCAAAAGAACATCGTGCGGTTAGCCATCGCGATCTGTGTTCTTTTGCGGATTGCTACATTCTTTGGTTGCATATTACTATTCCCCATCCTTTATGTCTTGAGCTCGAGGAGTAAACAGGCTCTTTGGTACACCAAGGTATGAGTCGGTCGCATTACTACCGCTGTTAGAGATAACGATCGTGGCATTCTTTGAACCTGGCGAGAATAGCTCTGGCGCATAAACAAAGCTGAGAGTAAAGCGTAATACTTTTTCGCCAGAAGTATCTTCACCATAGCTGACATTACTAGTTCTTACCTCAAACGCTACTGTCACTTGCTGCTGCACATTAGCAGCATCCGTATATTTAATTTGCGCGCCTTCAATAGTTTTTCTAAACACTTCTACAGCGGCATAGCTATTCGCCGCCTGGCCGTCTATGGTTATAGTGCTTGAACTTGAATCAATTGCCAAATTAGAATAGATAACATTGTTGGGTGACCTTGGAATAATTGCCTTAAGTAAATCAAAAATCCTAGAATCAATCTTTTTGTTACCATGCAAGGCAGATATTTTAGTTAGCTGGTTTTGGATAGTTAACATTTTTGATAGTTCCTTCGCGCTAGACAAGTCTGTATTGTCTTTGTCCATAGAACCTGCTAAAATTTTGCTTTCATTAGTTATGTCTTGGTCAGCAAAATAACCGCGCGCCGATTGCCCGCCAAATACATAGATGGCTAACAGCGTCACGACCGAAATTGATACCACACCGATTAAAATCGAACTGGCAATAACCTTTGCGCGAACCTTTTGAGCTTTTAATAAATCCCGTTTGACATCTGGTATCAGGTTGATTTCTATCATTTTAAGTTCTTCCTTTGTGCAAGGCCAATGACAGTAGCAAATTCAGATGCAATCGAACTAAGTTGTTGTTGATCGGCCTGTGCAACACGAACACGCTGCCATGGGTTAGCTACACTGCAAGCTACGCCTGTTTTGGCAGTAATATATTCACCAAACCTCGGCACGATCGCTGCAAATCCAGATAATAAGATACCACCGACTGGCGTATTTGGATAACGCGTTTGAAAGAACTTGATTGATTTGACTAATTCGGCTGCAAAACTGTCGAGAGTACCTTCGATTGCACGATAAACTTGACCCTCTAGCCTATCAGGCGCCAAGCCAAACTTTAAAATGAATTGGCGAGCTTGGTCGTCCTGGACATTCAAATTTTGTACTGCGGCTTTGATTAATGAACCCAATCCCGTTGGTATATTGCGAACCAAGCGAGGGCTATCGCCAAAAGTAATTGCCAAATCAGTGGCTCGTTCACCAACATCAATGATTAATCGCGCGTCTTGTATGCCAAGTGGAAGTAGCGAACGAACCATTGCGATTGGATCTGGTTCGGCTGCGATAACATTAAAGCCCAGACTTTCAATAAACTCTAATCGCTCTTCGGTATAAGTATTGGCTGTACTTGCCAATAATACCTCTTGTTGTTTTGAATCGTGAAGCGACTGGCCCAACAACGCCCAGTCCACTTTCGTCTCGTCGATTGCCATTGGGATGTATTGGTCAATTTGATACTTAATTGTACTTTTTAGCTCTGTCTCGCTCATTGCCGGAACATCAATAACAGTCGTAAATGTTTTGCTGGAAGGCAGACCAATTACAACGTTCTTTTCTTTGATACCACTTTGTCCAACAGCCGTCATAATCACTTCGCCCAGTCGTCGCATGCCCTCAGCCGAGTTACTGCTGGTGATTTTTTCTTCGACTGGCGCATAGCCATAATGCTGTAATGACCAGCTGTCAGCGCTGCTTTCCGACAACTGAACAACACGCACAGCGTTAGTGCCTATGTCGAGTGCAAAAAAATCGCCCAATCCTTTTAGTAATGCCATATTGCCTTATATTATACATAAGCACTAGCGTTAAAAGCAAGCTAAGAATTAATATTAAAATCGTGGAGGTAATTCGATAGTATCAACAGTCTGAACATGACCGTTGCTGTTGGCGCGAGCCATTGACCATAAGTAGGCATCGGCGCGCAAATTAAACACTTCAGCTGGGTCGCCACTGGCATTACCTACACCTGAACCAGCAGTTCGGCGAAGATATATTTTTTGCGCCAATACCGCCCCATTAACCGTCAAGCGATCGTCACATATACTTGCCGAAAGCGGTGCTGCTATGTTGACCGACGAGCAGGTATTGATATACCCGCCAGCTACCAACCAAGCATCAACATTTGTAACACTATCTACAATATTAATATTGTTGGCAATAATAATAACCTGTGGAATCTGATCAATTGTCATCAGCGTTTCGCCGGTATAGTTGATATTGCCATTGATGGTAACATTTGCCGTTGGAGCGTTTATGACAATCCACTGGCCTTTATTTATTACATCGCCTACACCACCACCATTAATCGTGACATTATTACCCGTAGCTTGATATATGCCCTGAAGATTGTTCGCACTTAGATCAACCGTTACATTGTCGCCTAAATTACGGTTAGGGTCACTTACATCTACTGGGAAGCTGGCTGCTACACCTGGCATAGACTGAGCAATAGCGTAACTACCAATGCTTCCACCCGCACTTTGGTTCGCGTCACAACTTGCGTTGTTGCCAGCGTTAGTAAAGCTTAGTGTGCTATAGTTGCAAATCGTAGAATTGGCCATTCCTGGGT
>JBAQEV010000009.1:0-3096 GCA_049286925.1 Saccharimonadales bacterium (SeqCode)
CACAACTTGCGTTGTTGCCAGCGTTAGTAAAGCTTAGTGTGCTATAGTTGCAAATCGTAGAATTGGCCATTCCTGGGTCTGCAAATGCTGCACCAGATCCCATACCGCTTATTGAACCGACAGCCAATGCCGCGTACTCATCCCAGCTGCCAAACATTCTAGTTGTGCCACTGATGTTTTTGCTGGATGTGCTGGTTTGAATTATTCCACCTGACATTACGTCACCGCCCCATATTTGAACTTTTGGTTTTTTACCAATAATCATACAAACTGGCGCCGAATTAGCCCACTGGTCGTCACTGCCTGGATTTGATGGCACCGAACTAGCTCGTGGTTGGACAGAGAATGCAAAGCATAATTTAGTACCAACCTCATAATCACCAGCCGTAACTGACTTGGCCGCCAGTGTCGATAACCCTACACTGAATACTGACGTTCCGGTACCATTGGTAATTATCGAGCAACTAGCTCCGGCGGCTATAAAATATGCCACACATGGCGCCTGAGGCGAATTGCCCGTAGCGCTTTCGTGGGGTATTGCATAACCCGGTTCAACAATAATCTGAGAAATCTGCCATTGTGTGTTTCTGCTCCTGGTAGGCCCATTATTTCTGACAGATGGAGTGACAGTAAATGAGGTATTAGCTTCAATCGTACCCGACACACTTGGAGTAATGAATGGATCTAGGGTGTATTTATATAACAAAGTTACACAAGCATTCGACGATGTTATTCTATCACTATTATCCCACGATCGAGGCTTGGCGCTAGTAGCACTACACCACTGCGTGCCAGCATCGTTTGAGTTGATGGTACGAGATGTGTGATCGAAAGATTTGCTTGCGTTGTCTTTTTGTCCAGCATCAAAGTCATGATCCGATTCGCTACCGCCCAAAGCACTGTTGTTCTCGTTACGATATTCGACATCCTGGTCGGTCGCATCTGGACCTTCATTTTTTACCGTATGCGTCCAACGGACTGTATCGCCAGGCAACAACGAGCCAGTTTTTGTGATTTTGCTTGATACCGATACGTCCCATTCGTTTGGCTCGGGTAGGCCGTCATCAACGTTACCCATTGGGTTAGCACATTTGTGGGCAAGCGCATATAAGACTTTGCCATCGTCGTCATAAAATACGATGCTTTTTTCGCCACTACTCTTCGAGTAAAATGCGTCATCATGGTAAGTTTTTGTTGTTGTCTTGCCTTTTTTCGTCTTCTCTTCTGTCCATTTTTGATGATAGCTATTTATTTTTAGAGATACCGTCTCTGACCAATCAATATTACCCCTATTGTCCAGGCTTCTAAGGCGATCCTCTAGATCATCCCAATCATCACCGTCAATATCTTTATCGCGATCCTTACCGCTCTTGCCAAGCATTGTATATACAATAAAAGCAGCGCCAGTTCCGTTCTGACTGTCCTCGTCTTTGTTTTTGTCTTTTAGATAACTAATAAAACTACTTACACTAGTCTTTGTTATACCCTTACTAAGCACGTAACCATTACCGTCTGCCTTATGTTTCTCGTTTTCAAAATAGCCATAACCTTGCTTGCGACCAAAGTACGTACCCGAATAAGCCTGCACGCCAATATATGTACCAGCAGCAAACACTGCAGCAAAAATAATAATCAATAATAGACTTGATACAATCTTAGGGTTTATCCGTATCATAATTATTTAACCCCACCAAGACTATCAATTACACTTTGATAATATATTGCATCATCACCTGCTAATGGATCATCCTTGTCGATTAGTTCAATTGTCTTTTTATAGTAGGTAATCGCGTTTGGGTTGTCGCCTTTTTCTGCATATATCTGGGCAATTATCTTAACGACTGCAAAGTTGGCATCAATCGTTTCTGCTTCTTTGGCAATTTTTAGAGCCTGTTCATAATCTTCGTTGTTTAGGTAAATTATTGCCTTATTAATAGTCAAGATACTCTTTTGATAAGAGTCACTAATTGAATTAATCGCATCATCATATTTTGCAACTGCAGCGGCTGGATCACCTTTTCTGGCCAATACCTGAGCATCAACGGTAGTTTGTTCTAAAACTTCTTCGGTTAACTGCTTTTGTCTATTGTCAACAGCTTGCTTATTCTGCATAAAAAGCCAACCGCTGACTATACCGCCAATAAGCAACAACGCAATACCCGCAATTAATAACTTTTTCTTTTTAGAAAAATGTTTTTTTGATGAAGGATTATCTGTTTTGATTATGTTTGGCACGAGAAATCTTCCTTATGCTTATATTACTCACAATAATAGCATAGCCGAATAAACAAAGACACACGGTTGCCATCATCAGCTAGAACCTTGGTGGTAATTCAATCGTTTTAATTGTATATACTTGCCCATTACTGCTGGCGCGTGCGGCTGCCCATAGATATGCGTCGGCCCTCAAGTTAAAGACCTCCGCTGGATCTCCAGAATGGTCTAACCCAACACCTGAACCAAATGTTCGGCGCAGGTAAATTTTTTGCGCCATGACTGGTCCGTTAATAGTTAACTTACTGACACACATATTACTGTCCAGATCAGCACCTATAGGTAGCGTTGTGCCGTTATTATAAGTTGAGCAAGTATTAATATATTCCCCAGCAACCAGCCAAGCGTCAACTTTAGTAACGTTATGAGCGATCTTAATATTATTCGCAATGATAATAATTTGTGGAATCTGATCAATTGATGTCAACTTCTTGTCGGTATAGCGAATATTGCCATTAATAGTAACGTCGGCAGTCGGTGCATTAATAACAATCCATTTGCTCCTAGTATTTGGGTCGTCAGGATCACCAATCATACTACCTTCAACACCACCATTAATCGTGACATTATTGCCCGTAGCTCGATATATACCCTGAAGGTTGTTTGCGCTTAAATCAATACTTGCGTTGTTGCCAAAATTACGGCTAGAGTCTGTGGTGTCCACAGGAAAACTTGCAGCTACACCTGGCATAGATTGAGCAATAGCGTAACTACCAATGCTTCCACCCGCACTTTGGTTCGCGTCACAACTTGCGTTGTTGCCAGCGTTAGTAAAGCTTAGTGTGCTATAGTTGCAAATCGTAGAATTGGCCATTCCTGGGT
>JBAQEV010000010.1:0-3170 GCA_049286925.1 Saccharimonadales bacterium (SeqCode)
CACAACTTGCGTTGTTGCCAGCGTTAGTAAAGCTTAGTGTGCTATAGTTGCAAATCGTAGAATTGGCCATTCCTGGGTCTGCAAATGCTGCACCAGATCCCATACCGCTTATTGAACCGACAGCCAAGGCAGCATACTCGTCCCAGCTGCCAAACATTCTAGTTGTACCGCTGATGTTTTTGCTGGATGTGCTGGTTTGAATTATTCCGCCTGACATTACGTCACCGCCCCATATTTGAACTTTTGGTTTTTTAGCTATAACCATACAACCAAGGCTAGAGTGTCTCCATCTATCGTCCTTGCCTGATGCAATCGTGTTACGATTCGGTTTGATTGACAAAGAATAACAAACATTGGTGCCAACATCATAACCACCAACAGTTACAGTCGTCAGTAGATTATCACCACTTCGATAAGATCCGTCTTCGTTAAATACTGTATTGCCAGTTCCATCGGCAACTGGAGTTACGTTTCTGCATGAATTGTTTGGGTTAAAGTATAGACCATCTGGGCAAGGTCCCTGGTCAGAAAAGTTATCGTCGTTTGGGTTAGGAATGGCAACACCGGGATTGTAAACCACCTCAGTTACTCGCCATTCAATACTTTCACTACGGGTTTTATTAGCCTCAACCTCATTAATGACCGATGGGGTAAAACTAAACCGCACATCAGCTTCAATAAAGTCACCTGGAACATTGGCAGATGGATTTAGAGAATAATTATAAGGAATAGTAATGCAATCATAAGGTGATTTAATACTCTCTTCACTTTCCCATGATTTCGGCTCAGCACTGGTTAGACGACACATCTGACCACCGACATCATCTTGGGTTATAGCCCTAGATGTAGATTCAAAACTCTCGTCATGACCACTATCAGCACCCTCTGAAAACTCGTGGTCTGGTCCGCTTCCGCCGCCCAAAACACCTCCGTCTTTATATTTATAATAAACATCAATGTCAGTTTCATCTGGACCATCATTTTTGATTGTATGCTTCCACGTAATCGTTGATCCGACTGTTAATGGCAAGGAAGACCTGTTTTTTATTTCGCTTTTGACCGACACCTTCCAATCGTTTGCTTCGGGCAATTCGCTTAAACTACCAACTGGATTACCACACTGGCGAGACAACACATATACAAGATTATCATCGTCATCATAAAATCTAATGGCTGGGTCAGTCTCACAGTCTTCTAATTCATAAAAAGCTATGTCTTTGTTGTTTTTCTCTTCACCACTACTTTTATAATAATACTTGGTATAAAAACTACTAATGTTACAGTACGTATAATTACCGGTCCATTTTATTTTGCCTTTGGCATCCATACTGCGCAAACGAGCTTTTAAATCCCTCCAGGTACCATCACTAATGTCTTTTCCTTCACCATCACTATCCCTACCCATCATCGTGTTAACGATTAATCCGGATCCAGCTTTCTTCCTATCGTTGTCCGAATCATTGTAACTCACCAATTTATTGTACAATTCATCCGCTTTATCAATACCCGACAAACTACCACTCGGCAAAACATAGAAATCGCTATCATCCATATCGCCCTCCATGCAATCTTGCGTGCCATCACCATCTTTATCACCATCTTCGCTGCTGGTGGTACACATCTTATGCCCATAAAAGTAACCTTTGCCATAATCAACGTCATAAATCGCATGTGCATTAGTGGCAAAAAAAATCGATAAAAATAATACGGAAGGCACTAATATTTTTCCAATATTATTATTCTTCATAATCTATAGCCTGACCATTAAGCAGTTTAATCATGTCTTCGTAATATCCAATATCGCCGTCTTTTGGATCTGCCTTTTTTAGCGTATCGATTGCATAATGATAGTATTCAATAGCTTTCTGTTTGTCCCCCTTAGCCTCATATATTAGCGCTATAAAACCGCAGACGTTATCGTTACTCTCGATGTTGTATGCCTGCATGGCAATTTCGAGCGCCCTATCGTAATCTTGGTTATCATAATATAAGTTTGCCTTAGTTACTAATATAACCGTTTTTTGATAGTTATCATTAGTCTTTTTTATTGATTCATCCGCCAATCTGATTGCATTTTCATCACCAATTTTCGAATTTTGTATTTCCATAACAGTAGAATTAAGTACATTTTTACTCATCGGGGCATCAGCTTCATCACTTGTGCTTGGTTTATTTGATAAGCTATTAAACACCAAAGCAGTAACTATGATTGCACAAGTTAATATCACAAAGACCAACGCAATAACAATTCTAAACCTGCCAACATGTAGTAGTTTTACAAAGTTATGTTTTTTTGTTTTTACTTCGTCTTTTAGAGTTGTTTTTTCCATAATCCAAAAATCTTATGCTTATGTTACCAATAATATCACACCAAAGATATATTTGTTAGCGTATCGTTTTTCGCCAGCACCTCTGTTATAATAGCTGTATGAGTTTATCAATCGGAATCGTCGGCCTTCCTAATGTTGGCAAGTCCACCCTGTTTAACGCGCTGACAAATAATGATATTTTGGCAGCTAATTATCCGTTCGCGACAATCGAGCCAAATACTGGTATTGTGCCGGTGCCTGACGAGCGACTGAATGAGCTGGCCAAGATTTATGGTTCAAAAAAGCTATTGCCCGCTACTGTAACTTTCGTTGATATCGCCGGACTAGTCGCTGGCGCCAGCAAAGGCGAAGGCTTGGGGAACAAATTCTTGGCAAACATTCGTCAATGCGACGCGATTGTTCATATCGTTCGCGCCTTTCACGACGATAATGTTATTCACGTATCCAATATAGTCAATCCACGCGATGACATCGATATTATTAATACCGAGCTTATTTTGGCCGATATTCAGACGATTGAAACTCGTATCGGCAAAGCCCAAAAAGACGCCAAAGCAAATCCAAAGCTAAAAGCCGTGGCTGATTATCTGAACGAATTACTTAATCATCTAAAAGCCGGCACCCCTCTTTCAGAACTGGCCGATTTGAATAAAGAAATGATTTATGACCTGCATCTTTTAACTGCAAAACCAGTGATTTATGCGTTCAATGTTGACGAAGACACGTTGGTTAGCGAAGAAAAAAAGGCCGGTCTAACCGCCCTAGTCGCACCTGCCCGAACAATTTTTGTATGCGCAAAATTAGAAGATGAATTAAAGGGCCTTACGCCCGAAGATTCTG
>JBAQEV010000011.1:0-8912 GCA_049286925.1 Saccharimonadales bacterium (SeqCode)
TGTTGGCGGTGCTAACTATCAGATTCCGTTCCCAATTCAGGGACACCGACAACTTCACTATGCCTTTTCATGGATGGTGCAAGCTGCTCGTGGCCGACATGGTGCTGCATATTCTCAACGCCTAGCGCAAGAGATAGTTGACGCCTACAACGAAACTGGTGGCGCCTTCAAGAAGAAGGAAGATACGCACCGAATGGCTGAAGCAAACCGTGCTTTCGCACACTTTGCTCGCGCCTAAAGTATAATTACAATATGGTAAAACAAAAAATCCGCATTTATGTGGAAGCATCAATAGTCGCGTTTTGGACTTTACTAAAACGTTTGACTATTGGTGCTATTTTGTTTGTTATTGGTTGGTTGGCTTATTCTGAGTTTGCGATGCGTATTATGCATGGTGGACGTATGGATCAGGCAATCGGGTTTATCGGTTTGTGGCTTATATTGGCCTACGTCTTTATTCCCAGGCTACATCGAATATTAACAAAACTATATATTCCAGATTATTTTATTGGACGTATTCGCACTAGCGACGGTTTGTTGAGTGATCCAGTCAACTTGGCATTTATTGGCGGCGAAATTAATATGCATGAAGCTATGCAAAAGGCGGGGTGGGTTTTGGCTGATAAATTATCAGTTAAAAGCAGTATTATGATGGTTATTGCTACAGTTTTTCGTCGAAGTTATCCGACAGCACCTGTCAGCAACGCTTATTTATTTGGCAATCTTCAGTCTTTTACCTATCAGCAGGATATTAATGGTAAAACCAACGCCAGGCACCATGTTCGTTTTTGGAAGACACCGGACGGCTGGATTATGCCAGGAGGACATAAAGTTGATTGGGTAGCAGCCGGTACGTTTGATAGGGCAATCGGTATCTCGTACTTTACGCTGCAGTTGACTCACAAAATAGCGTCGGATACAGATATCGAGCGCGACTATATCGTAAAAACAATTGAAGAGCACTCAAAACCCAAAGAAATCAAAGTTATTAAAAACTATTTCAGTGCCTACCACCATCGTAGTGGTGGCGGTGACAGCATAATGACCGACGGTGCCTTGCCAATCATAAGATTATAATTTACATTATAAGAAATAAGCAGGATATGGTATTCGCGTCAATAATCTGGTAGAATTGATGCAAGTGCTATTTTTAGTGGCAAAAATTATTATTTAATTCATCCGTAAGGGATATAGGAAACCAAATGGCAGAACGACAAGTTCCACTTAAGGACCTTCGCAATATCGGAATTATTGCCCATATTGACGCAGGAAAAACTACTACGACCGAAGGTATTTTGTACCGTACTGGTCTTTCACATAAAATCGGTTTGGTTCACGAAGGTGAAACAACGACTGACTGGATGGAGCAAGAGCGTGAGCGAGGCATCACGATTACTTCAGCTGCCGTCACGACTTTCTGGAAAGATCACAAGATCAACATTATCGATACACCAGGCCACATCGACTTTACAGCCGAGGTCGAACGCTCTTTGCGTGTCTTAGACGGTGCTGTAGTTGTCTTTGACGGCAAGATGGGTGTCGAGGCTCAGACCGAGACTGTTTGGCGCCAAGCTAACAAGTATCATGTCCCACGCCTTTGTTTTATTAACAAAATTAACCAAATTGGTGGCGATTTCTATAAGTCGCTAGCATCGCTCCACAGACGCTTGTCAAAGAACGCTTTGCCAATCCACTTACCAATTGGTTTTGAAAAAGAGATTAACGGCGTTGTCGATCTTATTGATATGAAGTCCTATACTTACAGCGATTACACCGATCACGAATTGATCGTTGGTGAGGTTCCTGCCGATATGCTTGAAAAATGCAAAAACGCTCGCAGTATGTTGGTGGAAGCAGCTGTCGAAGCTGATGACAATTTGTTTGAGCGATTTCTAGACAAAGGAGAAGAGTCAATCACTATTCCTGAACTAAAGGCAGCTTTGCGTAAACGAGTTCTTGCCGGTGACTTTTACCTAGTAACAGGTGGCGATGGTCGCGGTGTTATCGTAGAAAAAGTCCTTGACCTAGTTAATGAATACATGCCGTCACCTCTTGACGTTGGCGCTATTTGGGGTCACGATCCAAAGAGTGGCGACGAAATCTCACGCCAACCAGAAGACAAAGAGCCATTATCTGGCCTAGCCTTCAAGATTGCAACTGACCCATTTGTCGGTAAGTTAATCTTCGTTCGTGTTTATAGTGGCAAGATGACTGCGGGCTCATATGTGCTTAACACCACTACTGGTGAAAAAGAGCGCATTGGACGAATCGTGCGTATGCATGCTGACAAACGAGAAGACGTTGATGTAGTT
The DNA here is from genome assembly GCA_049286925.1 of Saccharimonadales bacterium (SeqCode). GTDB lineage: Bacteria > Patescibacteriota > Saccharimonadia > Saccharimonadales > Saccharimonadaceae > UBA1547. The sequence goes on from JBAQEV010000011.1 coordinate 2,313, forward strand.
GGTGCAGGTGACATTGCAGCAGTTGTTGGTCTCAAAGACACCTTTACTGGTCACACATTGTCTGATATTGCTAAACCAATAACACTAGAATCTATTACATTCCCAGACCCTCCGGTATCAATTGCGGTTGAACCAAAGACAAAATCTGATCAAGAGAAGATGGGCGTTGCTTTGCAGCGACTAGCCGAAGAGGATCCAACCTTCCGAATTCACACCGACCAAGAAACTGGTCAGACAATTATGGCAGGAATGGGGGAGCTTCACCTTGACATCCTTATTGACCGTATGCGACGAGAATTTAAGGTTGAAGCCAATGTTGGCGAACCTCAGGTTGCGTTCCGCGAATCAATCAAGGGTAATTCTGACGTTCAAGGTAAACACATTAAGCAATCTGGTGGACGTGGTCAATACGGTGACGTATGGGTCAAGTTTGAGAAAAACGAACCAGGTAAAGGCTTTGAGTTTGTCGATGCGATTAAGGGTGGTTCTGTCCCTCAGGAATATCGAAAACCTGTCGAAGCTGGTATCAAAGAGACTTTGGAAGGCGGCGTTATTGCTGGTTATCCAGTCGTTGATATTAAAGCGACACTTTATGATGGCAGCTACCACGATGTTGACTCCAGCGAGCTTGCCTTTAAGCTTGCCGGCAGTATGGCAGCGCGCGAAGGTATCAAACAAGCCAAGCCAATCCTCCTTGAACCTATAATGTTGGTTGAAGTAACTACCCCAGAAGAATTCATGGGCGACGTTATTGGCGACCTTAATAGTAGGCGTGGACGAATTGACGCGATGGAAGACCTTAGTGGTGCCGCTAAATTAATAAGGGCACACGTGCCTCTTGCAAGCATGTTTGGCTACACGACCGATCTGCGTTCTATGAGCCAAGGTCGAGCAGCCAGCACGATGGAATTAGCGGTATATGAAGAAGTACCACCAAACGTGGCGCAAGAGATTATTGAGAAGCGTTCTAGTAAATAGGTGATACCTCTTTACTTTATGCAATAAAATCTGTAAAATTACTAACATACGCGTGGAGCGATATTGCTTGCGCTTAAAATAATAAACTTAGGAGATATTCAAATGGCAGAATTTGATCGAACAAAACCACACGTTAACGTCGGCACAATGGGCCACGTTGACCACGGTAAAACAACACTAACCTCAGCAATTACCAACGTTCTTGCTAAACGACTACCAAGCTCAGTCAACAAAGCTGTTGACTACGCCCAAATCGACAACGCTCCAGAAGAGCGCGCTCGTGGCATTACTATTGCCTCATCTCACCAAGAGTATGAGTCAGAGAAACGCCACTACGCACACGTTGATATGCCAGGCCACGCCGACTATATCAAAAACATGATTACCGGTGCAGCCCAAATCGACGGCGCAATCCTAGTGGTTGCTGCTAACGACGGTCCACTTCCTCAGACACGCGAACACGTTCTTCTTGCTCACCAGGTTGGTGTGCCAAAGATTGTTGTTTTCTTGAACAAGATGGATCTTGCCGATCCTGAACTAGTCGAACTAGTCGAGATGGACATCCGCGAACTTCTTGCAAAGAACGGATTTGACGAAGACGCTCCAATTATCAAGGGTTCAGCTACAAAGGCTCTTGAAGGCAGCAAAGAAGATGAAGATGCAATCATGGAATTGGTTGCAGCACTCGACAGCTACATCCCAGAGCCAACCCGCGAACTAGACAAACCTTTCTTGATGCCAATCGAGGACGTTTTCTCAATCAAGGGTCGTGGTACAGTTGCTACCGGACGAATCGAACAAGGTGTTGTTAAACTAAACGACCCAGTTGAAATCGTTGGTATCCGTGCTACACAAAACTCGGTTGTTATCGGTATCGAAGCATTCAAAAAGAATCTAAACCAAGGTCAAGCTGGCGACAACGCTGGTATCTTGCTCCGTGGTATCGAGCGCGAACAAATCGAACGTGGTCAGGTAGTTGTCAAACCAGGCAGCCTAACTCCACACACCGAATTTGATTGTGAAGTTTACATCCTAAAGAAAGAGGAAGGTGGTCGCCACACTCCATTTACAAAGGGTTACAAACCACAATTCTATTTCCGCACAACTGACGTAACAGGTGAAGTTGAACTTCCAGCTGACAAAGAACTTGTCATCCCTGGCGACAACGTAACCTTCAAGGTTAAATTGCTTGCTCCAATCGCGATGGAAAAAGGTCTTACCTTTGCTATCCGCGAAGGCGGCAAAACTGTTGGTGCAGGTGTTGTAACAAACATCACCAAGTAGTATTAGTACTTGAATATCAACACCCTTCTTTACAGGAGGGTGTTTTTATATACTTGAAAAAAACCGGGAATTAGTGTATAATAGCAAAGATGATATCAAAAGGTTTTGCTGATTATTTGCGCGAAACAAACTCGACCGAATTAGTTGAGAAATTTTCAGACTATACCCTTGATAACTTCTCTGAAAAGGGTATCCCTGTTATTATTGCTGCTCGTAACGAAGAAAAAGACCTGCCTGCAACTCTAATAGCCTTGGCTGGTAGTACCTGCGAAGTTTGGCCGATTGTCATAGAGAACGGCAGTATAGACAAGACCTATGAAGTTGCAAAAAAGATGGGCGCTCATGTCCTAAAGAGTAAGCTGCCTTTCAAGATGGCTGCTTTGCAAACAGGGGTCAACGAACTTAACAGATTGTACCGATTGGATGAGCCGGTATTATTTACAGACGCTGACAGCTTAGTCGGTCCAACTTGGGCCGAGACGCTATCGAATGCTGTTAATGGCAACAAATTAATGTGCGCCAGTGGTCGGGCAATTGCCGAATACGGCCCCAGTAAAATTGCTGATTGTTTGGGTACGTTTGCGATGGATTCTCAAGATCTGAAAAGATTTGTATATAAAGAGCATCCAGTCGGTCGTGGTGATAACTCGGCGATTAACTTTGCCGATGACCAGGATGCAATCGCGACCTATATGGATATTAATCCCAAGTTTTTTATCGGCGAAGATGACATGATTTTCGACATCTTAGAAAAACAACACAACGCTAAATTTAAAAAAGTATTTGGTCGGTTTGCGACTGTTTCGTCCAGGGGTGACCGATTCAAAAAGGCGTCCGACCGCGTCAAGTGCGTTCTGCCGCATTGGCAAGATCATCTAAAGAGTCTGTATATCGACGACTATGCCGGTATTGAGCCCGATAAAGTCTATAAGAATCACACGTCCAGCTAGTCACATCTTGAATTTAGCTCAAAATACTGTATAATCACATCTGTAATATTAATCATATCGACAACTTGGCCAGACAGAACAAAACTGATTCGAGCGACCACGTCATCCGACATGGTTGACCACAATTAATAATATTGGTTGTGTGTTCAAGGTTACGGTATAAATCTGCAGAAATGCAGAAAAGGAGCCTAAAATGGCAGATAAAGAACAATCTTTGCGAATTCGTATTCGCCTAAAAGCCTATGATCACAAAGTGATTGATCAGTCGGCAAAACAAATTATTGATACAGCGCTTCGAACAGGTGCCAGTATTGCTGGTCCAGTGCCACTTCCTACGCGTCGCAGCACGTTTACGGTTGTTAAGTCACCTCACGTTTATAAACAAGGTGGTGAGGCCTTTGAGATGCGCGTACACAAACGTCTAATCGACATTACTGACGCTACTCCAAAGACAATCGACAGCCTGCAGAACCTCAGCCTACCAGCTGGTGTTGACGCCGAAATTCGAATGTAATAAAACCTGGAATAAAAATACCCCGCCATAAATAGCGGGGTATTTAAATTTTATCTTGATTTTACAAAGAGATGCTAATCTTGTCGATGATTGTTTGAGTATCAATCTGAATCTTGAGAATCCAAAGTGATAGCAACAATATATAACCTAAAAGAATTGACCAATAAATTGTTTGGTCGGTGACTTTGAACGCTACAAATGGTTGCCTTTCAGATGCAACCGCAAAAGATTTTACGGCACGCGTCTTTGCTCTTCTGACAGTTTTAAAGGCTGCAACGCGCTTTACGACTTTTTTTGGTGCAGTCTTTTTGACTACCTTTGACTTCTTTACGATTTTACTTTTTTTTGTTGCCATTTTCTCGACACTCCTATGCTAGTAATTATCTAATAGTTACAGTATGCTACACAGTTAAAATAAACGCAAGCGTTATGTGAATATTCTGATTGTTTCTGTCGGTTTGTTATACTGGTATTGATGAATATTGCCTTGAAAAAACCCAAAATATTCAACAAGGTAGCCATTGTCACTTTGGCGGCTCTGTTTGTCGTTTCTTTGGTCGGCGGGTTAATTTGGTATTTTAGTCAATCGATTGACACCCAGACAACAGCCGGTACCAGCCAAACTCCATCCGTTGAAAAGACTGTGCCAGATAAGCCGAAAGATACAGTCATACACTTATCGGCAATGGGCGATATGTTGGCGCACGATACAATTATTGCTAATGCCAAGACAGGCAGCAGCTATGACTTTACGAAGTATTTCAAAAATATCAAATCTAGCTACGAAAAGTCTGACATAATTTTTTGTAATCAAGAGGGTTTGGTATCGGGTGAAAAATATGGCATCAGCGGATATCCATCATTCAACGCGCCAACCAAATTCGCAACAGACCTTGACTCGGTTGGCTGTAATTTGATAAATCTAGCAAATAATCACATGGGCGATAAGGGAATGGCTACAATCAACGACACAATCGACGTTTGGTCCGGACTAAAACCGTTGGCGTATAGCGGAGCCAACAAAAGTGAATCAGATCAAAATAAAGTGAGTTATGCTACTGTTGAAGGTGTAAAAATTGGTTTTGTCGCATTTGCTGACTTTAATAACGTCAATTCCACGCCTGCATACAGCGTAAATATTTATCACAACCAGGCTTTGATGACTAAATTAGTTAAGGAAGCTCGAAAAAACGCTAATGTCGTTATCGTATCTATGCATTGGGGAGTTGAGGACTCAAATACTGTTAGCGCCGATCAAAAAACGCAGGTCAATCTGCTCAGTTCGCTTGGTACGGATATTATCATTGGTACTGGCCCTCACGTTTTGCAAAAAGCCGAGGTTGTAAAGCGTTCAGACGGCGGCAAGATGGTCGTTTGGTATTCATTGGGCAACATGTTATCGTCGCAGCTGAACATTAAAGAGTTAATCGGCGGCATCGCTGGTATGGATATTACAAAAAGCGTTACGACCAACAAAATATCGGTGTCAAGCTTGACGTTCACCCCGACCTACATGCATTACGAATGGACAGCATCACAAGCAGCAAATGGCGACCTGCTGGCTCGCAAAAACGCTATGATCTATCTGTTAGATTCAGCCGCCGAGCCACTCTCGCGTTCGCTATTCAACACATCTGTTGCTGCACAAAAACAATACGTTATCGATACAATTGGTTCTGAGATTAAAATCAAGTAGCTGTACTGCCATATACTACCTACCATCTACTAACTACTAAATCGCGCCATTCGACTTTAAGGTGGCCTGAGCTTCTTGCAGATATGGCCAAGCCTCGTCTAGCGTCAGCTCGCTTTGGTATAAGGCGGTTGCCAGATCAATACCTACGTAGCGGAAGTGCCACGATTCATATTGATATTCGGTGATGGACTCTTTTCCTTCGGGATAACGCAAAATAAAGCCGTATTTATGAGAGTTTTTGGCTAACCATTGTCCATCGTCGGTTGCAGCAAAGCAGTTGTCAAGGTAGCAATCACGCGTCACATCACTAATATCAACAGCCAGTCCAGTCTGATGTTCGCTTTGACCAGGAAAGGCAATAGCTTGATTGGCGGCTGCTGTGCCAACAGAGGCTGCTAGGCTATCAAAATATATCTTTTGCAAGGCTGCCGAACGATAACCGCTGCCAATCATCAACGAATATCCGTCTTTCTTGGCCGCGGCAAACATCTTTTCAAGGGGCTTAATTATATCTGTTCTGACCGACATCTCGTCGTTGCTTTTGGCAGTATTTATTGTTACGTTTGGCATTGATATAGGTTTTGGTATATATGTTGTGGGAATCGAATGTGTTTTATTGACAATTGCCCAAAGACTGTCTGGGTTGGTATAGTCATCAACAATGGCTCGAATCTTATCGGCGCCAAGCAATGTAATATAAACGGGTTCTTTCTTTTTTGCTTCTATGCGTTGTGCAATAGACTTCTCCACCAAATCTCTGAGGGTGGCGTTATTCTTGTCTTCTTGCTGAGTCAGCTGATTATCAAAGTAAAAATAGGCAAAATATCCACCAACGCAGGTTAATAACAACAAAAATAGCAGCGCAATGTGCCTAATTGGGACAATTTTTTTAATTTTTTTCTTGATCAACATACGTACGTGTTATTTTAGCATATTTCTAAGGGTCTAATCTTGACTCTTAACAGATATTGTGATAGACTCAGGCAGTAACTTATTGTAAATAATAAAAACAATTCTTGGTGAATTGGTAGGTCTACCTCGGTAGAAACCGCCTTCCACCAAGAATTTTAAATGGGAGCATGAAGGCAATGAAAGCACTTCTCGGTACCAAAATTGGTATGACCCAAATCATCGGCAAGGATGGTGTTGCAGTTCCTGTAACGCTAATTCAAGCTGGC
>JBAQEV010000012.1:0-4495 GCA_049286925.1 Saccharimonadales bacterium (SeqCode)
ATTAAACTCGAGCTGTTGCTAGTGCTGGCATTTGGAATGCCGAAGCAAATCCAACTACTGCGCTCTTAGCTTTTGCAATAAATGTTGCAATTAAAATTTGTACGTGACGTGTACTATCGACTTGCAAAACAACCTGTTAAAATTCCTTCGTCGAAAGCTATATCAGCCCCAACACAACACCTTGCATTATAGCATATGTTGCCGAAATTTTCTAGGCATGCTTAAATATAGCTTATGGTTTCCAGAATAAAAACCGTTGCTGCTGTCGGATTTGATGGATATATAGTCGATGTTGAGTGCGACATGTCTAAATCCCTCCCCTCCCTACAGATAGTAGGCTTGGGTAATAAGGCGATTGAGGAGTCAAAAGAACGGATAAAAAGTGCGATCACTAATTCATTCTTGGAATTTCCAAAAAAACGGGTCACTATCAATCTAGCTCCTGCTGAATTGCCAAAAGATGGAGCGCACTATGATCTACCAATGGCACTAGCTATCCTATGCGCCAGTGGTCAGATAAAACAAACCGAGATTAATAGTTCTATATTCGCCGGAGAATTAGCTTTGGATGGCAGCCTGAGGCCAATTAAAGGCGCTATAAACATCGCGCAGGCTGCAAAACAGTTCGGTATAAGAACTATCTTTTTGCCATCATCCAACGCGATGCAAGCTAGCCTGATAAATGGTATCGAGATATTCGGACTAAATTCATTAAAAGATTTATACCTTCACCTTAAAAACGAAAATAGGCTATCGCCCTATGTAGCGCCACCTCAGATAAATAGTATCCAACCCATAAAAAGTCCCTCATTGGACGAAATAAAAGGCCAGGAATTTGCAAAGAGAGCGATGATTATTGCAGCCGCCGGACATCACAACATACTACTAACCGGATCGCCAGGAGCTGGCAAAACCATGCTAGCCAAAGCCTTAGCTAATCTACTTCCGGATTTAACCATAGATGAACAAATAGCCGTCACAAAAATTTATAGCCTGGCGGGCAAGATAGATGGTGAGATAATAACCAAAAGACCGTTTCGCTCACCACACCATACAGCCAGTCCCGTATCAATAACTGGAGGCGGAAACCGACCAAAACCAGGCGAAATAAGCCTTGCTCACGCAGGAGTACTTTTTTTAGACGAAATGCCAGAGTATCCAAGGTCAACGCTTGAGGCGTTACGCCAGCCTTTGGAAGATAAAAAAATCGACGTAAGTCGCGCCAATGGCCACGTGACTTACCCTTCTGATTTTATGCTTGTAAGCACAATGAACCCCTGCCCTTGTGGTTTTTTTGGAGACAAAACAAAAGAATGCACATGCACAAGTACGCAAATTATGTCATATCAAAAAAAGCTTTCTGGCCCCCTACTCGACAGAATAGACCTCGTTGTTCACGTATCCAGAGTCTCGAACGAAAATTTGCTTGACTCAAGAACGTTGGATTATTCTCAACACCTTAAGGTGTCGGCAAACATAAATGACGCGATATCTAAACAAAATGCCCGTTATGAATGTGGCTTTAAGTACAACGCTTCACTAAATAACGCCGAGATAAAAAAGTACGCCAGTCTGTCAAATGAATCATCTAGCCTCTTACTAAAGGCGTCCGAGAGACTAAACCTAAGCGCACGTGGATACTTTAAAATAATCAAAGTTTCCAGAACAATCGCCGACCTAGCAGATTGCAAAGAAATACGGCCCGAGCATATTAGCGAAGCGCTGCAATATCGCGGCGAATTCAAAAAATAAAAAGCTTTTAATATGTCCGCCTCGTTAAGAAGCTGTTCATAAGTTCTATGGACGTTGACCTCATCCTAATAGATAGACCAGAAACAGAACTTATTAGTTTTTTTAACTAATGTATCAAACACCATAGAGAAATAATGTAATGATATTAAGCTGCCGTTGACTCTATTGTCACCAGCCAAACCAAAAAAATACAACAATGCGCTTGAATATCGCTTCCATATCTGGTAGAATAGCTACCGAGCAATGACTCAACTGTCAAAAGATCATCACAAAAGGAGATGCCCAAGATCAGTAAATTAATTCACATAAACCAAGAAATTCGTGCAAAACAATTACGCGTAATTGGACCTGAGGGTGATCAACTTGGTGTGATGAGCTTATCTGAGGCTTTAAAAATAGCTGAAGAGGCTGGCGTAGATTTAATAGAAATCTCGCCTAATGCCGACCCACCTGTTGCAAAAGTTGTTGACTGGGGTAAATATCAATACCAGAAGATGAAAGAGCAACAAAAAAACAAAAAGAAATCCAAGACAGTTGATTTGAAGCAGATGCGTATGGGGCTAAAGATTGGAGCTAATGACTTAGAAATTAAGCTTCGTAAGATACGTGAATTCTTACAAGAAGGCCACAAGGTAAAAATATTCATATTTTTCCGAGGCCGAGAAATCGCCCACCAAGATTTAGGTTACGAAATGATGAATAGAATCATTACCCAACTTGAGCAGGACGCAGTATTAGAACAAAAACCCCAGATGGCAGGACGCAATCTGAGCATAGTAATAAGGAGTAAGTAACATGCCTAAAATGAAAACCCACAAAGGGACAGCAAAGCGAATCAAAATCACCAGTACTGGTAAATTAACCCGTCAGCGTGCATTTGGCAACCACATGCTTTCCAAAAAAGGTAAAGGTCGAAAACGTGCCATCAAAACCACAGCTATTGTTTCTGGCGGTATGGCACAAAACGTTAAAAGAGCGCTAGGCGCCTAAATTTAAGGAGATAATATGCGAGTAAAAAGAGGCGTACCAGCAACCGCTAAACACAAGAAGATTTTAAAACTAGCTAAAGGCATGCAACACGCCCAAACTAGGTCTTATAGGCTTGCCAAACAGGGTGTTATCAAAGCTTTACAACACGCGTATCGCGATCGTCGCAACAAAAAGCGCGACCTTCGTGGACTATGGATTACGCGTATCAATGCAGCAGCACGTGAGCTAGGAACAACCTACGGCAAACTAATATCTGGACTTAAAAAAGCCGATATTCAAGTTGACCGCAAGATTCTAGCCGAGCTAGCAGTTAGCGAACCAAAAGCTTTTGCCGAAATCGTAAAAGAAGCGAAGTAATTTATAAGCTATACTAAAACGACCACTTCGCATGGAAGTGGTCTTTTTAATTGGCAGCTCATCGATAAGCCGGGTTCTGTCGTGGATGATCATCTATCTAGTTCAGTAGTTGCCTACTGAATCAAGCGGATATCGACCTACGGACGGGACCGCCCTTTATGTAGATCTCCTTGCAGCCGACAGGGTTTACCTTCATGCCATGTCGCCATGACTTGCTGTGAGCTCTTACCCCACTCGTTTCATCTTTTCCAAGCAATTTCTTACCTGGTAGTTTCGTTTCTGTGGCACTTTCCCTAGAGTTGCCCCTGGTCGCCGTTAGCGACTGTCGTGCCCTATGCTGCCCGGACTTTCCTCTCCGCATACCAAACTGGTCGCGGGGCGATCATCTAATGAACTGCCAATAATTATTATAACATCCCGAGGTAAACCGTTGGCGTATGATATTCCCTACCGTAAGGTAAGGTGGGTTCTCGCAAAACACTTCCAAGGAAATGAGTCATTAGAGATCCCTATCAAAATACTATTCAGGAAAATCACTACGCCTAGGTTTACACCCCCAGGACATCTTTATTATAACACTCAAGCTAGAAAGATGCGACTGAAGACACTCAAAAAAAGACTGATTAAGTTAGCCATAAATTCACCGAACGCGTTTCCGAAAACAAGAATAATAGTGAATATAAATATTAAGCCAAAATTTTCAGCTTTTTCCATCCATCTCCTAAAAAACTCTGGTGCAAGTGCATAAATTACCCTAGATCCATCAAGCGGCGGTATTGGTATTAAGTTGAAAATAAAAAAACCAAGATTAACATAGACGATTGTAATTAACATTTCAGACAACAAAGTCATGTCTGATAATCCTCCGACGATAGTCCAAGCTCCAAACGCAATAAATGCAATAACAAAATTAGTCAATGGACCAGCTATGGCAATCAGTGCCGGCCCCCATTCGCCACCTCGAACATTGTTTGGGTTAAATGGTACTGGTTTTGCGCCGCCAAATATGGGCGCGCCAGCAATCGCCAACATTAATGGCAGCAAGACTGACATAAATGGATCAATATGTTTCAAGGGGTTCAAAGTCAGTCTTCCCTGTAATTTTGCCGTGTTATCCCCCAACCAATAGCCAACAAAGGCATGTGCTGCCTCATGTAAGGTCATCGAAATTAAAATGGCAACCAAGACCGACAATATATATACTAAATCTATATTCACAATTATAAGTATAGCAGCTGACACAAAAAAATACCCGAATAGCCCTTTCATATCTTGACGCAATCGATAAAAAGCTATATACTTACAAAGATTGTAAAAAATAATTGGAAATAATATATTATGGCAGCACGCTGTGAGTTAACTGGAAAAGGCAAACAATTCGGACACAATGTCAGCT
>JBAQEV010000013.1:0-2192 GCA_049286925.1 Saccharimonadales bacterium (SeqCode)
TTTCTAACCACTTGGCAAATTGCCATTATGAACAGAAAGCGCCCTATTAGCGCAATACGAATTGTACACTAAATAGGGCGGGTTCTCAAGTAGCTAACAGATTATTCTGCTTTATGGGCCACTGGACTGTTGAAGTGTGACTTCAATTCAAACAAAACATATACTCCGACCGCAGCACCGATTAGGTTCATCAACAGACTAGATAGATCACCACCGAACACGGCCGTCAGGACGCTTGAAGCAATACTTATACCTGTTGCCAAAAACATTAAATCCCAACCTTTTTTCTTGTGCTCTTTCAGTGGGTTTACTGCCATAGCCATAATTACAGTCATTAGCGCAATGAGCACAATAGACACCGTCAAAGAAATAGTCCATCCACTAGATGTAGCTAACCCGTATGACTTAAAGAAGTTATTTAACGAATTAATAGCAGTTGCGGCATTATAGATATTTATTATCACAAACACATCGACGATTACGCCTATTCCCGTAATCCACCAGACGTTCTCGCCCAACCATTTTCGCCACTCAGCAGGTAAGTGAGGAAGTGGTTTTAACCAACCCTCAATTGTCTTTTCAATTTGCTTGATTTGTTCCATAGTGTATCCCCCTTTAATACTCACATTATAGCCTGAATATCAAAATAGAACAATTAGCTAGTTGACCTTAGTCACAGCTTTTCGAGGTGTATCAAACGGCCACATTCCCCAACTTGCCCAAGCGGCCAAAATAGCCATTGCAACCCCAAAACATACTGCCCACCATCCCGGCATCAAATTCACGACGGTACCCAAATATCCAATATTCAAAACAGCATTGATCGTAACATTCAACCACACAGCAAAAAATATCCAAATCGCTGGCACGATCCATCCCAAAACCATGCTGATGATTCGCATCAGTGGGCTGGCGCTCATTCCCAACAAAAAGGGAAGTGCCAGTACTTCAGCCGACACAATCAGGCTGGCCAAAAAATACGACGCCGCCTTGCCTCCTGGGATATAAAAACTAGTCACCAAACGCAAAAAGTCATCAAACGTAAATAACTGAGCCAATACAAATACAACCAAGATAGCCGCGTACAAATATGCCACTTGTTTAACTTCACGTGTTTTTGGCGTTCTTGCCGGCACCGCTTCAACAAAGAATTTCATCCCGTTAGAGTTTCCTATTCTTGCTAACTTTATACAATTCACAGCCCGCAGTAGCTTTATTAGGTAAAACTCTAGCGGGATTCATGACTATAAGTATAAAGCTTATGCCCCAAAACGACAATCGCTATTCGGCTCTCAGCGAGTGGTCTTCACGCCACTTGGCGATTTCGGCGTGGTTACCGCTTAACAACACCTTGGGCACTTCCATGTCATTAAAAACTTCAGGTCTAGTATATTGTGGAAATTCCAGTGTCTCGCCGTCGCTAAAGCTCTCGATTTCGCTGCTTTTCTCTCCGCCCAGTACTCCCGGAATCAACCTGACAATGCTGTCAATTGCCGTCATCGCTGGCAGTTCCCCACCGGTCAAGACATAATCGCCAACACTTACCTGTTGATCAACCAGTGTTACAATCCGTTCATCATAGCCCTCATAGCGCGCGCAGACGAAAATATAGTTATCGCCACTATCAGCCCACTTTTTTGCTGAGGATTGCACCCAACGTTGTCCCCTGGGCGTCATTAGGACCACCAAGGCATCTGGGTCGTACTCTTTGGCACTATTTATTGCACTAAACAAAGGCTCGGCCATCAGCAGCATACCATCACCACCACCGTACGGCGTATCATCAACTCTTTTGCGTGGACCCAGTCCAAAATCGCGCAAATTAACCGTGCGAAACTCAACAGCCTTTTGTTCTTGGGCCTTCCACAACATCGAACTGTTCAGCACACCGCCAAACATTTCAGGAAATAACGTAATAACTTGAATTTTTCTCATGCTTTAGTAATTATAACAGATTCATCCCGTTAGAACTCTGCTATAAAACTGGCATCCGCTCACAAATGTGCCTATAAAACGACAGATTATTCGTAACGATAGTCTAAAATGGAAAGTTCTAACGGGACCAACAAAAAAACCACCTTAATCCAGGTGGTTTATTTTGACAAATAAGTCTCTCAACAACGTATTGTTGCTCGCATAGAGCTTTGTTCTCGCAGTTCAAGCGGTTTTGCTTGTAACTTGTTTATGATTAT
>JBAQEV010000014.1:0-106184 GCA_049286925.1 Saccharimonadales bacterium (SeqCode)
TTCCGCTCTCCCGCCAGAAAGCGAACCTAAGCAAATATCTAGACTACTATAACCAAGAACGTGTACACTTAGGAATACAGATGCGAGTGCCAGCAAGCATGTTGCAAAGCTATTGAGTTCTGTACGGGTTTTAGCAGAATAATAAACGGTCAAACACCTACTGTATTTGACATATGAACTAAGTTGTATTGTAGCATGTTTTGTGTCATAATACTATTTCAAGTCATTTTGTTGGCGTAATCTTACGTCAACTGTGCCCAACGAGGCGCGACCAAGTGGCGAAGGTTCATTAATAGTTTGGACATAGTTTTTACAATCTAACCACAGGAGGTGGAAGTTGAAAGTAAAAAGCATTATTTGCAGCAAATGTGGCAAATTGTTGGCCTGCGAAAGAACGTTTCAGGCGGAAGCGTCACAGAAAAAGGGGCTAGTCTTTTTATTCATCAGATTGTGTTGCGTAAACTGCAAACGCAGCAAATGCATTTTGCATGATACACCTGTCGATGTGACCGAAACAAAACTATGTCCAAGTTGCAAAGCAACACCATCATGAACCAACAGCGAGAGCAGGCGCTTAATCCTGCTCTTTTTAATTTGGGAAAGAAAGTGACACAAATTTTTATCTGTTAGAAGACAGTCTTCCAGAGCTTTTTCCAGAGCTTCTAACTAAAAACTGCAAGATGCTTTGGGTTGTCTCGTCAACTGTATGGTTAGTGGTATCCAGTCTTTGATAGTCATCATAAAACCGATTTGATGCAAAATATTCCTGGTGACGCGATATTGTGTCTTCGCCCATCACAAAATCGCCGGGACGCTCTTTGTCACGATCGATATTTACCTTTATATGCGGCAAAAGTAGTACTTTGTGCGTAAAAGTAACGTATTTATCAACATTTTTCCAAGCCGATTCGTCCAAATAGCCATTGATAATGACATTATAACCAGCATCAACAAAGTTTTTAGCAACAATTCCGATATTATCACCCAGCAGTTGCCATTGTTTGATGCCTTCGGGCGTATCGTCATAGATAAAGCCATTAACAATAAAAGCTTTCAGATGATCAACGTCAATATTGACGCATTTTTCGACAATGCGAGCGACTTTTTTGGCAGTCGTGCTTTTTCCAGCGCCGGCTGGACCGGTGATTGCGAGGATAAAACTCATATTTAACAATTATACTCTCGCAACAAAATCAGTCTATGGTCATTTTGCTGGTGCCCAGAAGACCACCCCACTCGATAACCGTAAAGCCGGACCTTGGAATTGAACTCAGGTTTTGTGCCGGTATATTTATTGGCTCATCTAATCCTACGGCGTCCAAAAATACCCTTATGACAGTGTCTGGCTTTGGTGAAATATACAGCGGAGCAAGTTGATCCATTTGTGTCGTGTTAAACCAGGTCAACCTAATATATGGCTGGCTTGGAAGTTTGTCTTGCCAATAATCAATAAAATCAGTACTTTCTTTTGTATTTAGGCCCTGTTGAGCCAACTGGGATTTGATTGTTGGTATAGCGTCTTGTTTTTTAACAACTGTACCTTCGTTAATATTTGGATAAAAACCTAGGCCAGGACCCTCCCAGAACAGCGAATCATAATTTAGACCGTTTACCGTCAGCTGTCCGCTTGGTTGCGCCAATGCCCTCCAACCAGTTGTTGGGTCATAATACGGGTCAGATATTTTTACATCCGCCCCAACTTTGACTGCTACCATTTGTGTGGTTGTTGGATACAAATACACAACTGGTTTCGCACATCCATAGGACGGAGCATACTCATCTCTTACGTACACCAGCCACTGCCCATATATGTCTTTGTACAGAACCAATCCGTGGTCGTACACAAACGACTCTAGAGACATACCATGATATTGGCTGTCAGTGTCGCTGTCGTAATAATCTTTAAATTCAGCGTATGCTTTTTTTAGTAATGTATTTTTTTGATTCTTGAATTCGTATAATGTCTGTCCATCACTTGATCTACCCGCTAACTGCACATCGCTATCGGTTAATAAATCAGCCATAGTCACTGATACATTAGACAAACTGCAGCCACGAGTGATAGGTTTCAATGAACCGCTAGTCCAAAAGCTACCGACGCTCCATTGATAATCTTGCGTGTCTGTAGCCAGAGGTTCATAACGCAAGCCAATTTTCGTATCCAGCGGCGTCTTTATTGCGTAACTGATAGATACAAGACCAGTTTCTACATTCCTTGACTCAACTTTTACTAAACTACTCCTGCCCAATGCTTTAATTACAGTTTGCTTGACGCTGTTTTGTTTGGTGTTTTCAGGAATAAAATAATTACTACCAATCGTAGAATAGTTTGGCATATAGGCCACACCGCCCTTGTCGTCCAATTGGATTTTGTATGGGTAGCTTAATGATTCGTAATGCACGTTATCAATTATTTTTACTTTGGAGCTTATTATTTGCGATACGTCGTTTTGTGTCTCGTTGTAAACCGCCAAAGAGCTGGGTTGCGCAATGTAGTTAATACTACCGTCTGGTAGTTTCTCAAATAGCCTATGTTCAGGAAAAACCTGAACGGTCACCGCCATAATTATCGTGTTTTTACCTCGGGCGCCAGCTTGATAATAATCAGTGTAATCTTCAATATTGGTCTCGTCTGATACAAAATATCCCTGCTTTGACATTTTTACAGGTTTGTCCAACCAAGTCTCGCCAGTGGTTGGGGTGATAATTTTTGCCAGAACAGGGTCAACCACTGCGCTATTGTCCGTGGACTGAGTATTTGTGGACTGGGTGGTATTTTTAGTTTGCGAGCCCTTGCCTATAATGAAATACCAAGCAGCAAAGCCAATCGAGGCGAGAGTCACTATTGCCACAAGAGCGATTATTACTTTTTTCGCTTTGTGTTTTTTTGCAGATAATTTACGCGGAGATGGTTTACTTAATTCATTCTCCATGTCATCTAGTACGTCTGAACTGAACTCATTATCTTCAGCCTTAGTCATAAACCCTCACTCAATTATTTTTTTCACTTAATATAATTATAATCATTTTTTAACATTAAGCACTACTGCAATCCAACATAATTAATTGATTACATAAAATCATGATGGGCTGCATGTTTTGGATTGGGATAATCTAGAAGTGGACAAACACTAAAGATTCAGATCTATGCCAAGTATCTTGTAGTACGCTTCTTCGTATTGATCAATCATGTGCGATATCGAGAAGTTTTCTTCGGCATAACGGCGCACCTCTTGACGGTCCAGGGACTTAACTCGATTAATTGCATCAACATAGGCGTCCATATTGTCAGGCTCTACAACCAAGCCACCGACACCGTCCCTGATAACTTCTGGCACGCTACCACGCCCAAAAGCAACCACTGGTGTGCCAGTTGCCATAGATTCGATAAATACCAGTCCAAACGGTTCTTCCCATTGAATCGGGCATAACGTCGCAACTGCACCAGACAATAATTCGTACTTAGCTTTTTCGTCAGCCTCGCCCAGATAAATAATTTGCTGGCCGTCGATATATGGCAAACATTGTTCGTTCCAATAGGCCATCTCGCCTTTGTCGTCTTCGTTCAGATAAGCAGCAATTTTTAGCGTCACGCCAGCCTTCAGAGCAGCTTGGATTGCCAAATGTACACCTTTGGTTGGGTGTACGCGACCCAAGTAGGCATAATACCCTTGGCTTTCGGCACCAAATGGCACTTTGTCAACATCGATACCGTGATAAATATTGGCAACCCAATTCATCTCGGGACAATTGCGACGGTCGGCATGGCTTATCGAGACATAACTGGTGTTATTATACTTGACGTAAAGATCTTTGATCTGGGGTGATGAAAAGCCGTGAATTGTTGAAATAACTGGCGTTTTGACTAGTTTTGAAAATACTAAAGGATAACCGTCAAAGTTATTGTGGATGATGTCATATTGGTCAGCTTCCTCAAATACCGACGCGCTGTGTAAATACGTGTATAATTTTTCTTCCAAAGGAGTACCTTCTGGCTCTTGGATAGGATACGGCGCAATCGAGCGCAGTTTAGCACTAGTAACCGAGTTGCCGGACGCATAAAGCGTAACGTCGTGGCCACGCTTGACTAGTTCTTCAGTAATATTGCTGGCGACTAATTCCCAAGCCCCCATTTTGCGCGGTGGTGTTCGCCATTGTATAGACGACAGGACAGCAATTTTTAGCTTTCGCATATTGTATTTATTCTATCATAAATCTTACATATACTTTTTTAGTTCAGCTCCGTACTTGTCCATAAACATGGCGAGTTGCGAATGCAGCGGCTGCGGCAGATTATCGACAGGAAACCAGCCAAAATTATCAAACATGTCTGGTTCGTTTATTTTAATATCAGCTGGATTAACCTGACAAGCAAAATTAAGAGCCAACCAATGGGTCGGCAGACCTTCCGAAGATTTTCGAAAAGCGTCATAATATCGGATGAAATCAATTCTTTTCGGAACAACATTATATTCCTCAAGTAATTCCCTTTTTAAGCTTTCTTCGACAGATTGGCCATGTTTTAGCCCGCCACCGCCAACATCCCACCTGCCATGTTCGTCGCGCGCGTTTTTGCTTCTTTTGGCTAAGAATAGATTGCCTTTTCCGTCGTGACAATAAAAAACAGTAGTAATACCCGTAAAACTAATACCTTTATGATGTCTGATTTCGTCTGCTGATAGTTTTTCAAAACTCATGGGTTAATATTAGCATAGTGGTGCGGGTGAAGAGACTCAGTCACGATAAAATTCTTTCAGAATTTTTCGCTACCCCGCCTCGCTTGGTTGCGTTCGCAATCCAGGCTCCGGCCTTGCGAACTGCCATTCTGGGCTGTTCTCACTCCCGGCGCCTGGAGGTAAGTGAAGAGACTCACCCGCGTTCCGCGGGCCCGAAACTGCGCGAGTCAAGCACAGCTTGACCGGCAGATTTCCTTGCGACCCGCAGACTTGCGGGGCTCACTCTCGACCTCAAGGTCGAAGATTTGAGTCTCGCCGTTACCAACTAAAAAGCCGACCAGAAGGTCGGTTTTTTAGTTGGTGCGGGTGAAGAGACTCAAACTCTCGACCTCTTCCTTGGCAAGGAAGCGCTCTATCAACTGAGCTACACCCGCATACCTATAAAAATTATAGGCAAGTGACGGATAAAAAGCAAGTTACTTTTCTTTGGCCATGAACTTTTTGACACTGTCAACTGTATCCATGAATTGGCTTGGGAAAATAATTGTGCTGTTTTTCTCAACTGCGATTTCTGATAAAACCTGTAAATTACGTAGTTGTAATGCAATAGGATGGGCTGAGATTATATCAGCTGCTTGGCCTAATTTTGCAGCACTTAGCGCTTCGCCTTCGGCTGCAATAATCTTGGCACGCTTTTCACGCTCGGCCTCGGCCTCTTTTGCCATAGCTCGCTGCATTGAATCTGGCAGTTGAATGTCTTTTAACTCGACGTTGCTGACGTAAATTCCCCACTTTTCAGTTGCTTGATCCAGAATTGCTTTTACTTTTTCATTCAAAGCCGATGTTTCACTCAACACATGATCCAGCGAGGTTTGACCAACGACGTTTCGGACGGTTGTTTGAGCAATTTGATAAGTTGCCGATACAACATCTTCAATCTCAACAATTGATTTAATTGGGTCAACAATTTGGTAATAAGCAACCGCTGCAACATCAATCGAGACGTTATCTTTGGTTATAATTTTTTGAGTTTCAATCGGCAGAGTCACCGTACGAAGTGGAACTTTGCGCATTTGGTCAATAACAGGGATGATTAAACGAAGACCTGGCTGTTTTATTTCTGTTATCACCTTACCCAGACGAAATACTACTCCGCGCTCGTACTGATTAACGATACGAATCCCATAGGCAATCGCGACTAATATTACTACTCCAATAAAGATTAAGAACGATTCCATATATCCTCCTCTTAAGTTACTGGTTTAATTGTAGGCTTATTATAAGCAACGCGCAATATAAGTAACTTGTAGAATTAGCTCAACTCTAGTAAAATATACAAAGTATAACCGATGCGGCTCTTTAGCTCAGTTGGTAGAGCAGAGGCCTGAAGAGCCTTGTGTCCCCAGTTCAAGTCTGGGAGGAGCCACCAAATAATATTCCCGACCTATACGGTCGGGCATTTTATATTAAAGCATTTTATTCAGATGTTTTTTATTTTTTTAACGCAAGAGATATCAATTTTTCAATTAATTCCGAGTATGACATGCCTTGTTTGCGCCACAATTTTGGATACATGCTGATATTTGTAAAACCAGGCAAGGTGTTAATTTCGTTCAAATACACTTCCCCATTATCGGCTAAAAAGAAGTCAATCCGCGAAAGGCCTTCGCCGCCGACTACTCGATATGCCTTCAAGGCAATGTCTCTAATTTCTTCAGATAATATTTCAGGTAAATCGGCTGGAATTGTTACTTTACTTTGGCTGGTGGCGCTGTATTTTGACTCAAAATCATAAAATTCGCTGTCAGGTATAATTTCACCGACGCCACTGGCTTGGGCGTGATTGCCAGCGCCCAACATAGCGACTTCAAGCTCCCTGGCGGTAATTGCTTTTTCGATTAAAACTTTTTGATCGTATTTGTGTGCCTCGGCAAGTGCAGTTTTTAATTCGGCTTCGTTTTTGGCTTTACTGACACCGACCGAACTACCGCAACCTGCTGGTTTTACAAATAACGTAGGTGACAATTCATCAGATAATTTCTTGTAGCTTGGTGTCGGATCGCCCGCCTCGTGGACAGCATATGGAGTGGTTTTAATACCGTTATACTCTAATAACTCCTTAGTTAGGACCTTATCAATACAGACAGCCGAAGCCGCAACGCCACAACCAACAATTGGTATATGCATTAAACGAGCCATTCCCTGGACCGTACCATCCTCGCCGTTTTCTCCATGCAAAATAGGCAAGATTACGTCAGGTTTTACAAATTCACCACTCGGTAAAGTAATGAAACTTTTTGTGCCCATAACTGGAATTAACTGAGGAGAAGTGATAGTATCACCGACGCTATCCAGTGAGTCAAGCAACCACCAACGACCAGTTTTATCAATAAAACCTAAAACAACTTCAAATTTTGTTTCGTCTAGCGCAGCATAAACATTGCGTGCCGAAGAGATCGAGACTGTGTGCTCGGACGACTCTCCCCCGAAAAGTAACATTACGGTGGTAAGTTGTGCCATATTGACATTATACAGGTATAATATGTATATGCAAAGAATTCCCCTAGCGGAGCGGATGAGGCCAAGCACACTAGATGAGGTCATTGGACAGACCCACCTATTGGGTAGTGGCGAGATTTTACGTCGAATTGTCGCCAACAAGGACCCTGTTAGTTTGATATTGTGGGGCCCACCTGGCAGCGGCAAAACAACTTTGGCGCGCATTATAGCCAACGAGGTTAACGCAGAATTTATCGAAATTTCGGCAGTCACAAATGGCAAAAAAGATGTCATGAATGTAATCGAACACGCCAGACAAAATTGGAATCTGCAAATGCGAACAATTTTATTCGTTGACGAGATTCACAGATTCAACAAAGCCCAACAAGACGCTTTTTTGCCTCATGTTGAATCTGGATTAATTACTTTAATCGGAGCAACGACCGAAAACCCGAGTTTTGAGATTATCAATCCTCTGTTATCACGCAGTCGCGTATTAGTGTTACAGCCCCTCACAAAAGACGAAATTATAACAATCCTCAAAAACGCTCTAAAATTAGAGAAAAAATCAAAGCGCGTTACTCCAAAAGCATTGGATTATCTGGCCGAACTTTCCGGCGGCGATGCCAGGATTGCACTGGGCAATCTAGAGCTTGCTCTGGGGATAAGCCAAAAAGTCACGCCCGAAATTGTCAAAGTTGCTGCTCAAAAAAAGGTTCCTGGATATGATAAAAAAGGCGAAAAGCATTACGACATCATAAGTGCATTTATAAAAAGCATGCGCGGAAGCGACGTCGATGCAACGTTATATTATCTGGCACGAATGATAGATGCTGGTGAAGATCCAAAATTTATTGCCAGGCGAATGATAACCTTTGCATCCGAAGACATTGGGCTAGCCGGCAACGGCGCACTGGGGTTAGCGTTGAACGCTTTCCAGTCAGTTGAACGAGTTGGCATGCCCGAGTCCAACAACATACTGTTTCATGTTGCCGCTGCACTTGCCAAAAGTGAGAAATCACGTCAAACCAACGAAGCAATGTTGCGCGCCCTAGATTTAGCTAAACAATATCCGGACGCACCCGTACCACTTCACCTGCGCAACACTCCAACCAAATTTATGAAAGACATTGGATATGGCAAAGATTACGAAATGAAGGCCGGTTTCAAGCACGAAAAGGGCTTTCTGCCTGACGAGTTGAAAGATAAAAAGATATTTTATTGATTAAGCCGAAACGGGTCATCAAGATCAATAATGCCAATCCTAGCGTCCGAAAGTCCTGCCCACAAGCGATACTTGCCGTCATCAAGCCGTTCGAAACTTCCCGGAAACACTACGTCGCCAAGAAAAGACTGTTTTTTTGGACCATCAGGAAAAGAAGAACGAGTTACAATAATATTCGGAGCCATTGGTTGCGATTGACCGTTCAGCAAATCATCCATTTTAATCTTGTAAGTAGTCGCCGCATAGTGCTTATCGCCATTTTCGTCCTTACAGCCAATATGGCCGAGCAACCCTACCCACTCAACTCCTTGTTTATCTCTTAAAATATAAGCGTTATTAATACCTACCCAATCATCATTATGGGTGCCGTCAATTTCGAAAATTTGCCTAGGCAGAACATCATTAATTGTTATTAGCTCTTCTAGATTATCGAGTACGTGAATCGCGATATGGCCAATACCCTTATCGTCTAACGGACGGCGACAAAGCAAAATCCGACCATCGGGCAGTTGCTTCAGTCTCTCGTCTTTTATACCTAAAATAGTCGCGAAAGGCTCATCGCGCTCTAACGTTGCAAGCGAGATACCTTTATAAAAAACTGTGTCAGCCACAAAGCCACCAGTTGGCAGATGTTTTGCTCGCACACCGCCAAGAATTACTAAATCACTATCGCCGTCCTTTATCGAAACAAACAGCGGATCTTCTAACATCTCAAATGGCTTAATCTCTTCGGCTACTTGCCAACGACCAATTTCATTTTGCTTTGCGAATTTTATTGAAGGATGATAGTTATTTTTATCCTCTATCAAGCTGTCGCGATCTTCGCAACGAAAGGCTAAAATTTTCGATCCGTCGCTATAGCAAAGACACGGATTATACGTATCCTGGTTGCCCACGCCATCAATATCTATAATCTCACCGATATTGTCTGGCGCATCATAATCGTAACGATTAACCCACCTTAACATTATTCAATATTCTTTCCCATTTTCAATAAGGCATCTCGCACCATTGACAAACATTGTTTACCAATCGCCTGCTTGCCAAACCTGTCAATTGCACTTTGGCGCGCCTGAGCAGACAATGTTTCTCGTAGTTCTTTATCGTCAATTGCCCGTTCAAGTTTTTCCGCTAAATCAGGTATGTCTGCCCGCGCCATGCCGTCTGGCTGTATATAAGCTTGAACCATTAACCCAGTCACGCCTTCGACGATCGTTTCCATAGTAGCTGTTGCGTTGTGGGTAACAACCATTTTGTTACAAAGTTGTGCCTCGACTAGCGGCAAACCAAAGCCTTCAAGCCTAGACACGGCGACATAAATATCGCAAACATTCATTAATCCCACCATAAAGTCATCGGCAAATTCGCCACTCATATAATGCAATTTGTGCGCCACATTGTTGTCCTTAGCGGTTTGCATTTCGACGATACCACTTTCAAAACTGCCAGTTGCTGGCCAGGTTTTGATAATATATATCCACTCTTTGGCAGCATCAATTTTGCCAAGTGCTTTCAAAATCTCTAATGTTCCCTTCCAAATGCCACTACCGCCAGTTGTAAAAATTATCGGGATGCCCTCTTTTTTAGCACGCCTCAGGTTAAAGTGAAGCGGCAAGGATGTCTTTGACTCTTCGTCAATTGATACAAAATCCAAAAACCTCTGCAGCTCTTCCTCGGTGTAAGGTTTCCAGATATCTTCATCAACACACTCAGGTAAGATGGATATCTTTTCTGCAGGAATACCAATTTTTACGAAATTACTTTTGCAGAAGTTACTGGTTGTAAAGAATAGCGGTAATCGAGCTAGCCCATCCCTAATTCCTACATCATCGCCTTCTACCTGACCATTAACAGTGTCGATAACGATCCAGGGGATTACCGGAACGCCAGAATTTAAAGCCGGGATAATCGTACTTTCGTAATCCCGCCAGTCACAAACCGGAATAATAACATCAAGATCTTGTTTGTTTACATACGGCTCGTTTGCTGAAATCAACGTAACTATAGATTCCACTCCGGCGGTTTTTAGAGCTGATTGCAATGCGCGCGCCTGATTAGAAAAACTGTATGCTCGTCCCGGAACTAACAATTCGATCTTCATTTAAGACTTGTACCTTTCTTGAAAAATGTTCTATTTAGTCTAATTATATACTAAAACAAAGCTTACGCCCGAATTGCAAAATAATCACAATTGGCTGTTTATTTTTTTGAAACGCTTTTAAATAACGCTGTGTATTCTTTGGCGACATTTGCCCAAATCCATTGATGGCCTTTGGCGTAAGCTTTTTTGCGCATTTGCTGCGCCAAATCAGGGTTTTTCAATACATCGACTATACTGTCGCCAATTGCGCGAGCTGGCATGTCCTGGGGCACTAGTATTCCAGATCCGTCCGATAACAGCTCCTTAGCGTGCTGATAAGGAGTTGACACGCATACTTTTCCAGCGCTCAATCCCCAAGACAGCATGCCCGATGTTGATTGCTGTACGCTGGAATATGAAGTGACAAAAAAGTCCGCTGCTTGGAAATAATCGTGCAAATTGTCGTCACTCAAATATTCATTAACAAAAACCACACTGTCGAATATTCTATTTTTTTCGATAAGATCAATTAATTTATTTCGGTACGTTTCGCCCTCATTCTTTAAAACGACCGGGTGAGTCTGACCAACAATGTATAATTTTGCAGATGGCGATTGCTTCAGGATGGCGGGCATCGCGTCGATAGTATATTCCAGACCCTTACCTGGACCAATTAGACCAGCCGCAAGCACTAGTGGGTTAGCGTCTTTTATGCCTAGCTTTTTTTGATATTTTGCAGTTTTATCAAATTCAAAATCAGGCACTCCGTGACAAATTACCACCACCTTTTCAGCAGGACAATCATAGGCATCAATCAAGATTTTACGAGATGTTTCGGACATCGACACAATCATAGCTGATTTCTTGACAATTTTTCGTACGATATACATTTGCTGACTATCAGGTGATTCAAGCACAGTATGGAAGGTTGTTATTATCGGCTTCTCTACCCGATCGATCATCGAGAGCAAAAAGAAATCATCCTCGACTTTGTTGCTCGTCCCCATACCAGATTTTGGCGTGCCCCAAGACGACAAGCAGCTAGAGCTGCCCCTGTTTGGACCAGTATGCAAACCGAATTCGTGTTGCAAACTGACAGCGTCAACCGACGATTTATTGATATAATCAGCCGCCTCGTCATAGTCCGACCTACTGAATTGGTTTATCTCGAATTTTACACGGTTAGAATAATCATATTTTTGCCCATTGTCGGTCATGGCAATAATATCGGCACAATCGGAATTATGGAGCTTATCAATAGAAGTCACTAGGTCATTCGTGAATGTAGCGATGCCACACCTGCGCGGTAAGTACGACGATACGTACGCAACGCTAACGCATGGTTTTGTATTTGAAGATGGCCCATTTGGACTATTAATATTGTTTTTGCGCATATATCTAAGATTACTTGACGTTAAAAACTCAAAAGTATCTGTTGTAATTATATCAAAGAAAGAGGCATTTTACAACCGCCCCACTTCGGTCAGATTCACACAGCGTTGTTTTATTGATATAATGGCTAAATAATATCAACCAATTACCAAATACCGACAAATATGAATACACCTTATTTCGATAGCCTCTTCGATGACTTTGGCATTTGGCAACATGCCGACGGAATAAAACCAATCGCCAGCGAGGGTTACGCCCTAGACGATGCGACACGCGGATTAGTGCTTTGTCTGACGTTGAATAGGATGGATCAAGCCGACGTTCTTTTTGACTATATTTTGAAATCAAAAATTGATAATATTTTGTACGGCTTTTCTACTGATGAACACAAATTTATTAATGCACCAGCATCAGAAGACGCAATGGGTCAAATTATCTGGGCCTTTGGATATGCGATATCAATAAATTACCGAAAAGAAGAGGCCGAAGAATTTATTAATTCCCTTGTCCCAAGTTTGCTATCAATGCGGTCTTTGCGTGGGCCGGTTTATGCACTTTTGGGTGCCGTGTACATTGATGATATTTTAGCCAGCATTATTGCAGAAAATATAATGAAGCGCTTTGAAGGGCTATCTGATGACTGGCTATGGCCAGAAGAGACAATTACCTACGGCAATGGCATTGTTCCATATGCATTGTTGCGATATGCCTTGGTTTCCGACGACAAAAAAGCCGAAACACTCGGCCGGAAAGCATTAGAGTTTTTGGAAAAGTGCTGCACGATCGATCGCATCCGCGGTCCGATTGGTAATGAAGATTGGTTTTCTAAGGGCGAATCAAAGCCAGCAGATTTTAAGCAACAACCAATTGATACAGCGTATATGGTTTGGGCATGGATGGCTGCTTACCAAATCAGCAAAAATCCAGATGATCTAGAATATGCTAATCTGTGGATGAAGTGGTTTGAAGGCGATAATATAGCCGGCGGAAAAATGTACGACCCCGCCACACTGAAAGCATATAATGGCATCGATAGACCGGGTCACCCAGAATCTGATGAAAAAGGCGTTAATTATCACAGCGGCGCCGAGACAAATATTTGTTTTTTGCTTAGCCTCTGGATGACGAAAGAACAAAAAACTATCTAGTTTTTTGCAGCGCGTTTGCGCAAGCTTGGATCAAGAATTCGTTTACGCAAACGCAAACTTTTTGGAGTTACTTCAAGTAATTCATCGTCTTCAATAAAGTCGATGCACTGCTCTAGACTTAAATCAGTAAATGGCGTTAGCTGTACTGTCCCATCGCTGGATTTTGAACGCATATTTGTCAATTGTTTAGCTTTGCAGACATTCAATTCAAGATCTTCACCACGATTGTATTGACCAACAATCATTCCAGCATATACTTCGCGCGTTGGACCAACAAACAATATACCGCGTGCTTCAGCAGCTTCGAGAGCATAAGGAGTTGTCGTACCACTTTCAAAAGCAATCAACACGCCATTGCGAGTTCTCTGTAGTTTTTGGCCTATCGGAGCATAACCGTGCGGTAAGCTGTTCATAATAACGGTGCCCTTGGTATCAGTCAACAAAAGGTTACGCAAACCAATCAGTGCACGAGTTGGCAAAATATAAGTCGTTCGCATTGCGCCGCTGCTAGTTTGCTCTTGATGAGTCAAGTTTGCTCGGCGTTTGCCAAGTTCTTGACTGACGATGCCCATAAATTCATTTGAAACTTCAACTAATAATTCTTCGATAGGCTCTTTTTCGATGCCATCTTCGTGGATAGTAACAACCTGAGGACGACCGACTTCAAATTCAAAGCCTTCGCGCCTAAGAGTTTCAATCAATACCGAAAGGTGTAATTCACCACGTCCTGAGACCTTAAAGCCAATACCGTCGTCTTCGACACGCAAGCTAACGTTGGTTTCAAGCTCACGCCTTAGCCTATCGCCAATTTGACGAGATGTCGTGAATTCGCCTTCACGGCCCTTCATTGGGCTGGTGTTTGGACCTAGATAAATACTAATAGTTGGTGCTTCAACTTCGATTGGAGGCATGGCTTCTGGATTGTCTTTATCGGCAACAGTATCGCCGATTCGAGCTTTTTCAATACCAGTCAGCGCCACAATATCACCAGCAATCGCCTCGTCAACTTCTTCACGAGTCAAACCACGGTATCCGAACAATTTGTCAATGCGGGCGCTGGTTTGATTACCTTCGCGATCAATCAATGATATAGGTTGGCCTTTTTTTATGTTTCCGCGATTAATTCGTCCAATAGCATATTTTCCAAGAAAAGAATCATATTGCAACGATGTGACCATCAGCTGCAAAGTGCCGTCGGTATTTACGTTTGGAGCCGGGATGTCATTGATAATTGCCTCAAATATTGGGTTAAGGTCGGATTTTTCATCCATGTTTGATGGGAAATCATTCCAAGATTTTTCTTGTCGGGCGATTGCGTAATATGTCGGATAGTGCAATTGGCTGTCGTCAACCGCCAATTCCAAAAACAAGTCAGCAACTTCATCAATAACTTCGTCAATTCGACGTGAAGGTTTGTCAATTTTATTAATGACTACAACTGTCTTTAAACCAAGTGCTAGCGCCTTTGATAAAACGAATTTAGTCTGAGGCATTGGGCCTTCTTGAGCATCAACAATCAATAATACGCCGTCAGCCATGTTAAGAGTACGCTCAACTTCACCGCTAAAATCAGCATGTCCCGGGGTATCGATAATGTTGATTTTGTAGTCTTTGTAATAAATCGAGGTCTGTTTTGCAGTAATTGTAATACCACGTTCGTGCTCTTGGTCGCCGCTATCCATAATTAGATGCTGGCTCATCTCTGCCTGGTTGAACCTAAAGGTATTACTTTGTTTTAAAAGACCGTCCAACAACGTCGTCTTGCCGTGATCGACATGGGCGATAATTGCTACGTTTCGAATGTATTTTGGGTCTTTCATAAAAATATTCCCGATTACTCGGGTTCCTTTAAGGTTTAATTGTGTAGATTGTAGCATAAAACAGTGAAATGTTCAAGCTTAGGGGGAATAAAAAGGGTTTTGGTGACGTTCGTCATCCGGCTTCCGGCCTTGCGGACCGCAGACTTGCGGTCCTCACCCCCGACCCTTGGGTCGTGGCTTCGAGCACCTTCAGGGCGTATCAAATAAAAATTCCAGTCATAAAGACTGGGATTTTTATTTGGTGGGCGCTGAGGGACTCGAACCCCCGACCCTCTCGGTGTAAACGAGATGCTCTAGCCAACTGAGCTAAGCGCCCGTACCTTAGGGATTATACAGATTGAAACTTAATTTGGCAAGGCTAGACCCAAAGTGTTAGTTCGGTTATAATGTACCCTGAATGCGCGCGTGCTGTAATTGGTAGCCAGGCTAGCTTGAGGTGCTAGTGTTCGCAAGGACGTGGAAGTTCAAGTCTTCTCGCGCGCACCAACTAATAATGACAGTCTATGACTGTCATTATTAGTTGGCGAAGTAGGCTTTAGCCGATAGTCTTCTATCTTACCTATGGCGTCTTATAAACGTTTCGTTTGCCAACCGACCATTCCATTACATCACTGTAGCGATCGACTGGCGAGATTAAGTTAATTCCCTCATCAAGTGAGTTAATTTTTTTATTATAGACATATTGCATAGTTGACTGATATAAACCGATTGCCGGAATATCGTTCAGCCATTGACGAGCAAAGGTTAAATATTTTGCGTTTCTAAGTTCAGGCTCTGTTCTTGATCTCGCCGACGATAGAGCGTCATCACTGATAATATTTGAATAGTTCGAGAAGTTTGAACCATCAGAACCAGTTTGTGATGAATGCCAATAAGCATAGACGTCGGGATCAGCACCAATGTTTAATCGATACAATAATACGTCGTAATTTCGTGGTTGCAACACAGACTGAGCTACATTCTGGGATACGTCATTTGGATCTACAACTTTTGTTTCTACTTCAATTCCAAGCGAACGCCATTGTCCAGATAGGGTTCCAAGCACACGCTCGAATTCACCATCCTTTAGGGTAACAACGGAAATTTTTAAATCTTTGCCGGACTTTTGACGAATGCCGTTTGCGCCTATTTTCCAACCAATACTATCAAGTGTTTTTTTAGCCTTACTTAAATCAAATTTTGGCTCTGTTAATGCAGCACCTGATAATTGATCGTTGGTAAACGGCAGATATAAGTCTGGCGTGTTTTCGGGTAATTTTTCACGTATCGCCTTGGTGTCGGTTGCCAATCGCAAAGCCGTCCGAATATTAGCATCGCGCATAAACTGACTTTTTACATTAATAATGGCATAAACACCACTTTGGATCGGTTTTGATACCACGACATAACGATTATTATCAACTCTATTTATATCAGTTGGCAATATGTCAGCGGCTGCATTTACCTCGTTTTGAGAAAGTGCGTTAACTATTGCATCGTTTGATTCAAAGACGTGCAACTGAAAACGCGCTAAGTCTGCCTTGCCAGCATAATATTCATCGTTTCTAACCATATAAATGACTTTTCTGCTAGATTTTGTATCAACATCCTGAACCAACCTTAGGGCAAACGGCCCACTACCAATTGGGTTTTGGCTAAAAGTGTTTTCGCGAATCTTGCCCGGCGCAATATCCTTTAGCATATGTTCTGGAATAACTGGAAAGGTCAGCGCATGTTCAAATGCTGCATATGGCGATGATAGCTTAAATACAAGCGTCGTATCATTAATCACCTTTACTGAAACGTCACTCCAACCGGCATACGAAGTTCGCGTGTTTGGATTTTGCATTACTCCAACCGTAAAAGCTATGTCACTCGCCGTCAGCTTTTCTCCGTCATGCCATTTCACATCCGAACGTACATTGATAGTATATTGTGTGTGTGTTTTATCGACTGATATATTTTTTACCAAATCATTGTTTAAATGACCAGTTTTGTCGTACCTTAATAAGCTTGAAAACATCAGGTAGCTAGCCGATTGTTCGGCGCTTGAGCTGGCATAAAGTGGGTTAAGAGTATTAATCGGCCCCAAAACTGCTTCGGCATATGTACCATTATTAGCATCGGCACTTGTTCGATAACTTTGCTGATACCACATTAATTGAAAGCCAGTTGCCAAGATTAATAAAGCAACCGTAATAACCCATAAAATAATGCGTTTCTGGACTTCAATAACATTACTCCAACGCTTGATAATAAACTTGTGAGCATGACGAACCGTCGCGTCTTCGACTTTGCGCATACGCTTTGTCAAAGCTCGTTTGTTTATATTGGTTATCGGCGACCGATACCATTTTTCGCGGTTATCATCTGCCATAGATTTAGCCTATTGAATAGAGGGCAAAATCAGCCCAGCTAATATCGACAATACGAATATTACGGCCAGAACGATAGTTGTTTCGAATAGACTCTTGTCGATACCGCGACGAGTAGTATAAAGCTCACCACTGCTGCCAAATCCAGCACCCAATGATGCGCCTCGTTGTTGAAGCAAGATGGCTAAAACCATCAGAATGGCTGAAGCTACTGTAGTAATTTGCAAAATATTATCTAGGTTCATCTTATTCCTAACTGGCGCTACTAGGCCTTACCAACAAAGTTGTACTTATTATATAGTTTAACAGACTCAGGATAATTCCAGTCAATATCGAGTTAAAGAATGTCATCGAAATACCAGGTGCTATCTTGAGCGAAATATATACCATTAGACCATTGACGACCAGCATAAACAGGCCTAACGTCAACAATATTGCTGGTAAAGAAAGAATAACAATAACTGGCTTTAGGATACTGTTGATAAGCGAAAAGACAAATCCAGCCAGCAAAAAGACGGAGATGCTAGTATTAACCTCTATGCTTCCATACCCGTCACCAAGCAATTGGTAAGCCATCCACAAACCCAGTGAGTTGACTAACCACCTTACAGAGAAACTTAACAAAAAACTACTCATATATTAACCTAATTGTAGCACAAACATCACTTTGGGACGAGGTATCATTTTAGTCCGTCATATACATTCCGCTGCCCGCAAATGCCCTAACCGCCATCGCCACTATAATTGTATCGACATTAATAGCAATTGACCTGTATTATCGCAGCCGGGGAGTTAGTCGGCACAAGTCCCGAGCTGGGCACCCTGCGAAGCCGTTAAAGAATCTATATGGTAATGCAGTGTTGGTTCTTCGGAACTGACAGCATCAACACAATAAGTCTCACCAGAATCAGTGCTGCCGCCAGTTAAAGATATATTATGGCTGGGGGTAAATGTGGACGGAATCGCAATAGGATAGCCATTACTTCCAAAATTTCTTTCACCTTCCATGGCAGATGCAACGCCATTTAAATCACTTTTTAACGACGACACCACCAAATTGTGCCTGTAGTTGTCATAGCTGATATAGCTGATTGTTGAGATAATACCAATTATAGCAATGACGATTACGACCTCTATAAGTGTGTAGCCCGCCGATCTATGCGCGCGCTGTTCCCCGCCTTTGGAATAATAGCATTTCATAATCATTGAATTTAATGTGATTATAGCATAACGATTATGTCTTCTATAGGCTTTCTGAAATAAGCTTTGCCTTGCTTGCACCAATTATTTCAGTAAGTTCGGACTCGGATATATTTTTTAGATTCTTAATACTGCCAAATTTTCGTATTAATTTCGAGCGCGTCTTTGGACCAATGCCAGGAATACTGTCAATTTGGCTGGCGGTCTGTTTTTTTGACCTGAGAGATGTGTGGTAACTGACCGCAAAACGATGTGACTCATCGCGAATTCGCTGCAACAATTTGATGATATGTGATGATTTCGGTAGATTTATAATCGTAAAATTATCCGATATATCGGCATACCCGCCAAGCTCTTTTAATTTTTCACTTTGCAAGGTTAATCCTCGCAAAGTTTGTTTTTGTTTTATTGTATGTTTTTTAGGGCTAGCGATAACAATTTGCTCGTCGCGCTTGGAAAGACCTATAAACGGTATCCCGTCACAACCTTTTTCTGCCCGTGCTTTTAAAGCCGCGTCAAGTTGCCCTTTGCCGCCGTCAATTAACACCAAATTCGGCTTGCCCCATGACGTCAGATTTCTTTCGCTTAGTCGGCGCGTTAATGCCTCATTCATATTGAAAAAATCGTCATTCTTGTCAACTGTAATCTTAAACTTGCGATATTCATCCCTGGCGCTAACACCGTTTTTGAACACCACCATACTTGCAACCACATTGCTGCCCGCAACAT
The DNA here is from genome assembly GCA_049286925.1 of Saccharimonadales bacterium (SeqCode). Taxonomy (GTDB): domain Bacteria; phylum Patescibacteriota; class Saccharimonadia; order Saccharimonadales; family Saccharimonadaceae; genus UBA1547. Next base: position 19,124 of record JBAQEV010000014.1, read on the forward strand.
GCGAGATGTCATAGCCTTCAATCCTTGCCGGTATTTTTTCAAGATTAAATAAATCCCTAATGTCAGATAAAGCCTGGTCCTTACTGATATCCAAAAACTCTTTGTCGCCAAACATTACTCGCCGCTGCAATTCACGCAGATTTTGAAGTTTGTTGCGAAGGTTAGCAGCCAATTCGAAATTTTGGTTTTCTGCAGCCGTCATCATATCACGTTCAAGCTCGCGCGTTATGTCTTTGCGGTTGCCTTTAACATAACTAATTAACTTTTTTAAATTAGTCTTATATTCTAGTTGCGTCATACCGCTAGGCGACAAGCCCAGATGCATATCCAAATCAGCCCGACCACTTCCTGGGTTGAACCCAGGAAATTTTACATAATACGGAAAAACTTGGCGCAAATACCTTAGAGCTTTTTTCAAAGCAAAGCCATTATAAAATGGTCCGTAGTATTCGGCCTTGTCGTCCAGCGGATGGCGCGTAAAACTTACGTAGGGCCAGTCACTCTTCATGTCAATCCTTACGTACATCAGCGATTTATCGTCCCGAAGCAGGATATTATATCGTGGCATGTAGCGCTTGACCATCTCGGCCTCTAAGAATAACGCGTCAATCTCGCTTTCGGTTTCAATCCAATCGGTATCGACAATTTCTGCAACAAGTGCCAGCGTTTTGACATCCATATCGCGCTGGCTCTGAAAATATTGTTTGACTCGGTTTTTTAAAATAGCCGCTTTGCCAACATAAATAATCTCGCCAGTTTTATCCTTGTGAAAGTAAACTCCAGGCGTAAGTGGCAATGTCTTTAATTTATCCTGCAACTTATTATTCATGTATCTATATTATACAACTTTAGTGCATCTATAAGATTATCGTGCTTGCAATATGTTGAATATTATATTATAATTTAAATATTGTGGTCTCGGCGGCGAGATCGACACTCTTTTTCGGGGTTATTCTCCTTTGGGGTGGTGGGACTAAAACAAACGCCGTCAAAAGAAGGATTTTATGAAAAAACAAATTTCACCAAAACGTGTAGTCGGATTTTTATTCGACCTTTGGCACGTATCACCAGTCCTTAGCTGGGCAATGATATTGTCGCAGGTTGTTTATGCCACCCTAACAACTGCCGTTGCACCGATTTTCGTATCGCAATTACTTGCGCAAATTGCAAACGGTGAAGCAACGATAGACAGTAGTGTTGGTTTACTGATTGGCTATGCAGCCGTTTTGATAATTGGCGACGTTATTATATCTCGCACCACCATAGCTATGGCATACATTGTCGAAACTAAAATGCAGGCATCAGTCGCTAAAAAAATCTTTGCCCGCCTCAGCTCAAAAAGTCTTAGCTATCACAGTAATCGAATGAGCGGCGGCATAGTGTCTGACGCAAACAAGCTAACGGGTTCAGTTGAGCGTTTTTGGGATACTATGATATTTTTAGTAATACCAATAGTAACAACTGTCATTTCGGTCTGTATTGCCCTAAGCTTTATACTTTGGCAATACGCCGTTGCACTGGCCGTTTTGTCATGTATCGTCATCTATATTATGATCAAATCACAAACTTCGATTGCGCCAATTAGTCGTGATGTCGCCGAAAAATCAAGCACCATGACTGCCCATTTTGCCGACATTATTGGTAATATTACTGCCGTCAAAGCTTTTGCCAAAGAAAAAATAGAGTTGAAACAATATCAAAAGCACATCAACGCTTGGCGTGATACTTTGCAGTCCGAGATGAAGGGAGTGTTGTTGATTACCAGTTCATTCGGATTGTTAATGACCGTCATGAACCTTAGCGCCTTTACGGCAGCGATACTTGCTACTCAATATCATTTAGCAAATATTGCAGCAATTTACTTGGTCGTCAGCTACACCATTAATGTCGTTGATGAACTTTGGACGGTTTCTAATGCAACCAGGTCTTACCTGCGCATTGTTGGTGACGCCAGCCCAATGATTGCTACGCTGGACGAATCTATTGAATTAAAAGACCCAATAAAACCCCAGCTTTTCAATATCAAACGCGGCAAAATCGAGTTTAGAAACGTCTGTTTTATGCACGACGACGACAAACAAAACTTGTTTAACGATTTTACGTTGACAGTAAAACCTGGCGAACAAATAGGCATTGTCGGCAAGTCCGGATCTGGCAAAACCAGCCTAACCAGGTTGCTATTGCGCTTTAATGATGTCGATAAAGGCCAAATCCTAATTGATGGCCAAGATATCACATCTATCCGCCAAAGAGATTTGCGAAGCGCTATCGCATATGTGCCGCAAGAACCAATGCTTTTTCACCGGACTTTGCGAGAGAACATTGGATATAGTGACGCCAATGCAAGCGAAGAAAAAATTCGTGAGGTATCAAAACAAGCCAATGCATTAGAGTTTATTGAAAAATTGCCGAGAGGATTCGACACAGTAGTCGGTGAACGTGGCATTAAACTATCAGGTGGCCAGCGTCAGCGAATCGCTATTGCCCGTGCCATCTTAAAGGACGCACCAATCTTGGTTCTTGACGAAGCCACCTCAGCACTTGATAGCGAAAACGAGCGTTTGATTCAAGAAGCGATTACGAAATTAATGAAGGGCCGAACCAGCATTGTAATTGCTCATCGTTTGTCAACCATATCCAAATTAGACCGAATTATTGTGCTGGATAGCGGCAAAGTCGTCGAACAAGGATCTCATAGCGAGTTAATAAAACTTGATGGCGTCTATGCGCAGCTTTGGTCACACCAAACAGGCAATTTCATCAAATAAAAACTCCGCCTGGTGTAGGCGGAGTTTTACTAATTGGACTATTACTTAGTTTCTGCTTCTGATTTTGCAGCTTCGGCAGGAGCCTCGGTTGCAGATTCGGCAGCACCCTTTTCTGACTCAACTTCACTAACGTCCGTAGCTTCACCACCAGCTGCCTCATTCTCGGCGGCCAATGAGCTTGGCTCGTAAACATTAGCAATGACTAATTCCATATCCTGATCGACATCGGCAAAAGCGACGCCTTCTGGTAATACGATATCTGAAACCATCAATGCATCGTCTTCGGTTGCAAGACCTGCAATTGAAAGAATTATCGATTCTGGCAAATGAGCTGGCTTTGCTTTGACTTCAATTGAGTCAAGTGCTTGCAAAATAACCAATCCGGCACGTTCAGCAGCGCTTTCGCCCTGACCAACCAACACAATCGGTACTTCAGTCGTAATAACGTCGTTTTGATTGATTGTGTGAAATGCAATGTGTCGCACTGTGTGCCTTACGGGGTCAACATCAACATCCTTGATAATTGCCAGTTTTTTATTGCCGTCAACCACTAGGTGAACTGGCGTGTGTTTACCGGCTGCCTTAACAACTTTGGTTGTTTCGACAACTCGTGACTGCGTCATAGTTGGAACGTTTTGCCCGCCATAGACGACACTCGGCACATATCCTTCGTCGCGCAATTTGGCTAATTTTTTGCCTTCTGCGACTCGTTTGTCTAATTTTAATGAAATCTCGTTCACGATTAATCCTTATCTCCCAGTTCTATTATTCATAACTGCTTTACACATTATAACATTTAAATCGCCACCGTGGTAGAATATATATTAAGTATGATTCCTGGATTTGATTTAGTACAGTTTTCGCAAACTGCCGGGCCGTTAGCGGCCTTGCTTTTGGTAGCTTTTATTGTTTTTGCCGAAAGCGGTCTTTTGATTGGATTTTTCCTACCTGGCGACAGTGTTCTTTTTACTCTTGGAATATTAATTCAGGGTACAAATACTTTTCAGCTAGACCTAAACATACATCTGGCGATTGCCGTACTATTTGCAGCCGCGGTAATTGGTGATAACACGGGTTATAGTATAGGTAAAAAGTTTGGACCAAGATTGTTTAATCGTCCAGATTCCCTATTATTTAAACAAGAGAACGTTAAAAAAGCTCAGGATTTTTATAATAAATACGGTGGCAAAACAATCATCATAGCTAGATTTGTTCCAATCGTACGAACATTTGTGCCATTTATCGCCGGAATAGCCAAGATGAATCACAAAACATTTTTTTTATTTAACATAGTCGGAGCTGCTATGTGGGCCGCCGGTGTTACATACATGGGATTCTTTTTAGGCAAGTTTTTGCATGATTTAGGCATAGACGTGGATACAGTGCTACTGCCAATTATAGTCGTAATTGTTTCCGCTTCGGTCGCACCTGGATTATATGACATCTTAAAAGACAAAAATAGACGACAAATAATCTGGTCAACTATCAAAAAACAAATCTTTAAGAAATAAGGTGCTATTGGGTGGAAAATAAATTATCGAACAAAAAACCCTGGAACGTTAAAAATTATCAGACACTAACGCTGATTATTTTGTTGGTCGGAATAATTATTTTCAATATAGCCTTTTTCAGCATGCGCTACAACATTTTATTTGGCGCCTTAAATCAACCTCTGTTGGATTGGATGATAAGTCAACGTTCACCACTGCTAACAGATTTTATGATATCCATCACAACCACACTAAATCCTTTAAACTTTTTAGTGCTGGCGGGAATCATTACGGGAGTATGGGCAGTTTATAAACGAGAGTTATGGCGACCATCACTTTTGGTTATATCGATAGGTATCACCGTCGTTTTTTCTACAATTATAAAGCTTTTGACCGCCAACGGGCGTCCCCCACAATTTGATATGATTGCTCCATTAGAGCAAGGTTACTCATTCCCCTCTTGGCACACCATTGGTATGGGGGTGTTTTTACTAGTACTTGGATACTTGATATACTCTAGAAAACCGACCAAAGCCCGAATTATTACCTGGTTATTAATAGCTGCAATTGGCACAATCATAATGGCTTCTAGCCGGCTTTATCTTGGCTACCACTGGCTAACTGATATTATTGCGTCGGTTGGACTTGGTTTAATGATAGTTGCAGCCATCATTTGTATTGATAGACAAGCAATCAAACGTTTCAATAAACTAAAGTAATTTACTAAGATATATACCAGTAAACGAATTGCTGCTTTTGGCAATATCTTTCGGGGTACCGCTGGCGACAACGATGCCGCCGCCCAGTCCACCTTCGGGCCCCATATCAATTACATAGTCAGCTGTCTTGATAACATCCAAATTATGTTCAATAACCACCATGCTATTGCCGCCTTCGACTAATCTTTGCAAAATAGCCAGCAGCCTTTTTACATCATCACTATGAAGACCAGTGGTAGGCTCATCCAAAATATACAAGGTTTTTCCAGTCGCCCGCCTAGACAGCTCACTGGCTAATTTAATACGTTGCGCCTCACCTCCGCTAAAAGTCGTAGCTGGTTGACCTAATTTGATATATCCCAAACCAACCTCAACCAATGTATCGAGTTTTTTAGCTATTGCCGGAACGTTCTCGAAAAACTTGGCCGCATGCTCGACAGTCATGTCCAAAACATCACTAATTGTGGCGCCCTTATATTTAATTTCAAGCGCTTCGCGATTATATCGTTTGCCCTTACAAACATCACAGGTCACATAGACGTCTGGCAAAAAGTGCATTTCAATCTTGATAACACCGTCGCCTTGACAATTTTCGCAACGACCACCTTTGACGTTAAAGCTAAAACGACCAGCTTTGTAACCGCGAACATTGGCTTCGGGAGTTGATGCAAACAAATCACGAATCTGAGTAAATACGCCCGTGTAGGTTGCTGGGTTAGACCGTGGAGTACGACCGATTGCTGATTGATCAATAACGATTACCTTATCGAGCAAGTTAATACCCTCAATATTATCGTGTTTGCCAGGTACAACTTGCGACCTGTGCAGGCGCGCTGACAATTCTTTTGCCAAAATGTCGTTTACAAGTGTTGATTTGCCACTACCACTAACTCCACTAACTACCGTCATAACGCCAAGTGGAAATTCAACATCTATATTTTTTAGATTATTTTCGCGCGCTCCGCGAACGATAATTTTTCTATCAACATTAATTGATCGATATTTTTTTGGAATGGCTATTTTGTCGATACCGCTTAAATATCGTCCGGTTATACTGTTTGCATTTGCTGCAACTTCTTCGGGTGTACCGGACGCAATTACATTACCACCCAGTTCGCCAGCACCTGGACCAATATCCAGCAAATAATCAGCATGGCGAATCGTGTCTTCGTCGTGTTCGACTACAATTACGGTATTGCCCAAATCACGTAAGTGTTGCAAAGTCTCGATTAGGCGTCCATTATCACGTTGATGCAAACCAATCGAAGGCTCATCCAAAACATACAAAACGCCTTGCAAGCCCGAACCAATTTGAGTCGCCAATCGGATTCGCTGCGCCTCACCACCTGATAAAGTATTTGCAGCTCGTCCAAGCTCGATATAACCTAAGCCAACGTTTTTCATAAAGCCAAGTCGCGCCAAAATTTCTTTGACGATTTGTTTTGCTATAAATGATTCTTTGTCGTCTAAGCTAAGTTTGTTTTCGAATAAGTCCAATGCATTGTCGATATCAAGACTACAAATATCCATAATATTCATACCATGAATCGTAACCGCTAAAACCACTGGTTTCAAACGGGCGCCCTTACAGGTATAGCACTGACGCTCGCGCATAAAACGTTCAATATCACGACGCATAAACTCACTGTCGGTTTCTTTGTGGCGACGCTCTAAATTTGGAATCACGCCTTCGTAAGCTGAATCATACTCGCGTCCACTGCCCAATTCGACTGTATATTTTTGGTCCCCGGTACCATACAAAATTTTGTTAAGTTGGTCTTCGGATAATTCGCCGACTGGCGTCTTGATGCTAAAACCATGTGCTTCGGCAACCTTCGCCAATCGCTTCATATACCAAGCGTCACTATTTACACGGTTATACGGCCTTATGGCCCCTTCAGCAATCGTTAGATTAGGATTGAACACCAATTCAGGATCAACTTCTAGACGGCTGCCAAGACCCGTACAAACCGGACAAGCGCCTTGTGGAGCATTAAAGCTAAACAGTCGCGGCTCCAACTCGGGGATATCTTCGTTTGGATGATCCAAACATGCATAACGTTGGCTATAGGCCGCAAGTGTGTTGTCATCAACATTAAATATCTCAACAATTCCATCAGCCATCTCGAGCGCTTGCTCGACCGACTGAGTTACTCGACCGGTCATATCAGCCGAAATCGCAATTCGGTCAACTACTATTTCGATACTGTGTTTGTATTTTTTATCAAGGTCAGGAAACTCGTCCAACGCATAAACTACGCCGTCAACTCGCACCCTAGCAAACCCCAAACGGGTATATTGCTCAGAAATATGCGCATGCTCGCCTTTTTTGTCTTTTACGACTGGTGCTAAAATCATAATCTTGGCGCCATCGGGCATTTTCATAATTTCATCAATAATTGTTTCTGATGTGCGCCTGGTTACTGGCTTGCCGCAAACTGGACAGTGAGGCACCCCAATACGGGCGAACAGCAGACGCAAGTAGTCATAGATTTCAGTTACCGTCGCAACTGTACTGCGCGGATTACGGCTGGTGGACTTTTGGTCGATGCTGATTGCCGGACTGAGACCTTCGATATAATCAACATCTGGTTTTTCCATCATGCCCAAAAATTGCCTGGCATAACTGGACAAGCTTTCAACGTAACGGCGTTGACCCTCAGCATAAATAGTATCAAAAGCTAGTGACGATTTGCCCGAACCAGACAAACCAGTAATAACCACCAATTTGTCCCTAGGAATTTCGACATTGATGTTTTTTAGGTTGTGCTCTCGGGCACCAACTACTTTAATTACCTCTGACATAACCCAAGTATTATACGCTTTTTTTGCCATTATTGCCAGACCGATACATCACGCATTGTTATGTGGTAAAATCTAGATATGAAAAAAATAAACTTAAGTGCGTTCCTCAAACAACACATAACACTAATAGCCGGCATATCAATTCCGATTCTGATGATTATTTTTGTCGCCGCCAGTATTTATTTGCCCGCACTTTTCATCAAACCTCAATATAATTTTGTTTATACAATAGACTCATATTACAACTCGGCCAGATATGTCGTGATAAACAATCGTTTAACGTCTGAGGCTAACAGCGATTACTACAGCAGATCCGAGCAGGGTCCAAGTAAATTGTACCTGTATGATGTCAAGTCAGACAAAAGCCAAGAAATTTCATACGACACCGCATCGTCATTCAGCCTAAGCAGCAATACAGAATCTTTAGACGGGTTTAGTGTAGTTAATGGTGAAAGTAGTGGCGGATTCTTCCCGTTTTATTACAGTTCGAGCGGTCACGATAATTTTTACATAAAAAATGGTAATTCTAGCAAAAAACTAAATGACATAAAATTAAACGAAAGTTCATATTATAATTTCCGATTCTTGGGATGGGTAAATAAATAGTATGGCAACAAAATCTGACATATTGGCGTACATAAAAAGGCTGGCCGAGCAAAACATTGTCACAAAAGACGAACTCGACGCCGCTTACGATTCCGGTAAAGGCATCAGCACTGATGTTCAAAACCGTCATAAAAGCGTTGGCATAACCGAAGTCATGTATTATATTGGCGGCGGTATTGTCTTTTTGGGGATTGTAATTTTAATAGCACAGAACTGGTCAGAACTAAGCGATTTCACCCGGATACTAGCAACGCTTGGCTCGGGAGTGGCGGCTTATTACGCGGGCGTCTTGCTTAATTCTAAAGAGTCAACAAAATCTGTCAGCAACGCCTTCTTTTTAATATCATCGCTAACTATACCCATAGGCCTATTGGTAGCTTTCGATGCCGCCGGAATGGATATCGGAGAAAACGGGGTTCTCAGCCTTATATCTGCCATCTTAATAGCCGTATATATCGCATCATACTTTATATTTAAAAGAACCATATTTATACTATTTAGTGTATTTTTTGGAACATGGTTTTATTTCAGTTTTCTTGGACTCATGATAGGAGATAGTCCTGACTTAAATACATGGCAATCCTACATGTATCGAATTCTAATTGCTGGCATTAGCTATGCACTAATTGGCTATAGTTTTTCAAAAAATAAATTGTCACCTATTTCTGACTTTCTTTACGGAATCGGCACTATCGCAATCCTAAGCTCGACAATGACTTTGGGCGGATTTAGCCCAAATCAAGACGCATTCTGGGAGTTAATATACCCAGGACTCATCTTTGGCGCGCTATATGTCAGTGTTTACATAAAAAGCAAATCCGTTTTGGCTTTGGGAACGATATTCTTGATGATATACATCCTAAAGATTACCTCTGAATACTTCTCATCAGGGCTAGGCTGGCCACTTGCGCTAGTTTTGGCTGGTCTATTCATGATTGGCGCCAGTTATATGTCAATTACAATCAAAAACAAATACCTTGGCAACAAAAAATAATATCGTAATCCAAAATTCAACTTATTGTTCGTTTATCTAATCAGATTATTACTTGACACATAACGCTTATAGTTGCTTAAGTATGTTTTAGTGTAGTATATTTTTGATACTAACCATGAAAAAGACAGTTATAATTACCGTCGCCTTACTGGGCACCGTTTTAATTCTAAATTCAAATCAATTCGGATATTCTTTGGTATTATTTTTGCTGGCTGGAATCATACCTGGTACCAATATCAGTTTTACGCCGACTCAGATGATGGTGTTGATGGCAATCCTGGGCGGGATGGTAATTTATTGGGGCTTTGTTACACCAACAATCCGAAAATATAGTATCCTTAGTGCCAAGCCAAAACGCTCTACTCGCCAACCTCAACAGGCATAATACTTTCAGCCCACAACTGTAATTCTTGCAATATAAATGTCTTTTCGTTGTCCAAATCAGCTTGAGTAGAAAGCTTTTGTAATGACTTCGAGAAAGCTGGCATTTGAGCCATGATTTTTTCTGATCGCCATTTGTCCCAAACCTCGACCTCTTCTTTAGCCAAGCTTCCTGGATAATTGCGAGCTTTATAGTGCAATAATAATCCGTCCAGCCTTTCGTCAACAAAATTTGGGTAAAAGTCAGCCAGACCAGACTGATCCAAATTCCTGACTTTTTCAATTCGCATTTTATCTATGTCAGGCACAAAACCATCGTACAGCTGCAATTCTGGGTCAGCTGATTTTTTAAACTCTTCGCGTGATTCAAAAACCGTTCTGATGTTTTCAGCAAATGCCGGCAAAGCTAATAATGTTCCTTTATTTTTTGTAACTTCGGCTTCAGTTAATTGAATCTTACCCCATCCGTCACTCTGACCAAGCACACCAATCGGTGCAACTGCCGGTGCACGATTGTACTGCAACTCCTTGACTGGCAATTTTACAAAGTTGTCAGCTTGGCGCTCTTCCCACGATGCATAGGCAATCTTGGACAATTCCTTGACGCTCATTTTGGCAAATGGCGTTGGGTCATAGCGCAAGTCATAGACAATTACGTTTCCGTTTTTGCCAGCAGTCAGTGGAAAAGCTACGGTAGTTTTGTTGTGCGCAGCATCATACCTGCCACTAGAATAAACAAATGGTTGCTTGTAGTCCAAGTTCACCAGTTTTTTGACTTCGTTTTTGTCACGCATTTTTAACAAGTATTCAAATAATTGCGGTTGTTTGGTTTTAATTAATTTTGCAACAGAAATCAATGCCTCAACATCACTTAAAGCATCGTGTGCTTTAACATGATTTATACCGTTAACACTGGCAATTAGCTCTAGTCGATTAGTTGCCGCGCCTTTGTCGTCAATCGGCCATTTAATACCTTCGGGCCTCAAAGCCCTGGTTATGCGAACTAGATCCAAAACATCCCAACGCGACCTGCCATCCCTATAGCTCCATTCGTAAGGATCAAAAAAGTTGCGCCAAAATAGATGTCGCACAAATTCATCATCAAAACGAATATTATTAAAACCAACTGTAATTGTATCCGGCGTAAACACATCACTCGACAACATTCTAGAAAATTCAGCCTCAGTATAACCACCTTCAATCGTTTGTTGCGGTGTAATACCCGTAACCATCAATGCCTCAGGACTCGGCAAAATATCGTCATTTAGTTTAACGAGTACATTAATCGGTTCACCAATTGGATTCAAATCCATATCAGTTCGAATACCAGCAAATTGCATAATCCTCGCCTCACGCGCGTTCAACCCACTAGTTTCTAAATCGTAAAATAAGAATGTTTTAGACATTAGTTTAATTATAGCATTTAACATCTGTTGCTGTCTGTAAGCGAAAGAGGGCGATCCGGATGTTGGGTTCATGAGACATCTGCAGCCCGAGTTCGACAAGACGCCGGGGCTCTTGTTCGAACCCGGAGCGAAGCCGTTTCATGGAGACAATATACGGAGTGACCGAACAAGTTAGAACGCTACTGCTCTAATAAAGTAAACTCATTGTTGCCGATGCGGACAATGCTGTCACCTTCGGCGCCACGACGGCGTAACTCATGAGCAATGCCCATACGTTTCATGATATCGCGAAGTCGATTGACGCCTTCGTAATTTGAAAAATCAGTTCGAATGGCGAATTTTTCAATCTTTTCGCCAGTTACTTCAAAAATTAGTCCATTTTCTTCTTCCAGGCGGTTTACAATCCAAGCAGCAGCCGTCTTGTCGCGACCCAATGAGATTGTTTCGTATTCTTCCTCGTCATCTTCGATGATTCCCTCAATCTGGCGAACTCCATCAACTTTTTGTTTTAGTGCACGCAATACTTCAGTCAAACCTTTATGGGCACTCGATGAAATAGCAAAGACTGGCGTATCACCAGCAACTGCTTTTAGGGCATCAACTTGCATTTGGATAATTTCATCATCTAGACCATCAATTTTAGTCAAGGCGATAATCTCGGGACGGTCGGATACATCCAAGTTATAATTCGAAAGCTCGGTTCTAATAATTTTATATGCCGCAGCCACATCATCAGTATAGGCATCAATTAAATGTAGCAAGACTGCTGTTCGTTCAATATGCCTCAGGAATGCATCGCCAAGGCCCTTGCCTTCGCTGGCGCCTTCAATCAGTCCAGGAATATCAGCAATCAACAAACTGCCATCATCAACATCAGCCACGCCAAGATTAGGTGTCAGTGTAGTAAAGGCATAGTCCGCAATCTCGGGACGAGCATTACTGACAACTGACAAAAAAGTCGATTTGCCGGCATTTGGAAAGCCAACCAATCCAACGTCAGCTAATAGTTTTAGCTCTAGTTCGGCCTCAAAAATCTCGCCTGGTTCGCCTTTTTCAGATATTCTTGGCGCCTGTCTGGTCGAGCTTTTAAAGTGAGCGTTACCCGAGCCACCTTCGCCACCTTTGGCAATAATTGCCTCTTGTCCATCCTGGGTTAAATCAGCAATAATTTTGCCGTCGCGTCTGACGATTGTACCGACAGGTACTTTAATACGCAAAGAATCACCATTAGCACCGTGCTTGTCGCGGTCTGCACCGTCTTGACCAGCTTTGGCCTTTAGTTCTGGCTTGAAACGAAAATCAATTAAAGTGTTTAGTCCACCATCGGCAATAAAAATAACGTTGCCGCCATCACCACCAATACCACCATCTGGACCACCCTTAGAGATATATTTCTCACGTCGAAAACTGACGGCACCGTTGCCGCCCTTGCCTGCACTTACAAATACTTTGGCGGTATCGACAAACATATATGTATATTATATCAAAATCGCCCCAGTTTTAACAGAGGCGATTTACTAATGTGTTTTTAGATTTTAATGAATATACAAATAATTTCCAACGTTACCAGCCTGCACGATGCGGCCTGACACGATATTCCAGCCACCACCAGGAACATAGGCATTCATCTCGCTAATACTAATATCACCGTTTGGCAATAATTCCTCAACGATACCAACGTGCCCAAGACCACCACCGTTCTGTATAATCGCACCAACCGAAGGTGAGTTGTTAACTAATAATCCTGAAGCGCCAGCCATATATGCCCAAGAGCTGGCATTACCCCACTGACTGCTTGCAGCCAAGCCTAGTTGTACGCGACGATTGTAGGCGTAAAGCGTACAGTTACCGTAAGCATAAGGCCCAGAAGCTGTTCCAGTCGCAATATACCAGGTACGACCACCGAATCCCGATCCAATACCCGCGTAATAATTAACAACCACTGGCGCAACGTATCCAGGTCGCTCGGTCTCTGGCAATATGCCATCTGGCAAAATTATGCTTTTATTTGATTTTAAACCGCTTACATCAAGGTCGTTATAGACAACCAATCGTGTCTTGTCAACTTTGTATTTTTTAGCAATTGAATCGATTGAATCTCCCGATTTAACTGAATAAAGGGTGCCATTAATCGGTAAAATCCTCAGTACGTCACCGGCAGCTAGCGCGTCAGATGTCATATCGTTAGCCCACTTGATAGTCTGCGCCGATATTTTGTATTTTTTCGCCAGAGACGCGATAGTGTCACCCGCCTTGATGGTGTAGCTAATAACAGCACGGTTTTCTTCGGTCGAGCTAATAATCTGGGGTTTTGTCGAGCTAATACTGTCAGTTTGGACAAAGGCACTTTTTGCTTCGGCCGAGACAGCTAAGTTAGCTACAGAAGTGGCAATGGGCAAATTTGCCGATTGCGCCACAGTTGCAGCTACGCCAGTTGCCAATACATCATCAATTGAGGCTTGGTCAACTTGTTGTACGGCGTTTGAGTTGGTACCAGTAGCGCCAACTTCCTCTGGTGAAGAGTTTGGACGATAATAACCAACCGAAACGATTACCACTAATAGCGCAAACGCACCAAAATAGACTGCCGCTACCGACAATTTTCCTCTCGAAAGCCGCTTAAAACCACGCTTCGCGGCAGCTAACGGCTTGACGCCTATGTTTGATCCCAGAGCTTTGCTCATTGTGATCGGGTTACGAATTAGTGTTTTCTCCTCTTTCGTATTTTTACAAGAGTAATCTTAAATATCAAAAAATAATGTCGAATGTGCCAGTGCTTATTGTACTAAAAATTGACGTGTGTGTCAATTTATGGCGTAGAGCATTTCACTGCACAATGATTGATAATATTAGCTTCGTGTTCTGCCAAAGTCTTCGCAAAATATACCTTGTCATCGTCGCCCGCCAAGAAATAAAGATAGTCGCCACTTGCTGGATTTGCTACCGCCAGCAATGCTGACAACCCCGGCGAAGCAATCGGTCCAGGCGGCAAGCCGCCAAAGCGTCTGGTGTTATACGGCGAATCCAAATTGGTATCGCGTGGAACACCGGTTTTATCGGCAATATATTGATAAGTAACGTCCGATCCCAATATCATCCCCAACTTTAAACGAGAATAGAACACCTGAGCAACTTGCTTTTGTTCGGTTGCATCGCTTGCCTCGCGCTGGACAATAGACGCTAAAGTAATCCCCTGATACAAATTCAGCCCATGGTCAGAAAATTTTTTAACTAAATTATTTTCTTGGACCACTGAATAAAATTCTTCAAACGTACGACTTAAAATATCTGTCAGCTTAGCACCGGTACTAAAATTATATGTTTGTCCATAAATATATCCCTCCAGGTCGGCGCCCGCTGGCCTGCTGGCAAACAAAGGGCTGTCATAGCTCGCCTTAAAAGCAGCCGCAATCTCTTCGTCAGAATATTCAGCTTTCCTCAGCACAGTCGTAACATCGTATTTTTTCTTGGCATCAGTATTGTCAACCAAAGTTGCGCCAGGGTAAAATGTGATGCTAAATTCATCAACCGAACCGTTGACTAAATGCTCGACAATTTGCGGAGTTGATTCTGCAGGCGACAAACGATACATACCGGCCTGCAACTTGTTTTGCCGACCAGATAATCTGGCATAAATATCGAACGCAGTTGAACTACGAATTATTGATTCACTCTCAAGCAGCCTACCTACTTGACCAGGCGTACTGCCGTTTTCAATTGTAATTAATTTTAATTGACTAATGTCGCTGCCTACCGGCCTAAGCTGATTATTATACCAGGCAAAACTACCTGCCGCAGATCCAACTATAACCGCCAATATCAAGCCACCTACAAACAAAACCGTACGATTCTTTATGCATTTTTTAATCTTTAGACCGCAGCTTTGGTCGTCAATCGGTTGCGGTTTAATCAGGCTGGCATTATCGGGCACGGTTAGCCTCAAGATAATCTTGTAAAATTATCGCTGCTGCTTGTGAATCAATATCGGCTTTTGTATATGGCTTGTTATAACTGGCAAGTTGTTGTTCGGCCATAACACTTGTTAATGACTCATCCTGAAAAACTATTTCAGACGCCATGTCTGTCAATTTTTTTGCAAATTCTTCTACAAATTCAGTTTGTTTTGTTGCTTCGCCAGACTGATTGCGAGGATAACCTATTACAATTTTGTCGGCTCGTTCTTTGATTATTATTTTAGCGATTGATTCAAGCTCAGAGCCATCAACATCAACCGTATCAAAAGGGACGGCAATACACACACCAGAGTCACCAACCGCAACGCCAATGCGCTTCTCACCTACGTCCAAACTAACTATTCGATGAGACCTAGTCATTTTGTAATATAAATTCAACGTCAATTTTTTTGGCATCATCAGGAACTGTATTGACCCAGAAATACGAGAACTTAACGTCAACGCTGTCAACACCCTTAATACTACCGATCAACGCCTGGACATCACCATAACGCAACCCCTTCGCCTGTTCTTCAATAAATGCAGTGTCAATATTTGGACCGATTTTGCCAGTCGTTGCTATATTAACGGTTGCTGTTTTGTCGTTTTTTTGATAATCCGACAAAACTACACTATCGATTCCACTGTCATAGATTCGTTCCTTGTTGGAGTTTTCGATTTGCTTGGTTATAGCATCTTTTAAATATGTCTCCAGCTCTGACTTTGCAATCGCGGTAATCGTAAATGTTGTTGCCGATGTTAATTTTGCTTTTCCACCAGTCACCTCTACATTTAATGCTGGTACCGAGACAGGTTTTGCGTAACCAGCTACAAAACTATTACTAATTACCGTCTCTCCGTTTACGAATTGATCCGTCAATTGCTGTTTAATGTCATCTGTTGATAGCGCGTTCAAAGCTTGTGTTGCCTTGGCAATATCTTCGACAGTTACAACAACAGCATCATGACTAGAACCACCAGTCATATTGCCGCCCTCGGCCGATACGTCCGGTATATCAGTAGTGTATGAACCGGCAGAAAGATTATAGTCAGCGCCAATACCTGCTGCTGTCACAGTGGCATCCATCGTGCCAAAAATCGGATCGTCAAAAGTACCTGTTGGCCCTGGAACGCTAATATCTGCTACGGTCACAAAATCGTAAGATCCATTACTAAATACCGTGCCAGATGGTACGTCAATTGGGTAAAAAGAGTTATTTATGAGCGTTAATGTACCGGTGGCTTTGTCACCTACCTTTTTCTTACCAGTTGCGGTGAATTCGACGCTTACGTCTTGTTTCAAGGTTTTCGTAATAGTTTGGATTGTGCCCTTTGAGACATCGGTTGGGGCGGTACCAGCTAGTTTTACCGCTAGGCTCACATGCGCAGCGGTGGTCTTAGCAGTAACAATAATTTTTGCGGCCGGCGCAAACCAAATCGCCCATACCAAGAACGAGATAAGCGCCGCTCCACCGATCGACCCAAAGAAAAGAGCCTTACGAAACCTAGAAAAGTCAGGCACTTTTGGACCAGCTTTGGCAAATTTTTTTGGTTCAACTTTTGTAGTCTTCGGGATTTCTGAATCAACATCGATTGTCTCGATAACCTCTTCGGCTTTTTCTTCGTCATGTTGTTTGTCGGCAGTTCTAACAAGTTCACCTACCGGTAGTTGAGCACCGTCAATCACATCTTCGCCGTCATCAACTTCCAAAGCGGCGATTTCGGCAATTTCTGGTTTACTTTGTAAGTTTTTAGCAATCGGAATCGCTGCCGCAGCAGAAAGCGCAATTAATGATTGATTATTGGTAATCAACACCAGGTGTTTATGGCCCTCTTTAGCCATACGCGCTAACAAACGCAGATTGACAGCACTTTGAAGTGCACCGATGCGTTTTGGCGGCACCAAGGCAATTATCTTTTCACGACTAGC
Source organism: Saccharimonadales bacterium (SeqCode) (assembly GCA_049286925.1). GTDB lineage: Bacteria > Patescibacteriota > Saccharimonadia > Saccharimonadales > Saccharimonadaceae > UBA1547. Next base: position 36,176 of record JBAQEV010000014.1, read on the forward strand.
TTTAATTTTGCCAATTATCGCCGTAATGTCGTCTTCGATATCGATGTAGATTATATCTTTGGCCATATTTATATTCTTAGGATCCGATTCAGTTTGTCTTTGATCGTATCACTGTTACTACTGCCTATTATTGTATCATAGCCAACTCGCAGCAAGCCCATGGCGGTAATGAACGTGTGGTCATTCACAAAGTCAGTCGTGTCGGTAATATCAACTACTTCACCAGGCGTTATGTAGTGGATTGTTGGTTTTTTTGTAAACGGCAAATCTTTATGCCAATCACGCTCTTTTAGGGCCGTTACAAGCCTTTCAAGGCTGGCTCCACCACCACAAAGCAAAATGCGATTAGGTAGGTGGTCAGCAGAATCAAACTCTTCCAAAGCCAGCTCTACGCCAGCCAGCCATACATCAAGAGTTTTATCGATAGCATCATTCACCTCTTTAACAACAGTCGGTTTAATTTGGTCGTGTTGAATGTTTACTTTTAGTTTTTCGGCTTCGTCAAAAGAAATATTTAATTCGCTAGCAATTGTACGCGTAAAGCTGCGTCCACCAATGCCAAACATTTTGGTTCCTTCGACACCACCATCGTTTACGACTGCAATGTCGGTCGTTCCACCACCAACATCAGCCAAAATTGCCGTGAAGTTGCTGTTGGCATCCGTTCCCAAGAGACTTCGGCTGACCGCAAATGGTTCGGCAGCAACCGCTAGCAGTTCCAGTGATAATTCATCGGCTACTCGCTCCAACGCTCCGATATGCACCATAGGCGCAAATGCGGTATAGATCTGAACAGCCACGTCGTGACCCTGGAAACCAATTGGATTACTGACTTTGTATCCATCAATATGAATACTGACGAGTGCACTATTGACCAATTTAATTTCAACATCTACATTGCCAGTTTCAAGCGCAATTTGTTTTTGGGCCTTATTTTGGGCACGTTCTTGAACTTTTTCGATAATAAATTCCATTTCAGCTGTATCAAGTGGTCTGTCTGGTTGTGGACGACGATAGCGAATGGTGTTTGTGACACCCTTAACAAGCTCGCCGGCAATGCCAATAACAACTCGCTTTGCCTGCAAACCCGCTTGTTCTTCGGCTTGCGCCAAAGCTTCTTCACAATTTCGTACAACTCCAGAAATATCAGCAATTGCACCAGCGTACATATCGCTAATCTGTTGGTGAGCCCTTCCGGCACCAACAATCTCTAATTTTTCATCTTTAATCTTGGCGATTAACGCTTTGATGTATTCGGTACCTATATCAAGTGCGACAATATAATCGTTATCGGCACTAACTTTGCGATTCTTGCGTAGTTTGTTGAATACCATAGATACACTCCATTATATACCAACAGCGGTTATGGTTACAGTAGAAGGTTAAGAATAATAAATGCAAGTGAAGAGAAAGTCTGCAATTTTTCCGACCGAGACCCATGAGAGCCCAAGAAAATACATCGCTAATTCGTGATTTTCCCGGGCAGCGGATTAGGTCTTGAGAGGAAATGGTTGCTGAGTTTCGAACAATTAAGCCAAGACAGCTTTGATTCGGCGGACGCCAGCCGAGCTGGATTCTTCTTTGATAATTTTGAACTTTTTCTTTGATGGTGAGCCTGTCGAATCCATGCCACCTTCGGCCAACTCGCCAGTGTGATCAATATGTGGACCGCCACAAATTTCCATGCTAAATGGTTTTTCGCCATCGGCTTGCATTGTGTAAACTTTGACTGTCTCACCGTACTTATCGCCAAATTCGCCATAAGCTCCCATTTCGCGCGCCTGTGCAATTGGATACTCGGCAAAACTAACCTTTAAGTCTTTGGCGATTTGTTCGTTAACAATATCTTCGATCTGTCGCAATTTATCGGCTGGCACTTTTTCAGAACAAGAAAAGTCAAAACGCAAACGTTCTTCGGTAATATTTGCACCTTTTTGGGCAGTGTTTTCACCTAAAACCATACGCATTGCCTGGCCCATCAAATGTGCGACTGAATGGTATTTTTTATGGATTAATGAATCGCCTTCTAGGCCACCCTTGAAAACGCCTTTGGTTGCTGTTTGGCTTCGCAAGCGCTGTTCGGCCATTTTGGCATCAAATTCTTCGCGCCAGCTATCAGAAAGTTTGATATCTTGCTTGAAAGCTTCTTCGGTCGATAATTCAACCGGAAAACCGTATGTATCATACAGAGTAAATAGTTCAGACCCGGTCAAGCCATCAGCTGTAAATTTGCCAAGTTCACGAAGGCCTTTAATTAAAGTCTGGCGGAAGATTTTTTCTTCTTTAACTAACGTCGCAACGACAGTATCGCGCTGCTCTTTTACTTCTGGATAATCATTCAAATAAATATCAGCGATTACCGGCACAACTTCCTGCAAAAAGTTTTGTTCGATTCCCAAGTCAAAAGCAAAGCGAATAGCTCGGCGAAGTAATCGTCTCATTACATAGCCCTGCTCTTTATTTGACGGAATAACGCCGTCAACCGCCAGAAATGTGGCTGCCCGCAAGTGGTCGGCAATAACTCGCATACTTTCGGTGTGAGATTCGTATTTTCTTCCACTAACCGATTGCAGTTTTTCAATGATTGGCCACATGACGCTAATCCTAAAAATATCAGGATTATCAATTGCGGCAGCAGCAATTCTTTCTAGACCACCACCAAAGTCAACGTTTTGCTTAGCTAGTGACTCAAAACTACCGTCTTCTTTTCGGCGGTACTGCATAAAGACTTGATTGCCGATTTCCATAAACTGACCGCTGTCACTAGCTGGATGAGCCAATCCAAAACCTTCGGCATGATTCTGTGGACCAAAGTCATAGAATACTTCACTGTCAGGACCGCAAGGATCACCAATCGGTGTTTTCTCGATATTGCCATTACGTGACCACCAGTTTTCATTATCATTGTAAAAGAAAATTCTCTCGCCAGGTTTGACGCCGCGCTCATTACCATCAGCCTGGCTACCAATTTCAACAATTTTGGCATCAATACCTTTTTCGGCAAAGACTTTTTGCCAAATACTAGCTGCCTCATCGTCGCGCGGGATATTATATTTTTCATCGCCAATGAAAGCTGTGATATAGATTTTATTTGGATCTAATCCAACTTTATCGGTCAAAAACTCAAAAAACCAACGAATTTGCTGCTCTTTAAAGTAATCGCCCAGACTCCAGTTGCCAAGCATTTCAAAAAATGTCGTATGGCGATTATCTCCAACGTCATCTATGTCTCCTGCCCGCATAGAAGTTTGACTATCCACCAACCTAACGCCATCCGGATGTTGCTCGCCTAATAAATAAGGCATCAGTGGCTGCATTCCGCTACCAGTAAACAAGGTGGTCGGGTCATTATAAAGAACCAACTTGGCCCTCGGGATAACTACATGTCCGCGGTCCTTAAAAAATTGTAAATACTCGTTTCTAATTTGCTGTGCATTCATATCTGTTGATTATATCATTATTCACGAAATATATAATCTCCATAACTATTGTTTTCTAGGTCCGACCTAGGAAACAGGACAAAATAAATTGTGGACACTTCATACATTAATTAGCTAAAATGAGAGTTGCTAAATAATGTGTACGCAATTATCGTCATATGTCCACAATCTACGTTCTAATTTTATCAAATTTTATGTCAATAGCTAATTAATTACATACCTTTTTATTATATTGTCTATGTCAATAATGGATTTCTTATAGTCCTCTTTGTCACTTATAAAATCCAAATACCGTTCTGGCGACATATCACAGAGTCTTGTCGGATTAATCCACTCTCCTCTCTTCTTGCCTAGCCAATAGTCTAAGCTCGACCATTGCCAGTCTAGAACAATTTCCTATATCCGAGTTTCCTAGGTCGGACCTAGGAAATCTAGGAAATTGGAGAATTGGAGACTTTTGACTGGAGATTTCTGTAGAGACTTCTGAAAAATTAGAATTATATTATTAACTGACAATCCCACCGCCTAAAACTATATCGTCATCATAAATAACGACTGATTGACCAGACGCGATAGTTCGATTGGGATCAACAAGGGTCAAATTCACATTGCCATCAAAATGTTTTAGAGCTGCACTTACCAGTGGCGCGCGATGACGAGAGCGAATTTGATACTGACCATCGCTAGGCGCATTATTAATCCAATGAATATCTATTAACTTAATTTTATTTGTCCAAAGTGATTCATCATTTATGTCAGTTGTGACGTAAACTTCGTTTTTGTCCATGTCTTTGCCAACAACATAATACGGCAAGCCGCCGCCCAAGTCCAAACCATGACGTTGGCCAAGTGTATAAAAGATCGCACCATCATGTCGGCCTAGGACTTTGCCAGTTTTTTTGTCGATAATGTCGCCGGGTTTTTGGCTGACATATTGCGATAGAAAATCACGAATACCAATTTGGCCAACAAAACAAATTCCTTGTGAATCTTTTTTAGCCGCCGTAAACAATCCTCGCTCAGTTGCCATTTCACGCACAACAGGTTTAGTAAACTCGCCAACCGGAAACAACGTTTTGGCCATAGCTTCGCCAGTTACGCGATACAAAAAATAAGTTTGATCTTTGTTTTTATCTACAGCCTGTTTCAATAAACCACAGCATACTGACGACGCGTCTGGCGTTTCGGCTGCTGCATCATCAGGACATCTGCAGCCCGAGGCTGACAAGGCGCCGGGGCCCTTGTCGGTCCCGGTGCGAAGCCGTTCTGTTGATGTAGCGGACGAAAAGACAGACCTTCTCTCCACTCTCGCATAGTGCCCAGTCGCAATCATATCGGCGCCATCTTCGAGAGCAGCCTCTAAAAACAACTTGAACTTTACTTCTTGGTTGCACATAACGTCCGGATTCGGTGTGCGGCCTTTTTTGTACTCATCAATCATATAATCCACGACTTTGTGTTTATACTCATTCTCAAAATCAAAGACTTTAAAATCGATGCCTAAGTTTACCGCTACACGTTTAGCATCGGCCAAATCTTCGGCCCAAGGACATTTCATTCCTGGCAAATCTTGCGACCAGTTTTTCATGTAAACGCCCGTTACGTCGTAGCCTTGCTCAACCAATAATGCCGCCGATAACGACGAGTCAACGCCACCACTCATACCTACATAAACCTTAGTCATGCCCAAATCCCCACTATGTAAAATATGATAATTTTGACAGATTCTGACAGCGCCAACCACCAACCACGAAGCGTTAACCACCACCAAAATGACCAATCTTTATCAGTTGCAACAGGATGATTGACGATCGTTACATCTGTGGTACGTTTATTAAATTCAAGACTTGCTCGTCTTTGATGATAGCCAGAAGTAACTAAAATAACGCTCTTAATATTTAGTTTTGAAAAAATAGTCTGCACATTTTCGGCGTTTTGCTTGGTTGTTTCAGAATATTCATCAATATTAATCGACAATTCTGGTACACCTTCACCAAGTGCAATTTCTTTCATAACTTCGGCATTACTTGGACCCGATTTGTCTTGCGCAGCGCCCGAAAAGATTAGCTTGTCCGACCAACCATTTTTAAATAGCCGTATTGCCTCAAGTACCCGAGCTTTGGTATCGCCACCACTAACAGCCACGATTGCATCAACTTTTTGACATTTTGCGTTGCCCGACGGTGTCACGCCGCAGCCGCTTAAATCATCCAGTTGCAAATATATACTAAGCCCAAATACTATTACAGCAAAAACAATTCCAATTCCGACAAAATACTTTATCATTGGCGAATTCGCTCATATTCTTTTTTGATTTCTTCTATCATGATGTCGCCTGCGCGTTTGATATTATCTACATTTGACAAATGCCCCAGCGTCATGCGAATACTGCCGTCGGCCATTTCTGGTGACAAACCAATAGCAATTAAAACATGAGAACGAGTGCCCTTATTAGCCGCACAAGCGCTGCCAGTCGAAACTAAAACCCCTCGGTTTTCTAAGGCAAAAATCAATCGTTCGCCATCGATACCCGGAAATGACATATGCAAATGCCCACTCAGACGATGTTTTTGGTAACCCGAAACGACAGCATCAGAAAAAGCGTCAGTCAGAGTTTTTTGCAAATTATTGCGCAAATCTTCTAGACGTTTTACCTCATACTGGCGATGCTCACTGGCAAGCTCTAATGCCCTGGCAAAACCAATCACTCCGGCAACATTTTCGGTGCCACTGCGTATATTGCGTTCTTGCCCACCACCAACTATTTGTGGTACCAACTTAACAAAACTAGCTGACCACAACAGCCCGACTTGTTTAGGCCCATACATCTTGCCAGAATTCAAGGTCAACATATCAACACCCAGCCGAGCTACATTGATATCAATCTGGCTAGCGCCCTGTGATGCATCGCAGTGCAAATAAATCGGCGTACTGTCGCCACGATTCAGTCGTGCTTCACGTTCGTTTTTAACAATCTGCGATATGTCACGTAGCGGTTGGATTGTCCCCAGCTCGTTATTAGCAAGCGCAACAGTGACTAGTTGCGTATCTGGTTGGATTGCTTCGCGAATTAATTCCGCTGACACGAATCCCCGCTCATCGGCACCGACTAATGTGTAATTGTGTAATTTTACGCTTTCTAGTACCGCTGGATGCTCGATATTAGTAGTGATAATATGCCCCTGACAACTATTAATCGCCAGGTTGATTGATTCGGTCGCCCCCGCAGTAATCACAATTTCGCCTGGCCTGCCACCCAGTAAACTGGCTAATTTGTGCTTGGCGTCTTCATAATCCCGCCTAACACTGACAGCCGGTGCATAAGGGCTGGATGGATTATAAAAGTTATCGCTAAAATACGGCTGCATAGCACAAACAACCCGCTCGTCCATCGGAGTAGCGGCAGCATGGTCAAGATATATCACCTCGTTATTCATACTACTTCAATTATAACTTCTATTTAGATGTTTTGTCTAAAACTGCATCTTTTTTATAGAGGTGTTTCATTACACGTTCATAATAAAGAGACGAGGCTTGCATAAAATTATCGTATTCTTGACCGATAATATATTCGCATTTCAAACTGTTTTTAGTGCTGACTTTTAAGACACCTTGTGGATTTACTTCGTAATGCAAGGTTGTTGAATGACGAAACCCATTCGCGTTGGTTAGTTCTTGATAAAAAAACCAGCTGCGTAAATTATCATTAAAGAATTCTATTCGCTCATTTGGACGACCAGTCGAAAAAAGGCTGCCGCCAATCGCGCTTTCTTTTCTTTTTAATAACTCAATAGTTACAACTTCGGGTTTCCAATCGCGACCAAATAATTTCTTGGCAATTGCTTTAATGAAATTGTTTTTCTCAACATTGTGCTCTGATTTTTGTAGCATAACTTCATTTTCACGAGATTTAGCCAAGTTTTCAGCATATCCATACAATTTAGCAGAATCAGGATAAATAGTCTGGCTGTCGGTTTTTTGAAATAGATTTTTAACACTATCATCAGCAGTCATTTGACTGCTTGGCAATATTGAGTGATTAACTATTGAGCTATGTATCATATTTATTACTCTTTATCTGGCTGTGCGCTTAAACTTACAACCCAAAAAGCGCACGAGCATTTTCGGTTGTTTGGCTGGCTATTTCGTTAATCGAAATATTCCGAATCAAACTTTGATGCATTGCAATATTCCGTACAAATGCCGGTTCGTTTATTTTACCACGAAATGGCACCGGTGTCAAGAATGGCGCATCTGTTTCGAGTAGAATTTTGTCCAGTGGCAAGGTAGCAAACATCTGTTGTTGGGGTATGTCTTTCGTAAATGTACTAAAGCCATTTATCCCAACATACAAGCCCCTTTTGATGGCTTTTTCGGCATTTTCAGGTGAATCCGTAAAACTATGCAACACTCCTCGTATCTGCTGGCCAGCGAACTGGAAATTATCCAAGATTGGCCAAAAATCGTCATAGGCTTCGCGTACATGAAAAATAATTGGCAAATTGTATTTTAACGCCAGTTCGATTTGTGCCTGCAACACCTTTATCTGCACATCACGCGGGCTGTGATCGTAATGATAATCCAATCCTATTTCGCCAATCGCAACCAGTTTTTTGCTGCCAAGTTGGATTAGTTTTTCGAGTTCGCGGCAGCCATTTTTTGCTTCATGTGGATGGACACCGATTGCCGCAAAAGCTACATCGTCATGTGATTCGGCGAACTCTATGGCCTTGAGTGAGCTCTGTTCATCTGTTCCAATGCAAAGCATCTGCGTAACATCAGCCTGAAGTGCGCGCTCAATTGTCTCGTCAGAATTCAACGGAAAAATTTTATCATCATGAATATGACAATGAGTATCAACCAGCATTATTTTGCCTTTGGCGCGCCTGGGTCCGGAGTATATTTATAGATTTTCGGAAATAAAACGCCACTATCAACAACTACACCTGATTCGAATGTCGAGTGAATCTTGGCGGCAGTGTCGGGCAAAAATGGCACAAGCAAATCGCCGATTTGTAATAACGCACCGGCGGCATAAGCTAATACTTCAGTCAAATGCGTTTCCGCGTCGTTGTCTTTGCCTATGCCCTTGGCAATTTCCCACGGCTTAACGTTTTCGATATATTGATTGAGGCTGCGGACCATCAACCATACTTCATCCATCGCCTGGTTAAATTCAAGGTTATCAATAGCTTCGTGATAAACACTCATATCATGCTCACCCTGCGGCGTTTCGCCAATTACGCCAGCCTGATATTTTGATATCATTCCCGAAACGCGTTTAACTAGGTTGCCCAAATCATTAGCAAGTTCGGTATTATAGGCATTTTCAAACTTCTCCCAGGTAAAATCACCGTCATCCAGTGTTGCGATATGGCGCGAGAAATAATAGCGAAACGCCTCAAGTCCATAATCATCAATGACCTGATTTGGATCAACCACGTTACCGACAGTTTTGCTCATTTTTGCGCCGCCAACATTGATATGTCCGTGCACAAGCAATTTTTTAGGCAAAGGCAAGCCCAAACCCAGCAACATTGCTGGCCACAAACCAGCATGAAACCTTAGAATATCTTTGCCTACAATTTGTACGTCAGCTGGCCAATATTCCTTCCAGGTTGGATTGTCGGGATAACCCAAGACAGTAATGTAATTTGCGAGTGCATCCAGCCAAACATACATAACTTGATTTGGGTCATTTGGCACAGGTACGCCCCAACTAAGATTCTTTTTGGGTCGAGAAATACTGACATCCTGTAAGCCATCTTTCATTAGTTCTAGGAATTCTTTTTTACGAAATTCTGGAATAATCTTCATCTCGTCACTAGTAAGTGCTGCCCGCACTTGATCTGTAAAAGCACTGGTTTTGAGGTAGTAATTCTCTTCACTTAAACGCTGATACGGTTGGTTATGGTCGGGGCAAACGCCATTGTTGGCCGTTGCCTCTTTGTCAGACACAAATGCTTCACAACCGATGCAATACCAACCTTCGTAGGTGCCTTTATAAATATATGGCTGCAACTTTTCCCAAATATATTGGATTGCCCTTACATGATGGTCATCGGTTGTACGGATAAAATCAGTATAGCTGGCTTCGACTTTTTTCATTAGGTTTTCAAAATTTACATAAGTCTTGTCGGTGTAGCTTTTTGGATCCAAACCAGCCTCGGCGGCTTTGGCAGCAATTTTGTTGCCGTGCTCATCAGTACCAACCTGAAAGCGCACGTCGTGGCCATTTTGTTTTTGATAACGTGTCCAAATGTCGGCCAACAGATAATCCATGGCATTGCCAATATGTGGCGTGCCGTTAACATAAGGAATTGCAGTCGTAATGTATAATTTTTTATCCATATCTAATAATATTGTAACAGATGAGCCATCAATCAGACATTACTATCCGTTATTTAGTCTGCTCTAATAAATCAAGTTGAGACTGAGCGTCAATCTGACCATTAATGTCACCGTCGGCTTTGTACTTAGCCAATGCTTCTTCCAAGAGAGCTTTTGCTTTTTCTTTATCGCTGTGGATAAGCTCGATTGCCTCTTGTTTTATATCAGCTGCAGTTTTGACAGTCTGAGTATTATCCGTGTCGTTATTGGTGGGTTTTTTATTAACCAATGACAATATCAATACGGTTCCTACCGCTACCGCAATAAAGGCGACTACGGCTATTGCTGCAATTATAATTTTTTTCTTATTATTTGGTTTGTTGTCTGGCATCATAGTACATTCCCCTTCGTCCTGCGACGAATTAATAAACCTGTAAACTGGCGCTGCCATAGAATATTCGTACCGTGTCGGATCCGGTAGTATAAGCTGACCCGCCAGTCGCACCTAGCGCTGCTGTTGGATAACGAATAATTACAATGCCCGATCCACCGCCGCCACCACCACCGCCGCCGCCCCAGCCGCCGCCACCACCGCCGCCAGTATATGCAACGCCAGTATATCCACCTCCGCGAGCACCGCCGCCAGTACCACCCTCGCCATAGTATCCATCATCGCCACCGCCGCCACCACCGCCGGCATAATATGTATTAGTCCCCGTTATAGAAGACTGCATTCCATATCCACCCCACATCTTTGTGCCATTGACGTTGTAGTAATCTTGGCCTATTTGTCCTGCTCCGCCACCGCCGCCGCCAGCATAGCCCTCGGCCCTATGGCCGCCTTTTCCACCCGGGTAACCATATCCCGTCCCTCCGCCAGATGAGCCTTGAGTGGTTCCGCCACCACTAGTCTCGCAACCATCGCTACATCCACCGCCGCCACCACCTGAGCCACCGGCGGTTCCGCCGCCTCTGGCACTACCACCATGTCCGCCACCATTCGCTACGATATCATAGAAAGCCGAATTACCACCATTAGATGCCTGCCCGCCGCCGCCGCCAACAGTCACGGTATAACTTTGGCTAGTCACCGATTTTGCAGAATTATACACCACACCGCCACCGCCACCACCGCCACCGTTGTCATTACCACCGCCACCACCACCAGCAACTACTAAGACTTGTATGGTAGGCAACGCTCTGTAATAACTTGCTGACCCCGCCAAACTCCACGGTCCAGTCGAATACGCACTATAGCATTGAGTTTGGATATAGAGGGTATATGTGTGTTCGAAAGACGAGGTCGTGAACGACATAGGACTACCAGCTATGGGCAGATACCCGACAGGAACATTCATGTCAACACCGTCGATGAAATAATCGAATTGATACCTGGCCGATGCACCCGTTGGGCACAGCGTTGCATTCCAACTAAAGTTGGTAGTAGTCCAGTTTGGAGTGCTTGCTGCTACTGACGGCGTCACAGGAATTGAAGTAATTGGAAGAATAAAACTGCTTTCCGATCCAACAGCGCTTACACTATAAAGTGAGCTACTGACATAACAACGCGCTTGGACACGATAACCATATTTATAACCTTGGATTGGTGATTGAGTTGTCGTATTGCTTGCCGACCAGACACTAAATCCCTGCCATACTCCGTCGTTAGTACGATTGTCAAAACTATACTGTGGCGTTCCCAGCGTACAAGTTGCAGTATTAGCGGTAGCCAAAATATTAATACTATCAAATGCAACAGCCACGCCAGGGGCCGACGGTGGATTGACTGGCGAAATATAGCTTGACTCTACACCAACAGTAGGGATACTGATTAGGCCTGAGCTGACGTAGCACCTTGCACTGACACGATAACCATACTTAATGCCCTCATTGACGGCTTGAGTTGAAGTCATATTGGCTCCCCAATCAGTAACTACAGCCCACTCGCCATCATTCGTCCGACTTTCAATACTATATTGCGTAATCCCTGATATACAAGTTACTGGAATAATCGTCGCCAAAACCCCATCACCACCAGAAACTACAGTGACGCCAGGAGCAGCAGGTGAATCGGCCGCCGAAAGTAACGCACAAACACCTTCTGTTGACTCTACATAAAGAGCGTTGTCGATTGAATTAATTGGCGAATCCGTATTGTAACCCCTGATACAATAGTCGGTTGAATTAATAACTACACTGATGACATTGTCATTTGATGGCGTAAAATCAAGGCCTGGATCAACTCCATCACCCGAATAGTATGCTTTTCCGCCAGTGTTGTTTTTTAATGCATAGTTAGTTTGAATCCCATCCATCCTCTCGATATCTGACTGGATACTAACCTCACGAGCCTTTGATTGTATTCCACTATAAGAGACGGCCAAAACAGCTGACAATATACCAACTATCGTCATAACGATAACAAGCTCTGTTAAACTAAAGCCCAAGACTAATTGTTTTTTTATTTTCATAAAAACCAGAACGCGTCCTTTAAGAGTATTTTAGCATAAGCTCTACAATAAACAACCCCATAGAATGACAGGATTATTTTATATTTGTCTTAAATTGTGATTCTGCCGACCAAGCACTAACACCGGCGCTATTTGTCGCCTTAACTCTATAATAATAGGTTGTATCTGGTTTTAGCCCCGCACAAATACCTTCAGCGTCAGTCACTTCGACAGTTACTGGATTGTTGAATTCTTTAACAGTCGAGCACTGCAATGTATAACCACTAGCGTATATTGACTTGTTCCACGTCATTTTAATAGAGTCAGACGATGCAAAAGCTATCGCCAGACCGCTTGGCATCAAAGGCACCGAGCCTTTAGGACCAGATTCGCAGCCACCGCTCAAAATATCACTTTTTGATTTTAATGAGTCAATATGAAACAATACCGACTCATCAGTGCTTGTTCCGGCAATACAAAAAGACATACCGTCAAAACTACCACCACCAGTTAACTTAACTTTGTTCGATACGGACAATAGACCATCAATCGTAGTCGGATAACCACCTGTTTTGTTTTTTTCGACTTCCACAACCAAGGCAGCTTTTTTTAACCCTTCTTTGACCAAAGATGCGGAAGTATTTTGTTTAACAAAATACAATCCAGTAAACACCAAAGCCAAAGCCGCGATTAAGGCCAAAACCACCAAAACACTAGCAATGAGTAATACTTTAGGCCTTTTTATTATGTTAGTTTGGATAATTTTTTTCATATTATTCGTTTTTTCACCTAATACCTAATCGCAAACTTTTGAACAATTGATGGCTGAATATTGTTGTGAGCACCATCACCACCTTCGTTGGCTATGTTCGCACTTCCACTTGGGCCTGATGTTCCGCCACTAAAAGGATGCGTGTGTGGATTATCAGCTACTTCTTGCTCGTTCGTTTCATCCATTTCAGCTGTTGTATTTGAGTTGCCTGTTGTGCCGGAGTATGAGTGACCATGCCAAGAACTTGCAAATGCACTATTGTGATTGTGAGATGGCAACTGAGCTATCGATAGAGTCACCGTTTTAAATCCATATAATGAACCAACGTTAATAAATTCTGTATCAAATGGACTTCTGTTTACAACAACACGCCCCATTGAGTTTGGCAAGTTGAATGTAGTCGAACCATCACCAGCGCCATAAGTCGTACCGATTGCAACAAACAAATCATCATAAGTAGTTCGCGATACGGCCCTACCATCTTCAAAGAGGTATCCTGCTGGTTCGGAGGCCCAATAGCCCGAGATTGATGTACCCTTTGCTGTGTTATCTTCAGCCGCAGGGGCTGCAACGGTATGCTTAATAACTGTTAGTTGGACAATAGATGGTTGAATTTCGTTATGACCAGAACCGCTACCCTGGGAATTGACTGCAGCTGTGCTATTCGGTCCACTGGTGGTTCCAGAGTAATTATGAGCATGTCGCGTATTTGGTCCCTCTTGTTCGTTAGTCTCATCTAAATGATCAATTGAATTTTGAATACCTGTCGTACCCGAGTATGTATGTGTGTGGCCAGTACTTGCGAAGGTACTGCTGTGATTATGCGATGGCATCTCGGTAATTGTTACTGAGTGTGTTTTCTCGCCGTATTTTTGACCGACTGTCGCAAACTCGGCGTCGCTTGAACTTTGGTTTACGACCGCTCTACCCCTAGAATCTGGCAAATTAAATGTAGTCGAACCATTGCCAACACCATAGGTTGTGCCAATTGCGGCAAATAAATCAGAGTACGTGGTGCGTGAGACAGCCGAGCCGTCTTCGACTAGATATCCGGTTGGAGCAGTTGTCCAATAGCCTGAGATTGATGTTGATTGAGGCAATATTGAATCAGGGCCAGTTGCTTCGGTAAATTTAATAGCAAACGACTGTACTATGGATGGTTGGATGTTGATATGGCTAGTATTACTTCCCTGATACGAGACAGCGACCGAATCGGGACCAGAAGTCCAGCCCGACCCAGTGTGCACATGCCCCATACCCGCAACGGTCTGTTCATTCGTCTCATCGTATTTGTCCATACCATCAGGATAATTCAATGTTGCAGTTGTAAATGAATACGAATGCGCATGGCTATTGCTGGCAAATGAGCTGCCGTGATTGTGTGATGGCATGCCTGCAATCGATAGCGAATGAATTTTTTCGCCATATTTCTCTCCAATCGTATCAAACTCAACATCAGAAGAGTTCTTATTAACAGCTACCCGGCCGCGCGAATCTGGCAAGTTGAAAGTAGTAGAGCCATCACCAGCGCCATAAGTCGTACCAATTGCAGCGAATAAATCCTCGTATGTACTGCGTGAGACAGCCGAGCCGTCTTCAAGCAAATAACCAACCGGGGCAGTCGTCCAATATCCTGAAACTGACGTAGCAATTGGCAAAGCATCGTATGGATAATACCTATAAGTAAACTCTGTTCCTTCCGAGACTACACTAATCATAGTATCGCTAGTATAACAACGAGCTTGAGCCTGATATCCGTACTTAGTGCCAATAACGCCAACTTGCGAAGATGTCAAAGCCACAGACCAATCACTATAATCACCCCAAGCGCCGTCATTAGTTCGACTTCTTATGCCATATTGAGCGGTGCCAGCAGCGCAAGATGTTGGTGTTATCGTAGCCAGCACATTAGAGCCGCCGGCGTAACCCGCGACTATTACTGGAGCTGGTGGTGGCTCAACTGCGTCCATAACGCCACAAACTCCGTCTGTAGATTCTTTTATAAACGCGTTGTCTATATTATCTTTTGAAGAATCTGGATTGTATCCCCTGATACAATAGTCGGAAGAATTGACAGTAACACTAATAACATTTCCGTCAGACGGTGCAAAGTTTAAATCAGGTTCAACGCCATTACCAGAGTAATACGCCTTCCCGCCTACATTGTTTTTGAGTGCATAGCTGGTTTGCAAAGCATCCATCCTGTCAATATCTGACTGGATACTGACGTCATATGCCCTCAACTTTATACCGTTATAAGAAACAGCCGTAATTGTCGCTAATATGCCAATAATCGTCATCACAACGATAACTTCGATTAAAGTAAAACCCCTAGCTATTCGTGCAACTTTCTTCATCAAAACAATGATACCTTTTATGAAAATTTTATCATAAGCAATAATCATAATCAACCTTTTTGTGCCTACTCACTGCCTTTACGACAGAAATCAAGCCCTATATATAATGTGATGCGATCACATATCCAATTTATCTAAAGGCTATGGGGCTACGATTACAGTAGGTGTCGCTGAATAGGCAGTTATGGATACGACTGGACTAGAGATAGTTGGAGATGGATTAGTCTCTCCTACAGAAGACTGCGCACTTGTCACTGCTACTGGATCAGTAACGGTTGCAGTTGGTATCCGACACATTGGAAATGAACAATTGGTTATTGTACCTTCTGGATCTAACTTGGCAATAAACATATCAGCACCGCCAGCTCCAAAGCTTTCTGTTCTGCCCGTAATCGCTAAACCGCCATCGTTAGCCGCAGCTATTGATTGAGCATATTCATCGCCTGTACCACCTATCATACGACTCCACTCCGAAATGCCGACTGAGCTAAATTTTGCTAGGAAAATATCAGTGCCGCCAGCTCCGTAGCCACCACTGGACCCAGCCACAACATAACCACCATCGCTGGTTTGTGTAATTGAGTTGCCATATTCAAGGTTCGGTCCGCAGCCCCATGTTGCATCCCAAGAAAAAGTGCCACTTGAGCTGTATTTAACTATGAACATATCATTTCCAACTCCAATATTGCCACCCGTCTTACCAGTTACCGCAAGACCTCCGTCACTAGTTTGGGTTAGGGAATAACCATATTCATAATAATTACCAGTACTACCCCATGTTTGGCTCCATAATAAAGTACCGTCACTAGCGTACTTGGCGACAAACATGTCGTCTCCTCCGGCGCCATAACTAGAGGTCGATCCTGTAACAGCATATCCACCGTCACTGGTCTGCACCAAAGACCTACCCTTATCACTACTAGCACCGCCCCATGTTTTATCCCAAACTAATGTGCCATCTGAGCCGTATTTGACTAAAAACATATCATAATTACCCGAACCAAAACTGTATGTTTCGCCAGTTACAGCAAAACCGCCATCACTAGTTTGGACTAGCGAGTAGCCCACATCTCCCCACAGACCTGAACCTCCCCATATTCTGCTCCAAATTATGGTACCGTCAGAGCTAAACCTAGTTAAAATCATATCACTATTGCCACCACCGTAGCTATATGTATGTCCAGTTACAGCATATCCACCATCGCTGGTTTGTATAATTGATCGCCCCACACTATTATCGGCCCACGTATTAGCCCAAGCCAAATTACCATTAAGATCGTACTTTGCTATAAGCATTTTATAGACACTACTAGTCCCTACCTCTGCATATCCAGTTACTGCATATCCACCATCACTGGTCTTTGTAATAGAATTACCAAATCCAGTGAGTGTATCGCCCAATGCAATAAGAAAAGTCGGCCCTGGGCTATCAGCAAACGCTGCCGCCGAAGCATTGATTGTAGCGCAAATACCAGGAGAAGACTCTGTTAACAACGCAGTTTGTATCGAGTTGTTTGTCCCTTTTGTATTATATGTCCTTATACAATAATTCTTTCCATCAACAACAACATCAACCACATTTTCGTTTGACGACCTAAATTCTAAGTCACCGTCAACCCCATTACCCGAATAATAAGCTTTCGCAGAACCACCGTGAGTTGCTTTATAAAGTTGCTGAGCAGAATTCATATTATTCGCATCATAAGCAACGGCCGTATCAATCGCCCTAGTCTGAATGCCGTTATATGCTACCACTACTACTGTGAACAAGATTCCTATTACAACAAGCACCACCATCAGTTCAACAATTGTAAAACCTGACCTTATTTGTCTTTTTAGCATATTATCTTTTATTTAAAATCCTTTAAGCAAATTTTAACACAAGCATTATCCAGACACAACTAAAACCAGACGCAGCCAATCTTCAATCCTCAGCGTTTCGGCCCTAGAATCAGGGCTGATATTGGCACTATTCAACATTTCTTCGGCTTCAGGTTTAGTTATGCCCAATCCACCCGACAAACTGCTTCGCATTTTTTTTCGTTTAGCCGAGAAGCCGGCTTTAACTACTTTGAAAAAAATATCTTCTTTTTCGCCTTCAATAAGCGCTTTTGGTCGAGTTTTAATAATAACAACTTGGCTATCAACTTTTGGCGGAGGCGTAAACATTTCCGCCTTAACAACATCACCCAGGCTAACTTCGGCAAAAACTTGCGCACTAATTGCCAAAATACTCATGTCGCCAGGTTCGGCCGCCAACCTTTCGGCGACTTCTTTTTGCACTAGCAAGACTGCGATAGATGGCTTGTTTTTAGCAGTCATCAAAGTCTGAACAATTTTGCTTGTTATGTAATAAGGGACGTTTGCAACAACTTTATAGCCCGACGGTAACTGCGATAAATCAAAATCCAAGATGTCACCATTAATAACTTCAAGATATTTACCAGGGAATTGCCCTGGCAGCTTGCGTGCCAATTCGGCATCAAATTCTACGGCAACAACTTTTTCAGAACGCCGCAACAATTCGCTCGTCAGCGTACCCAGACCAGGGCCAATCTCCAACACCGTATCGGTTGGCGTAATTTCCGCACAATCGGCAATATGTTTTAGCACATCCCTGTCGCGCAGCCAGTGTTGTCCAAGTGATTTTTTGTTTTGCAATGACATGACTTAATGACTCGCCAAGATATTTCGAGCAAACTGGATTCGCTGGCCTTCCATACAGAAGCCACATCTTTCAAACCTATTTTGAAAAATAATTACAGCACCTTCTAGCGTAGTTGAACCCTTGATAGCATCTCGCACACCAGCGTATCCACCGTTCAATTCTTCCATTAAGAAATTCAATTGAGTATATATATTGTTAGGATATGGGCGACTATATAAATTATCTCGACGCGAGCCATTCCATTGCGCTAATCCATCACCAGTGGTATTAAAATGATGTTCTTGCATCAGATTACCCATAATTCCGGCTGCTTGAACTCGGCTAAATCCGTGACTAGTTAGAAAAGCCCATGTAATATTCTCGTTCTCACTTGGTGTAGTATATTCGCCTTTTACACCCACGATCTCAACTTGTTTTGATGGATTTTTGGTAGTCAAGCTGGCAATCTGTTTGCGACTAACCTCTTTTCCATCTTGAATAATAATTTCATAAGTCACGCTTTTCATGCCCTTTTTGCCAATAACTTGTACGTCCAAGTATCCAACTGACTGATCAGCATCTTCAATTGTTTCGATTTCAAAATCAACAGATTCATCAACCGTAATTGTCTGTTTGCCTTCTCGCCAGAGTCTAACGACCATTCCCTCAGTAATCTGAGTGTCTAGGCTTGGTGTAATTTTGTCATTTTCACTCATAGTAATATCTTTTTCAGCCAACATCTCACCTACAGTTGCCCCCTGAGTACGCACCACTGATGTCTTTCCGTAAAGTGTAAATTTAAATGATGTCGCTCGCTGAATAATCATTTTTAGTCCAGCGCCCTCGGCAATAATATCGTCTGTTCGCTCGATTGAGGTTTTGTCCTCGTCATATAATTTTATTCCGACACTTTTAGCAATTTGCACCGCCGTCTGATAAGGCGTAACTACCCTGGTGCGGATGTTGCCATCAATAATAACTACTGGCCTGGCACGATAAATGTTTATTTGATAGTCAGATGCGACAAGTTTTGTCTCACGCGACGGCTCGACAGCATCGTTGGCGTCCACTTCTATATTTGCCTCTTTTAAGGCATCACCAACTGTCATTTCTTGAGTGATAACGACTTTTTCTTGACCACGATCATGAATAGTAATTATTCGGCCATCTTTGTTAGAATCACCGCTTTTAACGGCATGCGTGGGATTAGAGGTTGCAATAAGGATTAGTAAAACTAAAGCCAGCGCCGCCATAACGAACACACCAATCGACCTCGCAGATTGACGAATTATTACATTCATTTAGTTTGCTTTTGTATATAATACCCCATAAAAAATACTTAAGTACCAGTATAGCAAAGTCGAACGACTTTAATCAAATCGCAAGTGCTAAATTTTTTCTAATCTGGCGTATTCGGCATTCAGTTTTTTAGTGTGTCCGCCATCAAATTCAACCGTCAAAGCCAATCCGTCGATATCCATTACGGTTCCCATACCAAACGACGCCGAACGAACGCGTTCGCCAATACAAAAAGGCTCGTCACTGTAAAAATCTTGGTCAGGGATAATTTGAGGTTCACTTGCAGGGATTATAAATTCATCGCCCATATCGCCAATAAAACGAGATGCTTGATTATAGCTGCGTTGACCAAATTGCATACGACTCATCGCATAGGTCAAATGCAGCTCTTCGCGCGCCCTTGTCATGCCTACATACATCAGACGACGTTCTTCTTCCAGCTCAGCTGGTCCGGCTTCATACACTCTGGCGTGTGGCAAAATGCCTTCTTCTAGGCCAACGATAAATACCACCGGAAACTCAAGACCCTTGGCGGCATGCAAAGTCATCAAAGTTACTTTTTGTTCACTGCTATCCATATCAGCACTCGACATCAAGGCAACTTCTTCCAAAAAGTCTGATAAAGAGGCAAAATTTTGCGCATCAGACACAAGTGACCCGATATTTTCCAACCTGTCCTCGGCTTGAGGCGTGCCGTCATTCAAGAATTCTTTATAACTGGTGCTGGATAATAATTCTTCGATTATTTCGGCTGGTCCGTGACTTTCGGTCATCAATTGAGCCTTTTGCAGTTTTTCACCCAAAGTTACTAATGCTTTTTTGGCCTTGGTTGTTACTGATGAAGTTTCGTCAACTCTTTTTAGTGCTGAAATAATATCGATATTTTCGCCAGATTGCCATATCAAAAACTTTTCTAGGCTGATTGCACCGACACCCCTGGTTGGTGTATTGACGATTCGACTAAAACTGACATGGTCGTTAGGCTGATATATTAACCGTAAATATGCGACCATGTCCTTGATTTCTTTACGATCATAGAATCTGACACCGCCAACTATTTGATAAGGGATACGATATTGCAAAAAAGCCCGCTCCAACGTGTAGCTTTGGGCATTTGTTCGATACAAAACCGCAAAATCACCATTCTGCCTGGCTTTCATATTTACATGAGTCGAGATACGTTCGGCTACCAGACGCGCCTCTTCGGCTTCGTCATTTAGCACATGAACCAATACTGGCGCACCGGCCCCAGCTGCCGTCCATAATTTTTTATCAGTTCGCTGGACATTTTTGGCAATCACCTTGCCCGCAGCATCCAATATATTGCCTGTACTTCGGTAGTTTTGCTCTAACTTAATTACTTTTGAGCCCTTAAAATCTCGTTCAAAATTTAAAATATTAGTGTAGTCTGCCCCGCGCCATGAATAAATCGACTGCCAATCATCACCAACTACACAAATGTTATTTTGGTCATTTACTAATAATTTAATGATTTTGTATTGCGCAGCGTTGGTATCTTGATACTCATCAACTAATATGTGCTTGAAAGTCGTTCGCCACTTAGCGCGAATTTCTGGACATTCATTTAATAGACGCACGGCCTCAAGCAATAAATCGTCAAAATCAAGCGCCCCGGCTTTTTTTCGCATCTCTTCATATTTTGCATAAATCTTTGCAATATCTTTTTGATAAGGATAGTTGGCTGACGCCTCAAAATCATTGGGGCTTAACATCTGGTTTTTTGAACTTGAAATAACGGCGCTAACTGATTTGGCTTTGATTTGATTATCGCCAATTTGCAAACGCTTCATGGCTTGTTTGATTAACGATTGCCTGTCATCTTCGTCATAAATTACAAAATTCTTGCCAATTTTTATCGATTCGCCGTCCATTCGCAACAAGCGCACGCAAATACCGTGAAATGTTCCCATCCATGGCATAAAATTCCTTGAATCACTGTTTTGACCCAACAATACGCCCAAACGTTGACGCATCTCGCGCGCCGCTTTGTTGGTAAAAGTCACCGCCAGTATGTTACTCGGCCAGATTGATTCATTGGCAATCAAATAAGCAATCCTATGAGTCAAGGTTTTTGTTTTACCACTTCCTGCACCAGCTAAAATTAACAGCGGTCCAGATGTAGTCTGCACCGCTTCGCTTTGCGCAGGGTTAAGCCCGTTTAATAAATCCATTACTATCTATTATAGACCAAGATTCGGTAGTATGAAGAAATACGCTGCTGCGCCGGCACCCGCACCGATGGCAAGCAGCAAGAATATCCAAAGAACCATCCACCAACTTGACTTACTTTTAACGGGTTTCAGGGCCTTGTGATAGGCATCTGTGTCATAAATAGCACCACTAGTTTGGCTTGCGGCAGTACTTGGCTGTTCGCGATATTGCTGAGTAATTGAAGTTGGCCCAGTTGGCTGTTCCATCGGCGTTGCAGTTGTTGTAGCTGGAGCTGCGACTGAAGGGACTGGGGTTGGTGTAGTCTCGACTGGCGGTTGGCTAACAACTTCGGTCTGCACTGAAGGCTCTTCAATAGTCACACTGGATTCTTCTGGCTGTTCAGTTTCTGGCAAAGCTGCCTCGTCTGGCAGTTCTGGCAATTCAGGTAGTTCTGTATCGACTGTATTATCAGAAGACAAATTATCTTCAACTTTAGCCTCAATACCTTCAGGTGCAACAATTGGTGATTCGGTATTATTAGAAAAAGCTCCTAGTGGACGCTTTTCAACCTTAGCGTCAGCCAAAAAAGGCGTGTCGAGCGGTTCGTTTGATACTTCTAGTGTTTTATTAATATCATCACTAATCCTATCGATATCTGCGTCTTCACTGTCGGCATTTTCAGCTGGTATAGATTCCTCATCAGCCTTTTTCGGTCCCTGAAAGTCAATTGGGTCTGGCCATTGGTTCTCGATAGGGTCTTCTGGTACTCCAGCACCTGGTGCTGGCTCAACTGGCGGCTTGACTTCTTCGATTACTTCAGTCGTCGGGGCAACAGTCACAGCTTCTCTGGAAACAACTTCGGGAGTTGAAATGTTTACTCTTGTGCTTACAGAAGGCGGCACTACGTCCATAAACTTTCCGCTACTACTTCGCCTCTCGGGAATACTGTTTTGAGGCTTGGGAGTATTTACGGATACTGATATAGGCGTTGACGAAGATGCAGGAGCAACAACAGGAGCAGCATCAGCAACAGGCTGACCGCCACCAACAGCTGAGTTAACAGCTCTATCTAGTTCATCAAAGTCTATATCTGTCATTTCTTCCACCCCCTATTATTATTTGGCCGCCACTAGCCCTTTATGTGCTTTTTCTGTTATTTCGCTAAATGCGTATGCATCCAAACTTGACCCGCCCATCAGTAAACCATCAATGCCGGGTAGATTTAGATATTCACCAGCACTATCCGCAGTTACGCTTCCGCCGTATATAATCAGTAGCTGTTCGGCCGCTTTGGCGCCATACAAATGCTCGATCTGCTTGCGAATCATCTTGGATACCTTTTCAACTTCGTCGGGCATAGCATTTCGCCCCATACCGATTGCCCAAACAGGCTCATAGGCGACGATTACGTGTTTTAGCTCTTCACTAGTGATATTTGATAGCCCACCAATCAATTGATCATGTAGCACGTCTTGAGTTTCGCCAGCAGCGCGTTCCCAGGCAGTCTCACCAATACAAAGGATTGGACGAATGTCATTTCGAATTGCCGCAGCAACCTTATTACGAATATCTTTATCAGCCTCATAGAATATATGGCGACGCTCTGAATGTCCGACTAGCGCGTATTGAACAACGCCTCGAAGTTGAGCGGCCGAAACTTCACCTGTAAAGTAACCGTGGTCTCGCCAGTAAAAATTCTGAGCAGCCAGTTTAAACTGGCGCAAATTTACCTGCAAGCTTAATGATTGGAGTGCCAAAATCGTCGGTGCCAAAACCACCTCTACATCACGATGAACTTTCACCAGTTTTGATAATTGATGCAAATACAAACTAGCCTCATGAACATTGAAGTTCATTTTCCAGTTACCGACTATTATTTTTTTGTCGCGCGCAGCCATTTATAAAACCTATTATATATCACTTATGTTTAGCTACATTTAGTTTACTCTAATTTTCAACATGCGTCTAGGCGTCTAGTAATTTACAATTATAGCTACAATATTTGACTAAAAAGCCTTATGATAGACAAATATTAAAATCATGGTATTGTATATTTAGTACAATATTAGTTGACAATCGTTGAAGTTGAATAATAATCGCTCATTTATAATTAGAGGTGGAACAATGCATAACTGTCCTTGCTGCAAAGCCCAGATGACTAGAGATGGCAATGTCCACACTTGCCCTTGCTGTTCAACTTTTATCGTGATAGGCGGTACCTATGGTCATCTGCCTGTGGCTATCCGTAAAATGATCCATAAGTATATGAATCAAAAACGTGAAAACCACAAAAATATCACAAAAAAGGATTAAAATTATGAGCGTAGAAATTATAACTGTTTATTATCGACCAAATGATAAGTGCGTGAATGCACGCTCCGCTTGTTTGGCAAAAATAGGCAGAAAAAATGTAATTCGTTATTGTTTTGACAACAATTGCAATCATGAATGTGGCATAAGTCAACATTTAGAAGATCGTTGTCAAACCGTTCAACCAACCACTAATTAGTATTGTAAGGGGGCAGTTGAGTATAATTACTCCTGCCCCATTTTTTTTAACCCAAATAATTTTCCAAGGTCAGACCTTGAAAACAATATTACTAATAGCTATTTCCCAAAGCGCGGACTTTTATTGTGTTAGTACCGCCAACAATTCCTGGTTGACGTCCACTTACGATAATTACCGTTGCTGAATCTGAACCAAAATATCCTTGGTCTTTTAGCTCACGCGCCAGCTGATAACCGACATCTTCGCAGTCTGGCTTAACATAACTTCGGTTGGCATAACTAAGCGCTAATTGCTGAGCTGTACGAATTTCACTCGTGACGCTAATAATTGGCATGTTTGGTCGATATGCAGCAATATTGGCAGCCGTTGCGCCAGATTTTGTCTCGGCGATAATGGCTGACGATTTAAGCTTTTCTGCCAGATTAACTGCGGCAGCACTTATGGCATCTCGTCTTTCCATCTTTTCAGTCAATTTTCTTTCGATTGATTGAACTGGTTCGCGGTCTTGGGTGTACAATATAACTTTTTTCATAGCCGCAACGGTTTCAAGCGGATATTTACCGTTAGCAGTCTCGTCCGAAAGCATCACAGCGTCAGCACCCTGAACGACAGCGTTCGACACGTCACTGACTTCAGCCCTTGTTGGGTCTGGAGCCTCAACCATACTAGCCATCATCTGAGTAGCGACAATACTGAGTCGTTCATATCGGCGACACAATGCAATAATTCGTCGCTGAACAATTGGTACAACTTCGGCACCAGCTTCGACAGCTAAATCGCCGCGGGCGACCATAACACCGTCACTGGCTTTGACGATTTCTATTAATGTGTCATCGACAATCGCTGCCTTGGTTTCGACCTTGGCAATAATCTGAGCCGAAGAACCATTTGCCATTAAAATCTGACGCAAGTTATTGATGTCGTCAGCACTCTGCACAAAGCTAAGCGCCACATAATCAATATCGCGGCTCGATCCAAATTCGATATCAGACAGGTCTTTTTCGGTTAAAATATCACCAGCAAAATCTGTGTCTGGCAAATTTATACCCTTACGGCTCATAAGTGTACCCGGATTCTCTACCTTTATCCTTACGGCAGTCTCACTGACTATATCAACCACAGTTGTGCGAATTTTGCCATCAAAAATATACAAGGTCTCGCCTGGTTTTACTTTTTCGGCCAGATTATATTGGACAGGTATTGTCAAGCCGTTATGTTCGGCCGCAAAATCCAAAATAATTTCGTCACCTGCTTTTACGTCAATATTTTCATTCAAATTACCCAGGCGTATTTTTGGACCTTGCAAATCTTGCAAAATAGCCACCGGCTTGCCAGTTTTGGCAGTCGTTTGACGTATCCATTCAATCTGTTGATCGCGCTCTTCATAGCTGCCGTGACTAAAATTCATTCGAAAGCCATTAACGCCCGTTGCCGCTAGTTTTTCAATCATTTCAGCCGAATTCGTGCTTGGACCTAATGTTGCCAATATTTTTGTTCGTTTAAAGATAGGTTTCATACCTGATTATTGTAGCACGCCCATATCAAGCAAAGCGTTTTATATGTATAATGCTTATGAATGGATATATACACAATTATTGATGGGTTGATTGTAATTAGCATCTTGTTGCTTGCGGCCCTGAGTCTTATGAACAATGGCTACAAAAACCCAACTAATCGACTTTTTGTTGGCATGAGTATATTTATCGCGATCTGGATAAGTGCCGGAGATATTGGGCTGCTTCTAAACACAACTAGTTATCTGCCATTATTAACTCAGCATATTGCAACATTCGCTTCATCTGTTACTGAAATATTTATGCTACTTTTAGTGGCGAGACTGGCAGACATTGAAAAGTTTAGTAAATTACTGAGAGGCTTATTACCGTTTTTTTGGATTATGGCGATTCTTGCCTCTACCCCACTCGTTAGCGAATCAATTACTATGCAAGATCAAGGCAAGGATTATATCGTAAATTATGGCCCGTTGACTTGGTTTTATATTGCTACCGTAACTTTTGGCGCTTTCATACTTATCTACGGGATTATCTTGGGGCTCCGCTTTTCAGATGGAGCACGTCGTAGGCAAATTAAAATTGCTGGGATTAGTCTAGCGTTAACGGCTCTTTTTGTTATATTGTTAGCTCTGATTATTCCAATAGCGTTTGAGTATTATGAATTAAGCAACTATAATTATTTTCCGCTGCTGTTTATGTCACTAGGCTTATATTATTCTGTCATAAGATACCATCTTTTCGATATTCGCCTAGCGGCAGTTCGAACCCTTGCTTATGCCCTGTCTCTGGGGATTTTGGTAGGCATTTACTATGGCTTGGCAATATTAATATCGGGGTTACTGGCTACTGGTGATGGTAGCCTAATTTCTAAAAACCCCATAAATATAATTCTAATCTTTGCCCTGCTGTTTATTTTTCAACCTATTAAGCGGTTTTTTGATAAACTAACTAACCGCATCTTTTACCGTGATTATTATGATTCCGATGCATTCTTGGACAGGCTTAACCGCATATTGACTTCTACGACTAGTTTACGACACCTGTTACAAAAAGCCGCTTTCGAGATAGCAACAACCTTAAAAAGTGAGCAAGCTTTCTTTTATTTAATCACCCACGACGGGCGCTACTTAACAGCCGGAACGCCGGCACACTGCCAGTTGGCTAAAAATCACATAGCAACCATACAATCAAACAATAATTACTCTAAAGCCACCAGTGAGCATAAAAATGACATCATCATATCATCTATGCTTGATGAAAATAACCCATTACGTCATCTTATGTTAGAGCATAAAATAGAAGTTATCCTGCCCCTTATGCACCATGGGTTGCTTGGTTACCTTTTCCTCGGCGAGCATCTTACCTCGCACTATACATCACGTGATATCAAGGTCTTATCGATGATTGATGACTCGCTGGTTATAGCTATCCAAAATGCTTTGTCGGTTGAATCTATACGAGAAAGCAATACCGAATTGCGCCAAATAGACAAAATTAAAGACGAGTTCGTCTCGATTGCCAGCCACGAATTGCGTACACCAATGACGATAGTCAGAGGGTATGTCAGTTTATTACAGCGTCAACAACTGGGTCCACAAAACAACAAACAACAAGCCATTCTAAATAAAATCAGCGACAATACCAAAATATTAATTGATCTAGTTAATGACATGTTGGATTTATCAAAGTTAGAGGCTAATAAGTTAGAGCTAAATCTGGGCACATATCCAATTGATGATCTTATTAAAAAATCTATTGATCAAGTCGAGTTGATGTATCTAGCCAAGGGACTGCAACTGACTTACTTTCCAACCAAACAAAACAACGATGCAAACGCGGGCATTTTAGTTAACGTTGACCCCGTACATTTTGACCGCATTATGCTTAACTTGCTGTCTAATGCCTACAAATTTACCGACAAAGGCAGTGTCACGATTAAGGCAGCTCTCGCTAAGGTTGAGGGTAAAGCTAGTGACGAAACTGACATGGTTATCGTCACCATCACCGATACCGGTATTGGCATTTCCGAAGACGATATGCCGACTTTGTTCAAGAAATTCAGCCAAGTTGATAATTATTTGCAGCGCTCTACTGGCGGAACCGGTCTGGGCTTGTCTATTTGTCAACGATTGGTTACCAGACTAGGCGGCAAGATTGGTGTTACAAGTGTTCCGAATAAAGGAAGTGAGTTTTGGTTTGAAGTGCCGAAAGGATAATCTCACCGGGAATTGGTCATGGATAATTTAGTGATCTACCGGTCCAGCGCAAGATGCTATAGGCTGCCGGGAATTGGTCACAGATAATTTGCTTTGCAAATTTCCGCGACCCCGCCTCGCTTGGTTGCATTCGCAATCCAGGCTCCGGCCTTGCGAACTGCCACTGGCAGTTCTCACCATTACGACGATGAGACCTTATAGTGTATTGTACGGTACTTTTGCTATACTTTGAAGCTTTTCGTTATTTGCACGGACAGCCACTGGTGTCCTGTCACGCGTCGATTTCTTTGAAATCGCGCTTGACCACGCCTCGCTCGGTGACGTTCGTCATCCGGGCTCCGGCCTTGCGAACCGCCGACGTGGCGGTTCTCACCATTACGACGGTGAAACCTTGCAAAAAGTACCAGACGATTGTAGCAAAAAAGGCCTGTTTTGACTAGTGGTTATATCTTAAGTGTATTTTCTTGAACATAAATTGACATTTTGTCTATTTTGTTATAGTCTAATAATATCAATATTTAGCCACTAGGCTGTGGGAGTGAGAGGAACAATCATGACCGAACAACTTAAAAATACTACCGAAAACAGCACTGAAAAGAAAACTTCTTATACAAAAATACTTACTATTGGCGGCGCCGCAATTTTCGCTACCTGGCTAATCTTTCATGAGGCCACAAAACCTAGTAAAAACGATGCCGAATTAAACGCACCGACTGCCCAAGAACAGCCAGCCAGATGCGCCTCAACCTGGGAAATGACTGGTCAAGGTCATGACGAGAACGGCGACTGGATCGAAGGCGGTATTAACACCACTAATGAAAAAGGTGAAAAGCAAAACCCTCGGGACGTTATAAATAATTGGGTCAAAAGTGTCAACAAAGACAATACTACTCTTGAATATTTATCCGAATCTGTCTATAAGGCAGCCGACAACAGCGTTGTTGATATCGACCCTAGCCAACTAGTAACTAATGAAGGCTGCGCTAGCGATTCCGCTGTATCTGTATATAACTCCATAAAAGACAGGCTGGACAAAGCAGAGGTTAGTTATGGACTAGCACCAGAATCTGCAATAAATAGCCGCATCGACGAGCATAACGAGGTTCAAAAAACCGCAATGCCCGAAAATCGCGAATCAATCGTCATTGACTTTAAAAACGGTAACTTTTTGTATATTCTTATTAATTGCGGCAACCTAGTAATTAACGAAAGCTACCCTGTCACTGTCATTAATCAGACCGTCGAAAACCACGTTACTATTATCAAAAAGAAGATAATAATTATAGAGAAGAACGATAAAAAGAAAGATAAAAAAGACTCATCAAAAAGCAGCAACACTAACGATTACAAAAATGCTACCGACAAGACAAAGGTTACCGAATCATCATCAGCCGACAAAACAGCTCCAAAAGTCGAAAAGTCATCTGATTCAAGCGACAAGCCCGACGAAGGCGGCTCGAATAGCGGTAACGTTACTGAATAATTGACTTTTTGTCGTTTTTGTGGTAATAATAGTCTGTTAGCCCAGTTTTTGGGGATTTTGAAAGTTCTTTAAAAATCGAATCATTACAGTGCATATCGTAAGATATGGGCTCTTAATTTTTTAATGTTAATTTTTATCTATGGCTGGCCCACACTAGAGCGCCAGCAGCAACTTAAGTTAGGTGATAATTAACTAAAACAAAATATATGAAAAGTATCCAAGAAGTTTTGGGCATCAAGTCCAAGAAGCTGTTTTGCGATTACGCTCGCGATATCAACAAAAGGCTTATAAAAGGCCTTAAGAAATTGGGACAAAACGATTACAGCATCGAGATAACTCGCCAAATTTTTTGGAACATTTGCCTTACACAACCTATCAAAAATTGGGAAGGTGAATTGAGATTGGCGATATTGTTTGAAGCAAAAAACTCGCATATCGACGACATTCGCGCAAGTAGAGCTCTCAAAATAGCCGGATGCGACGACAGGGTTAGCCCCAACTTTGCCGAAGAACTCAATATCTAGATGTCTTGCCACTTTTATAAGATGGCATCTGCTGGCGATACGCCAGCAGATGTTGTCCGATGTGCACTATTGTAATGAGTTGGTTTTTATAAGAATCATATAAGTATAAGCATTGACATTTTAGTCTTTTTGTGATACAATGCACTTATCAGTTATCTAAGGTGTGAGGACCCTAGGTGGCGGAGGATCATTAACAAGTCAGATCATTACAGTGCATGTCGCAAGACGCGTACTGTTAAGTTTAATAGTTATCCATTCTTTATACTATGAGTTTAATTTCATAGGGCAAAAGAAAAATAAATAATGTATGTTAATAATTAATACAAATTCCAGTTTGCTCACGCAGATTGGCAGATGTGGCCCCACTATACTTCCTAACGGAACGTCTTAGTCGCCCGCTGATTATTTTCCGCTTTTTTTAATTTTCTTAATGTAAAACCCTATGAAAAATAAAAAGGATCGTGGCGGTTATGCTGTTGGTAAGTTTTTTGAGCTATTTAGCTTAAAAAAATGCCACTGCATGCCCAAAAAAGTCGTAGAATGCGTCACAAAATTCACCGCAAGGCGAAGAAAAGATAAGACGCAGTTAAGACCTGGCCACGTTTTATGCGTCCAACGATGCGTAAATAAAAAGAATAATTTTTAAAAACAAAATTAGTATGAAGAAAGAGACAATGTTTGAGATTTTGTTCTGTTTGGCATTAATTGTCATTTATTCGGTATTAGGTTGGCTTTTTTACATTTACGTATTAAAACCAGCTATAAAAGGGGCTGTGCATTATTTTGCACCGCCAACAATCGAAAGACAAATTGAAACCAACAAGTCCAAATCTCACAAAAGATAAGATTAATTAATTCGTAATTGCTATAATCATGCCAAACATTAGTCTGGTATGAGATTAGCCATAAACCAAATGATGAAGTCTATCAAATGGCTTCTCGATAGGCTTCATCGGCTTATCGGGAAACTCATCACGGCCGTAACAGGACGTGAAGAAAAAGCACAGGAACGAAAAGAGACTAAGTTGTATAACTTACGTCTTGAACGTGGCTTGTCTATATTGGGTGTCCCCCCAATCAAAATGGGACCCGGGCATATCCGCTTCACTAATTTCATACGCAGTAACATGCCAAGAGAAGAGGCCTTACGGCAAACTCTCGTGGTAGAAGCTGCGAATATAAAGGGTGAAGTGAGTAAAGGATTCGACGGAGTACAGACAAAGACAGTGTCGGTAAAGGCTGGAGAGGCTTATAAAGAAGCCATGAAAGTCACCCTTCCTACACTGAAGGAAAAAGCTAAGACTAAGGTCAAGCGTGTATCAGACGGAACTCGAAAGATCCGTGAAAAGATCGTCGAAAAAACCAATGGCAAGGGCCCAATATTTAAGAGAGTATTTTTTGCTCTACTTCGATTATTGGCTATCTTGCTGGTTATAGCGTTGTTAATTTGGGGACTGTTTGCCTTCTTTTCTTCGAAAAGAGGGTCCGACTCCAACTCTAACAACACACAACAGCAGCCAGTCGTTGATAAATGTCTGGCTCCAAGTTGGGCTTTAAATCCAACCCATAATGCCAATCCGAATGATGATTGGAAAGAGGGTGGATATGCTCCACTTGGTACTGCTAAGACCGAACAAGAAGCAATTGATGCGCATAACGGATACATGAAGGATGTTATATATCCAAGTACAGCTAACCTGTACGGATATGTATCAGCATATGTTTCTGTTATTGACATCGAGATTGGCACAGTAAACTACGACAAGGTAGCTGTTAATAAACTCGGTTTCGACCGATTTTATCAGCATAAACTTGTCAAAGAGATCCTTGCTAAATACAAGGATAATCCCAACGGTCTTAGTACTGATGGTTGTGCGTCACCAGATGCCATACGGTTGAGAAACTATATGGAGTCATTTGCATTTGATGCAAATGCCGAAGATGTAACATCTACTGGTGGAGTTAATACTGGTATCAAGCCAAATGGCGAAGTCATCTACTATGATGGCGAGGACATAACCGGCAACCTTGATTCCATCAAAGTAACTTACAAGCTACAAGATGGAACATTAATCCCAGTATATGAGCTGTGTAGGTGTGCAAACCCAGTGTTTTCACACAAACACCGTCACCATAAGGATCATGACAAGGATAAGTGCAAGGATTGTAAACCACCCAAGCTAACGCCAAAATCTTCTAATCCTAAGGATTACAAGAAACCTGGCGATGGCAATGAGAAGGACTCCGGAAAAGGAACCAAGCCAAAGGCGACAGTTAACACTCCGGCAGAAACAACGCCACCTAAGGTTGAAACCTCGAAAACTGGCGGAGGAGGTGTCATCGACACCCCCACCAATAAACCAGGCTCCGAGACAGGGGTAACGGCACCAGACGCCAAACCGGCGCCTAAAGTCGAGACTCCAAAACCAACCAACGAAGGCGGAACTCCAGTGAATGACGGAGTCGTTACGGACTAAGTATTAGGATAGTTAATATCTTAATATCGGGCAGGAATGTGCAGGCCTTAAAAACTTGCACATTCCATCCCAGGGGGATTATTAAACGAGCTTACGCTGCTTAGGGATTTACTCCTGCTTGAGACTTTGTCTCGCAGTTGAGTAAATCTTTTATGACCATTTATTTGGTCCGACATGCACCTGTTGTAATGATCTGATTTCGCCTTTTCCTATCGAATGATAGGTTGGCGCCCTATCGAATGATGGGGGTTAACTTAACAATTAACCATCTACTTTGTTACTTGCTTTTATTAATTATTATTTAATTTTTGATTCTATCCGCGAGGAGAATCAAGACAAGGAGCTCAATATGAGTAAACTTTTTTCAACGATTAAAAGTGCTCCAAAACGAATAGCAGCAGTATTTATGATGATTGCCTTGGCAGTTATTATACCTGCAACACTTTTCGCTTGGGGACCAGATCGACCAACTTATACAATCGCAAACCCTGCCGATCACAATACGTTCAACTCGATCACAGACAATCCTTCACATGGCGACGAACGAAATTTCGTCCAAGTTCGTGAAGCAAACGCCGGAAACGAGACTTATGCCGATTCAATCAGCCTAACCGCTGGTCATGAATACGTTGTATATGTCTATTTCCACAACAACGCAGCGAGTAACTTAAACCTAGTTGCTAATGGCTCATACGTTCGTGCTGAGATTCCAGCAGTCGTTTCAAACGGCTCAAGCGATGTAAAAGCTGTTGGCTATGTTGGTGCAAGCAATGCAACTCCAAACATAGTTTGGGATGACATTAGCTTTGCTAACACCACCGGTGGCGATATCGCTTTGCGATATGTCCCTGGTTCAGCAACTATTCACAGTTTCGGTGCAGTCAACGGACAAACTATGTCTGATAACATCATTACAACCGGCGCAAGCATTGGTTATAATGCACTTGACGGCAACGTTCCTGGCTGTAACGAATTTGCAGGCTACGTAACCTTCCGTGTCAAAGCCGACCAACCAAACTTTACGATCAATAAAGAAGTTCGTATCGTTGGTTCAGAGACTTGGTCTGACAGTGTTACTGCCAAAGCCGGCGATACCCTAGAATACCGTATTCAGTACGTTAACACTGGTACTACAACACAAAATGACGTTGTCATAAGTGATGTTTTACCTGCTCATGTTAGCTATGTTAAGGGTTCAACAACCCTAAAGAATGCAAATTATCCTAGCGGTAAAACCGTCAGCGATAACTTAACAAAGGGCGGAATCAATATTGGTAGCTATACCGCTGGTTCAAACGCATACGTTAAGTTTAAAGCAATAGTAGATGGTACAAGCAAGTTAGACTGTGGTACAAACAAACTTACAAACACTGCAAGCGCTGAAACCAACAATGGTTCAAAAAGCGATACAGCAGTTGTAATTGTAAAGAAAACTTGTACAACACCACCTAAAGAGCTTCCAAAAACTGGTGCTGGTAACAGTATCCTAGCGATCCTAGGCTTAGGCGCAACGGTTACAAGTGCTGGCTATTACATAGCAAGCCGCCGTGCTTTACTAAACCGATAAGAGTCTGACCGCTCCTCATAAATCTGAAGCGATTCAGACCCAAATAACCACCTCCCTTTATCGGGGGGTGGTTTTTGTTTTGCTATACTAAATATATGGGAAAGAATAAAAAGAAACGCAACAAAGTTTACCAAGGTGTCGATGCTGCCATGACTCGACCGGTTATTACTAGAGTTTCGGCAGTTAACCGTTCTAGGCTGGGCCAATGGTGGTTTGACCGAAAGGCAACGATGGTGCCAATGCTAAAAATAGCTGGTGTCGTATTCGTAATTATACTAATTATTTTTGAGATAATTCAAATTGCCAGCGGCAACGGTATTTAGTTTTTCGGTAATCGAAAACCAAACGTGCTTCCCCTGCCCTCAACTGACTTGAAGATTATTTCACCACCGTGGTCATCAATAACCTTACGCGCCAAAAATAACCCTACGCCAGTGCCATCTGGGCGTTGCTTTCTGGCATTAGTCGCGCGAAAGAACTTGCTGAACAAATGGTCGCGTTCGCTTGCAGGAACACCTATGCCAGTGTCTCTTACCGTAAACACAACGTCGCTGCCTTCGGTCACTAAATCAATATAAATATCGCTGTCATCGTGTGAATAATAAATCGCATTGTCAGAGTAATTCATTATCACCTGACGGATCTTGTCCTCGTCAACTTCAATCACCGGAAAATTCTTTGGATGGTTATATACCAGCTTTAAATTACGCGACATAGCGCTTGGCTTTAACCCGTCGATTTCTTGCTCGACGATTTTTGACAAATCAATCGGACGTTTTTCAATCATAAACTTGCCTGTTTGAATTCGCGAAATGCTCAAAAAATCACTAATTAAGTGGACCATGCGCTCGCTGCTCATGAAGGCCTCTTCCAAGAACTTCCTTTGCTCGTCAGTAATTTTGCCAACATCGCCTTCCAGCACCATACTAATATAGCCCTTTACACCTGTCAGTGGCGTACGAAGCTGATGTGATGCCATGCTGATGAATTCATCCTTGGCGGCATCCAGCTCACGCAGTTTGTGATTACTAGAGCGCAGCTCTCTGGTAGCGTTTGCAATACGCTGTTGCAGAGTCTCGTTGATTTCTTTGACTTCTTGGATTGATAGTGTGTTTTGGATTGCAATGATAAGTTCGTCTGCGATTGTACCTAAAACCATCATATCCCTGGTGGTATAGTGACCCGTCATACGTTCGCCAATACACAAACAACCATTAATCCCCGCCTGTCTTAGCGGCAATGCCAGTTCTATTCGGTGGCTTTTCATCAGTCGCCTAATCGGGTTATCTTTTTTAAACAAAGTCGCCACAAAAACTTGGTGCTTGGCGCTGTCCAGATTCGCCAGAACCATAGCATCATCCTTAGGTATCTGATTGTGGTGATCGGTGCCAGCGGTCATATAATGATCACCAAACATCTCGACAAAAAAGAAAACTTGTTGAGCCTTTAGGGTCGTTGAAATTTCGTGCGATGTTCTTTCCAGTAAGCTTCGTAAATCTGTCGTTGTTAAGGTTTTATTTAACCTTCCAAAAAATTCATCACTGTCATAAGTATCATGATAAAAAACATTCTTAGTTATTCGATCAAAGAATTTCTTTATCGGCTGGAAGATAAACAACACGCCGAACGCCAACAACATACTGGCAGTGCTTTGGTCAACAATACTACTGTGTTCAAACAGCAGATTGGTAACAATAGTTGCTACAACATAGTAAATAACAAACAAGACCGCCAGTGATAAAACGTATGCCAATGTGCGAATGGCAGCGAACCTGACGTCAAACATACTACTTTTTAGGACACTGTACGAAATAATAATCGTCAGTATCAGCGCTGTAATTAAACTAATCCAAATATAATAATCGTTTTGATAGTTTGGCAACAGTAATCCGCCCACCATACCAGCGGCAACTAATGACAAAAAAGCAGCAAAATTACGCTTATTATGGAACAACGTTACGGCGCCCAATAAAAAGCACGCAGTCACGCCAATAATAAGCATAAGTTGCATCATGAATCTATTCTATCATTTATTTCATTCACCCATCACCTGAATTTGGACTTTTCGAACTCGTGAATGATCAAGCTCGATAAAGAATATTCTTTGCCATTGACCAATCGACAGTTTTTCATCAATAATATTCAACACCACACTGGTAGGCAAATATGCTGCTAAGCAATGCGAGTGTCCATTTTTGCACTCCTCTAGACCACACATATTGACCGTTCGAATTTCGAAGTCGTTATGCCCGTAATATTTGTCTTCGCTGGCCAGCTCACGAAAATTATTCTTCATATCTTCTATTAAAAGTGGTTCGTTTTCGTTAACAATTATCGCGTTAGTGGTGTGTAGGGTCTGGACATTTACTATGCCGTTTTTCACTTTTGAAGATTTGACAAATTTAGTGATTTCGTCGGTTATGTCTTCGAATTCGAGCCCGCCTTTAGTTTTATATTCTAGCGTCTTGTTTTTTATAATCATCACTTCCCCCTTATTTTTTATTGATTTTACATGAAAAATATCAGAGAAATCTCTCTGATATTATCGCTATTTAACTTTGTTTAGAGACAGCGCTCAGCGGCATTGTGAAGTAAAACTTACTACCAGCACTCAATTCACTTTCAACCCAAATCTTACCATTCATTTTTTCAACCATTTGTTTGCAAATTGATAATCCCAAACCAGTGCCACCAGAGGTCTTTTGCAAGTAATTATCGACCTGCGAGAACTTCTTGAACAACTTGCCCATTGCGTCTGCTGGCATGCCTATCCCAGTGTCAGACACACAAACAGTAACATACTGACCATCCTCATTTATTTTGCTCGAGACAGTAACGCTACCACCAGCAGGCGTAAATTTATACGAATTGCTGAGTAGGTTTACCAAAACGCGCTGGAACTTCTCGGCGTCAGTATATATCTGCGCATCGACTCCACTCTCGTATTTAAGCGTAACGCCCTTACTCTCGTACAGTAAAGCAATCTTTTCAAGTGACTTATTAACCAAATTATTCATAGAGTCGTCCGAAAACTCCATTGTCAATCGGTTAGCTTCTAGTTTTGACAAATCAAGCATGTTATTCACCAAATCAATCAGATTTTTGGTATTAACATTCATTTTTTCCAACACCTCTTGTTGTTTGCCAGTAATAGGACCAAGGCTCTTGCGCTGTAATAGACTGATGAATCCCCTGAATACTGTCATCGGCGTTCGAAGTTCGTGTGCAGCGACCGAAACGAACTCGTCCTTGGCTTTGTCCAGCCTTTTAAGTTGCGAGTTTTTTGATCGTAATTCTTTGGTAGCGTCATTGATTCTTTGCTTTAAGGTCGAGTTTAATTCAAGAATCTTTTGAACAGCCAAAGCATTCTGAACCGCAATAACCATCTCGTCAGCAATCATGTTCAGCGCCCGAATGTCACGAGTGGTGTATCCAGATGAAAGGTTAGTCCCCAAGCACAAATAGCCAACAACTTTGTCTGCCTGGGTTAGCGGCAGAACAATCTCAATTCCATGGCTTTCTAATATCTTCTTTAAGTCAATATCTCGATCTAATAGTGAAGCCGCGATAGCATGATAATCGCCACCACAAAACTCATTGACTTTTTCAACATCTTTTTTCGGCAACTGTTTGTGGTGTGGCGTACCCTCAGATACATAATGCCCCTCGGTTGTGTTAATAAAGAAGAACACCTGCTCGCACTTTAATGTGCCGGCAATGACATGTGATGCTCTCTTAAGTATTCCGCGTAGATCGGTGTTTAATGTTAGAGCATCATTCAAGCGCGAGTAAAAATCGTCTGTATGATACCTGTCTTTGTAGAAAATTCTGTTTGTGACTTTGTCAAAGAAAAGCTTAAGCGGCCGTATGAGAAACGCTAATAATAAACTGGTAACTAAATTACTAATTATTTGCCAGGTGCTTGTTTCCTCCCTGCCAAACATCAATGAAAGAATGAAAGCGATAACAAAATATATTACCGCTAGCGTCGCCAAAACAAGAAAATAAGTAACACTTCGAATTATCGCGAACTTGACATCAAATAGATGAACCTTAACGATCGCATAGGCAGTAAAACCGATAAAGAAGAGTGCCGAGTAATCCGCCAATGAAAGGAACTTTGAATTATTCAAAATCGCTGGCAATAAAATACCAAAAATGACATTACACGCGACAAAAAGAGCAATTCCATAAATTGGATAAATAATCTGCCTCTTTTCTTTTCGAGACGACCTAAGATATTTCAGGACAATTATGCAAAAACTTGCTACGACCGCAAAAATTAAAGCAATATAAAAAACAAAGACCAGCGGACCAGCCATAACCTGCATGCCCCATAGCTCTAGCACTACGCCTTTAACAAAATAATTAGTAAAAAGCGAAAGACATGTAAGCACTACCCCAATCATAATAAACATCACATCAAACAACCTGTTCCTCTCTAGGCTGCTCGGAAAATAAACAGCAAATAAATAAAAAGAGGGAATTAATAACGAAGCCGATACAAAAATTAATCTTGCCCATAGTGTCGCTTGGTCAACATCACTAGATACCTTAAAAAGATATGAGAACAAAATATTTAACAAAATAAGATTAACAAATAGAAAGAATAACTGGTTGACAATATTGTGTTTGTTGCCCAAATATCCCCACAAACCAATAGTCATTCCTGTACTAATTACGATAAAGATTAATATATTGTTTAGTATCAAGACATCCATTACACCAATACCCTCCCGATTAATACGAGCACTAACCACAGAATTAGCTGGCTATCAAATAAAACTGCGTACAGAAAGTCTGTGTTTGTATTCTTATTAAGTGATTCTTTGAACAAAAAAATGTTATACGGCAAAACGAGCACCAGCATCAACGCATAGGTAGGAAGCTGGTTATAATACACCCCGACAGCTAGAGGCACTAGGGCAATAAGTATAATAAATATTAATATTTTTATAAGTTTTTTTTGCCCGAGAACGATAGCGAGTGTCTTGAGGCCTTCTTTTTTGTCGCCATTTATATCCTTGATGTCCGAAAAAGCGGCCCCCATAGCTGTCATTAAAAAAAGAAAAATATATACTAGATAAAAAGAAATTCCAAAACTCTTACCATAGTACATAACTAGCATTACTACCAATGAAGAGAACAGAAAGCCCACGAATATGTTTTTGAATCCTACTACCTTTTTCGTTAATCCCTTCAAAAACAAATCGTAAAAAAAACTCATAATAATAATCCCCACGCCAAATATAAGAGTGTCGAGCTTATTGTTATATACAAGGATAGCTATCACTGTGACAACACAAAAAGATATCATCAACGGCATAGATTTTGCTCTTTTATTCAGGTAGCTACTTCTGTCTGGATTTGTTAGAGCATCATTCTTTAAATTAACATATCTACCAAATAGACATGGGCCCAAAGCTAAGAGGTATATCACCAGTAAAAATTCAATAGAAATCGCTATATTAAGCAAAATAGCAGACAAAGTCACTACACAGGAAAGCCCGACTGCTAGTAGATGCCCGCCATATATGAATTCATTCCAAATTGACGTCAGCATTATTTTGAATCGTGATGTTTTATTATCTTCAGCCCACGCAATCATGGATTAATACTAGCACTACTATCAAGGCGTCGCACAGTCTTGATAAACATAAAATATATGTCCTGAAATTCTTATTTTTTTCGGCTGACAATGTACTCTGCTATTTCGACAAGAGTATCGTTGAATTCATTTTGTGGCATCTTATTCAAAGCATTCAAAGCAGTTTTGATATAACTGACAGCTGTTTCCTCGGCAATATTTTTGGCATCAGTTTTTTCTATCAAGGAAGTCACCTTTTTTACGTCTTCGTCATTAATTTCTTTTGAACCCTCCAGATATCCCAATAATACTTTTTTATCTTTGGCTATAAGTTTTTCAATTGCCGACAAAATCACAAAGTTACCCATCTTTTTTTCGATAATATCTTTGCCAATTTTTTTGCCAAATTCTTTTTCGTCGCCAAAAATGTCTAAAATGTCATCGCGAATCTGGAAAGCCATGCCTAAGTTAAATCCAAAACAGCCCATCCAAGCCACTTGCTCATCACTGGCTCTAGCACAAATCGCCCCAGCCGCACAACTAGCTTCCAGCAAAACTGCCGTCTTTTGATTAATCATTTTAAAATAATCGTCTGTTGTAACGGTTTTGTAGCGATTCTTGACAATATAAGGTTCGTCATCACGCCCACTGCGCTCAAATAGAATATCCTTAATCTCGCCATCGACAATAACTTTCAGCGCTCGACTGTAAAGATCAATTAGTTTAGAACTATTTTTAGCACCCGACAGTCCGCCGAACACCGATGCCGTATATGTCAACGATGCGCACTGCGCAATTGATTTGCCATATTTATTCCAACAAGTCGGCTGATCGCGCCTAGTTTCAGAATGATCAATAATATCATCAATGATTAATGTCGAATTGTGCAAAATTTCGATAGATGCGGCTGGTCGCAATAAATCTTTTACATCAGCCCCAAAAACTTGGCCACTCAAAATAACCATGGCTGGCCTGATTCTTTTGCCCCCAACGCTGCATTGATAAAATGCTAGTTCGTTATTAACATCCTCAACATCTTTTTGTAGAATGTCTTTAATAACGGGCTCAACGAGTTTATTAATTTCAGCTAACTTATCCTTTAGGCTAATGTCAGTCATCCGTACCCCCGTTTTTTGTTATTAATCTTATTGTAGCAATAATAGTTCAACACGTCCCCTAAATTTATTGCGTCTATGGTAATTATTGACCGTCTATTGTAACATCAAAGAGTGACCAAGATTGCTATTATTGAAGACGACCAAGTCATCAGCCAGATGTATCGAATGAAGTTCGAAGCAGATGGTTTTGACGTGCAACTTGCACGAAACGGCAAAATTGGCGTCGCATTGGTTGAATCGTTCAAGCCCGACATGATTTTATTAGACCTGCAAATGCCCGAGATGAATGGCGCCGACGCGCTTGAAATCATCCGAAAAAACGACTGGGGAAAAAATATTCCAGTAATTATTTTGACCAACCTTGGCGAAGAAGAATCACCAAAACATCTGCGCTCACTTGGTATTCACAGTTATATTGTCAAAGCCAACTTGACACCTCGTCAAGTCGTTCAACGTGTCAAAGAAGCACTAAATATAGCCTAAATATCCTGCTGGCCTTTTTTGTCAGCCACTCGCCTAGCAGCAAGTATGACGTTGTCAAATAACGCCACAACTGTCAGTGGGCCAACGCCGCCTTTTGATGGGGTAATTGTCAAATCTTGCCTATCACGAACATCCTCGGTAACATCTCCGACAATTTTGCCATGCTCGGCGGCTGTTCCGGCGTCAACCACGACTGCACCTTGTTGAATCATGTCGCTGGTAATAAGCGATGGGCATCCAGTTGCCGTAATAATTATTTCTGACTGCCTTAGGCTGTTCGCCAAGTCTGTTGTTGTGTCGTCATAGACCGTGACGTCTAGGCCCGAATTTTTCCATAATTTAGCCAGTGGTGCGCCAACTAGGCGACCGTTTCCGACAATCGCGATCTTTTTATTACTCAGCTCTACGTTATAACCTGCCAACAGCCAATCAATAGCCATAGCGGTCGCAGGTATAAATTTGGCGCTTTTGCCTAGACCATCAACGTCTTTTTCGGGTGCGACAGCGTTTACGGCAGATTCTGTCTGGCTGGTATCAGCAAGCGGTAATTGAATAATAATGCCGTGAATATTCTCGTCCTGGTTTAACTTTTCAATTTCGCTTAACAAATTTTCATTAGACAATCTGTGCTCTTCAACCTCAACCGCAATATCACGACCATATATCTGCTTTAATCGAACATAAGTATCAATCACCTGATCATCATCGGTGCGGACAATGGCAAGTTTTGGAACAACTCGCCAAGACAGGCGTAATGCCCTTACCTGCTTTAGTTGACGCTGTGTTATATATCCAGCCAGTTCTAATCCGTTCAAAATCTTCATCTCTATAGAATAACAAATAATCACCTCCAGGTACAATTAAATGTCTCTATTTACTATCTATACAAATGTTGATATTATTACATTAAACGTAACCACATTGTTGGAATTGGTCAGTATTCCATCCGAATCATTAACAATTTAGGCGAAAAGGAGCATCAGGGAAGATATGATAAAAATCAATGAAAAGTTAGTTGTAGGTATGCTTATAACAACATTTACCCTGGGACTTATTGGAATATCAATTAACTCTCCCATAGTACACGCTGCACAGGCTACTGTGGATCTGAAAACGGCTGAACCATTTGCTATATTATCTGGTACTCCAAATATCACCGATGCTGGTGGCGCATCTGTCATCACAGGAAACGCTGGTTTGTATCCAGGACCCGGTTCTGGCATTGGTTTGCTCTGTTCACAAGTAGCAGGCACTGTGTACGCTCGCGATTTAACAGGCAACATATGCTTTACCGAAGATGCCCCATTACTTCTTACGGCCAAAAATGACTTGTCGGATGCGTATGACGATGCGTCTGGACGAACTCCTGTAACTGCATTAGCTGGCGCGGACAATCAACTCGGCGGCCAAACTCTGACTGCTGGCGTTTATTCATTCGGACATGCTACAACCGCCAACCTAACCGCAGCATCACCATTAACACTTGATGCCCAAAATGACCCAGATGCAGTTTTTATCTTTCAAGCTTCTTCCGACCTAATAACTGCATCGAGTAGTGTCGTACGACTTGTCAACGATGCTCAATCTTGTAATGTCTTTTGGCAAGTTACCAGCTCGGCAACACTTGGTACAAGTTCTGAGTTTATCGGTACTATCATGGCGTTAACATCAATTGGTCTAAATACTAGTGCGACCATGGACGGTAGGGCATTGGCACGCAATGGCGCAGTCACATTAGACCATAACACAATCACGGTACCAGTTTGTACCGTTCCAATTGTGCCGCCTGTAGAAACTCCTGTTGTCACACCTAAATTACCAAATACTGGGTTCGCACCTATAAACAACAATATCCTATCAGCTATCGGCATCTCGGCTGGGATTATAATTGTCGCATTACTTTCGTTCTTTATCGTACAAAAAAAGCACAAAGCTTAACTTGCTAAGCAAAGGATAGAGAAACATGCTTGTCCAACATTCTAGTAAATCTTGGCAACCCCTGCGACGAGCACTACTGGTTATTACGCTCGTGTCATTCGCATTTATAGTTGTCCTTATCCAACCGACTATCTTTCGGAAAATATCTCAGAGTAGCTCTATTCCACTGACCGTAAAAGCCATGGGCGCAAGCGACCATAATATGAATGTTGGGCTGCCCATTCGACTCAAGATACCAGCAATTAACGTTGATACTACTATTACCTACGCTGGCATTACGCCCGATGGCTTAATGGACATAACAAAAGATCCTAATGTGGTCGCTTGGTACGAACTGGGACCACGACCTGGTCAACTAGGTAGTGCCGTTATTGCTGGCCATTACGGCTGGATGGATGAAAAAGCAGCGATTTTTAACAAATTACACACGCTGAGCGCAGGGGATGAGATATTCGTTGTTGATAGCAGAGGTTTGACAACCGCTTTCGTAGTGACAAGAAGTCAAAAATATAATCCAGATGCAGATGCTGCGGATGTTTTTAAGTCGAATGACGGTAAAGCACATCTTAATCTGGTTACATGCAATGGAACTTGGGACAACGCTAAACAATCATATTCCAATCGGCTAGTGATATTCGCTGATAAAGAAATATAATCTTAGTGTTTAGTATTTAAAAACATCCGATATTACGATACAATTACCATAAGTGTAATCATAAAAAATGGATGGGCAAAATGGACATAGAAAAATACAGGCGGGCTACTAATTACTTAACGGCTGCGCAAATCTTTTTACAGGACAATTTCTTGCTGGAAGAGCCTTTAACAACTGCTCATGTTAAACCCCGATTGTTGGGCCACTGGGGTTCAGGGCCTGGCGTCAATTTTATTTATGCTCACCTTAATAAATTGATAAAAAAATATGGCCAAGAAATGATGTTCGTCCTAGGGCCTGGACATGCTTTCCCATCCTTACAAGCTAACCTTTTTATGGAAGGCAGCTTGGGTGAGTTCTATCCAGATGCTACTCACACTTACGAGGGCATTGAATATATCTGCAAAAACTTCAGCTGGCCTTATGGTTTTCCAAGTCACTCCAACCCAGGCACTCCTGGTGTTATTTTGGAAGGTGGCGAATTAGGTTATTCTTTGTCCACTTCTTATGGCGCGGCTCTCGATAACCCCAATATGATTGTTGCTTGTCTAGTTGGCGACGGCGAAAATGAAACTGGCCCATCATGTTCGGCTTGGCACATCAACAAGATTGTCGATCCAAAAACCAACGGCACAGTTTTGCCTATTTTGCACTTAAACGGCTACAAGATTTCAGCTCCAACAGTTTATGGACGTATGAGTGATGACGAACTTAAATCTCTATTCTGGGGCTATGGCTACGAACCACGAATCGTCAGTGGTGATAATTTGGACGAGCAGATGGAAAAGACGCTAGAATGGGCACATCAATTAATATGGAGTATCAAAAACTCACCAGAAGAAATCGTTGCGCCACGAATGCCAATGATTGTCATGCGCACCATCAAGGGATGGTCTGG
Organism: Saccharimonadales bacterium (SeqCode); assembly: GCA_049286925.1. Taxonomy (GTDB): domain Bacteria; phylum Patescibacteriota; class Saccharimonadia; order Saccharimonadales; family Saccharimonadaceae; genus UBA1547. The sequence continues at coordinate 80,612 of JBAQEV010000014.1, forward strand.
GGTTAAGGAATTGGATGGGAAAAAGATTGCTGGTAACTGTTTGTCTCACCAGGTTGTTTTATCCGAAGCAAAAACCGATCCAAAACAATTGCAAATGTTGGAGGATTGGTTGCGATCTTACAAATTTAACGAATTATTCAACCGCGAAAAAGGCTTTGGTGATTTCTTAGGCGAAGTCTTGCCAGAAGCTCATCAACGAATGGGTATGACTCCACATGCGCTTGGTGGTGATCCAGTCTATAAACCGCTCAATCTACCTGAAATCGAAAAATTCAGCATTAACGTCCAAGAACCCGGCGTCTCTAATGGCAGTAGCATGATTCAAACCGGCAAATACTTGGCTGACGTGTTTAGGTTGAATGAAGAAAATCACAACTTCCGCATGATGTCTCCGGATGAAACTTATTCCAACAAATTAGACGCTATTTTCAGTGCAACCTCAAGGGGTTGGGTCTGGCCGCACGAAGACTGGGACATGGATATGTCAACCAGTGGACGCGTTATGGAGATGCTTAGCGAACACAACCTACAAGGACTAGCTCAAGGCTACACCATAACCGGCCGACATGCAGTTTTTGCCAGTTATGAAGCGTTTATCCAGGTTATCTCAAGCATGGCAGACCAGTACGCTAAGTTCTTAAAACACTCCGAAGAATTCGAGTGGCGCGGATTATTCCCATCGCTAAACTATATCTTAACAAGTTCGGCTTGGCGCCAAGACCACAACGGCTTTAGTCACCAAAACCCAGGATTTATTGACGATGTTTTGCGCCGACACGGTGATTTTGTTGATGTTTACTTCCCTTCAGACGTAAATAGTACGCTTGTTGCTATGGAAAGAATGCTTTCAACAACTCGCCAACTTAACGCTGTCGCCGCTGGCAAGACCGACGAGGCTCAATGGCTTACTATCGATCAAGCTCGCAAACAAATGAACACTGGTATCATGATATGGGATTTTGCCAGTGACGATAACCCAGACATCATTCTGGCAGGAATCGGCGATTACCCAACCAAGGAAGTTATGGCCGCAATCGACCTGGCCAAGCGAGAATACCCAGACATTCGTTTGCGTTGCGTCAACGTCAGCTCGTTAACGGCTCGTGGTTTTGGCCAAGGACGTAATCACATTAACCAGGAAGAGTTCAATAGCATATTCACGACCGACCAACCTGTAATAATCAACTTCCATGGCTATCCACAAACAATCAAAGCCATTCTGTTTAATTACGAAGTTGACGACGTAAGGTTTGATGTTCGCGGATATATTGAATCAGGCAGTACGACTACTCCATTCGATATGCACGCCCGCAATAAGACCAGTCGTTATCACCTGATAATTGCCATCTTTGAAAGATTGTCTGATATCGGACGAATCACGGAAAAAGAAGCCACCGATATTATCGCTAAGTATAATCAAAAGCTTGACGACAATGTCGAATATATCAAAAAATATGGCATCGACACACCCGAAATCGACAACTGGCGATGGAAGGGCGAAATCGACACCACTCAGCATATTTCAACCGACACCGCAGGCGACTACGGCAAAATCTAGGCTAGTTTTGCCGGACTATAGTTTCCTAGGTCTGACCTAGGAAACGACAAACTCTGGCGTATTTTTTACAATCAAATTATATCTCATCTTTTTTTTCGTTGATAAATTCTGTCCACTGGCGAACTAGGCGAAGGACTGTTTTTAATGGCAATTCGATTACTATGTCCAAGATTAAAGCAACAATATTTACCTTGGAATACTTATCGGATATCCATTGACCCAACAAAATGAAAGGCATATAGATGAAGTCTCGAACAGCCGACAAAAAACCAGACTTGGTAGTGACCAATTCAAGTTCTCGAACAATTCGTGACAATCTAAAACCTAGGAAGTTAGCGGTTGCAAAGAATATAAAGAAGATTGCACCCTGAACCAAGTTAAACTGCAGATTAATCAACAAGTTTGTCACGACTCCAAACACCAACAAGAACATTAAGGCGTACGCTACTCGAAAACCAATTGGATAACTGCTGTTTTTTGCTTTTGGGTACAAACTAATCTGAGATTCGTCACCATAAAGCATATTATCGGCATATTGTTGCATTGCACGCGTATTGGCATCGCCTGGTAATTTTAGACCAAGTCTTAAAAGCGCCATATAGGCAACTGGAGCCATCAAATTGACAATTAATGGCAACCAGATAATCGCGCCGACGGTCAGATAATCGTATGGCACCTCGATTGCAACACCAATCAACGACTTAGTGATAAACAAGAAGACGATACTTTTTATTAAACCCGAGTTTAGCTTGCTGCGTGCGTCCAGATATTCTTTTTCAATCTGTTGAGCATATGCTGATTGAAAACGTCCGCTATGAGCCAGTAACTCGCCAGACCCTTCGTTATTTTGGACCATATTACTAAGCACGCGAAGTGGTGCGCCATATCGATTGATGTAATTAACAATTCGTTCAGTTAGATCAGATGAGAACACCTCGTCTATGCGTTTATGAAAGCTGGCATAGTCATGGATATTTGCATCAGATGTCTTGTAGAGCTGTTGCATATCGAACCTGACGCTAGATATGTCCGCCTTGAATAATGACTTGTATATTGCAATATACAAACTAGCTTCATAATTCGGATCGTCGGCACTGCCGTTTAAAAAATGGCTCTTTTGCAAAATTGAGTGGTAATGTTGGTAGGCAAATTGGGTAAATATTCCCTGCACCGGGTTTGATGTAATCGTTTTTTCACATGCGACCGACAGCAAATCTAGTGTCCAGTTCTCGGCAACCGATGTTTTGATTCCGACTTCTTTTAGACGCCAAAAATTTCCGTAATGAGTTTGGATAATCGTGCTGAGTGTATCAATAATTTCGACTGGCTGAGAGTTGTTTTCAATATACCCAGATTGGATAAGCTCATAGACCAACTCTTCGGCCACATTTCGACTTTTTAATGAATTATTTAAAAAAGATAAGTTACGAAGGAAAAATCGCCTAATTGCTTTTTGAGTCAGCAGATGCTCGGAGGTATATTCGGCAGCATTGCGCAATTGTTCGTAGGCAAGCGACACTTCTCGACCAACGCCAGCAACACTAATATATTGGCCGTTGCTCTTTTTTGTTTTCGAGGCATGCGCCGCCGCAGTTAATTGGACGCTTAATTGATGGCCATTTTGACCGAGTTGTTTATTTGTAACCATAGTCTATCTTGTAATTATCCTAATATAGCCCGAAATTAATATATTTTCCTGATGACAATAATAACACTTTTGCATGCTTTTGGCATTACCCAGACAAACGAAAGCACTACACGAAAACAGCAAAAATACTATAATAACAACATGAAAATGCCGCCTGTACCGAATTGCCTATTGCAATCGACAACTGTAGGAATACGCTTGACCTAAGAATCATCGATTCAAACGATATATTATCAAAAGAGCTTTTGAAAAGTTATTATGGTCAGCTAGTTTCTGTTTGACGTTATTTGGTCGGCTACCAATCTAGCAAACTTTGCGCTCAATAAATGGCTTACTCCGTTAAGTTTTGTTATAGTCGTATGGCTAAATTTTTTGAGCGTCACTATGTTTTCAGGCACCAGCAGTTCGTCAAACATACCAAAAATAATCTTGGTAGGTACTGCAGTGTTTTTAATGTCATGATATACGTTTTGGGTCATAACTGTATTTTGCAGCGACAGCCTAAAACTATCCCAAGTTTCTTCGGTCACATCAATTCCGTCCTCAATTTTAAAAAGCTTGCGCAAGAACTTTGAGTTACTAATTGTAAAATCCTTGTTTTTCATTATAAAGTCATAGGCTTTCATATATAAATCAGTACGAGTTTTGGCCAATATATTTTTATTATCAACATTGTACAGCGGCAAACTCAGCAAATATTCCTCGCTTATGTCCTGGGGATACATATAGCTATAGTGAGCCGCGACAATCGAACCCATAGAATGGCCAACTATTTTAAAAGGTTGTCTAATTCTAAGTCTTTTAATAGTTCGTCTGATATATTCTGTATGATCATCTACATCATATTTGCAATTGACAGGTCTTGGCGACTCACCAAATCCTAATAAATCAATTGCTACGATACGATGCTTATCAGTATCTAACTCTTCAATAAGCGGCTTCCAGGTATTCGACGAAGCTGCAATACCGTGCAACAGAACAATCGTCGGTCGGCGTCTATGACCAGAATCAAAAGCAACATTCAAAATTTGCTTGGGCTTGAAAACATTTACGATTTGCCTAATAAATCTAAACATCTGTTTTCAGTATATCAAAGTGACCAATGCAGTCCGAGATGATAGAATTAAAGCATAACTAATATAGGAATACTTTTATGGCAAAACGAACCGAAGAATTTAAAGTTAATGGTGAAGATTTATTAAAAAGTGTCAAAAAACTGATTGCCGAGGGTAATGTTCGACGCATAATCATTAAAAGTAAAGAAGGCAAAGACATAATGGAGCTGCCATTGACTATCGGCGTTGTTGGCGCGTTGTTAGCGCCCGTGCTTGCCGCAGTTGGCGCGGTTGCCGCCCTGGTTACCGAATGTACAATCATTGTCGAACGCGAAGAAAAATAAACAATGTCACGACAAAACCCGATTTTACATTTTCATATCAATAGCAAGAAAAAGCTTACGATATTTGACCACTTAATAACATTCGCTTCTTTTATTTACCCCTTAATGGCTGTACCTCAAGTACTTGGCGTATATTCTGGCAATGTTGCAGGTGTTTCCGTTATATCTTGGGTTGGTTTTTTGTTTTTCTCTGTTATGTTTTTTACTTACGGAATGATTCACAGAATAAAACCAATGATAATATCCAATTCGATTTGGATGCTAGTCGATGGCTCGGTTGTTATTGGATTGATTATCAATAGTACGATCAGCTAACGGTGTAGTTGGCTACGCTATCGTTATCGTCAAAAGTAAAGTTCGCTGTCACAAATTTGCCGCCCAACACAGTTGGCAGCCAGTATTTATCGTCGGCCCACATTTTGTCATAAGGAATATCGGCAAATTTATACCAAGCCGGTTGCATTTCTTCGGTCTCGGTTGGCTCACCCTGCCACTTCGAGCACGAATACACGACAGCTTGCATGTCAAAGTCAGATTTATCGATTGGAAAATGGAAATCCAATGTCGCAACATGTTTGAGGTCAAGAGGTGTAACGCCAATTTCTTCTTGGCACTCGCGAACAGCCGTTTGCTCAATTGCTTCACCAATGTCAGGCTTACCGCCGACACCGTTCCATCGCCCCGCGCCAAACCCACGTTTTTTCATCGCCAGCAAAATATTGTCATCTTTTATCAGAAACAGCAGCGATACTTGTCTTAAGTTATCAGTCATCTACTCGTATTATAGCTCAAAGATTTTAGACCAGGAGGGATTAGCCGTCATCAGTCGCGGAGTCAATCCCCACCAAATCCTGCCAAATAAATATACCCTCACAAATGAGAGTATATTTATTTGGAGGTCCATATGTAACGCAATTGCAACCAAACTAAGGGAAAGACCTATGGTTTCAATTGCGACTTTTGCTCCGAGTCTTTAGCTTTTTATCCTGCTTTTCCAGCCATTCCTCGTGTACGGCAACCAATTTGTCATTACGGGCTATCAGATCAACGAATAACGGCTCGAACCTGTCATCCAGCTCCTCGACATCAATACTGTCTAAGAAGGCCTGGAAAACCCTTGCAAGCACGCTCGTAGTGGTAGTAGCGACGTGTGGCCTTGGGTTGGGATTCTCGGGGTTTGGTGCAAAGCTCGTACCATCATAGGTCAAATGGTACTTGATTAGATCTGTCCACGTACCGTGTACTTCCGCGGAGCCCGTCCTGTAGCCGACATATGTCGTAGTTCCTAGTAGCTGAATACGGTCTTCGATGCTCGGGAAGCCAATTTTCTTTCGACCAGGCAAGTCCTCTACGTTATCGATACCTGCATCAGAAGCGGTTTTCTCGATTGAAGCTCGCATTCGTTTTTCGATATGCCAGATTTCACCGCCTCTTTCTTTCACGTTTGCCTGGACGACTTTTAACGTCTCTCTTTCCGCCACCAAACTGTCCATCACGTACTCGTCGTATCGACTGCCAGAGCCATCATCGTTTATTAGATACACAAGATTGGCTGACGTTTCGAGAATTTGCCTGGAAAGGCTAAGTTGCTGGAAGCACTCTTGGTTACTTAAATCTCTAACTATTGCTTTGCCCAGTTTTGATAGTCTGACTGCAAGCCCCATATCGATAGCCTTATTTCGAGTAAGTGGTATGTCAGATTGCGTAACGGCTAGGATAGTACAGGTTTGAGCACATTCCCTTAACAAATAGAAAGCTGCCTCTGTGAAGGGCTCTTCATTCGTGGCGATTTGCAACGCATTCCAGTCAGGGAGGTAGATTTCAGGAAATAAATCGTCTGTTAGGGGTAATTTATCCATTACCTTAATTTTACTACTGAAGGGAGGTATTGCAGCTAACCATCTCCTTAGCGTACGAAGTATGACGCTACCTCGGGACATTACTTGATCAGCGACCAGTTATTCAAATAATAATTCATATCGTGTGCTTTAGTGCCGAGGTAAATTGTACCGTCCCTAAATTTGATATTTACTCTGTACCGCTTGCCGTGTCCGACTTCTAAAATTGCCTTTTCGTGTACTTTTTTCTCCATCTCCAAAAGAGGCAGAATCAAGAAATCTGTTTTCTTTTCAGTGTGCAGAACAAACACATAATAAATGTTGCCTGAATTATGTCGCTCAAAAGATACTTTCCTTACATCAAAATTGTATACTTCAAAACGATTTATATTAGCAGTTTTAACCTGTATGCTGAACAGCTGATTTTCTTTAGTAGCTATGATGTCCATTCCGACATCTACGCTCATAATACTGGCGTTAAATCCCCTAAATAATAGCTCTGAGCAAACTAAATGCTCTCCACCTTTGCCAGTATAACCACTGTCAATTACCAGTCGTTCTTGTTCGGCTTCGTCTTCTTCTTGAGCATTTTCATCTACAACAGGCTTCGCAACGTTAGCGTTAATTGCGTAATAGCCAGGTGAAGTTCTTACAAATGCGGATGAACTACCATTCAATTTGATATCAACACTTATTTGAGCATTTAAACTAGCTTCAGGCGTTGCACCGACAGTCTCTAGCCAACCTTCATCAATAGCTTTTTCGGTAATCTCCCGATAATGAAGTGGTTTCTCTGCATTACGGAGAACTTTAATAGCTGCTATTTTGAACTTATTGTTCATTACTTAACACCAATACTTTGTCCCAGCCGTTTGATTGAATGAAGGCTAATGATTTATTAACTTGGTCTTGCGTAAACTTTCCAGGTTTCCACTCAGCCATTTTGTCGTTAATCAAAGCATTATCTATTGACTGAAGGTCTTGCATTAACTTGCACACACTAGCCAGCCGTTCGATATCGCTAGCCCCAGCATTGCCCAACTTTGGAAGCAGTACATCTAAAGCCTTATCTGCATCTTGAGCGAGTTGATATTTAGTGATTTTTAAGCCATTAACACCAAGAGTATAGTGAGGTCTGTCTTTAGAGCCTTTGTTTTCAAAGAATTTATTATTCTTGGTTAAACCAGAAGTCAAAGCTTTTTTTACTGATGAATCGTATGGACCAAAATTCTGTGCAGTAAACTGAATGCCAATAGGCACTTTGTATATCTCTTGTGCAAGGTAGAGAACTTTAGCGATTGCCATCTCTCCCTTTTGAAAGCCACGACTGAGAAGGGAGGCGATAACTTGTTGGATGTTGAATGTAGGGTTGGTGGCGACTGATTTTGCTTTTACCAAAGACGTGCTGTTAGTTATCTGGGTGTTAATAATTGATCTCGATAGTTTGATAAATAGTTTTTCTTGGCTCGAGGCAACAGCCTCAAGCTCATCAACGCTCTTCATCAAATGATTTATCTTTTCCACTAGCTTTAGTTGCTCAGTATGGGGCGGTAAGGGTATAGCAAACTTTCTCAGTATGCCTAGATTCAAACCTTTGTAAGCTGTCCCCCTAAGATTGCCCATAGTATTTGAAACAAAGTAGGGAGATGTTAATACGTTTAATATGTATTCCTTGCTAATGCCGTCTAGAACAGGGATTACCGCAACCTCTCTAGCAACGTTAAACCCTTCCATTTCAGGGGGGACAATTGAACATCCGCCCAATGTGCCACGAATGTTCATCAGGATCTCGCCGCCCTGAAGAATGGTCCTAGAGTATTGTTGCGATAATTCCTCATCTACGAGGCGAATCTTGTCTGTATTGATGTAGCGGTACTTGACGTCACTACATCTTAAAGTAGGTACGCCAGTCTTAGGCTCTGTACCTAGCTTAATAATTCCGTATGTTAGCCCCCTGTTCTCGTCTATCAGGCTCTCAAGAGTGCACCATTCCCAACCATCTGGTATATCAAAAGGTGTCACTTCAGGTCTAGCATTCTTAATGCCGAGCCTTTCTAGAAGATCCGAGGCAGCCTCGTTCCCGTCGTGAACTGAACTGAAATCGCCATGAATTGCTTTGTCTAGAATCGAACCTTTAAGTAGCTCATATTTCTGAATTTCAACTCGGTTCTTCTGTTTTAAATCTTGGATATGCTCATCTGTCTCTGAAAGCGTCTTTGCTGTTTGCTGTTGTGTGCTTAGGTCGGGTAGAGAGAGCTCAAGTTTGAGTAGCTTCTTTGCTTTTATTTCAGTCTTAATTCCACCTCTTATATTTTTCAAGAGCGTATTTGAGAAGTATGTACTTCTAAGAAGCCATTTTAGATACTCGATATCTATTTTATCGGTGTTATAAACGTACGATGAGTAATGTATCGTAGCTAAAGCATCAGTAGAGCCCTCGTAAACGGCTACAGCACCCTTCTCGGCATTTATGCCAGATATCACTAGATCACCATTCTTGACCAGTATCATATTGGTCTTGGTAGGTTTGTCTTCAATCAGGTGTATGTTGCCTCTGAAATCTATTTTTTCGATTCTAGGAAGACCACTCTTATTAGCCTGAATCGGCTCTAGCCTATCAGTTCTTTCCGTTAAAAAGTCAGCCATTGTTGCGAGTCGTACGCTCACTTTAGTCCATCCTCAATCTTCCTTAGCAATTTACTGCTCAACTCATAGCTCTCATTTATTTCTGAAATCAGCAAAGAAGGGTCTATGTCCAATTCTTCGGTTATCTTTGCAGGGTTCTTGAAATCAAGATTATATTTATTCAATTTGATTTCTTCTAACGACACTCGCCAAGCAAAGTCATTTTCTTCACGATCATTCCACCACTTCTTGATAACATCAAATTCACTATGCTTGATTGGCTTTGTTTTACTGTATGCCTTGTAGCCTTTAGGCAACGGCATTTCGTAATACCAGATGTCTTTAGTTGGTTCGCCTTTTGTAAAGAACAGCAGGTTCGTAGCAATATCTGTGTATGGGGAGAAGACGGTTTTCGGTAAACGAATAATCGTATGAAGATTGCACAGACCGAGTAGCTCTTCTTTTATTCGCGTCTTCACACCTTCACCAAACAAAGTGCCATCAGGGAGTACAAGACCTGCACGCCCCCCTGGCTTAAGTAATTTCATTATCAGCACTAAGAATAAGTCAGCGGTTTCACGAGTACGGAAGTTTTGGGGAAAGTTAGATTCTATTCCAGGTTCTTCAGTTCCACCGAACGGAGGATTGGTGACAACTATATCGACACGATCAGACGGACCATAATCTCGAAGTGGTCGTTTCAAAGTGTTGTCTCTGCGAATCTGGGTAGGTACCTCAATGCCGTGAAGGATCATGTTAGTCATACACAAAAGATGAGGTAGCTGTTTTTTCTCGACACCTCTGATTGCATCTTGGAGATACCTTTCATCTTCAGGTGTTCTGACCTGTGCTCGTACATGCTCGATTGCACTAGACAAAAAACCGCCAGTTCCACAGGCTGGATCTAGAATACTTTCTCCGAACTTTGGATCAACCATATCAACAATGAATTGAGTTACTGGACGTGGAGTGTAGTATTCGCCTGCGTTGCCAGCACTCTGGAGGCTTTTTAGCAGGGTTTCGTAAATATCATTAAAGCTATGCCGATCAGATTGTTTATTAAAATCTATGGTGTTTATTTTGTTCGCAACCTGTCGTAGTAATGTTCCATTCTTCATGTAGTTATGTGAATCTTCGAACACTTCTTTGACGATCTGAGTTCTCTGATTGGATGGATTTAATGATAACGTTCGTAGTTCTGGGAATAGCTTGTTGTTTACGAAGTTTAATAAGGCATCACCAGTCAAGCCTTCTTCATTAGAAGCCCATTTTCTCCACTGAAGAGCTTCTGGTATAGCAGAGTTGTAGTCCTTATTTAGAGTCTCCAACTCCTGCTCATTGTCATCTAGAATTTTTAGAAATATCATCCAGACTAGCTGGCTAAGCCTCTGTGCGTCTCCATCAACACCATCGTCTTGACGCATTATGTCTTGAATAATCTTAATAAGACCAGATGAGATCATACAGCCACCCCTTCATAAATTTTTTCTTCCAATTCGAATACAGCAGAACGATAGCCTTGCACGCCGCCAAACAGTGAAACAATCTCAAGGGGTGCTCCAAATTGACGAATAGGATCAACCCTTAGGACATCGATATCTTCTACACTGTCAATTCCTGTGTCTTTGTATTTTTCGAGCAGTGATTCTAATACTTCCCGTGCTTTACCTTGATATTTGTTTAGGTAATTACTACGCCTCACTGCCTCAACCCTATCGCGACGTTTTATAGGTTTTCTGTCGTAAGCAACGTGCAATATCAAATCAAAAATGTCTAAGTCGTAACCAGCTTGCTCACGTAGGTCTTCAAGTGGAATACCTTTTTCTATAAGTTCTTCAATGATTGCACTCCGCCTCTCGGCAGAATTCCAAGCATTCAGGAAATCATTCAGGGTAGCGTATTCACCCAATATATTTCTTCGCGTAAAGTCCGTGAGGCTCTCTGTAATCAACTTGCCATTAGAATCAATGTACTGAACCCTCTCACCGATAATCTTTACGCTCACACCGCTTATAGTTAGTTTTCTGAAAGGCTCGGGCTTGTCATCTGGGAATTCGGTAAAATTCGTATTATCATCAGAGAAGTTCGGCGTACTTTCAGTTCTTTCCGAATCAACTACATCTGGGTCATCAATCACCTCAAGTGCCTCATCAAATTCAGCATCTGAGTTAGCCTCTAGAATTTTTACAGGATCGCCATCGAAGTCTGGATCGGAAAATAGTTTTGTAACATTTCTAAAATCAAGAATCGTAAAGTACATCTTGCCGTAATCTTCTCTTACACGAGTTCCACGACCAATGATTTGCTTAAATTCAGTCATACTCTCGATATTGCTATCAAGAACGATCACCTTACACGTTTGAGCATCAACTCCTGTCGTCATGAGTTTTGAAGTAGTTGCAATGACAGGGTATCTTGATTCGGGATCTATGAAGTTGTCTAGCTCGCGTTTTCCTTGCTCATCGTCCCCAGTAATCTGCATTATATATTTGGAGTTCTCTTGTACTCGTTCTCTATTCAGATTGGTTAAAACTTTCCTCATTCTGCTAGCGTGGTTGATATCAACACAAAACAGAATGGTCTTTGCGAAAGGGTCAGTCTTTTTTAGAAACTTGGTTATATATTCACCAACTTTTTGATCTCGTTCGGGAAGGACTAATTTTCGGTCGAAGTCTTTCGTAGTGTATTCACGATCTTCAACTGGGTTTCCGTCATCGTCAAGCATTCCTTCATCTGGTCTCCAGCCGAACGTATCAACATCGGTAGCAATGCGAATTACTTTGTAAGGAGCAAGAAACCCATCGTCTATACCTTGCTTGAGAGAGTATGTGTAAACTGGTTCGCCAAAGTAATCTATATTGCTAACGGATTTAGTTTCTTTCGGTGTTGCAGTTAAGCCGACCTGTATTGCACCAGAGAAGTATTCTAAAATCTCACGCCAACCACTGTCTGCTTTAGCACTCCCACGATGGCATTCATCAATAACGATTAGGTCGAAGAAGTCTGGGCTGAACTGCTTGTAAATGTTACTTGCTTCTTCAGTTCCAGTAACTGCTTGATACAGAGATAAGTAAATTTCATAGCTTTTATCTATCGACCTGTTTGTAATCTTCGTCATTGCTGAACCGAAATGTTTAAAATCATTAACCCGAGTTTGGTCTACAAGAATATTTCTGTCTGCAAGAAATAGAATTCGCTTTTGCTTTCCTTGATTTGTTTTCCAGTATCTCCAGATTATTTGTGCAGCCGTGTAGGTTTTCCCAGTTCCAGTTGCCATGACAAGTAGAATTCGCTTTTGTCCCCTAGCAATGGCTTCAATAGCACGATTTATCGCAACACGCTGGTAATAACGGGGTTCTTTGCCACTGTTATCAGAGTAATAGTCGCTGATCGCAAGCTTTTCGTTGTCTTCATCTATACCTCGCCATTGTTTGTACACACTATAAAGCTGCTCTGGGTCGGGAAAATCGGACAGGCTTAAAGTACGCTCCGTATCTGGCATAAGACCAGTGCTATCATGCATCACAAAAGAATCGCCGTTGCTCGTAAACACGAATGGAACGTCCAGGTGTTCGGCGTACTCAATGGCTTGTTGCATGCCATCGCCTTCGTCATGCCTATTGTCTTTAGCCTCTACAACCGCAAGAGGCAAGTTTGGCTTGTAGTAGAGTAAGTAATCTACCTTTTTACCAGCCTTTCGTTTTGCTTCTTTCCCACGTACAACAATGCGTCCACTCGTAAAATAGAAGAATTCTTCTCGAACTTGAGGCAATTGCCACCCAGAACCAACGATTGCTGGAGTAATATATCTTGTCCGTATCTCTGCTTCGGTTAGTTTCTTCTTGTCGTCATTCATTTTCATTTTCATTCACTACATTGAGTAGTTTTATTTGATACCGATCATACTTAGAAACTCGTCAAATCTGATATTGAAACGTGCAGGGACTTTGCCAGCTTCTCTATATTTTTAAATGAAGGGTTTCTGACACCTCTTTCGATACCAGAAATATAAGTCCGATCTAATCCAGTCAATTCGCCTAATTTTTCTTGCGTTAAACCTAAGCTCAGGCGTAGTTCTTTGATCTTCTTGCCGAGCTTCTGCTGTGCACTTGTTCTTGCCATATCATAAAATATGACTGCTTGTAGTATATAGGTCTACGGACTATAAGTCACATATCTATTGCTTTACATCTGTTAAATTGCTATAATTAAAGTATGGGAATTAAGAAATTAACCGAACGGCAGTTTAACCTCTACAAGCAAGAGCACGGTGACGGCAAGTGGTATATGCCGATGAAGTATGGTCTTAATTTAGTGACTATTAGACGTATTAAGAAAAGCCGAACCTACGCTGACTATATTGGTAGAAACGGTAAGCACGGCATAGCCGATCCACAGTAATTTAACAGGGGTAGATAATATGAACCATGCAAAAGGTATTGCTCAAGTTACAAAAAAAGAGCAGCCCAGCATGGCGACTATCTGGACTATTGGTCACTCTAATAAAGATATTACGACGTTCATAAACCTATTGCAGACCGTAAATGTGCAGACAGTTGTGGACTGCCGAACCAAACCTCGTAGCCGTTGGCTGCACTTCAACGCCGAGCAATTAGCCACGCACCTAGCTAGTGTGCAGATAAACTACGAGTTTCGGGGTCATAATCTGGGTGGACTAGCTGGCAATGTGCACTTTGATGAAACGCTTGACGAGTTAAAAGACGGTGCAGAGCATGGTGAACGTATTGCCTTGCTCTGTAGCGAGGGCAAGCCAGAACAGTGTCACAGGGGCATGATATTAGCACCTGCACTAGAGAAGCGTGGGGTGTCGGTAGTGCATTTATTGTATGAAAAAAGGAGCAATAGCCATGAACAGCTTAGTGCCGATTGGTGAAGACTATCGCCAAACAGACGTAAAACAGATATTTGACGTGCTGGACGTGTCTGAAGCTACCAGAGCCGACTATCAAGCTCGCATAGGCATGTTTCTGGCATTTGTTAAGCACCACGGCTTAGACCGCAATAGCTTCCTTGATTTCAAGCGTATGCTCGCAGATCGTATTGATTTGTCGGTGTCTACGAAGAATAAGTACCTAGCCGTTGCACGTATCTTCTTGAAGGAGCTTAATAGGCAGGGCGTGTTGCCTGCGGATATAACCCAGAACATTAAGGCTTTCAGGCAGAGCAAGAAACACAAGAAAGACGGTGTATCAGATGAAGAAATGGCTGTAATTGCCCAATCGCTGCATAATCTTTCGCCCACGCTGGAAGCTCTGCGGATAAAAGCCATCATCAGCTTACTGGCACTACAAGGCTTGAGGCAGATAGAGCTTGTCAGGTTAAATGTATCAGACCTTGAGTTGTATCGGGGCGTAGCATTCGTACAGGGCAAAGGCAGGGACGATACCGAGCCTATACATCTGCACCAACAGACAATCAAAGCTTTGAAGGACTATATTGCTGCTAATCACCTAGCTGACGGTGCTTTATTTACCAGCAACAGTAATAACAGCCTGCACAGGCGTATTACAACACGCTCAATCAGGCAGATAGTACAGGACTACTTAGCCGCCATCGGCGTTGATAATCGCAATGTACACGGATTTAGGCACTACTTTACTACTCGGCTTATCAAGATATACAAGAGCGACCTTACAGAAGTAGCACGTTATACACGCCATAGAAGCCTTGAGACGCTCCAAACCTATAATGACGCTATCAGTATGCAAGCTGATTTGCCTCGCTTCCATAGTGCATTTGAACAAGTGCAAATATAGCCAACTGTGTCTGCGTACTGTCAGCACAGTGTCAGCGTACTGACTACCAACTAGGTCAGCGTACGACCCGCATGCGACCCGCGTACGTTCAGCAGAACTCCCTTATTTGCAGCCAACTAGGAGTGCGTACGACTAGCGTACGACTAGCGTACGTATGACATGAAACCTACTTTTCAACGCAACTAGGAAGGCATATGTAAGGCGTACGGAAAGCGGGCGTAACGGTCACTTTTTACACAGACTACGCAAGCGTACCTATTGCGTACCTATTGCGTACCCAACGGTAGTTGCTTGTACGAAAGATAAGCCCAGACTTCTGCAAAATACTGGATGATACTGGCAAATAAGGGACGAAAACCATACTCTACTACCCAAAATACTAATTACAGGAACTAGAATATACTAGATTGTTCTAGAATGTACGAGAACAACATTCCATTTGTTTTGTCAAAGTTTTTGAGGTATAATGTTGACAGTACATTTTTAATTAAACGATTGCTTGGAGTGTAGCAAGTCATTAGGCAGCTCCTCCAAGATTAACCCCGAAAACGTAGTCAGTCAGTAAGGGAAATCCCGATAACGGATTTCTTTGGATTAACTACGTTTTTTTCATTTCCGTGTCGGGAACGACAGGAGATGAGTATGGATAACAATTACAATGAGGTTTCAGATTTAGGCTTAGCAGCTTCTTTATCTGCATCTGGATTTGTAATTGTTAGCGTGAATAAGAGCAACCCTCGTAGGGTTGTTTTTGTTTTTGACAAATCACCTGCACTTGAGCAGGCTATAGAGCAATTTTGGGCAAACGAGTTGCTTCTGCCTGCATACACATTGCTTGACCATATAAGGAAACTTAAGACGCGGATTTACGGGTAAGGCAATGGTGGAAGAAAAAGACATTGCCAAATTTAAAGAGTTATATGCGGCACGATTCGGTGTTGAACTAGACGATGAAATGGCACGCAGAAAGCTGACTGCCTTAGTTAAGCAAATGGAGGTTGTTTATCAACCGATCAAGCGTAAAGACGCTATTTATGTGAATGGAGATGTAAGTCGTAATGAAGCCACGAAGAAACTCTAGCGAAGAAACATTCGCAAATAGGTGGTCGCCTGAAGTTATGGCATTGGGTTTCTTTATGAAGCCACTCTGCCTAATTCAGTGTATTGACGATTTGGGCTTGTCTACGGCTGAAGCAGTTGTTCTAGACCACCTATTTTCATATTGGTATGACTACAGTAAAACTTCTAACGTTTACCCCGCCACGGCAACAATAGCCAAAAATCTTGGACTTGGAAACTCAACTGTTGGTAGGCATATACGCAACCTTGAAGTCAAAGGATTTATAGAACGGGAATATAGAACTGGCGATACGAATATCTATCACCTGATGCCAACAATTTTAATGGTAAGAGAACACGTATTGAGGACACACCCTCCCCAAAAACGAGGAGGGGGGTATTCAAGTTTTGGCAGACAACCCCCTCCAGATTTGATGACCAAAGAAGAACCAGTAATTAGAAGACCTAACCAGAGTAATTTAAAAAAAGTAGGTGACTTAATAAACGAAAGGTACAAAAGATATGATTGATTTACCAGAAGACATATACGACTTGATAGAAGATGCAAATTTAAGGTTTGACGAGGTCAGTAATAAAGTTGAAAAATCCTGGGAGTATATTCAAAACAAACAGCCCAATAATTTCAGTTGGATTACTTTTGATGTAAGTAACACTGGCGTAGCAACTGATATGAGTACGGGCATGATTTACAAGGATAATAGCGACTTTAAAAATGAGTTGCATAAATATATTGACGCGTTCTTTAGTGACGAAATAATAAATCATTACAGAAGTAGTCGCCTGAAGGAAATAAACATTATTCTGGGTGCTCAAACGCATAATGGCGAAAATTTAAATGACAACTATTGAAGCAATTGAAAGCGTAAGGATATATAATAGGTTGTAGACTATGAGTAACACTGCATCAGTTAAAAAGTACATTGCTTACGTTCGTAAGTCTGATGAGCGTGACGAAAAACAGATACTCTCTATCCCTGCACAAGTTGAGCAGATTAGAAAGCAGTTCCCCGACCTGAATATCGTAGATGTAGTTGCAGAATCCAAGAGTGCATTTAAGCCATACAACAGACCAGAGTTTGAAAACAGAGTAATAAAGAGGATTGAACGTGGCGAAGTGGACGGTATATTAGCCTGGCATCCGAACAGGTTGTCGCGTAATGAAATAGATGCGGCTACTCTGACGTATATGGTAAGAAAGAACGTCATAAAGGACTTACGATTTTGTGCCTATACATTTGAGAACTCGCCTGAGGGCATAATGATGTTGCAGATTATTATGAGCCAATCCCAGTATGAAAGTTCTAAGCAGGCTCGTGATGTTAAGCGTGGCATGAAGCAAAAGGCATCAGGTGGCGAAAGGCCTGGTCAAGTCGCACTCGGCTACAAAAAAGTACCCGTGCTAGATAAAGACGGCGAGCCAATTATGCACGCCAAAGAAACGAAGTTTGTTACGAAAACCGAACCCGACCCTGAGCGTTTTGATATGGTCAAAAGAATGTGGACAATGATGCTAAGCGGTACGTATACAGCTCCACAGATACGCAAGATTGCTAACGAGGAATGGGGTTTTAAGACCAAAACAATACGTAAGAGGAACGCCATAAGGGCGGGTGCTCGCCCTATGGGGGCAAACCAGATATATCGTATTTTCAACAGCCCGTTCTATGCTGGCTGGATTGTACACGAAGGCGAATGGAGCAAAGGTAATCACAAGGCAATGGTTACTCTTGACCAGTTTGATTATGTTCAAACACTCTTAAAAGAAAAAGGTAAGCCTAGGACTGACACGTTTGATTATGCGTACACAGGCTTGATGGTGTGCGGCGAATGTGGCTGTGCGATAAACGGGAAACACAGGCGTAAGTTCATCGTTTCAAGCCAAAGCTACTTTGACTATATTTACTACCACTGCAACCGTAAAAGCGAAACCAGACCCTGTACGCAAACCAGGTATACAAGAGTTGAAGAAATTGAGGAAGTGATAGACAAGGAGCTGGCTAAGTACACGATACTGCCTGAGTTTAGAGACCTAGCTTTAGATATTTTAAATCGCAATCATAAGGTTGAGGTGCAAGAACGAAAGCAAATATATCAGTCGCAGCAGAAGCGAAGAGTTGAG
Organism: Saccharimonadales bacterium (SeqCode); assembly: GCA_049286925.1. Classification (GTDB taxonomy): domain Bacteria; phylum Patescibacteriota; class Saccharimonadia; order Saccharimonadales; family Saccharimonadaceae; genus UBA1547. The sequence goes on from JBAQEV010000014.1 coordinate 98,656, forward strand.
ATACAAGACCAGCTTGATTCCCTGATTGATTTAAGAACCAGAGGCGATGTAGACGATGAAGAATATAGCAGAGCAAGAACTAAGCTTAAGATGGAACTTGCAAGGTCTGACGAGCTTTTAAGAGGAACAGAAGTCCGTGCTGACGACTGGTTAGAGCTTACCGAAAAGGCATTTAACTTCGCTACGTATGCTAGGGTGCACTATGCTACAGGCACGCCCAGACAGAAGCGGGATATTATGATGACTTTAGGTCAGAACCTAGTGCTTAAAGACGGGAAAGTATCTGTAACACCTAACGAGTGGCTAGTTCCTATCGGAAAAGGATACCCAGCGATTGAAAAATCCTACCTCAGGGCACGAACCAAGCAAAAAGCCACCTCTCCAGATGGAGAAATGGCTCTTGCTCTTGTAAATGACTCTTGGAGGGCCAGCGGGGAATTGAACCCCGGACAACCTGCTTAAGAGGCAGGTGCTCTAACCAGCTGAGCTACTGGCCCATAACAAATTAAAAGTGCTTACTCAATTCTACTACAACTCGCTTTCATCGAATAAGGTTAAAGCACCAGGTGCTTATTGATAATCTTACTCGGCGTCAAGCGCCTCAAACAGGCAGCTGAGCTACTGGCCCATAACAAAGACCAATTTTACACTATTACATCTGTTATTACAAGAAAAACAGTTTGACTTTTTAATCAGATAGCGCTAGAATGTCGATTAATAGCTACGAGAGGGTTTCCTGCCCTGGAGCTGCCCGTGAAAACAAGCGGTGCCGGATGCCTAACCGTAAAGAAGGACGCTGATGTCGGATAAGTCCAGAGTCAGTTAGCAAGGTCATCAGCAGCAATGCTATGATAAAGACAAGATGGTAACGCGATTAACCTCGTTCTTGTCAGCCACTAATAACTTAGTGACTGGCGAAAACGAGGCTTTTATTATTTAAAGGAGAAAAACATGGCTTTCGATAAACAACTTCCAAAACGGTCTGAAGATATTTCTGGCTGGTATAACGCCCTGATGTTGCAGGCAGAGTTAGCCGAATACGGTCCAGCAAAAGGCACAATGATTTTGCGTCCGTACGGTTATGCCATCTGGGAATTAATCCAAAAAAAGCTGGACGGAATGTTCAAAGCCAACGGTGTTGAAAATGCCTACTTCCCTATTTTTATTCCTGAATCGCTGCTGCACAAAGAAAAATCACACCTAGAAGGCTTTTCGCCAGAACTGGCGGTCGTAACAATTGGTGGCGGTGAAGAATTGGCCGAGAAACTAATCGTTCGCCCAACCAGCGAGACAATTATGTATGCATCGTATGCCAAATGGGTCAAATCTTGGCGCGACTTGCCAATCATGATAAACCAGTGGAACAATGCTGTCCGCTGGGAAAAACGAACTTACCTTTTTTTGCGCACCACAGAGTTTTTGTGGCAAGAGGGCCACACCGCACATGCCACTCATGATGAGGCGGTTAAAACGCAGGAATGGGCAATGGGTGCCTATGCTAAATTATTCACCGACACTTACGCCCTGCCTGGTTATATCGGCCGCAAATCGCGCAGCGAAACATTCGCTGGTGCCGACAGTACGATGACTTACGAAACACTGATGCCAGGTGGCAAAGCTTTGCAAAGCTCTACGTCACACGACCTTGGCCAAAACTTCGCCAAAGCATTTGATGTAAAATTTCAAAGCCGCGAAGACAAAACCGAATTTGCCTGGCAAACCAGCTGGGGGCTTTCAACGCGATCAATGGGCGGACTTTTCATGGTGCACGGCGATGACAAAGGTTTACGTCTGCCACCAGAGCTAGCACCACACCAAGTTGTTATCTTGCCAATTCGTGCCGATGAAAAATTGAATGAATATGTCGAAAAGATTAAAACAGATTTAACCGCTGCAGACATCCGCGTTAAAATCGACGACCGCGAAGGTGAATCGCTTGGCTTCAAGATCAACAAATGGGAATTAAAAGGCGTGCCAATCCGTATGGAAATCGGCGCCAAAGAATTAGCATCTGGTCAAATTAAATTGGTTCGCCGCGACAATGGCGAGGCTATGATGGTTGCTGCCGACAAACTGCCAGAAACTATCAAAGATTGGCTGGTTAAAATCCAGGCTAACTTATATAAAGAAGCTTGCGAAGCTTTAACAGAACACACTCACTCATCTGATAATTACGCCGACTTCAAACAGCAGATGGAAACGACTAAAGGCTTCATCAAAGCCAAATGGTGCGGCAAAGTCGCTTGCGAAGAATCAATCAAGGCCGAGACAACCGCCAGCACTCGATGTAAAACTGAAAGCACCGAAAAAGGCGCCTGCATTTATTGCCAAGCACCCGAATCCGAAGAATGGTACTTCGCCCAAAGTTATTAACTAACAGGATCAACAAGACTACGCGAAGCTATAACTTTGAAATTTCTTAAATTATCTTAGACAAAAAATATCGCTAAATTACGCCAAGCCTACGAAAGTCGGACTTTAGCTGCTCCACGTCACGATAGAGAACACTCTTAATACCATAGTTTTCGGCAGCATCAACGTTAAACTTGTGGTCATCAATAAATATAGCCGATTGATGTGACGCTCCAGCCTCTTTTAGAGCATACTCAAATATTTCACGACCTGGCTTGATTAAACCAATCTCGCCAGAAATTACGACTACATCAAATAGCGGTTCTAGGTTATGCTGTCGCAATAAATTACGCAGATAGCTTCCACTGGCGTTGGACAGTAAAACAATTTTATACTTTTCTTTCAAGCTTTTTATCAATTCGACCAGCGGTTTGTTAATTGTTGATAGCGTTTTAAATTCTGCCTTAATATCATTACTTGGAATTCCACTCATAGTTTCAAGGCTGTCAAAAAAATCCTGCATAGAGATGATACCGGCATCAACCGAATTAGATATATCAGCAAATTTTCCACTGCGCCGATGTCCATGATGATGCAACCACGCATCATAAAGACTCGAGTTGATAACTCCAAAAAAATCAAACATAATAACCTTATACATATCCCTACTTTAGCACCTAGGCCACCGCTTGGGTACTTTTAGAAGAAAAACCTAACTAAATTGCTTTTAATAATCCAAGAATTTATGCGCAGTGTCACCAATATAAATTGACAAGCTTCTGCTCGTCAATTTATATTGGTACACCCGGAGGGACTCGAACCCCCGGCCTTTTGGTTCGAAGCCAAACGCTCTATCCATCTGAGCTACGGGTGCATAACCACGAACATCACACATTATAACAGATTAGCTTATTGAAAACTATTGCGCGACCCAACAATCTACAATCTACAATCTACCACCTACCAAACGTGTATAATATAACCATATGGATATTCATACAAACATTCCTCTCAAAAATTATCTAACAATGAAAATCGGCGGCAATGCCCGATTTATGACTGAAGTTCGAACACGCGAAGAAGTGGCCGAAATCTGCCACAATGCCAAAGCTAAAAAAATCCCAATCTTTATCCTTGGCGGTGGCAGCAACGTAATCGCAAAAGATGCCGGATTCTCTGGACTGGTTATTCGTATGCGCATACCTGGTTTTGAAGCTATTGCAGACGATATTAACTCAACAACATTTAAAATTGGCGCTGGCGAAAACTGGGATTCGGTCGTCAAGCGAACAGTTGACATGAACCTTAGTGGCATCGAAGCAATGTCAGCTATTCCCGGCACAGCTGGCGCAGCACCTGTTCAGAACGTCGGCGCTTATGGTCAAGAGATTGCCGATACACTACTGTCACTAGAGGCATTTGACACCGAAAACGACACATTTGTTACATTACAAAACACCGATTGTGGATTTGCATATCGCGATAGTATTTTTCGAAACGAAGCTACCGGACGATATATCATTGTTTCAATTACAATAAGATTATCAAAAAACATGCCTCAGCCACCATTTTATGACTCCTTGCAACAAAGCTTAGACGAAAAAGGTATAAAAATATTTACCCCTGATATCATTCGAGCCACTATAATTGACATTCGCAAAAACAAATTACCAGACCCAAGTATTCAGCCAAACACTGGTTCATTTTTTAAGAATGCCATTGTTGATGCTTGGCAGGTTGATGCATTAAAATCCAGCTTTCCAGATATTCCCTTGCGTGAGATGGGAGACGGACGATTCAAAATACCAACCGGATGGTTAATCGAAAAGACAGGACTTAAAGGACAACTAATTCATGGCATGCGCATACACGATAAAAATGCTTTGGTATTAATCAACGAATCAGCTGCTTCGTATGACGATTTGGCCGCAGCGCGTGAAGAAATTACAGGACGTGTTCGCGACATGTTTCGCATACAGATTGAACAAGAACCGCTCGAAATATAGGCGGGATTGGGAAATGTGAAAAGCGCGGAATTTGTTTTGAGACTTAAGCTCGAACCGCTTGCGATTAGCTAGCAAAACGTTTATGATTGTTAGCATGAATCGTCGTGGGTTTACGGTTGTAGAATTAGTGATTGTTATTACGATAATGGGCATCTTATTGGTCCTTGGCGTTGTAAATTTGCGCACCGCCCAAGCAAGTGGACGTGACAGTGAACGAAAATCCGATGTCGAGACAATTGCCAATTTGCTTGATTCATACTATAAAACCGGCTTGGTATCAGGCGTCGTGACTATAACAGCCGGCACATACCCAACAACAATTATTGCAACTAGCGGTGTTGAATATATGGAAGCAGCCCTTAATGATATAGACATAGACGCGCTAAAAGCTCCTGGCATAACCGACCCAACACAAACATTCGTAGCTGCAACTAACAACGTGCAAACCGCGTCCGGTGTGCTTGGCCCAAGTAACCAACCGCCAACAATAAATCAATACGTTTATCAGCCGATTAGAAGCAATGACGCATTGTGCACTGGCACCGACGAATGTCGTAAGTTTAATATATACGTCAGGCTAGAAGGCGACTATGGTGCCGGCGCAGGTAATACAATATATACCATAACGAGTAAAAACCAATGAGAAAATATATGAAACAGTCTGGCCGTAAGACCGTGAGCATGTCGAACGGATTTTCAACCGTTGAGTTACTCATAACTTTGTTTATTGCTGCTGCCTTCTTGATATCAGGTTTTCAACTTTATGCTGTTATTATCAAAAATGGTTCCGAGGTAAGAGCTAAGACAAAAGCCAGCAACGTAGTATATGACTATATTCAAAGGTACAAGTCAACGGCGACTAAACCTTGCACCGCCTCAACCCCTTTGGTAAATTCTCTAATCACAGTCGATACCTTGTCTGATGTGACTATATCAGTAACGATTTCATGCCCGTACGATCCTGCTACAACATCTGTATCAAAAATATTAGTCACCATTAATTACAACAAACCACAAAAAACCATCAGCAATGCAACATATGTCAACTTATAGCAAAAATAGCTTAACGCGCGGCTTCACTATCGTTGAGGTACTGATTATTGCGCCTATAGTTATTTTGATGATTGGCATATTTATTAGTGCAATCGTCAGTATGACCGGCGAGGTATTGTCATCGCGCGGATCAAACGATATGGCGTATGATATTCAGAATGCGCTCGACAAAATACAGCAAGATGTCAAATTAAGCGGAGGCTTTTTATCGACAAATAACATCATTCTATCAGCGCCACAAGGATACAATGACGACACAACCAACTTCGACAATGCCAACGCAAACGCATCAATTGGTGACGCTTTAATACTAAACTCTTATGCAACTACAAATAACCCACTTGGCGCAGATCGCAGTATTATGTATATGTCCGGACAACCAAATGCCTGCAACAGTGCTCAGTTAAGCCAAAATCAGCCAGTAATGATAAATACCATTTATTTCGTAAAAGACGGCACCCTGTGGCGCCGCACAGTCATGCCATCAAATTATGAAACCATTGGATGCGTTGGTGGTTCAATCGGAGCCCCATGGCAATTGCCCAGTAGTTCGCCAAGTGTGACTAATAAAACCCAAGATGAGCGCTTGGTTGATGGCATACAAGATGGAGGCTTTAGCGTCAACTACTATAATTCGCCAGACTCAACATCACCGAACACTACTACTGATGATCCGGCTCAATCAGATAGCGTCAGACAATCAGCGATGCAAACCACGGCTACGGTCGGAGTTACAATTAGCGCCACGGGCAAAATATCGGGTCGCGACATTAGTCAATCCGCTTCAATACGGGCTACCAGCCAAAATAACAATGTTGACGCATCCGTTGATGCATATTGGTCGTCTTTCGGCCTTCAGAATAACTGGGTAGATTACAATACTACATATAATACAAATGGCTACAGAAGGACGAAGGATGGAATAGTAATATTGCGTGGTCTAATTAGACGATCAACGGGAACGATTGTTAGCGGAGAAATTTTAGGCACACTACCACTTAGCTACCGACCTTCCGAACAATTAATATTCCAGACCGGCACCTACCCAGATGTCGGGTCTAGGATCGACATACATACCGATGGTACAGTAAGAGTTGTAGCTGGTAATCCAGGCTGGTTATCACTTGAAGGTATAAAATTCCTAGCACCAAATGCCCCAGTCAGTTTCACAAATCTTTCATACGCAAATAGCTGGACATCTTACGGCTTGCCCTTCTCTCCAGCAGCGTATGCTATTGACGCAGACGGACGAGTACATACGAAAGGATTAGTAAGAGCCGGCACAGTAACTGACGGAACCGTTATATCCACCCTGCCGGCTGGCGCCTACCCATCAGAATACCACCACATAGCAACACATAACTCTGGTGCATTCGGCATGATTGGAATATTTACTAATGGAATCCTAGCAAAGGGTGGCGGAAATGGTTATTTATCTCTTCAAGCAATATTTTATCCCGCATCATATACCGGCTGGACTAGTATGGTCATGCAGAATAGCTGGGTACTATATGCTGCTGGCTTTTCGACTCCACAATACACAAAAGCTTCTGACGGATTAGTCACAATACATGGATTAGTAAAAGCAGGCACTGTTGGATCAACTATCGCAACTTTGCCGGTGGGATATAGACCATCAGCAAGAGCTATATTTTCTACAGCCAGCAACAGTGCGGTCGCCCGACTAGACATTGACAGCAGCGGTAATATTATTGCCGTGTCTGGCACAAATATCTGGTTTTCCATGGATGGCATATCTTTTTACGCTGACCAATAAATCCTCTTGCGCTCGTGGTCGCGTCATAGTATATTATAACCATAACCAATAATAAGGGGGCATACACATGGTTCTATCTAATATCAATACTAAGCAAAAAGAACGCGGTTTTACAATCGTTGAGCTTTTGGTCGTTATCGTAGTCATCGGTATTTTGGCTGCTATCACAATCGTTTCGTACAGCGGTATTACTGCTCGTGCAAACACTCAAGCTAACAAATCTAACGCTAACAGCGTTATCCAAGCCGCTCAGGTTGTTTATGCAAACACTGGTGCATATCCAGTAACCAGCGCAACAGCTGCAACCGTACTTACTAACCTAAATGCTAGCGATGCTAAGG
>JBAQEV010000015.1:0-10872 GCA_049286925.1 Saccharimonadales bacterium (SeqCode)
ATACGACTATTACCAGGTAAGAGCGGGTCTAAGTCCAACTTTTCTGATATTTCTTTTTCCCAATTGCTCTTAATCTGAGAGTAATCCATACCTGTAAATAGAGTAGTGGACCTAATAATAGATATACCGTATGGAGACTGAGTCGGGTTCTCTACATCAGGGTAATCACACGCATACCAGGAACCGCCTCCATAAGCATCGCACTCCATAGCCTTTGGTACGAGAATTGATAAGTAACCATCAGAGTAATTTTTTAGATTAGATTCTATAATAATGCCGTTTTTTACATCAATACTTCCGCCTGAAGCAAAAAACCACCACGCCCCAAGTCCTGCCATTGCAACAATGATTGCCGCCAAAATAAACCCAAGTTTTTTTCTAGGTTTTTTTACATTGACTAATAACAAATTAACAGTCTGTTTATTAATGCTGTCTGTAATAATACCTGGGCCAGCAGGCTGTACTCCCAACGTATTAGTATTCTCATCCTTAATCAGAGATTGATCAGCGTCAATTTGCTGCGGGCCGGCAGATTGCTGCGGACCTTGTACCGAATCGCTACCGTCAGAATTTTGGTCTTGCTCTAACATAACTTTTCATCTTTCTTGCTTAACCGTTATTGATTTAGTGTACCATACACGAAGCGCAAACCGTTCGTTGTATTCGCGGTATTATTTTTGTCTCTCGCGAAAGCCAGATTTTGAGTTATTGGTAGCGAGGGGGAGGCAGAATCGCATGACTAGACCCTTGACTCTACCCCATATATTTGTTACAATCAGTTAGATTTTGTTATAAAGAAACTCAAGGAGTTTATTAAATGTCACACGTAAAAGCGGGCGGAACAGCCAAAAATATTCATAATAACGCCGGTCAACGACTTGGTGTTAAACGCTTTGGCGGTCAAAAAGTTCGCACTGGCGAAGTATTAGTCCGACAAACCGGTTCTACTAAATTGTCAGGTCCTGGTACATTTATCAGCCGTGACTATACTATCCATGCTGCAGTTGATGGCGTCGTTGCTTTCAAGAAGGTTCGCAAGAGCCGTTTTACAGGAAAGACAACTCCACGTACCCAAGTTACAGTACAATAAAATAACTAGTGCATTTTCAATAAAAAAACTGCCGATAAGGCAGTTTTTTTATTGCAATCTTTTTACAACTTCATTTCCATAAATTTACTCCGTCTTCTGTTGTAACATACCCAAATGATATTTAACACGCTCTACAACGTCACCAATCACAACCTGAGACTTGACTAGGTAATCATCGACACCCAGCGACTCAGCGCGCTCTTTGTCCTTAGGTTGGCTTAGTGCAGTCAACATGATAATACGAATATTAGCTGTCTCGGGGGTATTGCGTAAAATATCCAATACATCAAATCCACTGATTTTTGGCATCATAGCATCCAACAAAATCAAATCAGGTTTGAAATCTATCGCCGCAGAAAGCGCAACTTCGCCATTATTCACAGCGTGGACATTAAACCCTTCCATTTCTAGGCGCGATTTGTAAACCCCAGATAGCGCAACATCATCTTCGACAAGTAAGATCTTTTTCTTTGATTCCATATTGACCTTATATTACTACACTCGTGTATGAAAACACAAGCATTAAGCCTTTAGCAAACTTTCAGCCTTATCCATTTGAGGGTCGATGTCTTTGTTAAAATCGCTTTGAGTGTATTCAACAACATAATCAGGGTCAATGCCATCTTGGGTAATATTCTTGCCATTTGGTGTGTACCACCTTGCAACCGTGACCTTCAATTCACCGCCACCAGATAGAGGAACAGGCAGCTGCACGCTTCCCTTGCCAAATGTTTTCTCGCCAACTAGTTTTGCGGCCTTGTAATCTTGTAATGCGCCTGCAACAATCTCACTGGCACTTGCTGTTTGGCCATCAACCAATACGATAGTTTCGATTCCAGACAAGATAGCATTATTGCCAGATTTTAATGTGTTTTTGATAACATTATCAGAACGCTCGGTCATAATTGTCTTATTATCCAGCCACAAACCGGCAACATCAACCGCCGCTGATACATATCCGCCGCCATTGCCTCGTAGGTCCAAGATTACTTTCTTGACGCCCTTGCTGACAAAGTTTTGCGCAGCAGCGCGTGCCAAATCACCAGTTTCGCCATCAAACCTAGTAATCGTTATAACACCCAAACCGTCAGAGATACTACTCTCCACACTTGGGTTGTTGATTGTTTCACGAGTAATAGTATAAACCTTAGTTTCAGTTCCTCGCAAAATTGTCAGTTTGACAGTCGTTCCGACTTCGCCGCGAATTTTGGTAACCGCCTGATCAACAGTCCAACCAGTCGTAGAGTCATCGTTTACCTTAGTAATTATATCTCCGGCCTTTAGTCCTGCTTTTATGGCTGGATTATCCTTTAGGGGCTTGATAATTACAACTTTGCTGTTTTTTACACCAATCTGGGCACCAATACCACCACCAATTGATCCGGTCAGAGTGTTATTAAAATCTACAGCCTCCTCTGGGTTCATATACACCGTATAGGCGTCGCCTACTGCATCAACCATTCCATGATTAGCGCCTTGTACTAATTTGTTTACGTCTAATTTTCCGTCATAATTTGCTGCCAATTGGTTGTAGGTTTCTTGAAGCGAGCTAAGGTCGATATCTCCAGAATGTACCTTGTACCCAAAGACCGGTCCAATTGCCGCCTCTATTTGATAGTGATAAGTACCAGCAACATACCCAAACCCTAGCGAAACTGCAATCGCGATAAACACTATGATAGGCGTTATGTATTTATTCTTTTTTAGATTTTTCTTCTCGTGTTCGACCACGCTATTATCAGATTTGACTTTTTTTATTAGACTAATTTTTATCATTCCATCCCCTACTTTGGCCTTTTCTATTAAATACTAGTATAGCGCATCAAACTGAATTAAAACGCTTATTTTTATAATCTACAACACTAAGCTTGGGGGAATCTTAAGAAGATAACACCAGAGTTTTTTATCTAAGCAATAATGTCAATGCTGCTACTGTTTATGTATGGCTTATTTAATATTAATATAATGGTCAAAGGCATTAACAGACAATTCCATTCGACTATACATACCGTATCCCCAACCAAAATCATAGTTGTATTGACTAACTTGTATGACGGTCTGGCCATTGCCGTTAATATATGGATCTGTTTCCACCCAGGCAACGTGACCGTAATAAACATTTCCAGCTGTTGCGGGATCCATCACAGCAATTGAACCTGATTGAGCTGAGCCCTCTTTATAGCCTAGAGAAGTAGCACCAGCCGTAAATTGCCAAGCGTTGCCCCATGAAGGATATATACCCGTCTCTTTCGCAAATCGCCATGCGACATAACTAGCACACTGCCTGCACCCATATCCGTAACCATCACCGCCATTACCGTCCGAACCGCCAGTTGAATAGAAATACGACATTGGACAATTCGACGCATTCCAAGGATAATCGGACAATAATCCAGAGTCAATCAACACGTAACCACCAGTACTGTTTATCCTCGCACGAATCGCGGCCTGAATGGCCCTTGCTTGGGCTATTTCGTCCTTGCTATCGCTAATTAATTGTTGGTACTGAGCCTCGTCCCCTCTAGTCCTATCTAATATATTTTGTTGCTCATTCTGTTTAGTCACTAATGCCAACTTTTGATTCTTTTGGGTTTTTAGCACATTAGTAACATCCTTTTTTTGAGTCTCGAGCTTTTTCTTTAGCACCTTAATACTGGAGATTGTTGACGTTAATTCATCTCGAACAGAGCCCATATATTCTTGCTTGTCTAAAAAGTCACCAATACTACTACTACTAGCCAGCATCTCAATTGGCGTTATATTATCGCCAACATACAAATCTGCGATTGTAATTCCTAGTGCATCTTTATTATCTTTAATGTCTTTTTCTGTCTTTTTGATTTGAGCAACCAATTTGTCATACTTCGCTTGACTTATATCTATTTGAGCTTGGATTGCAGCTGATTGAGATGCCAGTTGCGCCAGAGTAGATTCCAATGTTATAGCCTGCTTATTTAACTTATCCTGCTCTGATTTATACCCAGCGATGTCTCTCTCGAGTGCTTTAATCTTATCGTCATATTGATCAGCATACACAGGTCGGTTCAGTATTGGTACAGCCGAAAAAGCAACCACAATAACAACTACAAAAATAAATATCTTTGAAGTTCTGCGTTTGAATCTTGAAATATTTTTTAGTATTTTCATATCTTTAAATATTTATGAGTTGCGAATAATGATGAAATAACACCGATAATTGCGCCAACGACAACCATAATAACCAATACTAGCGCCGCGTATATCGTGACAAGGTCGATTGTTGGCTGGACATTTATTTGATAGCTAGCCAAAGTCTTCGCGACACTATAAATCCCCCATATTCCTAATCCGTCAGCAATAACTGCCGCAATCACTCCGTACATAATCGACTCTATCAAGAATGGTCCGCGAATAAATGACTTGTCGGCACCAATCAGCTTCATCATCTGGATTTCTTCTTTGCGATTGAATATTGCCATACGAATTGTGTTAAAAATTATCAACGACGATATGACGATAAATATGGCTCCAGCAGCAATACCTAATTTTTGAGCAAATTGAACCGCCCGACCAATTGACTCAATCGTATTGCGTCTTTCGCCAGCAAATGAAGGCTTGTAGTCTGGATTGATATGAGCCTTAACCAAAGTGTTATTATCAACAAAGTCCTGAAGCTGTGACGTATCGTTAATATCCACCACGACTACGCGTAATGTAGCCGGGGTTTTATTTGTAGCTTCTTTAATAGCGTCCAGGACATCATTATTAGTCTTGTTGGCATCAATGATTTGCTCTCGTGCAGTCGCCGAACTTATGTAGGTAGCCGACTTAACTGACGATAATTGCTTTAGCTCATTTATTAAATCATTACCTGTTTGATCAGTTGTTTCGGTTTTTAAATAAATCGACATATCGACTTTATTACGCAGGTCATTAATAGTATCAGTCAACACGTTCTGAGCCACAAAAGTCATAAAAATAATTAGTAGCGTAATAGTCATAACCGCAGTAGCAGCTACTGATAACCAAGAATTCCTAATAAAACTGTCCGTACCGTAACGAATCACGCGGAAAAACGAAAGTAATCGGCGATTCTTGCGCTTTTGTTTTGATACGTCTTTTGAACTAACTTTTTTCTTTTTAGATATCATTGTCTATAACTTCCCTCGGCTTGATCACCTGTAATTTGTCCATGCTCCAGCGTAATCACTCGTCGTTTTAATTTGTTAACAATATCGGCATTATGCGTCGTCAACAAAACAGTCGTTCCGTATTTATTAATTTTTTCGAGCAATCGAATAATATCCCAGCTGTGACGGGGGTCAAGATTGCCGGTTGGCTCGTCGGCAATCAAAATTTTTGGTTGACGCACCACTGCCCTAGCAATTGCTACACGTTGGCGCTCACCACCTGACAGTTGATGCGGAAATTGTTTTTCTTTGCCATTTAGTCCAACCAGTTCGATAACTTTTGGAACGGTGTTTTTAATCTCGCGCCTGGTCATTCCAGCAATTTCTAACGCAAAAGCAATATTTTCAAAAACAGTCCGTTGTGGCAGCAATTTAAAGTCCTGAAAAACCACGCCGATTTTGCGGCGAAGCATCGGAATATGACTGTCCTTTAGAGTGTCGTAGTCAATACCACCAACAACAATCTTGCCGCTGGTTGGTTTTTCTTCTCGAGTTAAAAGCTTTAACAAGGTTGATTTGCCAGCACCACTGGTACCGACCAAAATAACAAATTCGCGCGGTTCGATGAACAAGCTAACCCGATTTATGGCTGGGTTTAGATCTTTTCCGTACGTTTTTGTTACACGATCAATCAGTATCATTGTCTGATTTATTATAACATAAGTGGGTTGGTAGATAGTAGTTGGTAAATGGTAGTGGGGTTCCTAGGTCCGACCTAGGAAATAGGGATTTTTAGCGCGATAAGATAAGAGATGGGTTGTGCTTATTTGTGATAAAAAAAGATTTTATTACTGTGATTGCAATTCCAAAAATGCCTCAGAAAACTCATCGATATCGCCATCCAAAACCGCCTGAACATTGTTGGTTTCGTGTTTAGTACGAGTATCTTTCACCAAAGTATATGGATGTAAAACATAGTTGCGGATTTGCGAGCCCCAGTTGGCCGACTCACCTGCCTGCAAATCCGAAATGCTTGCGGCTCGCTGTTCCAGCTGTAATTGCGTCAATTTAGATCGCAAAATTGTCATAGCAGTCTCGCGATTTTGCAACTGCGAACGCTCGTTTTGAATTGCCACGACAATACCGGTCGGAATATGAGTAATCCTGACGGCACTATCGGTAGTATTTACAGATTGCCCGCCCTTGCCACCAGCACGATAGACATCAATTTTCAAATCTTTATCATCAATTTGCACTTCATCCGGAGTTTCGATTTGCGGCAAAACCTCAACCAGCGCAAAGCTGGTTTGGCGAAGATTATCACTGTTAAATGGACTAAGGCGCACCAACCGATGAACGCCATGTTCGCTACGCAACTTTCCATAAGTATTCAATCCATTAATCTCAATCACACTTGATTTTATACCGGCTTCTTCGCCAGCCGAGCGCTCGATAATAGACGCTTTCATACCGGACTTGTCAGCCCAACGCAAATACATCCTTTCCAACATCTCGGTCCAATCTTGGGCATCAGTGCCACCTACCCCAGCACTTAACCTAAGTATGGCGTTGTGATCGTCAAACTTGCCATTAAACAACAATTCTTTACGCATAGTTTGAAAATCACGACTTAGAGCTTCGATTTGCTCTTCAAACTCCTTCATCAAACTGTCGTCACCAATGCCGACTAGCTCAATCATATCAGCAACCTGAACGCGCAAGATAACCCATGGGTCAATCGCATTCGATAAAGCCGCCAGCTGTTTGCTTTTTGCCTGAGCATCAGTCGGATTATTCCAAGCTTCAGACCTGGATAACAGCTCAGTCAACTCGGCCGCCTTTTTTTGTTTTGTTTCAATATCAAGGCGTTCAAAAGCCGCATCAATTTGCGTCAACAATAAATTCAGCTGTTTTAAGAGTGGTTGCATGTATCCTATTGTAGCATTTCTGTCGCCCATCCCTGAGACGGATAGATCTTTTTGTAATCAAAAGTTGATTGAGGCACATCAAATGGCAACTTATTATAACCACCCCTAGACTGAGCCAGATGATAGGCTAATCTCAGCTCGTCAATCTCACCAACGCACTCAAACGGCTTTGGAATACCATCAATGCCTAATAAACCTTTAAATGTCAGACTTAGACTGTTTTTTGTAAACAAATCCGTCCCGCCAAATATCGCCTTCAGTTCATTTGCTGACAAAAACGGAGCAAACAGCAAATAAGAATTGGCGCACTTTGGACAATTTCCACACCAACTCAGGTGCGTGTTGTCATCACCTTGCGTGTAGTTTGCCACATTACACGAGCTAAACTCATGACCAAAATCTGCCCAGCAATTTTTAGCGAACATCTCGGCAACACTCAATTCACTATGGTTTCGCAGCGGCGATCCAATACTGATATCAGGCGAAATATATTTGGCAACATAATCAGCAAAGAGTTGTTCAGCCGCCCAAGTTTTTGACCATTGATGAGTCACCGCTAGGTTTCCAATGAATGCGTGCGGCTCTTCACCCTCATGGGCAATCGAAACTAATATTTCTTTTTTGTTCAGCAAAATAGATTGAATAACCGCCAGACTTTGAATGATATATGTGATTGGCACATGACCGTTCTTGGCACCATGTTCAAATGCTTTTTGTAGTCCAGGTTTGTCTATTTTGCGCCTAGTTATTACCAAATTGTCACCAACATCATCCAAAATTATTGGATAGCTTTCGCCGTTCGACACGTACCAACTAACAAATTCTTTTTGGGCTTTTTCTAGCATTAAAGCTGTCAACAATGAGTCCTTGCCGCCGCTCTGCAAAGCAATAACACCTTCTCCGCTGTATTTGACTGGTTTTTCAGCCGAATGTTTTGCGCTTGCTTTATAGTGCGCCAGGTCATCACGCGTTAGTCGATTAAAATATGCATATTGGCCCAAGCCCTCTTGATAAACCGTGTTCAAAAAATCAGCCTGCCATTTATCAATTGGTATGTCCATCTCGACTTTGGTCGATGGAAAAGTTTTGTAATATGATACTCCAACCAAAATGAATGCCAAAAACAACGCCCTATCAAGAGCGTCTTGGTCGTATTTACTATCGGCTTCAAAAACTGCTGACTCAATAAAATCCATACCTTTACCGTACGAATATTCAAAGTTGGCTTGATTTTTTTGTTTATCAAAATTATAAGACTTAAAGATAAATTTTTTCATAATTTATTTACCTCTTCTTTGAATTGGTCACCGCGATCATAAAAATTTTTAAACATATCAAAGCTGGCGCATCCTGGACTTAATATTACTACATCACCTGGTTCTGTCCGAGATTTTGCCATATCAACAATCGCCGACATAGTTGTTGCGTCAGCCACCGTAATGTTCAATCGTGGGTTCTTTTCGGATATCATTTTACGTAGTTTATCGCGGATTAATCCTATGACAATTATAGCCTTAATGTTGCCGTGATTTGCTATTTCGTCAGTCATTTCAGCAAAATCACCGCCCCTATCAATGCCGCCAATTATTAATATTTCGGGCTGAGTGAATGATTTGATTGCAGCAACCGTAGCTGGTACAGACGACGAAAAACTATCATTATAATACTTAACCCCGTCAATTTCACGCACAAACTCCAGCCGATGCGGTAATCCTTTAAAGCCAGTTAAACCCTTCTCAATGTCGTTGTTAGAAACATCATACAACTTCGCAACAGATATAGCAGCGCAGGCATTTTCGACATTATGACCACCTATCAGCTGCAGTGATTTGACTGAACAAATTTTTTGTTCATTCTCGTAAAACTCGCTATTTTTTTCATAAACACCTCTGTTGCCAGACGCACCATATGGGTATGCCGTTCCAATATTTATCGAGTTAGCAATTTGGCGAGAGTACTGATTAGTTGGATAAAAAATACAAAAATCACCAGGTTTTTGATAACGACGAATATTAGTTTTGGCATTAACATAATCGGCAAAATCATCATGGACATCCAGATGCTCTGGCTCGACCCGCAGCACAACAGCAATATGCGGCGAATATTCCAAATCCCACAACTGAAAGCTCGACAGTTCATAAACGACAACATCACTTGGCTGTATTTGGCTTAGATAGTCCAACGCTGGTATTCCAATATTGCCCAAAAGCCAGACTTTTTTACCAGCCGCTTCCAAAATACTCGTAATCAAACTAGCGGTTGTCCCCTTGCCCTTTGTGCCAGTTACGCCAACGATTTGAGCCGGGCATTTGCTAAAAAATTCATTAGTCGCCGACCAAATCTTGCCATCGGTTTTTATTATGCGTGGGCTTAAACCGGCAGTGCGAACCACCAAATCAAAGCCATCCAAATGCGAAAAAGCTTCTTCTCCAATAATCGTATCTGCCACGTCAGGAACTATTCTTGTTGGTTCCTTTTGATCAACAATCGTTATCTGATTTGACGGGTCACCAGACCAGTATTTATAGCTCGACTCGCCCTCTTGCCCGTAACCAGCGATAGCTATCCTCATAAGTCGCTACGTCCTCCAAATAAGTTCTCAAACAACTTGTAGTAAGGAGCAAGCTGCTCTTCTGTGATATCTCCGACAGCGCCCATTGTCCAATAACCTTTTTTGATGAACTCCCTTGCAAGATTAACCACCGATTGACTAGATACGGACTTGATTAATTCGTGGTATTGGTCCATAAAAAATATTTCTTCGTTATCGAAATAATCAAGAGAATACCATTCGTCGAGATTTTTTACAGTCTGTCCCTTTAATTGATAATCTCCCAATAGGTAATCTTTAGCGGAAGATAGTTCCTCATCAGATACGCCATCTTTTACGACTTGCCCCAACTGATCCGATATCAGATTAAACAAAGCCGCGGCATTATTCTTGCCCACTCGACCATATATCCACCAATCCGATCTTCCAGAAATATCAGAACTAGAGACTGAACCCATATGATAGCAGATGCCTTGCTTGCGCGCTTTTCCAAAAATCCTTGAATGATAAGATCCGTTAAGTATGCGGTTAAGCACGCTCATAGAAACCCGTTCAAGCCTTGATAATTCTCTATCTATCGCAATGTTTATGCCAAAAGCTAAGTTCGAAATATCACGATGAACACAGATAACTGGCGCAGACTTAGGTGGCCTTTTTACCGCGTCTAGCCTTTGACCGGTTGGCAGGTTCCACAATCCAAGCTTGGCAGTGATTGCATCTTTATGCCCCAACAAATCACCGACAATCGTAAATCGCATATTATTTAGGCTGTGCGTCGTTCGGTAATGCGCTTCAACGTCACTCAAATCAATATTGTCGATCGTAGTGATTCTTTCGTCCTCAGTGAGTCTTGTTCCGCCAGTAGCCTTGCGTGTATGAATCCAAATGATCCGGGCGTATTCATCGCTGTTTGACAGCAACTCCTCTTTGACGTTTCCCTTTTCTTTTTTGAGCGTTTCTGACGTAAAAATAGGCTTGGTGATTTCAACTTCCAGCAAATCCAAAATACGCTCCCATTCCATCAATGCAGCTTCTGCAATATATATCATATGCCGGTCATAAGTTCGCGCATTCTTTTTGGCACCATTTTTTGAGAATTCTAAGCTAAACTGCTCTTGAGTCGAAAACCCTTCGTATGTTCCACAAGCAATGGCATGTTCCATTAAGTGCGCGGTTTGATGCTTGGACTCTTCT
>JBAQEV010000016.1:0-2685 GCA_049286925.1 Saccharimonadales bacterium (SeqCode)
TAGCCCAATAGTCAGCAAAAGCAAAACCAAAACAACAACAAGACACTTGCGGTACGCTGTTGGTACGATTTTAGCAAAGGTACCCATTATTTTATTGGACATACTGAGATTATTATAGCATTGGGGGTTATGGTTGAGGATTAGTGTTTTTGATTTTTATTCCTTTTATTCCAATAATTAATAAGCTTATGATTAATATTTTTAATATAAAATGACCATTAATATCTAAGAAGTTTTTTGTCATAAGCGTCGTTTGCCCAATAATTAGATGGATAACAATACTGATGGGCAACGTTAGGAACAGCCAATTTCGTTTCGGTATGTCAATTCTAAGCTTTAGAAAGATTTTTGATAACAATGGAGAAAGTAAATAGATTCCCAGAAACGCTGCTGCAAAGTCGAAAATAGCGTATCCACCCAATCGAAATTGCCTGAGTAATTCAATCGTAATCATAGCGCTCCTTTTCCGTCCGTTAATATCCCTAGCTGTAATCTATAATAGGCTATTTTGTAGATATATACAAAAAACCGCCCCATAGAGGCGGTTTTTTATCCGTAAAACCCTTAGAGCTTGATAGCCCACATTAGGATAGCGGCGGCAAGTGCTAGTGAGACAAAGAATAGCCCTAGCCCCACTGGATACTAGAGGACAGTCCTCTATAGGTGTTATTCCGTGTTAGTTTATTAGAAGGAGGGATTCGGTCACAGATAATTTGCTTTGCAAATTTCCGCAACCCTAACTTGCCTAACTGCTACAATCTCTTCAACAATTCTAAATCGCCAGAGATTAGAGCCTCTTTCTTAGCGATAGTCCAGCGTTTCAGTTGTTTTTCTCTTTGCATAGCGTCTATGCGTGTATCGAACTGCTCAGTATAAACTAATTGAAAAACGCCATAATCTTTTATAAACTTTGCACCACGATGAGTTTTGTGCTCATTTAGTCTCCGCTCTAGATTATTAGTCTGGCCGATATATAAACGATCGTGAATATTGCGAAGAATATATAGAATATACATATTTTAAGTATATATTAAGATAATAGTCTTTCGACTCATTATATTCGCTCAAGACATTCGCCTCTCTTTGTCTTCACGGCCGAAGGCCATGAGCGAGCAAAGCGAGTCGAATGGCTGGGACGGAGGGATTCGGACCCCCGAATGCTGGTACCAAAAACCAGTGCCTTACCACTTGGCGACGTCCCAATATATTATTCTGACCACTTGGCAAATTGCCACTATGAACAGAAAGCGCCCTATTAGCGCACTACGAATTGTACACTAAATAGGGCGGGTTCTCAAGTAGTCGGCTGATTATTTTGCTTTGTGAACTACTGTAGCACCGTTATATTGAGATTTTAGCTCAAAGATAACATATGCGCTGATTGCTGCGCCAATGGCGACGCCAATTAGGTTTGTTGTCATAGCCACTGCGTTAATATTAATAACTACGCCGAGGACACCTGAGGCTACGTTGATTAGAAATACCATAAACAACAAGTCCCAGCCCTTTTTCTTCATAGCCCTTAGTGGATTGACTGCCATCGCAGACAAAACCGTGGTCACTACCAAGAAAGCCAGTGATACAAACGTTGCTACATACCAAGTGCTGGTGTAAACAGTCGTAACTGCAACGCCATAGATACTTGTCGCCACACCGACAAACGACATCGCCGTTAGTAATAGTCCAATTATCCCTAATAGACCCAGCGCTGATAGAATCACGCCGATTCCCGTAATCCACCAGGCATTCTCGCCCAGCCATTTACGCCACTCAGCAGGTAAATGAGGTAACGGTTTTAACCAACCCTCAATTGTCTTTTCAAGTTGCTTGATTTGTTCCATATTCTGTCCCCCTTTAATACTCACATTATAGACTGAATATCAAAATAGAACAATTGACTTATTTAAGCTTGGCCTTTGTTTTGAACGGCCACATTCCCCAACTTGCCCATGCGGCCAAAATAGCCATTGCGATTCCAAAACATACTGCCCACCATCCCGGTGTCAAATTTACGGCTGTACCCAAAAATCCAATGTTCGAGACCGCATTGATCGTAACGTTCAACCAAACCGCAAAAAATATCCAAATCGCCGGCACAATCCAGCCTAGGACCATACTGATTATGCGCATCAACGGGCTGGCGCTCATGCCTAATAAAAAGGGAAGTGCCAATACCTCAGCCGACACAATCAAGCTGGCCAAAAAATACGACACCGCCTTCCCTCCCGGTACATCAAAACTAGTCACCAGGCGCAAAAAGTCATCAAACGTAAAAAGTTGTGCCAGTACAAAAATCACTAAAATCGCCGCGTACAGATATGCCACATTTTTAGCTTCTTTAGTTTTTGGCGCTTTTGCCGGCACGGCTTCAACAAAGAATTTCATGATTACAAGTATAAAGCTTATGGCCTAAAACGACAATCGCTATTCGGCCTTGACCGAGTGGTCTTCGCGCCACTTGGCGATTTCAGCGTGATTACCACTTAACAACACTTTGGGCACTTCCATGTCGTTAAAAACTTCAGGCCTGGTATATTGAGGAAATTCCAGTGTTTCGCCATCACTAAAGCTCTCGATTTCGCTGCTTTTTTCACCTCCCAGTACCCCTGGAATCAACCTGACGATACTGTCAATTACTGTCATTGCTGGCAATTCACCGCCGGTCAAAACATAATCACCAACACT
>JBAQEV010000017.1:0-64665 GCA_049286925.1 Saccharimonadales bacterium (SeqCode)
AACAAATCTAACGCTAACAGCGTTATCCAAGCCGCTCAGGTTGTTTATGCAAACACTGGTGCATATCCAGTAACCAGCGCAACAGCTGCAACCGTACTTACTAACCTAAATGCTAGCGATGCTAAGGTTCCTGCAACCTTGGTTGCAACAAGCACCACAGTAACGGCAACACCTGGTAGCCAATTGTCATACCGAGTAAACGCCGCAGGAACAGGTTTCTGCGTAGGATACTGGGATTCAACTATTGCTACTCCAGCTCCTGCTTACATCTACTCTGGTACAGCAACAGCTGACAACGGCACAACTTGCTCATAAATTTAGTATAGTTAGTACGTAACATTTTAATATCCCTCTTTAAGAGGGATATTAATTTTCAAGATTTATACAATAATTTTATCAATAGCGCTTGTGTTTATAAAAACAGTCCTTTATAATACGGTTAGTTAAATATATAAATAATTAGGAGGCAAATAATGGCAAATTTAAAAACTAACACAAAAGCGCGAGGTTTTACAATCGTTGAGCTTTTGGTCGTTATCGTAGTCATCGGTATTTTGGCTGCTATCACAATCGTTTCGTACAGCGGTATTACTGCTCGTGCAAACACTCAAGCTAACAAATCTAACGCAAACAGCGTTATCCAAGCCGCTCAGGTTGTTTATGCAAACACTGGTGCATATCCAGTAACTGATGCGTCAGCAGCAACCGTGTTATCACACTTGAATGCTAGCGATGCTAAGGTTCCTGCAACCTTGGTTGTAACAAGCGCCACAGTAACGGCAACACCTGGTAGCCAATTGTCATACCGAGTAACCGCAACCGGAACAGGTTTCTGCGTAGGATACTGGGATTCAACTATTGCTACTCCAGCTCCTGCTTACATCTACTCTGGTACAGCAACAGCTGACAACGGCACTTGCTCATAAACCTAATATATTAAATATTAGTTCAGTATTATCCCCGCATAGGGGATATTACTTTTTATAAATACATAGAAAACCAAGGATATTTGCTAAAACGCTTGTGTTTATTAATTATTTAAATTAAAATTACGTTAAGAATTATATAACTTTAGGAGGCAACAAGTTGTGATCAATAATAATAAAAGTAATCAAGCGCGCGGTTTCACGATTGTTGAGCTTTTGGTCGTTATCGTAGTTATCGGTATTTTGGCTGCTATTACGATTGTTTCGTACAGCGGCATCACTAACCGTGCGAACACTGCAGCCGGTAAATCAGACTCTAGCGCGGTTTTGGGTAAGATTGGCGCCTATTTAGCGGACACGCAATATGGTGCTCCGACTTCATACGGATCACTAACAAACTCGGCGGCTACAGCAAGTTATGCTGTGACTGGAATGAATTTTACTACAGCATCGGGCAACAAAGATATGACAGCCTTCCGTCCTACCGGAATTGCTACAGACGCACTTGATTTTTATCTTTGCGGCACAACCGGATCAGCAACTGCAGTATCTACATACGGCGGTGCTACAACTGGCATCAACGTTGTAAGTGGTGTCAAAATTGGATATTGGGATTACACTTCAGGCGCTGGCGCTGAAAACAGCACTGACTTTAATTACGGAACAGTTTCTGGCACATATGGCACCCCTGCATACAACGTTGGTTGTATAAAGGTCGGCATAGCCGAGTCAGTCGTTGCGGTAGCAAAAGCAATCCGCACCGAGACTGGCACATACCCAGCTACCGCAGCTGCTATTAACGCTAATACCGCAACAAGTGCGAAACTACCTGTCGGAGTAACAGCAACCCTTGTGAACCCAACTACTGGCAACGGTACAACAAACGTACGTTTTGAATGTGGATCAGCAGTTGCTGCCACACTGCCCTGCAATAACACTGGTGGTCGTATTTCCTTCTGGGACTATTCACTTGGCACACCAGCTGTCGCAACAATTACTTTTGGCACAGCAGTCAACTTTGCATCTCCTGCATCATAGGATTATAAGCATAGATTTAAATACCCACCTTATGAGGTGGGTATTTTATTTGTAGATACTTACCTATTTATCGCTAGGAAGCGGAAAGGTCCTAGCCAGTTTGACTACTTCCTTTTTAATTTTGGCTAATTCAGTAGGCTTTTCGCGGTTATCGACTGCTTGTTTCATCCAATCAGCAATCTGGACCATATGTTCTTGTTTTAGCCCTCGTGTTGTAATTGCTGGAGTACCCAGACGAATACCACTTGGCTTGAATGGTGGCAGTGGATCATCGGGTACGGCATTGGCGTTAAGCGTCAATCCGATAGCGTCCAGTGCCCTCTCGACAACTTTGCCATCAACTCCAAAGCTCTTATATACATCAACCAACATCATGTGGTTGCTAGTACCGCCAGTTACTAACTGAAATCCGCGTTTTGTAAGCTCGTCAGCTAATGTTGATGCATTAATGACAATCTGCTGAGCATATTGCTTAAACTCGGGCTGTAGGGCCTCATAAAATGCCACAGCCTTGGCTGCAATCGAATGCATATGCGGACCACCCTGCATGCCAGGAAAAATTGACCTATCGATTAATGTTGGGATATTCTCAAGTGTTTTTTCAGGAGCTTTTAGCGGGTTACCGACCGTTCCCATCGACAAAATCATACCACCACGTGGACCACGCAGTGTTTTGTGCGTCGTAGTTGTGATGACATGGAATCCGTAATCAAATGGGTTCTTAGCCACACCAGCGACAATCAGACCGGCAATATGCGCCATATCGGCCATCAACAGTGCCCCAACTTCGTTACCAATAGCGGCAAATTTAGCGTAATCTAACTCACGTGGATAGGCGCTAAAACCAGCCAAAATAATTTTTGGCTTATGTTTTATGGCCAGTTCGCGTAACTCTTCGTAATCAATCTCACCAGTCGAAATATCTTTCATCTTGTAGCGTACAAAATTGTAAAGTTTGGCACTGCGCGTCACTGGCGCACCGTGGGTTAAATGTCCACCATGACCTAAATCCATCGCCAAAACAGTGTCGCCCGGTTCAAGCCATGCGCTGTAAACCGCTTCGTTTGCTGGCGCACCTGAATGTGGTTGCACGTTGGCGTGATCGCATCTAAATAATTTTTTAGCCCTATCAATAGCCAACTGCTCTACTTGGTCAGTAAACTCTTGGCCGCCGTAATAGCGCTTGCCAGGATAACCCTCGGAATACTTATTAGTAAAAACACTGCCAAGCGCCGTTAGCACGTCTCGACTAACATAGTTTTCGCTTGGAATAAGCTCCAGCCCATCGCGTTGCCTTTTTTCCTCACCCTCAATACATTTCGCTATCTGCTTATCTTTCATACTACCTACCTCCTAAACTGTTAGTTAAAATTATACCACCCATCGCCTATAATTAAACATTAGTAGCGGCTTTGCGAGGTTTATCCTCGCAAACGAAGAAAATGTGTTAAAACCTCTAATTATGAGTTCCCACCTACCACCTACCACCTACCACCTACCACCTACCACCTACCACTCCGTATTGACACATATATCATCATTGATATACCATCGATATATGACAGTTATAGATTATAAAGCAAAAATCGGATCGTTAATTCAAGAGGCCAGACAATCAAGAGGTCTGACTCAATCTCAACTAGCCGAGGCTCTAAATACCAGCCAAAGCGCTATAAACCGCATCGAAAAAGGTGGCCAAAATATCAGTCTTGAGATGTTGGCTCGCATTAGTGACGTTTTGTCAAGCGAAATTATCAGCTTGAACAAGACTGGTAAGGTTAACTTTCGTATCAACGGTGGAAAAAAATTATCTGGTGAAATAACTGTAAAAACCAGCAAAAATGCTGCTGTCGGACTACTCTGTGCCAGCCTGCTTAACCGTGGCACAACTACAATTAAGCGCGCAGCTAAAATTGAAGAAGTTAACCGAATCATTGAAGTGCTACAAAGCATCGGCGTAAAAATTCGCTGGTTAAACGACGAAAACGACCTAGAAATTACACCACCAGCTCGCCTAAAACTTGACTCTATAAACGTTGAAGCAGCCAAGCGTACACGTTCGATAATTATGTTTTTGGGACCATTATTGCACCAGTATAAAGAATTTAAGATACCATTTACCGGTGGATGCAACCTTGGAACGCGAACTGTCGAGCCTCATATGACCGGCTTGGCGCCATTTGGGCTTAATGTCACAGCAAACAACGACTTTTACCACGTCACTATCAATAAAAAACCAATAACTAAAACCATTTTGCTAACCGAACGTGGCGATACAACAACCGAGAACGTAGTCATGGCAGCCGCACTATACGACGGAGAAGTGACAATCAGAAACGCCAGCCCCAATTACATGGTTCAGGATGTTTGTTTTTATCTACAAAAGCTTGGCGTAAAAATCGAAGGCATCGGCACAACGACTCTTAAAATTCGTGGTTTGCGCAGTATAAATAAAAACGTCGAATATTATCCAAGCGAAGACCCAATCGAAGCAATGAGCTTTATTGCCGCTGGCATCGTTACCGACTCTGAAATTACCATCAAACGAGTACCTATCGAGTTTGTCGAGATTGAGTTAGCAATTCTGTCGGGCATGGGCTTAAAATACGAAATAAGCGACGAGTATATGGGCCGAAACGGCAAAACTCGACTAGTTGACCTTAAGGTTCTTAAATCAAAGTTACATGCCTCCAAGGACAAACTGCACAGCATGCCGTTCCCTGGTGTCAATATGGACAATTTGCCTTTCCTTGGTTTAATAGCAACCGTTGCCGAGGGTCGGACCCTCGTACACGACTGGACATACGAGAATAGGGCGATTTACTTTACGGAATTAACCAAATTGAATGCGCAAATCGAACTAGCTGATCCACACCGTGTCTATATAACTGGGCCAACCAAGTGGAAACCGGCTGATATCATTACACCGCCCGCCCTCAGGCCATCAGTTGTAATATTACTGGCCATGCTTGCCGCCCCTGGTACGTCAACACTACGCGACGTCTATTCGATTAATCGCGGCTATGAAGATTTTGCTAACCGCCTAAATACTCTTGGCGCTGATATTGATACTATTCGCGAAATCTAATCTTAAGCGTACGGGTTATAACTTTGCAGCTTTGGTGAAGCAACGCGCATTGAACCGCCAGCGTTGTATTGTTGGATTGAAGGTCGGCCGTTTACACCCAGCGGTCTGTTGATGTCAGTCGAAACCGGCTTTGCCCTAACCGCACTGTAAGAGTTGCCGATAGCTGAACGATGATAGCCCTTAATTAATTGGCGACTTGCGTCGATTTGTCGGCGCATACCAAAAGATTCTGTCGTTGTTGAGCCTACTCTGTCACCATAGGCTACCTTGGCGTAGCCGCTGCTGTGGAAATGCGAGGCGTTATCATTTGTTGCTATGTGTTTATTTAAATCCATAATTTTACCTTATGTGTTTATTATACAGCAAAATGAACGATGGGTTTTGGTCACGATAAATTTCCTTCGGAAATTTTCGCGACCCCGCCTCGCTTGGTAGCGTTCGCAATCCAGGCTCCGGCCTTGCGAACCGCCGACGTGGCGGTTCTCACCCACGACCTACGGTCGTGGTTTAAAACCCTATGGTACATCCCAAAATAAAATGGCCAGGTTTTACCTGACCGTTTTATTTTGGGGCGAACGATGGGTTTTGAACCCACGACCTCTGGATCCACAGACCAGCGCTCTAACCAACTGAGCTACATTCGCCACACAATAACACATCCCATTTAATACAAAATGGTGCGGGCGGAGAGAATCGAACTCTCATCGTTTGCTTGGAAGGCAGACATATTAGCCTTTATACGACGCCCGCATGTTGGTATATTATACCAGTTTATATCGGTTATCGTCCACCCATAAATCACACTTCTTCAGCTTCGGCCTCATCAGCTTCTTCCCTGGTAGCATGAACTGTGCCGTGCGGGTGCTGAGGCGGTGCATAAATCGAGTAAACCTTCAGTGGCACGTCACCACTACTAATCAAATTATGCCATGTTCCGGACGGCACTACCACAATATCGTCGGCCGCTGCCTTCCAGGTTTGCAAGTCATCTTTACTTGGCCCCATCATTACTGTTGCTTGGCCCTGTTCTAGACGCAAGAATTGATCATGAGTATCATGAACTTCCAACCCAATATCGCTGCCTGATTCAATCGACATCAATGTTATTTGCAGGTTTCTGCCCGTCCATAACGTCGTTCGATAATTTGTGTTTTCGATTGTTGCCGTTTCGATATCCGTTACTAGTGGGCTTGGGCCGGTATCAATTATATCTGTCATTTCTTTACTCCTCTTTTTAATTTAGTTTTAGAAACTGCCTTTTTGGTAGCTTTATAAACCCTGTAGGTCCAATAACCCAGCCAAATCATCATCAATCCAAGCAATGCAAGCATTGCCCAGGTTGATAGTCCGGATTTTGCATCAAACGCCGACGCATTCATCTCGTACGTGATGTACGCGAAAAGCACGCTAATAAACAGTACTGTTCCTGTCAGCATTATGCGAATCATATCAAAAGCATTGTCGCGTTGTTTTTTGCCCAGTGCCATCAACCACATAGTTGTAGGAATATTTGAATATTGCGGTTTGTGATACAGAAAAGCAAAACCCGCCAGCATCAAGGTCTGGATGACAGGCATTAAAAAGACATTGAATAGCGATTTGTCAGCCCAGCCATTGGGAAGACCATCGATTCCAAAGTGTACAGGAATGAACGCTGGCAACTTGTCCCAGTAATAAGCCGCTGTCATCCAACTGACTACAGCCAGTATAAATGCTATGAAGAAGATTATTTTGTGCTTTTGTTTCATATACCCTCCCGATACTTCTATTATATGCCAACTGCGCAAATATCGCCAAAAACAGATATAATTTGGTATAATAAGTCGCGTAGCACGCCCAACCAATATCCAATTACGCCCTGGTAGCTCAGTGGATAGAGCAGAGGACTTCTAAGCCTAAGGTCGTTGGTTCGATTCCAACCCAGGGTACCAAAATAAGATACTATTACAAATTAATATTTGCTCTGGAGTAAATATAATAAAACTTCGATTGAATAAATTGATTGATTCTGTTGCAGTAATGATTGTTATATTTATATTGCTGATAACTGCCGGTATTACCTATTACCAAAAAACTCACAAGCTCAAAGTTTCCAGCTCATTATTGCAAACTATCAAAATCGACAATATAGATCGAACGTACACAATATATACACCCGCAAAAATAACTTACCCAGCCCCAATGGTTGTTATGCTTCATGGAGGCTATGGCAGCGGTGCCCAAGCAAAACAAACTTATGGATGGGACCAACAAGCTGATAAATATAATTTTATCGTAGTTTATCCTGATGGATTTGAAAAATCATGGAACACTGGTGGCAATTGTTGTGGGCAAGCGGCAAAACAAAATATTGATGACGTTAAGTTCATCTCTACAATGCTACAAAAAATTACCAGTGAAATTGATATAGATAAATCGCGTATCTATGCAACCGGTATCAGCAACGGAGGCATGCTCAGTTATACCCTTGCGTGCAACACAGATACTTTTGCGGCTATTGGGCCTGTTTCGGCTACATTATTGGATAATTGTAATAGCCCAAAACCTTTATCTGTCATCGCAATTCATGGGACATTAGACAAAATGATTCCCTATGACGGCAGTGAAGGGTCTGGTACACAAAAGATAGACGGCCCACCCATACTTAACCTAAATGCAACCTGGCGAAGTATAAATACATGCAAAAGCCCGTCTATTAATACCGAAGGTGACGTCATAACTTCAATAGCAAATTGCATTGACAATAGATCAGTCGAACTAATAACCATTAACGGCGCAGGTCATCAATGGCCAGGATCTATGCCAAATAAACTAGCTCAACGTCTGTTGCATACCGATTCGCCATCAACAGCAATCAACGCAACCGACACTATTTGGCATTTCTTTGCAGCCCGTTACAAACAATAAAGTATCTGTAACTGTGATAGTTATGCGAACAAACGTTATGGTATGATTAATAGCATAAGCAATATTAGTATGCAATCCAATGAAAGATACTACACATGAAAAATTCTAGGCAAAAGCATATACAGTGGAATAAACAAATACCATGGTCATCAGTAATGCCAATAGTCACGATTGTTACTTTTTTCGTAACGATAGTGACAATAATCCTTTGCATCGTGGTAAATAGCAATAGTTATTGGATTTGGGTATATTCCGACCAGGAAATGCGCCACTCTATAGACAACTCCTATCAAACAAGTCGAATCACATATTGCTATGATAATGAAATCCATCCTTGTACTGACGATGCCATTACAACCTGGAACAAAAAACACCCCGCCGAAGCATCTTTTAGCCCAACTCAGAATTAGACTTCACCAACTTCTCTGCCTCAATCTTTGACCCCAGAATACTTTTTACTTGATCAAGTGAAATCTGTATATTACTGCCCGATTCGGCGTCACCGGATAGCATTTGTTTAGCCACGGTGTTTTCGAC
Organism: Saccharimonadales bacterium (SeqCode); assembly: GCA_049286925.1. GTDB lineage: Bacteria > Patescibacteriota > Saccharimonadia > Saccharimonadales > Saccharimonadaceae > UBA1547. The sequence goes on from JBAQEV010000017.1 coordinate 8,497, forward strand.
TGCTCGCTGCACCACTCGACGCATTGGACGAGCGCCCAAACGTGGGTCATAACCTGCTTCAACCAGATACTTTTTAGCGTCAATGCTTACTTCGACACTAATTTTTTGCGGTTCAAGCGTTTTATTAACGCCCGCCAAAATCAAATCAATTACTTGCAATAATTCATCTTTGGTTAGCGGCCTAAACATCACAATCTCATCAAATCGGTTCAAAAACTCTGGCTTGAATTGATTACTGCTGATTAATTCATCGGTAAATTTGTCTTCAAATTGTTCGACATCATATCCGCGCTCGATATACTCGCGAATCCTGTCGGCGCCTGCGTTGCTGGTGGCGATAATTATGGCATCGCGAAAACTGACTTCGCGGTTTCTAGCATCCCGCAGAATGCCTTCGTCCAACAGCTGTAGCAATGTGGACAAGACGTTTGGATGAGCTTTTTCGATCTCGTCAAACAAGACTACGCTGAAGGGCTGTTTCATTGCTTGGGCAGTTAGACTGCGGGGATTATCGACACCATCTTCGATTAGCCTATTTGCGTCACCTGCGTTGCTATATTCGTTCATATCCAGACGTATCAAGCGGTCTTCGCCACCAAAATACGCTTCACCCAAAGCTTTTGACAACTCTGTTTTGCCAACACCGGTTGGGCCAAGGAATAAGAATGTGCCAATTGGTCGATTCTGGTTGCGAACACCCGTCCTGGCGCGCCTCAACGCGTCGCTAACCACAGTAACCGCTCGCTTTTGGTTAATCATACGTTTATGAATTAGGTCCTCTAGATTCAGCAACCTATCACGCTCGTCTTCATTTGATGCCACACTGACTTTAACGCCTAATGTTTTTTCAATCGCCTCTTGGACGGATTTAGCCGTTACAAGACCATTCTCGTTATAAAGCGCTGCTGCTTCTAATAATTGGAGTGCTTTGCCTGGCATTGCCAAATCATGAATATATCTGTCGCTCAGCCGATATGCTTCGTCCAAAGCCTGATACATATAAGTAACATGGTTTTGGAACTCAAACAGCACTACTCTATCCTGCATAACAGATATAGTTTCGTCACGCGTAGCAGTAGAGATAGTGATTCGATTTAGGCTATTTGCGACTTGTGGATCGCGTTTGTTAATCTGCAAATATTTTTGCTCGTCCATAGCCAAAATCATCCTGATACCACCAGATTTGATAATCGGCAACAGTACATTCGTAATATCGACTGACCCAACACCCTCCTGGAAAAACAATTCGGCATTATCCAGACAAATTATGATATTTTTGGCCCGAGCGGCTTCACCTAAAATGCTTGGGATTATTTTTTCTAATTCTCCACGTCCTGGCGCTGCTGCAATCAGCGACGAAGCATCCAAAATAAAGACTTGGTTAAACCTAATCTTTGCCGGTTCATTCTCGGTAGCATCTAATAATTTTGATGCAAAAGTATGAACAATCTGCGTCTTTCCGACGCCACTAGGACCAACCAGCGCCACATTTTGTCGGCCTTCTTTTCCAAATATTTCCATCATCTTATCCAGCGTCTCGGTGTGCGAGACCAGTTGATGAATCGACATATCAAAATCACTCAAAGATTGACTGATATTCTGTCCAAAACGGCCAAGCAGCGGAGTCCAGCCAAATGACCAGTCCCTGGCTATGCCACCCGTCATCTTTGGCTCTTTGGATTTATCAATCATCAATCGCAGGTGGTTGTACCATTCGATGCCGCTGATTAAATCATTAATGTCCAGCTGCAAATGACTCAATAGTTTTTCACCACTAGTCGAACATTTAACTAGCGCTGTGACTAAAATAGTAGCTGACATGTTTTTGCTGTTGGTCTGCTGCCTAATATTCCAAGCTTCTTGCCACAATGCCTGTATGTCTTTTGGATCATCTGACACTAGGTCCTGCAAAAACTGCCCGCTGATTCCGAAGCGCGCCGACAAAAATTGTCCACCGGTTACCATGCTGACTATGCCAGCAACCTCCAAAGGAGTTGGCCTTTTGGATAGCCTGCCTAAAATATCGACCGACAGTACATCATCAATAGTTGTCGGATTATTTTTTATCTTCATATGATGCAGCTCGCCCCTGTACCACTGAATCACCATCACTGGGATGAACGCCAAGCCAATAGCAATCCAACCAATCGCCATATAAAGCGAAAGCAAATAATATCCCACTGCCAACATCAAAACTGTCAATAAATACAAACCAACAATCTTAGGCCGGCTAAACCAGACACCGATACGCGCTTTTTCGCTACGCATACTGTGATGATTTAACTTTAGTTCGTCCACGACGGCACCCATTCTAGCGTAGAAGCTATCAGCCCTGCGATTGGCAACAATGGAATAACTAACCAAATAATGACAGTAACAACACCATAAATTGATTGCAAAAACATCACAACAAACCCAGCAATAATCATGAAAGTTCTGATAACCGCTCCGATTATCCTAGACAAAAGCCTGTCAAAAAACGCCCTTATTATATCGCCAATAGTGCCCTGGACAGAGCCTGCAGATATTTGTTTGTATGGCGCGAACAAAGTGTTTATTAGCAGCTTGAATGAAAAGAAGTCGGACGATATTTTAATGCGGTTTATAGCCAATTGAAAACGGCCAACTAATCCATTGCCGTACCACCATGACAATATGCCAACCAAAAACATGTCACTATTATAACCGCTTACGTTATAATAGGCTATATGCCAAAACAACTTGTTACGATAATCGGAAAAACCGTAAAAGGCGTTGCTCGGTTGCGTGGCGGAGGCTCGGCGCTGCCAGGATTAGTCGTCGAACGTATCGACCCTAATTTTATCAGCCACACTCTTTCGACCTTGCCGATGGGCGTCGTCGTCATTAGTGGCACAAACGGAAAAACGACTACAACGAAAATGGTTGTCGAATTACTAGAAAGCCAAGGCCTAAAAGTATTTACCAACCGAACAGGCAGCAATTTCACCCGTGGCATTGCAGCAGCCTTAATTGGCGACATTGATATTAGGGGACGCTTACACGCCGATATTGCAGTCTTAGAACTTGATGAAGCTTACGCCGTCCATTTTGTAGCCAAGATTCCGCCTAAGTTCTGCCTGATTTTGAACGTCATGCGCGACCAACTGGACCGCTTTGGCGAGATTGATCATACTGCTGACTTACTACTAAAAGTCGCCCAGGCCACAACTGATACGGTGGTTTTGAACCGCGAAGATACCCTGGTTGCGAATATTGCCAAATCGCTAAACGACAAAAAAGTGCGCTTCTTTGGCCTTAGTGAAGAATTGCTAGACACCTTCCCTAGTGACGATAATTTACATTCTGAATCTAAAAAACAGTCCTCAGAAGTCACAGCCGATGTTACGCTAACTAAATTCGCCAGCAACTCCGCCACTTTTAAATTTGATGATAAAGAGTTTATTACCAATCTTCAGCTAACTGGTATTTATAACGTATTCAATGTCGCGGCTGCCCTAACACTAGTAAGGTCAATGGTCGGTAAAGATATAGACGAAGAGAAATTACTTGAAACCTTAGCAAAAATCACTCCCGCTTTTGGACGTGGAGAAAAATTAACTGTCGATGGGTTGCCGCTTGAGTTAATTTTAGTAAAAAACCCTTCCGGATTTCGTTTAGGCTTACAGTCATTTGACCCAGCAGATTGCGTTACAATGATAGCTATTAACGACAATTACGCCGATGGTCGTGACATGTCGTGGCTGTGGGATGTGGATTTTTCGAGCCTTAGCGCAACTGGCACGGATTACATATCGGGTATCAGAGCATACGACATAGCTTTGCGCCTGCAATACGACGAGGTTCCATTTAGAAAGATTAATACTAATCTAAAAAAAGCCTTAAAGTCGTTCATTGCCGAGAATCAACAGCGCCCAAAGCGTATTTATTGCACCTACACCGCCATGTTAACAATCCGCCGCGAGTTGTCCAAGATAACAAAAGTTGAGGGTGGTATATGAATCCAGAAATGAACGATAAAACAATCAATGTCGTACATCTATATGCCCGAGACATGAATATTTATGGAGACCATGGCAACACATTGGTTTTAATGCGTCGCCTTCAATGGCACGGCTATAGACCGCGCCTAATCGAATATAATCCTGGTGACGAATTCCCAAATGACGCTGATATTATCGTTGGTGGTGGTGGCCAGGACAGCGGCCAAAGTAAGATCCAAGATGACCTACTGGTCATTGGACCCCAACTTTGCAAATTAGCTGATGGAGGCACTCCAATGTTGATGATTTGTGGACTTTATCAGCTATTTGGTAAGTTTTTCAAAACTTCCGACGGCGAAATAATTAAAGGTATCGAGTTATTCGACATTGAAACTTACGGCAAATCCGAACGCATGATTGGCAATATAGTCACCTACAGTAAAGAATTTGGCAATATAATTGGTTACGAAAACCACAGCGGACAAACTTTCCTTGGCAACAAAGTCCAACACTTGGGCAAAGTATTGTTGGGCGCCGGCAACAACCTTGAGGATGATAGTGAAGGCGCCAGATACAAAAATGTTATCGGCAGCTATTTACACGGCTCACTTTTGCCTAAAAATCCCAAAATTGCCGATTTTTTAATCGAACAAGCAGTTGTTAAAAAATACGGCGAGTTTAAAAGTAATGAGTTTGATGATAAAATTTCAGAACTGGCACGCAAAGTAGCAATGAAACTTCCAAGATAGTTGAAAACTAAAAAAGGAGAATCGTATGATCGAACAAATACAAAAAGTACTAGAAAGCTATGGTGGAACCTGGAAAAACAAAAAAGGAATATTTGAGTTTTCAGCGACTATCGCTGAGAGAAAAGCTTTTTTATCGACAAAAAAACTTACTTATCAAGCTAGATTAAATATCGATGACCAAGCAAAACAAATTAAATTCTCGGAGATGCTAATCGAAGCCGGATCCGGCTTATCTTCAGGTGGCGGATTCGATGGCGACATGGGAATGAGTCCAGGTTTTGGATTCAAAACCGAAACATACAACACAATGGGCGGCGACCGCAAAGGCAACATCGAAGAACAATCGAATTTATTTGGTAAAAAGTTTGAATATAAGTTTAACTATCACGAAATCCGATCCAAAACAGAACAGACGGCAAAAGATGACGGTTATACATTTGAGTACAAGATACTACCTGTAAAATAAAACTCAACAGCTTAATCGGCGATTTTATATTCGATGGCTTTGTATTCTGGACCGCCATTTATTGGGTCGTCGAGCGTGATTTCTTGAATAACTTGCCAATTATCATAAGGCTTCGTAACGTTGCCCGACTTTGAAAAAGCAATATACCAAAAAGTCGGATGCTCTGCTGTAAACGCTGTAATTTCCTTAATTTTGCCATGATCATTATTTTTCAACATCTCAAGTGACCCGAAATTATATTCAATCGGGTCAATATAATAGACTGGGTGGTCGTTAGTTGAATAAAAAACTGCTTCATAAAACAGCCATGGCGATTCAGCAATAATTGGCTGTCCGACTGAACTATTGGCCGAAGCTTCTTCGACAATCTGCCTTGTTTGTTTTGAGCTTTGCTCGTTCTTGTTATAATTGCCCAATTGCCATACATTCGATACACCAACTGTCATCATGATAACCAATATCGACGGTATAATAACCCGCCATCTTGAACCCAAATACTTAGACCCAAGCGCAAAAGTAACGCCAATAAATAAAGCGACTCCGACAACTGATGTCATCAAATATCTATCGATAAACGACGACCTAAGCGGCGGCATAGATAATGCGATAAGTAATATCATGGGCACAAAAGCGACCGCCATAATCAAACAATAAGACTGTTTTCTTAAATCATCTAGCGATTTATATATCTTATAGGCCAAAATACCCAGTATCACAGCCATAACGACAAAAGCCGCCGCCATCCAACCCGTTACCTGACCGACATCTTGATAATAAATTAAGTTTGTCAAAAAATTAATCGGCGTATTTGGCGTTACTGGTGGTATCCAAAAGCCAAAAGCCTGAACTATAGTCAGCTGAGTAAGCATATATGGCAACCACGGCAAAAATAGACCAATAGCCAACAGATGAGATAGTATCCAATTCTTTGAAAAGAAAGATTTAATAAACTTGCCCTTTTTAGCAGTTCGCCTGATGACATCAGCTCGCCAAATCCAATGCGCCAGCCAAACAATCGCCACAAAATAATGCGTCCACATACCTAAAGAAACCAGTATTCCATAAATAACCCATGGCAGACGTCTCTTTGAATTCATTGCAAAAATTAAAGCATAAGTTGCCGCGAGGGCAATCGTCGCAACTAGTGTGTACATGCGGGCCTCTTGACCATAACGCACCAACATTGGCGATAAGGCCATAAATATCAAACTCATTGCTGCGGCTTTTTGTCCGAACAAACGCTTGACCAGCAGATAACCTAGAATAATGGCGGTTATACCGAAAAATACACTCATCGAGCGCAATGCCAACTCGCCAGTGCCAAACATCATGCTCCACAGTTTAAGCAACCAATACGACATTGGCGGATGAACATCGGCAGCAGTATATTTGGCAATATCAAAAAAATCAAAACGGATGAGATAGGCTCCAAACGCCTCATCGAACCAAATTGAAGATTTGGTGATTGTCCATAGCGTAACTGCCAAATAGACAGCCAGGCCTGGCGCCAAAAATAGGTAGTCAAACTTATCTAACAGCGCAAGCTTTTTACGACCGAATAATCGATTAAATAGTTTCATCTGTTATTATTTTAACCCTATATTGCGCAAGCTACAAGCAAATACAGCGTCAAAAGACTGGAAATCAAAGATATTTTAGGTTATAATCCATATTGTTCTGCAATTTTTTTGATTGCAGCTCCTCGAATGTTCAAACCAAGCTTTAGCTGTTTGAAAATTCGGAAGGAGGAACCGCCAACAAAGTGAAGTTATCGAACTTGTTCGATAACGAACAAAAAGGCGAGTTCCGACGACGGGGTGTGGCGCAGTTGATCGCGCGCGCGGTTTGGGACCGTGAGGTCGAAGGTTTGAGTCCTTTCACCCCGACCAGTAGATATTTCGTCTAAATCCGTCATCAAATTGTATGGCGGATTTAGCTTTATAACAGAGGTAGAATCATTTCCAACACGTAGGTTCGCAATAAACTCATTGCATATAGTATCCAGAACCATGATGTCAGTCGTTTTTAGCATAGTTAACACCTTAGAACGTGTGAGTTCGTAGAATTGTTTCTCAGTAGGTAGTGCTATATCAAGTTTAGCTAGTTCAGCCTTATTGCTAACCATAGCTTCTTCATCAAGGCGTATCAGTTGTTGGTACTCTTCTAACTTGCCCTCATGGTACTTCTTGTAATCATCAGGACTGTTTACTTGGAACTCTTGATAACGTGCATACTGCTGTTCGTTATTCTTTTGTGACTGCTTAGCCTCAGCAAGCTTACGTTGTAGTATAGCCCTATCGGAAGCAATGTGTTGCTCAAGGCTGTTGATGTATATGCGGTATGCTTGCTCACTCTTTTTAGTTAAGTGACGTAGTTGCCATTCAATACCTGCTAGTACGAACTTACCACGAATACTCTTAGAGAGTTTGATGTTGAGATTTTTCTGCTCTGTCTCATTGTGTCGTAAACAAGCCTTATTACGACAGTAGAAACTAATAACCCATTTGCCAGCATTTTTACCACGCTTAAGTGGTGTGTGTTGAAACCTCATAGTGTTATCACAGTAATCACAGATAACTTTATTATGTAGTAACCCATAGTCTAATCTTTGTGAACGGTTAGTTTTTACGCTTGTCGTTCTACCAAAATCTTTAGCAATATCGGCGTTTAGCTGTATGTACTCATCTGCTGTTATTAAAGGCTTAAAGTTATACAAGTCTACGAGGTTTGCGAGGTTATCTCCGTAGCTGTATAAACCAGAGTAAAACGAATCTGCAAAGATGTTGCCAACCATTTGCTTAGTAACCTTTATTAGCTTTGGCTTGTCGTCTTGGTCTTTACGTTCAGTGAGTTTTACGCTATTCAAAAACTCTGCAATATCTGTGTTATTCATGTCCCCATACAACCTCATATCTACTGCCTGACGTAGAACATTCCAGTTATATTCATCAGGGGTAAAGTATCCAGTAGTAGAGTCCACATAGTAGCCTTTCTTCACTACACCGTTATACTTACCCTCTACGATATTACCGACAGTACCACGCTTCACATCAACCGCTAGTTTATCCGAGTATTGCTTAGAAGTAGCAAACAATATACCGAGCATCATCTTCCCATTTGGCGAATTGTCGAACTGATACGTAACAAATGCAAGGTCTTGAATCTCTTCATCGTCAATCATTTCTATGACTTCACCAGCTTCTTTCATGTTGCGAGATAGACGGTCAGGAGACCACGATATAAGCCCATGATATTTACCAGTCTTAAAACCAAGTAGCATTGTGTCAAAGATTGGACGATTACCAGAGGTTTTAGCAGAGGCACTTTCAACAAATATGTCTTCATCACGGATAAAAACCTCTAGGTGTTTTGCTTTTCTCAGACACTCAGTACGTTGGTCATCTAGTGAGCGTACTTGCTTAGCCTCATCATCAGTAGACTTACGTAGATATATAGCGTAACGGCGTTTTTCTTTTGGTAGTATTTTTTTAGCACCCTCTGTTGTAGCAGAGAAGTAATTTAGCAGGTCATTGACACTACGTTCACTGCTCCCGAAGGCTTTATTACGGTACTCAGATGTATATAGGTGCTGTTCTTGTACACTTGCAAGCTCAGCCTCATCTGCGAGAACTTTAGTGCGTTTTTTGCGATTAGTTGTACCTTTTGGCATATAGTTATTCCTACTAATATTGTACAAAAATTGTACTGTAATGTAAACTATTGTTATATGGAAAATGAACTACCAGAATATCTAACCTTGCCAGAAGTAGTGAAGATATTAAAGGTACACCCAAATACTCTACGCAACTGGGATAAGGACGGTACGCTTAAGGCAATACGCATAGGCAAACGTAACATACGACGATGGAAGAAATCTGATGTTCTAAGATTCTTAGAGGCTGGTAAGTAGATATGACAAAAAAGAAAGATGACTACATGGCGACCAACTCACAAGTCATGCTTGCCACTACCAAGCCGTATATCGCTGGTGCAAAAATCCAATTAGAGCGTTATCTAGAAGCACAAAGAATAATGAAAACTCACAAGATGGTTTTGGGCGGTGGAATAGATAAATGTACATATGAACTATCTGCACTGCTAGAACATTTAGACAGCATAGAGGTGCAGCTAAGAAACAGAGGCATAACGTTGCCGACAGGTGAAATAATTCGACAATTCCGTAATCATTTACGACATGATGGTAGAGGCGAAAAAGACCGTAGCAATGGCAAACGAGGTCAGGCAATAGGCTTGAATGATAAACTACTGGTACATATAGGTTTTACTGATAGTGGTGTAAAGATGGGTTCAGTTGTACTAACTGCCCAACAGATAGATACATACATTACGACCGCCGAAACAATAATGTGGGCACTAGTGTTGGGTGGCAAGCTAGAGATTAACGGTGAAACAGTGACCGTCTATCAACAACCTACAGACATAACCACTAAAAACACCCCAGAGGCGTAATGGACAGTCTATTTAATAGCAGAGAGATTGCTACTGGACTATGGCTGGTAGCACTGATAATCTTTGCTTCACGCTTCAAAGTAGTGCGTTCATCAATTGTGGATGTCCTTAAAGCATTATTCACGCCAAAACTGATTATACCGTTACTTATATCATTTATTCCGACTACTGTGGTTGTCCTTGTGCTAGCTTATTTTGATTTGTGGGACATGTCTGTATTAAAAGAAACGATTTATTGGGTCATCGGTACTGGACTCGTAATGTTCGGTAGTTTCACTGACGTTAAAAGTGTTAAGGCACTGTACAAAAAGACAGCAAAAGACACGCTAGCATTGATTGTTGTGCTTGAGTTCCTGATTTGGTTTTATGTATTTCCACTGTGGGCTGAACTATTGTTCGTGCCGTTCGTGACCCTGCTTGTCTTATTAACGACAATGGCACAATACATGAAGACAGAAGGCATCGACCTAACACGCAAGGTCTTAAACGGGGTTCAGGTATTTGTGGGATTGGTGATATTAATGTTTGTGATGGTAGCACTTATAAAAGACCCGAGACCGCTATTCACGTATCAGAACCTAGAGTTGTTCTTGTTGCCTCTAGTTTTGTCGTTCACATATGCACCCTCTGTGTACCTACTAGCCCTGTACAGCAAGTATGAGCTAGCTTTTAACCGTATAAACCACTTTACGACTCTAAGCAAAAAAGATAAAAATGCTATCAAATGGGCTACCATCAAACGCTGTGGTTTAAGTGTGTCTGTAACGGGTGAGATAATACGACACTTAGCAATAAACCTAAGCAACGACACTACAAAGGCTCAAGCCCTGAAGCTTGTAAGAAACTTTGACCCGAAACAACCGTCGTTCCTATAGCCTAGAAAATACCTAACTTTGTTAGAAACGCCCCTAGACTTGATTCATTTTTTACGTTTTTATTTGCAAAACGTACTAATACTCAACTTTCAATTTTAGACGCAAAATAATTGACGAACATACTATAAAAAACGGCAAAAAACACGCTTTTATATGCGAGATGGGTATAACATCAACTTTTGACTTAGGACGAGAGTTTTGCGTTTTGGCTCAGGGGTGAGAAATTGCAAAACGGCATGTTTTCGAGGCTACTTGTTGTATAATAATGCCATAGACCTAAACCAGACATATGTTTGGCATGGTCTCAAATCATCAAGAAGAAACAGCTCGTCGTGAGTACTTCTTCTTGATGTTACTACTGGAAACGGTGGTAGGTAGCTTCGGCTATCGCTCATGGCGGGCTTTTTAGTTTGCCTGAGATACTACTAACCCGTGGAGAATCTACCAATGAAGAAGGCAAACAAAGACAACAAGAGTAAATCATTATTGAAGTGGATACTACTAGGATTGGCTGTTGTACTATTGGGGGCTGGTGGATACTTTGGCTATAAATATTACCAAGACTATAAAGCAAATAAAGTTTACTCTGTAGGTGAATCTGTTAGTTTCTCCGACTTCGATATGCAAATTACAAAAGCAGAGTTTAAGCCAGTTAATCTAGAACTCAAATCAGATTACGTAAAGAAGTATGGAGATGTAAACTCTAAGGAAAATTGTGATACATTCTCAAAAGACAAAACATATGATATCCAGCTAAAATCTAATGTTGGAGCTTCCGAGTACAACATATGTATTAGGCGAAATGACATCAGAGATAGTGCGACTAAGTACATCAGCGACAACTCCCAATTAGTTGTAGACTACGCTATTCGCTCTAATGGAAACGTTAATAGTAAAGATATTCAATTAAGCCTCACACCTGATAGTGGTCGTGATGTTATGAAAGACAGTGGGCTGTACCTAGGCGGTTTTCAGAAAGATGCACAAGAAGAGTTCACTACAAGCAGTCTATTTCCTGCACCCGTTTACCAATTGTTTGGTTCACCGACATTTACGCATTCTGCATATAACAAAAGTGAACTTACTGGGGATATAAACAAAGGTCTTGAGCGTACAGGCTATATCTACACTGATGTTCGCAACTCAGAGAGCAGTGTTGATGTTAAGATAACGTATAAGGGCGAGACACGTTTAGTGCGTATTAGCAGGTAAACAATATGAAAATCACACACCACCTAGGACGATTCACTACATTCTTCAAGGAGAGCAGTCTTGTTATACAGCTAGTAATTGTAACTTCTGCTATTGGCATTATTGCAGGAACTGCGACAGTTGCAGCGATGGTAGTAACACCAAACAATAACGAAGGCTCAACCAATAGCACGACTAGCGAAAGTAGTGATGTTGCAAGCGATACCGTTAGTCAACAATCTACAAGTAATGAAGATGAACAGACAACAGATACTGACTCTGCTACAGCTACACCACAGGCAAACGAGACTACACCACAGAACAACGCACAGCAGAATACGCCCCAAGACTCTAGCAACAATAGCAAGCCAGAGACACAGCCTCAGACACCCGCACAGCCTACTTACACAGACTCTTATTCGTTTAAGGCAAACTGCTCAAGTAGCCCACAGCAAACAAGCACACAAATGGACTCATGGGGCTATAACAAATGCTATAGCTCAAGCTATACAGCATGGAAGGTTCAAGAGAAGTTTGGCACAGCACCTCTCAACTGGGGAGACCCTAAGAACTGGTTACAAGCAGCTGACAATGCGAATATCTCAAGAGGTACTACTGCTAAGCTGCATTCAGTAGGTATACAGACAACTGGCGGTGCTGGTTGGTCTGTATGGATTGAAGCAGTTAATAACGATGGAACAGTAGATATAAGCTACTACAACTTCAACAATAATCTAGCTTACGGTAAACAATATAGTGTTAGTCCATCTGTATTTAATAGCTACATCTACTTTGGTGAATAGTCGTATACAGGTATAAATAGACATAGCCAAAAGCTGCTAGGAATCGGGCGATTTACAGGGGTAGAAGTATGGATTTTTCGTTTTTTACTTATGTCATGCTTATGGTATAAAGTAGTACTCCTATAAACAGGACTTACACTGCTATGCTTGTACACCCCTACCGCACCCCAGTACTACAGCTATAACAAATCCAAGATATATAATTTTGAAATATAAATTCAGTAGATTGTTTTACGATACTTTTTTAGGCGGTGTTAAATCCCAGTATTCACACATGTGCTCAAACAGGTATTTTGCAAAGAAGCTGTCACGTTGTTCGGTAGCTATAAGCAAGACCTCGAGTCGAATTAGTTCTTCTGCGATTGTTTGGGTTTTCTCCTTCGTTTCCAAGTTCTGCGTAAAGAGATTGTGGATGATTTGATTTCTATTCTTTATAAAATTGCTTAACTGTTGTAGGTAGTCTTGGTACTTCTGCTCACTAGCATCGTCAGTGTAACGGAAAAGCTTGAGGGCTATTAGTTTAGTACCAAGCGTTAAGTCTGCAAAACCAATAGTCTTACCGTTCCGCTTAAAATTATTTGCGATTTTACCTGAAGCCTTCTCGCCGACTACATGTGGGTTAGGCTGACCACTTGTAACTGCAACCCTGTCGTAGAAGTCGTTAAGTGCACGTTCAAGCCATTGAGTTTTTATATTGAATAGACAGATAAGTTTAGTTAGCCCATCCATATTTGAGTCATTAATGTCCTTAGTGAATTTCTTATATAGTTCGTCTGCTTCTGCATATAAACGGTATTTCTTATCCATTGCCGTTTCTGGGTGAGATGACACGTAAGGAATGTCTAGTCTGTTTTCATCAATCATTGTTTTAAGCCAAGTTTGAGTGCAATAAATAGGACTAGTAAAGATGACGCAACACCAAGCACGAATCCTACCAAGACCTGCACCCACTTAAAGCTCCTGTCTGAAATTAAGTGTTTATGTGTTCCGTAGCGACTCTTATACTCCTGAGAAATTCCACGCATCTCCATGAGCGTATATAGGTTATCTCTAATTCCACCCTCTATAATCTCTCGCTTTCTGAAAAGGTCAGGGTTTACTTCACGGATATGATTGCTATCGGGGAATTTCCAAGCTTGACCACACTCAAGTACATGACCAGACATTTCGCTACCAATCGTCTGCATGTTTTTAATCATGAGGGGGTGTGCACGCCTTCGCTTAAAACGCCACATCTTCCAAGTACTAAATACGTCCTCCTTAGCTCTTTTTGCGAGACCTTCAGTTCTCCGCATACGCATATCTACATCAACTGTATGCTCCCCAAGTTTACGAAAATCTTGGATTTGGCGAAGCATTTGTTTGTTCCACTTTTTGAGTGAATCTAGTTCTTCAAATAGTTCTTTTTTGGTATAGTCTTTCATCTACTTACATCTTATCAGTTATTAGGAAGAGATTGGCAAACTAGAAATGACACGAATATACGTAGGTTCAACATAATTCTCGTTAATCAACTTACGACTTCTTTTTATGTGCAATATCTGGGTTTTTAGAGGTTCTTTGCTTTTTACGTTCAGGGGCATTTAGTATCATAGTGCGTCTCTCAATACTCTTTTTGACTTTATCAACACTAGTAATTTTAGGTGCACTAAAAGCCCTGTTATCCCAATTAGATGTGTCAGCAGGTGATTCTTGAGGTGGTAACTTTATCTCACTCATTAACTTTATTATAACAAGAAGTCCATACTAGAAGCACGTTCAGACCGTACAAGGCTATCAAGTCGTGAATCTAATGAATCAAGGCTAGTTTTGATACTACCAAAGTTAACTAGCAGGTTATGCAGGGTTTTTAGAATAGGTTCGTTTGAGGACGCAGTACGCCGACCAAATAAAAAAGACCATCCGTAAGGATAGTCTTTTTTATTTGGACCGCCGGGTGGCAGGCCTCAAACCTTCGACTTTTTGTCAAAGACAAAAATAGTCGGAGGTTTGGCGTAGCGCCATGCAGCAAAATTAGTTTACTCATTTTGCAAACAAGCGGAGGAGCCGCAGGCGATGTCCTTTCGCTCTCCCTAAAACATCTCCCCATCACCCCCAATACTCCCCGCTCCAAAATCACCATTTGATAAGGTTGCTCCACTAATATTTCCTTTGAATGTCTTTTTAGTCATTGTTCCATCATCAAATTTTACAGCGATGTCAAATGAAATCGATCTTGTCAAAGATGCTGGCGTTAATCCACCATAACTCAAAAGTTTTGATGAGTCATAAGTGCCAACAGTCTCTAAAATACTCTCAACCGTGTAATTTACACCTGTGCGGCAAGTCATATCAAAGCTAGCATAGCCCGCTTGTTGCACACCCGAAGTATATGTACCGACACTGGCTTTCTTGTCGCTGACGTTACAATCGCCAACCGCATTCAAATTGTTGACATGCAATTCTTCGATAGCAACCTTGGCCATCTTTTTGCCTGAATGCAACGTAACCTGAGCTGGCGCCCTATAACCAGAGACTACGTTTTTATCATCGGTCGCAAAATTAGCTGGACTGGCCTGAAGAAGAGCCGAATAAACCTCGACGTTTTCACCCTCAGCTTGCGTGCCAGTGATCTTTTCGTCTGTCGTGGATTCGGTGTTGTTTTGCGTTTTATTATTACCCGCCACCGAAGCATTGTAAACGGCATACCCGCCGCCACCGACAACGACTACCGAAGCAATAATTAATACAATATTTTTTATTAGCATTTTTTCACTTTCAATTGGTATGAAAATATAGTGGTTTTGATTTACCATTTCTCAAAGCCTAATTAGATTTTACCATTTAAATTAAAAAGAGGCCGACATGCAGCCTCTTTTTAATAAATTTATATTAAATTTTTATTATCTGTTGGAACGACCGTGCTGTCCGCCACCCATACCGGTGCCAGTGCCGTCGCAACTTGCTTGCCTGTCCTTCATATCTTGGAGTCGATTTGCAACTTCTTCCTCGCTTAAACCATTGTCAGCCCATCTTTTTTGAGCAGCTGACTGCATAGCATCATGTACCTTATCAATATTGACGCCTTTTTCATCAGCAATTTGCTGAAGCGTCTTGGTCTCGAGCTCCGTTTTAAGTTCATCACTTGTCATGCCCAGTGACTCTGCTTTGGCTGTCAATGATTGCGTATATCCATAACGTCCACCATTACCGTTAATATTTGCGTTTGTACTTTGGGCACCCGCAAAACTTGGTATCAGCATTAATCCTGCTGTTGCCAAGGTAAATACCCCGCTACCTATTACTAATTTTTTATTCATTTGTTTTGCCTCCTTCCGGCATATGTAGTACAAATGGCCGAAGAGTTTTATTTCATTTTAAATTATTACAAACGATACAGGCTGGGTCATGCCTGTTAAACGTACTAGGTAGCGAGCTATATGAAAACACAAAACCTAACATGGCAGCTATCGTAACAACTATCAATATCAAATACCCTAGTTTTATTTTATACAGACCCCTAAACTTTCGTATCATGTAAATAATTGCGACCAGCGATATTGCCCCCAACAGTAACGCCCACCAAGGAAAAACATCAACCAAATTAGCCAGATTGCGCTTTGCCCCATATGCCGGCCCCTGAGCGGCTTGTATGCGCAGCCAGAACGTCAAAACACTCATAGAGTACGCACTGACTACGCCCAGCAGCAATATTGTCAGTATGCTAAGAAAACTAAGCATCGAAAAATAAATTCGTGGATGCATTTTCGCCTTGCCCGTTTTAATGCGGGACATGACGTTTTCTTCAATTGGGCTAATTGGTTTTTTACTATTCATGTTTTACTCCGCGTTCTTCACACACTTTCTTTAATTCGACCTTGGCCCGTTTAATTCTGATTCCTACAGTTGAGGTTGGCATTTGCAAAATATCACTTATCTCATCATATTTTAAATGATCAAAGTAATACAGCATAATCACCTCTCTATACTTTATACTCAAATTGCCTAGACACTTTTTAACATTGTCTTTTAGAAAATTCTTATCGATAGTTTTATCGGTCGAAAATTTAACAAAAATTTCATCTCCTGTCATTCCTCTGTCGCTAAATGTCGGTGACTTTTTGTTGCGTTTTATCAAATTCATAGCCTCATTGTGCAATATTCGATAAATCCACGACGAAAATGACCTATTTAAATCAAATCCCCTAAGGTTGGTGTAGGCTTTGATGAATGATTCTTGGACTAAATCCGAGGCCATGTCGTAATCTTTAATCAAAAAATTAGCATATCGAAGCAGCTTGGCCTCATATCTTTCGACAATCAAAGCATACTTATCGATATCGCCCTCCAAAATAATTGAGACGATTTGCGAATCCGAAACGTTTTCCGATTTTTCATCTACCATTACCTGTTATTGTACAACTAAATGCATAAAATTATTTCAAACCTCTGTTTAATATTTGACGTACACAAGCTCTTATAGCATAATATATACCTTATGTCAGAGAAGCCACTAATGCCAACCGAAAGCAAATTGCCGGCAGTTATCTACCCAGAATCGAATCAGATTAAGGTTGGCTATGAACGCGCGCTTAAAGACGATATTAATCTTAGACTATCAGACATTATAAAAGACCTTAATGAATTAAATGACTGCCTGAACAAGTTTGAAGAAGATTTAAAGGACCTAAGAAGGCCACGTGGTTTGCTGGGACGGATAGCAACTTTTTTTACTTTTAGACAATAGTATCTTTAATTACCATTCGAGCTGTTTCGTTTGGCACTATTTTAAATACCAACAGAGTGGTCGCAAACCCCAACCCCACGCCAGTTACCGCGTCCAAGAAGAAGTGTTGCTTTGTAAACAAAGTCGAGACAATAATCAACGCGGCCATTGATACAAAAGCTAGGGCCCATTTGCTTTTACGAAGAACAAAATATGTCGCCGCCACTGCCGATAAGCCGCTGTGCAGGCTTGGCATTGCAGCGTATGGCAAATCATTCTCATAGATTAGTCGCAAAATACTCGAAAATATGTCATTCCCAACCACCGGATCCCTAGGCACAATTGTTTGAAAAGACAGATAGACAACATAGGCGACTAGATTCACGATTGTTAGCGACAAAGCCAGTTGATAGAAAGACTTCTTCTTTAGCCAAGCATAAATTACAATCAGCCACAACCACGGCAAAAACAACAGATATGGTACGACAAAAACTGGCAAACGTGGGATTGAATTATCGAATGCGATTTTGACATTGTTTATCACATCTGCGGGTGCATTAAATACAAAATACAACTCGGCTACTGCAAAAGTAATTGCCAAAACCAGTGTGTCGATTATCCATTCCCTGCAAGTTCGCTGCATAATCGCCTAACTCCACGTCCTAAGACTTTATGATATTGTCCACTTCAATTTGTCCACGATAAATCTTGGCTGCCTCTTCTGGCGCTACCGGATTAATAATTACACCAGTCCCCAATTCAAGCCCAGCCCAAATATTTGGTCGCGGTGCAACTTTGATATGCATATGATAATCTTCACTATTAATAGCATTCTCGACAAAATAATTGTACGAGATACCAAATTCATCCATTTTTCCGAGGACAATCTTAAGCGCCATGGCAATCGATTCTTTTTCGGCGTGATTCAAATCCGATATTGAATGGATATGTCGCCTTGGTATCAACCAAGCACCGTACGGTGCATCACTGGCATATGGTGCCAGAACAAACAAATGATCATCCTCCCATATCACTCTTGGCCTATCAGTTTCAAGAGCGATAATATCGCAATATGGACAAGAATCATTTTCTAGGCGGTATTTGCCATAGGCCCTCGCCTCACTTTCAACCTTCGGTGGCAATATAGGCAAAGCCATAATCTGTGAATGAGAGTGTGGAATTGATGCTCCAGCTCTACCGCCTTCGTTTTTAAACACTATGACGTGCTTGACTCCTGGTATCGCTTTCAATTCGTTGAACCTGGATATATATGCGTTAAAAATACGAATAATATGATCAACTGAAAATTCACTCAGATTTACACCATGTCGCCTGGTTTCGATTATCACTTCGGCTTGGCCATAGGCGCTGTGATTATCTTTATCAAGCGCAGCATATTTGTTTAGAATCGAAACAATCTCCCACTCACCACCCCGCCCATTATCCTGGTATGTGATAGTTTCATTGTGAAAGCTGTCCGGACAAAAATGACATGTGCCGCCAGTCTCAATAACATCACCAATATTATGTGGCCTATTAGCCCTACCGGGGGCAATAATGACGTATTCGTTTTTAAAATAGTCCTTACGAATTTCTGGCTTAATCATTTACAACCATAATAATGCATATGGTTAAATAAAAAAACTGTCTATCGCAACTAAAACACTCCGCATTTGTTGCAGAGTGTTTTAGTTTTTTCGTATTTTACGTTATTTAGCGTATTCTATGGCTCGAGTTTCGCGAATAACGTTAACTTTGATCGTACCAGGATATTGCATAGTACTTTCAATTTTGACAGCTATATCACGTGCTAATTTAATAGCGCTCAGGTCATCAATAGATTTTGGACTGACGATTACACGCACTTCGCGACCAGCGCTAATTGCATATGCCTTGTCTATTCCATTAAATCCTAACGCGATGTTTTCCAAATCACGCATTCTTTCAACGAAGTTTTCAGCACTGATATTACGAGCACCTGGACGTGCAGTTGAAAGGGTATCACAAACACGAACAACCAATGCTTCTGGAGTTGTAGCCTCGATATCATCATGGTGAGCTTCAATTGCATGCGCAATATCTTCGCTCATTCCATATTTGCGTGCCAGTTCGGCGGCAATATGATGGTGCTTACCTTCCATTTTGTGGGTAACGGCTTTGCCGGTATCGTGTAGTAATGTTGCAATTTTAGCAACACGTACATCTGCGCCAATTTCTTCGGCAATCAACCCCGCCAGATGTGCCATCTCGACACTATGCATCAAGACATTTTGTCCATAGCTAGTTCGATATTTCAACTCGCCCAAAAGACGTAGCATTTCTTTTGGAATACCAACAACGCCAACTTCACGGGCTGCGTCTTCACCAGCACGATTGATTTCTTTGTTGATTTCAGTCTCTGCCTTGGCAACAACTTCTTCAATTCGTCCCGGGTGAATTCGACCGTCTTTCATCAAGAATTCCAAGCTCATCCTGGCAACTTGGCGACGTACTGGATCAAATGAACTCAGAACAATCATACCTGGAGTGTCATCGACTAAAATATCAACGCCAGTAGCACGTTGCAAAGCCTGAATATTACGACCTTCCTTGCCAATAATTCGGCCCTTCATCTCATCATCAGTCAACTTGACAGCCGTAACTGTACGCTCGGCAGTGACTTCAGACGACATTCTTTCCATCGCGGTCAGTAAGATTGTTTGCGCAACATCTTCGGCAGTTTCAGTAGCATCATTTTGTAATTTATTAACCAATTCAACTAGATCTTGCTTGACATCACGTTCAGTCATTTGCAACAATTTTTCAGCTGCTTCGGCCTTGGTCAACTTAGAAACTTTTTCTAGTTTCTCTTGTTGCTTGATGCGAATTTCACGAATTTCGTCTTTTAGATTTTCGACATCACGTTCATGCTCGCGAAGTTTTTCAGATCGCTTGTCTAACTCGTCCATTTTTCTATCAAGCGAATTTTCACGCTCAACCAGACGGTTTTCAGTCCTCTTCCACTCGCTACGTCGTTCGTTCTCGAGTTTGATAGCTTCATCCTTGGCATGCAAAACAATGTCACTTGCTTTTGTTTTGGCACTTGCTAACTCTTTTTCTACCTTTGACTTTGTACTGTACTGACGCTGTTTTTCATACGCGAAAGTACCGCCAACTCCCGCTAAAACCGAGACGACGGCAATAATAACCTCTAACATTTTCTATCCTTTCCTCGCCAAGTTTCCGTCATTTAACTACTAGTACAAAATATGTTCGTAAAAAATCAGTCAGTCAAGGCGTCGGTTTCAAAATTATTCAAAAGTCCAAAAAATTAAGGACTATATACAGTGTAGCTTTTTTTATATATATTAAGCAAGCTATTTTCGCGAAACCGTGATATGCGCTTCGCTACCATAAAATGGCAGGACGATTTTTTCGTTTTTGCCATCGTTGATTTTAGTAAGAGCAATGTTTTTCCAGTCATCACCACGCGCACCAACAATCGGTATGTTCTGGGCATCTGCAAAAGTATTGACGACAGTTAGTCCAATGCGTAATCCCGTGAAGCTTCCAGGTCCTTCGTATGCGCCAATAGCCGCAATATCCTGCCAGGTCTTATCGCAAGAGCTAAGCAGCCCCTGGATATGTTTTAATAGCCCCTTTGCTAAAGTTCGTCCGGCCTCCCATTTATCATTTTTGCGCCAATCACCATCAATCAATGTAATTTTACAAATAGGCGTACTGGTATCAATTAAAAAAATCATTATTTTATTTCCCCAATCAGCTTTTCACTTTTCTGACCACCTGACTTTACGCTTAGTCGTCGCGAATCATCACTGGTTGCAATAATTTCGATTGTTAATCTGTCGGCGGGCAAAACATTTTGGACCGCCTCAGCCCATTCAATAACCGTTATAGTTTGGGGGGCACTTATAACCTCTGTCAATTCATCGGCCATAATTCCGGCATCGTTTAATCGATAGAAATCATAATGCGAAAGAATAATCTCATCTCTGCCACTATAAACACGATTTATCGTAAAACTTGGACTTTGAACATTATCAACAATACCCAAACCAACCGCAATACCTTTTACAAGAGTTGTTTTGCCAGCACCAATATCACCGACTAATTCGATAATTTCGCCGCCATTCAAACTCATTCCGAGAGCCTGCCCGAATGAGCGCATTTTCTTTTCGTTCTCTACCTCTATAATCATCACAAAAAATATTATAGCACCTGGTACTTTTTTAATCTGTAGATTACAATAGAGCACAAGCATTATGCGAATACAAGACGCTACAATGGAGAAATTGCTGGTTCGCAGTGGAGTTGCCACTGTTGATCAGGTTGCAGCCTTAAAAGAAGAGGCGGTCCGTTCAAAGCGCTCGCTTCAAGAAGTATCCATGCAAAACGACACCATGAACGAAGAAGCTCTAGCAAAGGCATTTGCTGACTACGCCCAAATACCGTACATAGAGCTTGTTCCTCATGACATCCCAATTGATGTTTTAAACCAAATCCCAGAACGTGTTGCACGGCAATACAACGCTGTCTTATTCAAAATTGATGATGCCGGAGTACACCACTTAGCGATGGAAGATCCTGACGATGTTCAGGCAGAAAACTTCATCGAAAAACAAATTGGTACAAATACCAAGATATATATAGCTGCGCCTCAAAACATTTTAGCCGCTCTTGAAGTCTATCGCGGCGATGTTAACACCGAGCTAAACGAAGTCATCGATATTCAACGAGCCGACAACACAGAAAACGAAGGTGTAACCGCTCAAGAGATCGCAGAAGACTCACCAATAGCTAAAACTATTAGTCTGCTTTTGGAATACGCCATTAAATCGCACGCCAGCGATATTCACATTGAACCACGCGAAAATTTCGTTCAGGTTCGTTATCGAATCGACGGTGTTTTACGTGAAGTAAACCGTTTACCAAAGAGCGTAATCGGCGCTCTTGTTAGCCGTATTAAAATTTTATCTAATTTAAAGATTGACGAACACCGTGTGCCACAAGACGGCAGGTTTAAGATTAAAGTTGGCGGCAAACAATACGCTCTTCGTGTTAGCACATTGCCAGTTTCTGATGGCGAAAAGACTGTCATGCGTATCTTGGATGAATCCAACCAGGCTGTTACATTGGAAGAACTTGGTTATTGGGGCAAGTCAATCAATACAGTTAGGCCGGCCCTAAAAGAAGCCAACGGTATGATTTTGATTACTGGTCCAACTGGTAGTGGTAAGTCAACCAGCTTATTTAGTATCTTGACTGTCCTCAATACCCCAGATGTTAATATATCCACAGTCGAGGATCCAGTTGAGTATAAAATTCCTGGCGTCAATCAAACTCAGACCAATTCTAAAGCCGGAATGACATTCGCCAACGGCCTCAGGGCGCTCCTCCGCCAAGATCCGAATATCATTATGATTGGTGAGATTCGAGACAAAGAAACCGCCGACCTTGGCGTGCAGGCAGCACTTACTGGCCACTTAGTTTTTAGCACCCTCCACACCAACGACGCAGCGACCTGTTTGCCGCGACTTCTAGACATGGGTATCGAACCATTTTTGATTGCAAGTATTATGCGTATTGTCGTAGGTCAGCGCCTTGTACGATGTGTCCGTCCAGAGACAAGGATAAAATATGTACCATCCGAGGAAGAAAAAAAGCTTATCATCAGTATGTTTAGCCTGCGCCCAGGTCAGGATTTTAAATATATTCATGAGCTAGAAAAGCAAGCTGCAGACAACGGGGTTGGTGGCGATACTCCGCTTTCAACAGACGAGAATGGTATTATATGTATGTATAAATCTAATTTAGACGACAACAATGATGGTGCCTTGAACGGTTATCGCGGTCGAATCGGTATTTACGAAGTCTTAAACAACTCACTAGCTATCCAAAAGCTTATCGTAGCTAACGCCACAAGCAACCAGATCAAAGAACAAGCAATCTCTGAGGGTATGGTAACAATGCAAACAGATGGTCTAATCAAGGTTCTGCGCGGAATCACTACTCTAGAGGAGGTCATTAGGGTGACAAAGGATCAACAATCATGACAATGTTCGCTTACATAGCCATTGATGCCAAAGGAGTATCTCTTAAGGGCACCGTCGAACAACCTGACCGCACAAGCGTTATTAACGCTATAACCAAACAAAATCTGCGTCCAATTAGTATTAGAGAGATTAAGACCAAAAATAGTGGCGCAAGCTTTGGTAACATAATGGGCAGCAACAAGGTTAAGGCTGACCAGTTGGTTATGTTTACTAGGCAGCTTGCTGCCATGGTTGGGGCTGGAGTCCCGTTACTTCGAGCTTTAACTGCTCTCGCCGAGCACATTACCGAAAGTCCAGTTCTTCAAAAAATTCTTCTCGGAATTATTCGTGATGTCGAAGGCGGCACTTCACTTGGAGACGCTCTGGCAAAATACCCAAATACGTTCAACCCTGTATATGTCAACATGGTTCGTGCTGGTGAAGCCGCCGGAATCTTGGACGACATCCTAAACCGATTAGCATTACAACAAGAAAAAAATACATCAATGCGTAAAAAAATAAAAAGCTCCATGATGTATCCAATGGTTCTGATGGTCATTACAGTTTTAGCATTCTTTGGATTGATGATTTTTATTGTTCCACAGATTGGCTCAATAGTTAAGAGTCTAAGTGGCGATTCTGATGCAAAATTACCATTCATTACCGAAGTTATGCTTGGTATAAGCAGTTTTATGATCTCGTATTGGTATATCGTTATTGGCGGATTTGTCGGGACGATTTACGCATTTATGACATACATCAAGACGCCGAAGGGCAGATATCAATTTCATTACTTATTGCTAAAGATACCTGGTCTTAAAACAGTTATCACCAAGGTCGCCGTTGGATACTTCACGCGTACTTTCTCGGCCCTGATTGAAGCCGGTGTAGCCGTATTGGAAGCCTTGGATGTTACATCAAGGGCTGTTGGTAATGCTATTTTCGAACAAGCTCTTGTCGAAGCCGAGGCACAAGTTAAAATAGGCAAATCTTTATCTTCGGTTATTGAAGCTCAGAATCTATTTCCGCCAATCGTACCCCAGATGTTACTTGTTGGCGAAGAAACTGGACAAACCGCTCAGGTCTTGGTCAAGGTCGCAGATTTCTATGAAGAAGAGGTTAGCCGTTCAATCGAAGGTCTTAGCTCGATAATCGAGCCAATCATGATTGTCATCATGGGAACGATGGTTGGGTTAGTTGCCGCAGCCGTTATGTTGCCAATCGCTGGCCTTGCAACTTCAATTAAATAATAATGATATATGAATATGCTCATGCTATAATATTGTTAGTAATTTATTAGTGGGCACAATGACAAAGTTATTTTTTACAGATAAGCAAATTATTGGTCTTGATATCAGCAATACTGGTATTAAGGTTATGGCTATCGATACAAAACGATGGCTTGTACTTGGTTATGGTGCAATTGACTTAGATCCAATCAAAGTAAAAGAGTCGCTTGAAGGCGACAGCCAATACTTGGCCGAAAATATAAAATTGCTTATCAAAGAAAAAGTCGTTGGTAGCCTACCAAGCAACCACGCTGTAATTGGTTTCCCTACTGCACGTAGCTATTCTAGGACTTTTAATATGCCGTCCGACGTTGAAAAACATCTAACCGAGGCTGTCGAGCTAGAGGTGGACCAATATGTCCCAGTACCTTCATTAACGTTATATATAGATTATAAAATTATTGAACGTCACAAAAAAGAAATTACGGTTTTAATGAGCGCCGTACCTCAGATGATAGTGGATAAGTGCGTCGCTGCTGCCGAAAGCGCTGGGTTAAGCACTGTTTTAGTCGAGCCTGGAATAAATGCGGTAGCCAGATTATTAGAGACGGTCGAAGATGACAGCTTACCAAGCGTAATTGTTGATATTGGACCAAATAATACCGACATTGTGGTATTAGACCACGGCAATATCCGAGTAACTGGTAGCTTGCCGATTGGCGGCAACACTCTCACTCACGATATTGCCCGCAGACTAGAAATAACTATCGAAAACGCCCACCAGCTAAAGGTATTGAATGGGCTAAGCGCTGGGCCAAGACAGGCAAAAATAAAAAGCGCTGTCGAACCTAGTCTAAATAAGATTATTACCGAAACTCGCAAAGTTATGCGCTATTATAATGAGCGGATCAGCGACGATCGTAAACTTGAACAACTTCTGGTAGTCGGTATTGGCAGTAATATGCCCGGAATCGGTGAGTATTTTACGAATGAATTAATTATGCCAGCCCGCGTCGCCAGCCCATGGCAAAAACTAGATTTTGGCAAACTACCTGAACCAGCTCGACAATTCCGCTCAAGATACATAACAGTCGCTGGGTTGGCCAGTGTTAATATGGATAGTATATGGGAATGATAAACCTATTACCAAGAGAATCAAAAAAACAGTTGCGCGCCGCCCATACTAATGTTGCATTGATTCGATATCTAGCACTACTGAGCGCTGGAATTACATTCTTGATTTTGGCCTGTGCTGTTTCGTACTTTATCCTTCTTGGCATTAGCAATACAAACGAAGAAGCAAAGGAAAATCAACAAAGCACAAATATTTCCTATAGTACCGCCAAGGCCCAATTTGACCAAATGGCCGCCTCAATGCAGTCGGCAAGCGAAATAATGAATAAACAAGTGCTATTCAGTAACATAATTACTGGGTTAGCTTCTGCGTTGCCGGTAGGTGTAATAATCGATAATCTTACTGCAAGCGCTGAAGGCCTTAGCACGCCAACAGTTATCAAAGCGCATGCTGTTTCTGACAGTAGCGTGTCAAAATTAAGAGAGAACCTGACGAAATCGCCGCTATTTTCAAGCTCAGAAGTTCAAATAACAACTAACGACCCGAATGCTGTAACTGGATATCCAATTGCCGTCACTATTACCGCAACAATCAACAAAGGCGTAGCGCAATGAGAAGTAAAAACCTTCAAGCAACTTCTATGCGCAGTATCCTGATGTTTCTTTTGGCAACCCTGATTATTATCTCGGCTGCGGGATTCTATTTTGCCCAAGATTGGCTAGATAATATGGCGGACGATGTTAGCAATAGCTCATCAAGTGCCAACCCTAGTGACAGTAACGCCCAAGCACTGTCAAGTATCAAAACCGAGATAGCAAAAAATAAAAGCGCTGCAGATAAGGCCAACAGCCTAGTGTCAACCAACGCAAATTACAAAGCCCAGATGGCTAAAGATATAAATAAGTACGCGTCCCAAACCGGCGTTTCGATAAAAAGTATCAATGTCAACCAACCACCCACTGCTTCAGACATAAGCAATGACATCCAAACTGGATATGCTACTGTTGTATTTAATAATCCTGTTTCTATACAAAATTTACTATTATTCATTAAGTGCATCGAGACTAATTCACCTAAAATGCAAATATCCGAAATCGACATCACCGCGCAAAAATCAAGCAGTTCAGTTATCGTAAAACCAATAACAATCAGAGGGTATTTTAAATAATATGAAAAACAAACCCCACAAAGATATTATGAAATTAATCTCCCGTTTTTTCAGACACGCAAATTTGATACTTTTTGTAATTGTCCTTGGGCTGGGCCTGGTCGCATATATTATTGTGCTCAACAGCATTCTTCAAAAAGCAACCAGCGATAACAACTCCTCTCTTAACGCCAAT
Organism: Saccharimonadales bacterium (SeqCode); assembly: GCA_049286925.1. GTDB lineage: Bacteria > Patescibacteriota > Saccharimonadia > Saccharimonadales > Saccharimonadaceae > UBA1547. The sequence goes on from JBAQEV010000017.1 coordinate 35,397, forward strand.
TCTGCTACTTTCGATCAATCCATAATTAATAAAATAAATCTATTAAAACCAAGCAGCGACAACTCTGTGCACAATTTACCTTCCGGCAGAATAAATCCATTCTCTGAATAGTTGGCGCCTAGACGAAAAACGCTTATACTATAAACACAATGCTTTTACACGGATCGCAATTAATCGGCACGCCAATAATGAGCTTGCAGACTGGTACTGAGCTAGGCAGAACCAAAGCTCCTGTTATTGATCCCGCAAATCTAAAAATTCTAGCCTACCAGGCCGAGGGGCCGATGCTAGTCGATAACCCATCTTACATAAGAATTGCTGACGTTCGCGAGCTAAGTAATATAGGAATGATTATCGATAGTAACGATGAATTTGTCACGCCTGAAGATGTAATTAGTCTAAAAAAAATAATCGACCTCAACTTTAATCTGGTTGGATTGAATGTAATTGACGAAACAAAACGCAAGCTTGGCAAAATTGATGGCTACAACATTGACAGCGAAAGTTTTGTAATCCAGCAAATCGTTATCAAACAGGGTGTTATTAAAAGTTTGTCCGAGACCGAATTATTGGTTCACCGTTCACAAATTGTTGAAATTAACGACCAAGAAGTCATAATAAAATCTGGCGTTAAAAAATTAGCTCCAATCACAAAACCATCCCAGCTTGACTATATAAATCCTTTCAAATCACCGTCGCCACAACCCGAAGGCGCTGAAGCCGCTAAAACCAACTAGCTGTCACTCAATGCGTCTTTAATATCGTCATAACTAAAGCCTAGCCGTGCCAAGTAAGCCATGAGTTTTTGATTGTCCGGATACCTTAATCGTTTTTTATTTATTATTTTTTGAATCTCTTCTTTGTCATTACGAGACGTATCGCTTAGGGTTTCATCAATAATCTGGCTATTTACACCTTTTTTGCGCAACTCAAACATTAATTTACGCTGACTAGCACCCGCAATCATCGACCGGTTCTCTACCCAAAACTCAGCAAATTTCTTATCATCGACATATCCCTTATTTTGCAGCCTTTCTAATACTCGTTCAGCCAGTTCGACGGAAGCACCCATCCTTAATTCGCCAGTTTTACCTCGCGATGGCATCGTTTTCTTTTTTAAATAGTCACGAACTTCACGCAGGCTTCGCAGCCGAATCATACAATAATTTAGAGTTCGAATATATAACTTTCCAAATTCGCTCTCGGCCTCTAATCGCTTTATTTCTTCTTCGCTGTAGTCTCGACCTACTTTAATAGCCAGTTCGCCAACTTGGGCGATATCAAGACTAAAACGGTATTTTCCATCAACCAACACATTCACACGATTTACGTCGCGTACCTGTGGGCTGATTGAAGTTATCTTCATAACTTGACTACTATTTAGCTTCTTCGGCAACTTTCAAACGTACTTTGGTTTCAATTTCTTTTAGAAGTTTTGGATTTGCTTTCAAAAATTCTTTACTTGCTTCGCGACCTTGGCCAATTTTGGCATCCGCGTAATCAAACCAAGCACCTGATTTGCCGACAATTCCGTGCAATGCCGCCAAGTCAAGCACGTCACCGGTTTTGCTGATACCTTCGTTGTACATAATGTCGAATTCAGCAACTCTAAACGGCGGAGCAATCTTGTTTTTAACAATCTTGACCTTGGTTCGGTTGCCAATAATCTCTTCACCTGATTTAATCTGGCCAGTTCGGCGAATGTCAATCCTAACTGACGCGTAAAACTTCAAGGCATTGCCACCAGTTGTCGTCTCTGGGTTGCCAAACATCACGCCAATCTTCATACGAATCTGATTGATAAATACGACTGTTGACTTGCTTTTGCTGATAATACCGGTCAATTTACGAAGAGCCTGGCTCATTAGCCTAGCTTGAAGCCCCATGTGACTCTCGCCCATTTCGCCATCAATTTCGGCTTGAGGTACTAGCGCAGCGACTGAGTCAATTACCACGATATCAACAGCATTTGATCGAACCAAAGTTTCAACAATCTCTAATGCTTGTTCACCATTATCTGGCTGAGAGACTAATAGGTTGTCTGTATCCACGCCAAGTTTACGCGCATAAGCTGGGTCTAAGGCATGCTCGGCATCGACAAATGCTGCCGTGCCACCATTTTTTTGAATTTCAGCAATGGCATGCAGGGCAATCGTGGTTTTACCAGATGATTCAGGCCCAAATATTTCAATAACTCGGCCTTTTGGATAACCACCACCCAGCGCCAAGTCAAGCGACAAAGCACCGCTACTAATCAATTCGACGTCAGACGTTTTTGTATCACCAAGCCGGCGAATCGCACCGTCACCAAATTGTTTGTTAATCTGTTCTTGCGCTAGTCCTAGCGCTTTTAGCTTGCCCTCAAGCGCCGTGGGCTTCTCGCCCATCTCGGCTTTTTCAGTCTTTTTAGCTGTCATATAACCCCTCTTTCTTATCTAATATTAATTATACTTTGGTTTGAAGTAATTTACTACAAGATGAGCAAGCGAGAGAAGAAATAATGAATTTTTTTCCAAGTCTTTCGTAATGTTGCATAGTGCAGTGATATAATATAACCAGATGAAAAAATCAAATGGTTTCACTGTAGTAGAAATAATTTTTGTAGCCTTATTAACAGGACTTGCTAGTATCCTGTTTTTTGTTCAAAAAAATAATATTGAAGTCATTGCTAGGGATGATAAGCGAAAGATTGCTATCAATGCTATGTATTACAGCCTGGAGGAAGTCTTTTACAAGACTAACAAATATTACCCACAGACCATCTCTAGTGATAATCTAAAATCAGTTGAGCCGGCGCTACTAACCGACATGAACGATATTAAAATCGGCGAAGCTGGCAGTGAATACACCTACACGCCTACCAATTGCAGCAGCAATAAATGCAAAAGTTATACATTAAAAACCACCCTCGAAAACGAGAGTGATTATACAAAAACCAGCGTTAACGATTAGTCGTCTTCGATTGGGCGACCGTTTTTAAATGCCTCAACGGCATTATTAAGTCGTATAATTGCTTCTTTTGGCTTTGGTACATAAGTCATTCGATATGTAGTCTCTTCACCCTCGGTGCTAAGTCTAATTGAGCCATAATTAAACAACTGCTGCAAAATACCCTCTTGTGCAAAGCTAGCATCTTCAATATTCAATAGGCTAACGGTTTGCTCCGACTTGAACAACAAACTATTTTGTATTTCTTGAATCACACTTTCATTGGTCAGATAAAAGCGATTATTCTCATATACATAATAAGCGACATACATTCCGATTACGACCAACAAAATAAAACCCATGATTGGCAAAGTTACCCAAGCTGAATCAAGATTTTCAGTTGGCACTTGAATTGATTTAAAAATCGCCTCGTAATTAAACAAAAGTATTAACGCCAAAGAGATAATAAACGCGCCTACAGCAAACGGCGGAATTAGACCAATTGGATGCCGTCTAATATCTCTGACAATGTATTCTCCGGCACTCAAGTTAAGTGTTGGATAAGCTTTAGTAGATCGATCATGCTTCAGCTGAGTCGTTGGACTAATAACCATTTTTTCAGGATCAGTTGACCTGGTCATATGAACAACTTGTGTGTGATCTTTTTCATGCTTGTCAGAAGCCTTTGGCGGATGGGCGTACAGCGGATTGCCATCCTTGTCGTAGGCTACTGGCTTGTCGTAATCTGTTTGAGTATCTGACTTTGAATCCATGCTGTTATTATACCAATTTTTGTTGTTTTATGTCCGATATTAATTCTTTGCCAACATGTTCAAATGCTCGTTTTGTCACGCGACGGCCTCTTGGCGTTCGTTCAATAAAACCAATCTGCAATAAATACGGTTCATAAAAGTCTTCTATTGTTGTTGCCTCATCACCAGTCAAAGCAGCAATTGTGTTAAGCCCAACTGGATTATTACCATAATTATCAATAATGCTGACCAAAAGATTGCGATCACCTGGGTCCAGGCCAATGCTGTCAATCTCAAGCAACCCAAGCGCTGATTGCGTTATTAATTTATCAATCATCCCATCGCCATTCACATCAGCGAAATCGCGAACCCTTTTTAGTAATCGATTAGCAACACGTGGCGTCAGCCTAGCCCTAGTTGACAGCAGATCGGCTGCCATTGGTTCAATTTTGCTGCCCAAAATATTGGCTGCTCGCGTAATAATCTGCGATATTTCGTTCGGTGTATAAAATTCGAGTCGATGAATTAACCCAAATCGATCGCGCAGTGGCGCCGATAATGCACCAGTCCTGGTGGTGGCACCGATTACTGTAAACTTTGGCAAATCCAAGCGTACACTTCTGGCAGCCGGACCCTTGCCAATCATAATATCCAATTTAAAATCTTCCATCGCACTGTACAAAACTTCCTCAACAGTACGACCCAAGCGGTGGATCTCGTCAATAAACAAAATATCACCATCGCCCAGGTTGGTAAGAATGCTCGCCAGGTCGCCAGGTCGCTCAATCGCGGTTCCGCTAGTAATACGAATATTCGTGCCCATCTCGTTGGCGATAACCGTTGCCATGGTAGTTTTTCCAAGCCCTGGAGGGCCATAAAGCAAAATATGATCAACTGGTTCACCACGTTTTTTGGCAGCATCAATTGCCAGCTGAAGATTGTTTTTCAGCCTATCTTGGCCAATGTATTCATCAAATCTTTTAGGACGAAGAGTATTCTCGATTTGCTTTTCATCGCTATCGTCATTGTGCACAGTCGCATCAATTATTCGTTCAATTGCCATTATACCTTCCCCTTAAGTGCGTGAGTTACACGCTCTGCGGTCGATAAATCAAGGCCGACGCCCTCGAGCGCCTTGGCGGCATCGTTTAAATTATAGCCAAGCGCCATCAAAGCCTCTAACGCCTCATCATTGATAACCTCTTTTTCTGGCATATTCATTCGTCCACCGCTTGTCTTTGTGGCATAGCCGACCTTGTCAGACAAATCAATAATCACACGTTCGGCAGTTTTTTTGCCGATACCACTTGCCTGTGTCACAAACGTTACATCGCCCAGCGCAATGGCGTTGCGTACAGTTTCGCCGTCACCTAATGACAAAATTGCTAGCGCCGCTTTTGGACCAACTCCCTGTACCGTAATAAATAACTCAAACAATCTCTTGGCTATCAAACTAGAAAAACCATACAAATCTTGGCTTTGTTCGCGGATATGATGATAGGTATAAAATTTGGTAGTTGAGTCTAGCAAAGCCGCCTCATAGTCACCAACCGCAACTTGAACTTCATAGCCCACTCCGTGGACATCAATAATAAGAGATGATCCAAATTTTTCAACTACTATCCCAAAAACATGCGCAATCATATAGTTATTATAACACTAGGAGTTGAGAGAAATGATTACTTGTAAGCATTTCCGAAACGACGACGTGTTATATTAGCACGGTAGTACTAATATACCAGGGGTCATCATGTAATGTGTAATCGCAACGGCCAATGCATCGGCACAATCGTCTGGCTTTGGCACTTGAGATAGCCCAAGTTGGATTTTAACCATCTCTTGAACTTGCTTTTTGTCAGCCTTGCCATAACCAGTAACGGTTTGTTTTATCTGTAGCGGCGTGTACTCATGAATCGGCAATCCGCCTTTTCGACCAGCCAACATTGCCACGCCCCTGGCGTGCGAGACACTCATAGCCGTAGTAACATTACGTGTAAAAAATAACTTTTCAATCGACATACAGTCTGGCTTTGTGCTGGCGATTATCTCGCTCAAACTATCAAAAATGTCCTCAAGGCGCACATCCAGCGGCGTATGGGCCGGCGTGGTTATTACCCCAGCATCAACCATCTTGATTTTGTCTTTGACAATATCAATAACACCAAAACCCAAAATACCAGTGCCTGGATCGATACCAATGATTCTCATATCAATAAGTATAATCTATTTTCACCCATTCAGCACGCCGACAACTTTTTTGACTAGTTGCATAATCTCTTGTCGCCATTCCCAAATTCCATAGATAACAGCCAAAACCCCAACACCAGCCAATGACCACCAAACAATACTATTATCAGGTGACGTGTTGGTTTGCTCAACGGCAAAACCTACTGTTGGCATATCGCTAATAATATTTCGACAACGATTCGTTTCGGGATTCCTTTCTTGACCTTCTTTGCATGGTACCAGACTAGTGGCAGCTAATACCGCAGAAACTGACCGACATCGATTTGTCGCAGGATTACGCTCTTGGCCTTCCGCGCAAGGAATCAAATTTGATACATCCGATGCAAGATTACGACATCGACCCGTTTCTTCGCTGCGATATTGCCCAACCTTACACGGCGTCAGATTTGAGGACACTGTCGGAATTAATTTACACCGATTCGTTTCGGGATTGCGATACTGATTCGCGGCACAAGGTTTTAAAGTACTGGCTGCCGGCTTCACCACTACTGGTTCGATATACGAAGGTATATTACCACCCCCAGGCGTAGGCCGATTTGTAAACTGCCAAATGCCGTCAATTAATGCCCAAGCCATACCGTCTTTGGGATCTGAGTAGTATGGAGTTTCATCGATAAGCACATTATCCAAAGACCTTAATGTCACACTGCTTGTTGTGTTAACTAGTGTGAATTTAATATCGTCACTGTAAAATGCCATATACTCACCAGGCCCAATGATCAAACCAACCGGAAAACTATAAAAATGCTCAAGGTTTGAACCTATATATAAAACATAGTACATTAAATCCACGGCACTAGAATTTGGATTATAAACCTCGATATATTCATTACCGTCATCCGACCCGTTGGCATTTGGCAGCAGCTCATTCAGTTTTAGAGGTAACAGTTTTAATACACAGTTATTTCCTGATTCCGTAAAGCCATCCGGCACGACGCCCTGAACGCCCGTAAGATTCAGACACACATCGTGCGGCAGACAATCGCCCGCGCTATCCAATTCCATGCCATCGGGCAGCACCAGTTGTAAACCATCAAGATTTGAACAAAAATCAGCTTGACAGTTACTATTTTCATCAAACAAATATCCACCTGGTACTACAATCTGTAATCCATCAATATTTTTACATACATCGACCGGCGACGGACTACACTGATTGTCTTCATATAATGTGTATTCTTCGGGCAATACTTCTTGAACACCATCAATGTTTGAACAAATGTCCTGCAATTCATATAAAGAACCGTACGAATACGCCTCATCAGGGTAATCAATAGCAAAATCAACCATATTATCATCGGTATCCTGAAGTACTCCATCCTTGCTTAAACGCTTCATGATTTGACCAATCTCTGGGACGGGCGCTGGATTACCTTCAGGCATAGTCGCCAATCCCCAGCCAACCCTGTCTATTTCAGTGCTCAAACTATCGACTAGTTTTACGTGCCCACCAGTCCCCGACATCCCACCGTTGAAGTTAAAATCGCTACCCAAACCAGGCTCAGCAACACTCAGCTGATTTGAAACAATAAATATAGACTCGCCAGCCGGTAAGTATAAATGCGCTAAAGCGTTCTGGGCCACAAAACAAACTAATTTTGTAGTCGTTTTAGCTGAAGCACTGATATAGAAAAGACACAAATCAGTCACTTCTATGTTTTTGTTATTTTTGTTAGCAATCTGGATAAATTCATTGCTTGCCGAAAGCGAGTCACCTAATTGAATCTGACTAATTACAATATTGTCGCTTGCGGCATTAGAAAAAGGCACATTTAACATACAAGTCGAAACAATACATGCAATCAATACCACATACAGCTTACGCATAGCTGTATGATATGCTATTTTTAAGCTAAATACAAGTTTTGTTTATTCTGGCAAGTCAACAGTAATGTCAGCGTTATGATAAACGTTCATTACGTCGTCTTGATCGTCAATCGCATCCAACAATTTAATTAATTTTTCGGCGGTTTCAACGTCATTGATTTGAATCATCATATTTGGAACAAATTGAAGTTCGGCTCCCATTACCGTAAGACCAGACTCGACAATCGATTTTCTGACACGCGCGAGGTCTTTTTGGTCGGTATAAATAACCAGTTCGCCATCTTCTTCAACAGCATCCATTGCCCCTGCGTCAAGAACTTGCAACAAGGCATCTTCGCCAATTTCGCTAACCCGAATAACACCTTTTCTAGTGAATTGAAAGGCTACACTGCCAGCATCGGCTATGCGCCCACCAGCTTTGGATACAATACTCTTAATCTCTGGGAATGTACGGTTTTTGTTGTCAGTTGCGGCCTCAATAATAATGCCAATGCCGCCTGGGCCCATAGATTCATAAGTCGCTTCTTCCATGACAGTGGCGTTTTTGTCGCTAACGCGATCAATCGCGCGTTGGATATTGACTGCCGGCATATTAGCTTGTTTAGCTTTTTCAATCGCCATATATAATGTCGAATTCATCATCGGATCGGTACCGCTTCGAGCAGCTATTGCAATTAGATTTCCTAATCTTGTAAAAATAGCACCCCGTTTAGCGTCTTTTAGACCTTTTTCGCGTTTAATAGTTGACCACTTGCTATGACCGGACATAATGAGGACTCCCAAGCCTTATTGATATTTGAACCTATTATATCAGTTCTGCCGCTCTGATGTAACACTTCGTCACCTCGGGAATGCTTGCTAACAATCATTTCACTCGGGTTCCTAGTGTTATAACAGACAACGGATTATTCGACCAGGTTCGAATTGCGCAAGTTATAGCCAGTTACTCTCCATAAATACAGGCAAATTGTCACGATAAATACATAGCAAATCACAACACCCCACCATTCCAGCCTGACCGTAGCGATAGCCCAGGGCAGACCCGCAAATAATTGTGCTACATTTACCATATATCCCAACAACCACGTGGCTGGAGCCGCAATAACGACTGCCAGCGACGGTAAGGCTAGGCTCCCCAGCCCTGCAATAAAAGTTAGCAACATAGCAAGCGGTACTAACGGCAACACTAACAAATTCGTAATAATCGCAACATTCGATATCTGACCAAACGCCGCAATTAAGATTGGCGCGGTTAGTATTTGAGCCGATACCGTTTCAATTAAAACTTGTCCAATAAAACCTGGTTTTTTATCGCCAAACAAATACCGGCTGGCTAGGGGTGCCAGTATCATAACTCCCCCGAAAGCCATGAACGACAGTTGCCAGCCCAAATCACCCCAGGCATAACTTGGGTCGATTATTATTGTCAAAGCCACCGCAACAGACAGCAATGTGATAGGATGAAAACTTCGGCCATAATACCAAGCAGTTAAACTTAAGGCAGCTACCAACCCCGCTCGCATCATACTCGGGCTGAGTCCGGTTATTAATATAAAGGCAATTATCATAAACCCAGCCACCATAACTGACAAATATTTGGATATTTTCGTCAATAATCGACGAGACATCCTAACTAAAATCGTCAAGTTATAGCCGCTAGCCACAACCACGTGAGTCAACCCCGCCATTTGCAATGCCAATGCTAAATCAACTGGCAATGACCGACGTTGACCAACTAAATAACCAATACCTAGGCTTGATTCTGGTTCGGGAATTGCCACTCGTACTAAATTCGCAAACCAATCACGCAAAACCCGCGCCATATCACCAGGCCGTAGTTGTACAATTTTGATAACATCCGCTTTGCGCACAACACCAGCAAAGCTGCCAAATCCTTTGATAATTTGCCCACGAATCGTCAAAATATCCCCACGTTTTATATCCGCCGATGATGATGTCGCCACCCATAAGGTACCTGGTATTTTTTTGTCTTCAATCACCAAGTTGTCTAATCTGATTACCAGTTTTTCTGGCGTACCATCGACATCGTCTTTAACCGAACCTTGCAATGTAACATTTTTGCCATATAAGAGTTCATAAGCTTCCAGATTATTTATCATAATCGAGCCCCTCCATAATCCAAACAATACCGAACCAATAATTATAATTGGCAATAAGTATAGATATCTGCCGCCAAATCCTACTATTATCAAAGCAATTGATAATAACAACCAAACATATGACATACAATAATCACCAAAATATCTAGCCAAAACCACACCAATAAAGACGCCTATGCACGCCAGTGTAATCAGCCACGATATATGCAAGCGACGTTTAAATACCCACCAATACATATTGGTAGTATATCAAATTCTTAAAACCGGCTTAAACTATCCGATAAAATCTTGAACCGTGTCCAAAAAAGCTTCTCTTCCCTGGGTCACCAAATAAAGATGGCCGCCATCAAATTCGACCATTTCTGATCCTTTGATGTTTTTATGAATCTCACTTACTAATTCAAACGGGGTTATTTTGTCCTTACGTCCATGCAATATCAATGTAGGCACCTTAATTTGGCCCATTTTTGATGAACAATCATAAAAAACAGGCGCAAGGTGTTGTTTTTGCCTGGCGCCTATAGATTGTGTGTATTTGCCTTTCACGAAAGTGGTCAAAGAATTGAGAGCCAAAAAACGACGGTTGTTTGTTGTGTTACAAACCGTCGCTGCTAGAATCAATCGTTTTACTCTTTCTGGGTGTCTGAATGTAATTTCCATTGCAATCCGACTACCCATCGAAATTCCCAAAATATTTGCATTATTTATGTTTAATTCTTCAATCAAAATAGCGGCATCATCCGCCATTGTTTCTATTAAGTTATCACTGTCTGTCTTTTGGCTGCGTCCACACCCGCGTTGATCATAGGCAACCACTTGGTGGTGTTTTGCCAATTCCTTAATCAATAAGGTCCATTCAGAAATGTTAGTATCTGGGCCTAAAACCAAAAGTACGGTCTTGCCTTCGCCCTTGACCTCGTAATAAATATTCGTACCATTAATTTCCACCTTTGGCATAATCTAGTTATACCACCGGTTAGGTGATTTGGCAATGGGGAGGCAAGGCTGATTCTTGGTCGAACCTCGCCAATATGACAGAATTAATCGACAACGCAAAGAACATACGCAAAGCTAGCGACCCGCCCGATTCCAATACTTTATTTCAATAGGATGTGGCGGTAGCCAGCCAAACGCCACGTGCTGACCACATAGTGGTCACACGTAGAGTGGCCTGTTGGAATAAATGTATTGGGAGCGGGCGGCGGGTGGAGGTGTCGTGAGTTTGAGGCTCGCTGGTCCTTGCCAAAAAAATACACCCATCCAAAGGATGAGTGAATTTTTTTGGTGAGGCCAGTGAGACTTGAACTCACGACACCCTGCTTAAAAGGCAGGTGCTCTAACCAGCTGAGCTATGGCCTCATACGAGCAATAAATGCGACCTACCCTGTCGGATGACGGGGTGGCCTCATATCTGGAAAATATACCATTTTTAGGTGTAATTTGTCAATGTTTTGGCTTTTTGTCATGTAACCCAGCTGGTCGCGTAAAGAACAAATCTGCTACAGCCAGCGGCAATCCCAACCCAATAATCGTGTCTTTGTTATTAAGCATCCAATTATACACATCGACTCCGAATCCTTGAAGATTTAGGATATGTCCCAGCGGAACAACCAAAAACGCCAATGCTAAAACCGTAAATAACGCCGCCCCAACAACTCGACCAATAAATGATTTGTAGGTATATCCATGGAACAACAATACTACCGGTGGCAACATCGTAATTGCCGCCAAAATAATAGCCGACGTCAACGGATTATAGGGCACTCCAAATACTCCAGCCACAAGTCCAGCGTTATAGCCCCAGATGCTACTCAGTAAATATCCCGAAGCCAGTGACAATCCCAATAGGCCAAATCGTCGTTTTGTGATATAGGATGCCACGAACAGCGACACCGCAAGTACCACAACGACAATTATCACTTGCATTACTTTACTCCACTCTCATCAAATTGAAACGAAGCCAGCGAATCGGACAAAATAGCTCTGCTGTCAACTGTTCCTGCTGGCAGCTCGATAACGTATTTTGCCGATGTACGAGGAGTAAAAGTCTGCGGCGTCGAATCACCTGGCGGTTCAGCGTTTTTGACTATATAGACAACTTTTTTATTGCTGTCCAGCCAAATAATATCAATCGGCACTTTCATATCTTTCATCCAAATTGGCCACTTATCGGCCACTGGGAAAACCATCAAAAGCGCCTGGTCTGGCGTCAATGAAGTTATATCAGAAAGACCTTTTTCCCGACTATAATCAGTTTTCGCGACCTGAGCTCTAAAAATACCATCGCCCAAGCGTACGTTAGTAGTTGACTGAGGCAAATTTGGGATAATCACAAATAACACCGCAGCAACAACAATCGCCGCGATTATTAGAATCACCATCCATTTATTAAGATCACGTCGCATTTTTAAACCCAATACCTATGTATTACCATAAACATATTGTAACACTAGAAGCAGAGCGATGCGATTACTTAGTTAGGCGCCGACTTTGTCTTTTTTGTTGCGTCGTTTGGCATTCATTTCGACGTATTCGATAATTGGACCAGCAACGTTTCGCCCGGTAACTTTTTCAATACCAAATCCTGGGCTGGCATTAACCTCCAAAATCAACGGTCCGCGCTCGGATCGCATCATATCAACACCGGCAACGTTAAGCCCCATGGCCTTAGCTGCTTTGACTGCGATCTTTTTTTCTTCATCTGTTAGTTTAACGATTTTGCCTTCTCCACCCTTGTGCAGATTTGACCTAAAGTCATCATCAAGACTCTGACGTTTCATGCTGGCAACTACACGGCTGCCCACTACGAAAGCACGAATGTCGGTTCCGGCAGACTCTTCAACGAATTCTTGCAACAAAATATTAGTACCATCGTCATCAGTCAAATAAAATGCTTGCAAAACTGATTTAGCGGCTTTTTTGGTTTCGGCCAAAACAACTCCATTACCATGAGTTCCACGAGCCAACTTGATAATTACTGGCATTTTGCCGAGGCTAGCTAAAAGATCATCGATGTCAGTCGTGTTGCGTGAAACAACCGTCTTTGGAATGCCAACACCTGATTTAGCTAACAGTTGCAGACTGCGCATTTTGTCACGCGATCTACTGATTGCAATCGAGCTAGACGCTGTATAAACACCTTGCATTTCAAGCTGGCGAACAATCGCCGTGCCATATTTGGTCATATACGAAGCGATACGAGGAATAATTGCATCAAATTTGCTTAGGTCTTGGCCACGATAATTCACGGTTGGATTGTTTTGCTCAATTGAAGCGTAACATTCTTTGTATTTAACTACTGTCACTTCATGGCCACGTTTTTCGGCCTCTTCTTTTAGCCTTTTAGTCGAATAATTTCCTGGTCCATTTGATAAAATTGCGATTTTCATAATTATAATTTCTTCTTTCTATCGATATCTAAATCTTGATTTATGCGGACATCAACCAGGATGTTATGTTCGCTCAAAAAACGTCTTCCTATCAGCACTTCATAATTCATATCTGATCTATTCGATAAACCAATGCGAATACTGTATGCTATCCCTTTTATATCAATATTTGTTTCAAATAGATAGCGTTTAATTCTGTGTCCAGTCGAGCTACGGATATGGGTTCGCCAGTATTTATACAGCTCGGCTTTATGTCCATCAGGAAAGGTAATTTTAAGAGTTTTTCTACCATCAGCTTTGCTAATATATTCACGAATACGTGAACAATGCAAAGCACCAGAGTAAGCTCCAGTATCAATCTTGGCTGACACATTAAATATACCGACTTCGGGCAAACTGATATTTTCGACAATACCAAAAACTGCTTGTATATCTTTCATTTTGACCTAATTGCCCTTATGATTAGTATTTATTATATTGTATCACTTTTTTATGTTTTAGTCAATGTTCTATAGTAGCTTTTTGTCTATCATGGCAGCATAGGCGGTAATCTTTTCATTAATAAACGAGCCACCGTTAATCTGTGGTGCTCGGTTAACCTCCAGAATATACAACTTACCTGTATTTTGGCTTATGATAATATCCACCCCCGCCGCGTCTAAAGCTTCTAGATTGACAGCTTTTAATATGTCAGATTTTACATTCTCATCAAAAATATCCACATTCTCTAGTCGTGGCGGCTCTTGGACCAAGCCATCTCGAAGTTGTTTATAAATTGAAGCCTGTGACCTTTTAATAATCACCGATATCTTGCCGCCGAATACCAAAACTCGATAAACGCCGTCATTCGGAATATACTCCTGAACAACAAATTGAATATCAGATTTTCTGGCAAGTTTTTTATCAAGTTTGCCTGAGTCCATTATTAGATAATTGCCATGGCTTTTTTTGCTAATATTAGCCTTTAGGACTATCGGATAATTAAGACCTGCTTCATTAATATACTTTTCCAGATGTTTCGGATCAGCATAAATAGTTCGAGGAGTTGGGGTCACTAGGCCTAGTCGAAACCTTTGCATAGCGCAAGACAGTTTGCCAGCGCCGCGCATCTCGAGATAACTATCAATAAATGGCACGTTTTTCATCCGCAGATAGTGCGCCAAGGCAATTCCCTGGTCTAATGATTTGCCGACGCTTCGGATAATTACCAAATTATAGGACGCAATATCGTTACCGGTGACGACGTCAAACACTTTGCAACCATCAACAGATAAATCAAATACTAAGTCTGGCATCAAACTGATGTCAATAATGGGGTGCGACGAGATTTTTTCGTGCAGGGCATCAGGAAAAGATCGCCTATCGAAATCAGGCTTGGTTGATGCCGTTGACGATATTAGCAGTATTCTTTTCATCGTGATGCCACTTTATATCTTTAATAACAAGATAGCAAGGCTTAAAATACGCCGAACTTTTTGCTGCCACTGAATTGTTCGAGTAATTCTTTTTGCTTTTTTGAAAGTTTGGTAGGCGTATCGACGATAATGCTGACGATGTGTGGACCACGTTTGTCGTTTTTAATATGAGGTAAGCCATGGTTAGACAGTTTAAAGTCAGTTCTTGATTGTGTGCCAGCCGGAACTTTCATGCGGACCTTGCCATCAACTGTGTCAACATCGATTTCGGTTCCCAAAGTAGCATCAACCATGCCGATGTGTTGCTCGGACAAGATAATATCACCTTCACGAGTAAAATGTTTGTGGGCCTTGACGCGGATATGAACATATAGATCACCTTTTTCGCCCTTGCCGATTGCCTCGCCATAACCATTCAGACGAATAGTCGCGCCATCATCAATGCCAGCCGGTATTTTAAGTTTAACGGTCTTTTTGCGCCTTTCGACGCCAGTTCCGCGACACACCGTACAGACTTTTTCAGGGACCTTGCCACTACCACCGCAGGTGTCGCAAACAACTGCCTGTTGGATTTGACCAAAGATAGTATTTACAACTCGGTTGACCTGACCAGCACCGCGACATGTTGGACAGGTTTTCATCTCATATCCAGGCTCGACTGTCGTGCCGTGACAATGTGAGCATTGATCGTTCATATCAAGCTCAATTTTTTCTTCAATACCAAATACTGCCTCTTCAAAAGTTAGCTGCATCGTTGTTTCGACGTCGCGACCACGCCTTGGTCCGCGCTGTTGGCCACCACCACCAAAGAATTGTCCAAAGATGTCGCCTAATCCACCGTCACCGAAGTCAAAGTGAACATTTTGGCCATTAAAGCCGCCGCCGAATGGGTTTCCACCCGGTGCGCCACCGTTGTTACCACCGACACCAGCATGGCCAAATTGGTCGTAGCGTTGACGCTTTGAACTATCTTTTAATACTTCATAGGCTTCGCTGGCTTCTTTAAATTTAGTCTCGTCACCACCATCTTTATCGGGGTGGTGTTTAACAGCCGCCTTGCGATAAGCTTTTTTAATCTCATCATCCGAGGCGTCTTTGGAAATCCCTAATATTTCATAATAATCACGTTTTGTCATCTGTATCAATTGTAATAAATTAGCACTCTTATTTCAAGAGTGCTAATAGTTAGATTAGTCAATTGTTTATTTATTTCTTTTCGTCAACGATTTCACCTTCGACGGGTTCATCTTTTTTAGAATCACCTTCTGGCGCTCCCTCGTTTCCCTTTTCTGGATCCCCAGCCCCGGCATCCTTGGATGCCTGTTCGTACATTTTGGCACCGATTGGCATAATAATGTCATTCAATGCCTTAATGGCTGCTTCCAGCTCTTCTTTGTCTTCGCTGGCCTGATGTTTTTTGGCTTCTTCGACGGCGTCAGTGATAACTTTTTTGTCTTCGTCACTGATTTTATCTTTGAATTCATCCGGCATTTTGCTGGCTTGATAAATTGCGCTTTCGAGTTGGTTGCGTACGTCAATCACTTCACGCTTTTTCTTGTCTTCATCGGCGTGCATTTCAGCCTCTTTTTGAGCTTTTTCGATATCTTCTTTTGATAAGTTACCACTGTTAGATATGGTGATGCTTTGTTCTTTGCCTGTACCTTTATCTTTGGCGGTAACATTCATGATACCGTTGGCATCAATGTTGAACGTAACCTCAATCTGTGGAACGCCGCGTGGCGCAGGTGCGATGCCATCCAAAGTAAAGCGACCGAGTGACTTGTTGTCGCGGGCAAACTCGCGCTCACCCTGCGTAACATGGATTTCAACTTGCGGCTGGCTGTCTGATGCAGTCGAGAACGTTTCTGACTTAGAGGTTGGGATAGTCGTATTGCGATCAATTAGTTTGGTTGCAACACCGCCCATAGTCTCGATTCCAAGCGAAAGTGGAGTAACGTCCAGCAGCAGAACATCTTTGACATCACCGGCCAAAACACCACCTTGAATAGCAGCACCAACGGCTACAACTTCATCTGGGTTAACGCCTTTTAGCGGTTCTTTGCCGAATAATTCTTTGACTTTTTCGACAACGATTGGCATTCGGGTCATACCACCGACTAGGACGACTTCATCAATTTGACTAGCTTTCAGACCAGCATCTTTTAGGGCCTTGTTGACTGGATCAGCTAGGCGAGTAATCAGGTCGGCAATCAGCTCTTCGAGTTTTGAACGAGTCAATTTGTACTCAAAATGTTTTGGTCCTTCGGCATCAGCGGTAAGGAACGGCAGATTAATCTCGTACTCATTAGTTGATGAAAGTTCTTTTTTCGCCTTCTCTGCTTCGTCTTTAAGGCGCTGCATGGCTGCCTTGTCACCTTTTAGATCAATGCCTTGGTTTGCCTTAAATACGTCCAGGAAGTGATTTACAATACGATTATCGAAGTCTTCGCCGCCAAGGTGTGTATCGCCGTTGGTAGATTTGACTTCAAAGACACCATCACCAAGTTCAAGGATCGAGATGTCGAACGTACCACCACCAAGGTCAAAAACAGCTATCTTTTCTTCTTTTTTGCTTTCTAGCCCATAGGCTAACGCCGCAGCAGTTGGTTCGTTAATAATTCGCTTGACCTCTAGGCCAGCGATTTTACCAGCATCCTTGGTTGCTTGACGTTGACTATCGTTAAAGTAAGCCGGAACAGTAATGACGGCCTCAGTAACTTTTTCGCCCAAGAACGCTTCGGCGTCGGCTTTTATTTTTGACAAAATCATTGCTGATACTTCTTCTGGAGTGTAGTCCTTGTCGCCCATTTTTAATGCTACACCATCACCTTTTTTGACGATTTCGTATGGCATGATATCTAGGTCCTTTTGGACTTCTGAATCGCTAAATTTGCGACCGATTAAACGCTTAACACCATAGATAGTGTTTTTAGCATTAGTCACACGTTGACGTTGAGCTACTTGCCCAACTAAACGCTCACCACTTTTATTAATAGCGACAACACTTGGCGTTGTACGGTTGCCTTCAGCATTAGCGATAACATCTGGCTTACCAGCTACCATGTACGCGACGGCGCTGTTAGTTGTACCGAGGTCAATTCCTATAATCTTACCCATTATTTTATATCTCCTATTCGTTAATGCTTACTAAATATCTTGTTACAATTTTAGCACTCAAGTACCTTGATTGCCAATATCCTAATTGTAAATTAATTAGCACTCGTATGTCAAGAGTGCTAATTAATTATATAATTTTATCAGTATAAAAAACTATTTTGCAACACGGAACCCTATATATGTACCTGGGTAACTAGGCGCATTGTTCAAGCCCAAATACAGAACACCTGAACCTGTTGCGCTACCCCAACCTCCACTACGCAAGAACCCACGAAGTGTCGTGTCTTCATAGCTACTATAGATATTTCCTATGCCATTTGCCGTAGTCCACGTATTTGCTCCTGATATTCCAGTTGCGCTTGGAGATGGATCAATTGCTAAAGTACCAGGATAGGTTATAGCGGTCCATTCACGAACAGCCCAGCCAGCACCTATTACGCCTGGTTTACGAATTGTATTTGTTCCAGACGTCCACTCAAAAACATTACCAGCTAAATCCCAAATAACTTCACCATTTGTCAACGTCAAAGTACGACGTTGCGAATCTCCAGTCGTCCCCCATGTAACAGTGCTATCCCCAGCAAAATTACTAGTGCCAAAATAGCCATTATTATCATCGGTATCAGCCGCTAATTGAGTATTGGGCGTCTGGTCACTATGGCCTATATAAATATAGCCACTACCAACCGTGCCACCACTCCAGTTGCTATTAACACTTAGAACGTTTTGAGCAACAGTTAGCCATTCAGCTTCGGTGACTAAATGACAGCCAGTGCATGCTTCGTTTGCCCTATTAATCGCAGTGCTTTGATTAATGACAGACCAAGGAAGACCAGCTGCCTGACTGGTAGCAGTACCGGTGTTTTTTGCCTCGTACTTCATGATACAAAAATCACTTGTTCCATAAGTAGCACTGCCTGGCACAACAATAAAGCCTGTTGGACAAGACAAAGCAAGAGTTGGTATCGAATCATTCGTAATCTTATAAGTTAAATCCCCATTCACAGCATTCAAAGTAAAAGTCTTGGGATTAGTAGTATTATTAGCGCTATAAGAAGTAAAACTGTTATCGGAACTGGCCTTTAGACACATATTATCAGCACCAGCTGGTACAAAGCATTTGCTGCCGTCTAAGGAGTCAGGGTAGTTACCGTTAATATCAGATACTTGATAAAGTCTAAGTTGTTGAGAGGCACCGGTTAAATCTGATTGTAATGAGGCTATTTTAGCTCTTTGTTGTATGCCTGAGTAGGATATTATGACTAATGTAGCTAGGGTGCCGATGACGACTATTACGACGAGAAGTTCGACGATAGTGAAGGCGGATTGAGTGGATGATTTTGTTTGCTTAAACATTGTATTATTCCATGGTTAGTTTTGATTATATTATTAAAACACAACTCTATATGTACATTAACTACATAAGGGCGGATCCTTTAAACAATTGTTAATATATTGCTCGGCTCTTCGAGCAATTTCGGATGCTTCGTTGGTTGATATTACGTAGATCGGTTTTTTGCGTAGTGCCGAGATATTAGTTGGCTCAGTTGGCTCGTATGTATGGTCGTTTGTCTTGTGATTATGTTTGAAGCCTAAAAATCCCAATTCTTCAATGATTCGGCCACGAATAATATATGATCTTTCGCCGACAGTGCCAGTGAAAACAATCGAATCTACCCCGCCCATGCCAGCTGCCATCTGTCCAATCGCCTGTTGAATACGATAAACATACATTTTTAATGCCAGACTAGCTCGCTCATCACCGTCGTTTTCAAGTGTTATTAATTGACGAATATCATTTGAGCTGCCGCTGATGCCCAAAAGGCCACATTTAGTATTTAGGTAATGCTCGAGTTCGTTATCGGTAAAATGAAGCCGGCGTTTGATTGCCAGCGCTGCCGTAACATCGATGCTGCCGCTGCGCGAAGCCATCACCAGACCCTCAAGTGGCGTATAGCCCATGGTCGTATCATAGCTGTCGCCATTATAGACTGCTGTTACGCTGCTGCCACTGCCCAGGTGGCAGACAATGGTCTTGGGCTGCAAAATATCACTGTCTTTTAACTTCTCAACAACCGAAGCAATCGATATGCCATGATAGCCAAAACGTTTTATGTCGTGCCTTTCGGCCATTTCGGTGTCAATTCCATAGTTTGAAGCCCAGGTTGGTTTAGTGGCATGAAAGGCACTGTCAGATACCGCAACAATTGGTGTGCCCGGCAGATGTTTTTTAAGTTGTCTCACTTCAGCCAAAAAAGTAGTAATATGCAATGGAGCAACTTCTTTGACTTTTTCTAAAACCACTTCAATCTCTGGAGAAATCAATTCATCCTGCATAAAAAGACGACTTGGAGCAACCAGCCTTATACCAATAGCAGCAATCGTCCCAATACTACTGATTAAGTTATTTTCTAACAAAATAGGCTCGACATAACGCGAAACCCTTGATAAATCAATGTCTTCGCAAGGTATGGTTATTTTACTGCCGCCAAACTCAACCTCGTTAACAACCCTGCCGTCTATAAATTCAAAATAAATACTGGCTTTTTCTTGATTACCAGAATACAAGGCATATTTACGACTGGCGCTGCCGGGGTTTACGACAAGTACCATTGGTCTATTTGTCATTGCCACCCCCCCATTAAGCTTAAGTATTACCAATATTGTATCATATTACTGCCTGGTCACTTTAACCATAGCGTGACGAATTGGATATTCGTCCAGCGTGTAACCTGGTTGCAATTCTTCGGAAATAACCTCTTGTTCGCCGGTTGCTTCTTCGTCAAATTGAATCGCATCATGCAGCTCGGGGTCGAAAATAGCACCTGGTTTTGCATCGATTCGCCTTAAACCCAAACCTTCCAATGATTTTTCAAGATTCTTAGTCAGTCCAGTGACGCCCTGAACCCAAATATTATCCTTGATGTCGTCAGGTGCATGATTCAGCGCGCGCTCGATGTTGTCAATAACTGGCAATAATTTCAAAATAGCACTGGCCCGTCCAGATTCGCGAGCTGATGCCTTTTCGGCCTCGACACGTTTACGATAATTTTCAAAATCCGCCCTGGTGCGCTGCAAATCCTGCATCAGTTCACCCAGTTTTTGCTCAAACTCAATCTCTTTTTTCGACTTCTTCATCTTTCCCGCCATATTTTCTTTGTTATTTTCCTTATCCTCTACCATATACTACCTACCACCTACTATCTACCAACTAAAGTATCTCCTCTAGCATTGCGCCAGCATGCCTGACAAGGCGCATAACCTTGGCATAGCTTTGCCTGGTTGGGCCTAAAACGCCGATATAACTTCTGTCGCTGTACGGCGAACGATAACGGCTAATAATCAAACTGACGCCGCTGGTCTTGCCAATTGGGTTTTCGGCTCCAATATAAACATTCAGCGGTTCGTTTGGTGCAGCCTCACGCAACCATGGTTCAAGGTTATCAAGCAATCTAGCAACCGACTGCGCATGGTTGACCTGCAAGAATTCAGGTTGAGAGAAAAGATTACCAATACCACTCATATATAATTCATCGCCAATCGTAGCAATACCCAGGTTGTGAGTTAATTCAACCAGACTGTCAACGGCACTCCGAATTGCACGATTGGTATGTTCGCTGTGATTAGAAACCCTAGCTTCTAATGCCTTAAACCCACGGTCTGATCCACCAGTTGGAAGGTTTTTGTCGTAGCCTTCGTTAATCATATTGACGTAAAAACGATATCCCAGATCTGTTGGTATTCGGCCAGCACTGGTGTGCGGCTGCATAATTAAGCCCATTTCTTCCAGTTTTACCATTTCGCTGCGAATAGTCGCACTGGACACACCAAATAGTTTTGCCAACATCACACTCCCAACCGGTGCCGCAATTTCGGCATGCTGCTCGATGATACTGGCGAGTATTTGAATCTGGCGGTCTGTCATAACGTTATTATAACTTGCCCTGGCACTCAGTGTCAACGAGTGCCAAGATGGCTATTGGCTATTGGAATTTAGCTATTGGCGAGATTTGTGCTGCCATATTCTAATAGCCACATTCCAATAGCACCCAGTTATTCTAACTGCTATACTTAGGTGAATGAATAACGACGAAAAAATTGTCGCAATAAAAGACTGGCTCGGATCGGGATCGATTAATATATTTGGCCGTCCTTTTTCAGGTAAAGATACACAGGGTGCTCGCCTAGCAGAATTACTCAATACTCGAATGATTGGTGGTGGCGAGGTATTGCGCAGCAATAATATACCAAAGCGCGCCTTAGAATGCTTACATACTGGAAAACTCATCCCGACCGAAGATTATATCAATATTGTCCTGCCTTTTTTGTCACAGTCCAGCTTAGTCGGCAAACCACTTGTTCTCAGCTCTATTGGACGTTGGAAAGGTGAAGAACAAGGCGTTATCAAGGCGCTTTCAGAGTCCTTACACCAGCTAAAAGCCGTAGTTTATCTGGATATATCGACTGATGACTCTTTTAATCGGTGGAAGGCCCTAGGAATTGTCAAGGACCGCCAAAATCGCCAAGACGATACCGAAGAAGTATTAAAAACTCGCTTTGACGAGTTTCAGCAAAAGACGATTCCGGTTATCGAATACTACCGTATGGTTGGGTTATTAATCGAAATTGACGGCACACGGACGCGCGAAGAAGTTAACCAAGACATAATTGACGCTCTTTATAGTCGCGCAACCAATTAATAAGACTAGACCTTTCGTGGTTTTCGATGCTGAGGTTTGCACGACCCAAATCTACGATCAAATATATCCCCTCCCCAAAAACCCAGCGTCATTGCAACAGCAACAATATACAATGGCACAGGCGTTATAAACCAGATTACATTTGATGTTTTTGTCTCATCAGGAACAGTCACCTGTCCATTATCAGGCACGGTTGCACTAATTGACACAGATCCACTATCTGCTATTGCCCGCACGGCATTATCGCCTATCAACAGAAAAAAGCCAATAAATATCAAAATCATAACCAAAGCCAAATGAGATGTGTGCCAATAATGTATAAGCTTGCCGGTATGTTTATGCTCGACTAATCTGAAATGACGTAGTCCAACCCATTTAGTATTAGCCAAAATCACTGCATGCGAAGTTGATCTAGTTCGTTTATTAATTCTTTGCGTTTTTATGTTTTTGGTTGATTGAGCTTTCATTTTTTGCTTTTTCAATTATGTGTCTATTATACACTTTTATCATGCGCGACAAAATATAGATAATAGTTCCCAACATGAATAATACGATCAGAATTAGCTTATACGGTATAACCCAAAAATAAATCGTACCCGTTATCGCTTGGCCTGTAGTACCGTAACCTAGCGTCAGATTCGCCGTATAACGACCAATCATCCATCCACTTTTATATTGCGTTTCAAATCGTCGGATACTACTAGGCAAAACGTTTGATTGATCATCTCCAACGCTTAATTTCGTAACAAAATTACCGAACATATCGCGGATTTCAATATTGCCAATTGGTTTTATATAAATATTGCCCTCATTTTTGATTCGGGTAACAAATGTAATTGGACTATTCTCGAAAAATGAACTTTGCTTGTCATTCAGAGCAGAATAAAATGACGCAAGACCAGCTTTTTCGGTGATAGCTCCGTCAACTCGAATCAACAACAACACTCCGGCACTAGCATTTAATCCTACACTATTACCCGACAATTCAGGCGTTGTTCCAGAAAAACTTATAACGCCATAATGTCCGCCCGGTTCGGCATCATTCGGAATAGTCACATTTACATTAACAACTCGCGACTTGTGAGCCGTTAATGTAAATTGTGGAATTTCGTCAACCCAGGTTATTATCGAAGCCGTTGCTGGCAATTTACTATCCAAAATAATATACGGCGAACCGCTCTCGTCCGCCGAGTCAAAGTCATTAACTAATGAACTATACACTAAATCCGATGCCGTAACGTTCATAACTTTTAGTGTTAAATTGTAGGTTTTGCCCTTGGACGCATTAAGCTCAACCAAGGTCGGACTAATCTCGATGCCCTGTGCGGCGTTAGTAACTATTGCTTGAGCGTTAACACGCGTAACAACAAATCCACTAATCATTATTATGGCGGCTAAGCTTAATGAGATTCTTAACAGCCGCATATGTTTCATTAAAAGTTAGCTGTTGCCGTATAGGTTAGAATTGTTGAGTACGCACCAGCCGCGGTCGCACCGTCTATATTGGCAATATAGCTGGTTGTAAAGACATTACTGTTGGTTGGGACTGTGGCAGATGCAATAACATCGCCAGTGGTGAGAAACTTGAAACTATTAGCTGTACCGTAGCCTGTCGCTGGCGCACCAGAGCCACTACCAGATACACTAGAGCCAATTGCAGGGGTTGTATTTAGCATAAGGTTCATACCAAACTGTTTACTATTCATGACCGAAGCAGCCCCCGCCATCGCTGTAATCGTATTCGTACCAGACGTTAATGTGGTACCGCTATAACTGACCGAATAGCCAGTCGCCGAGTTAGTCGCAACGGTCATCGACGATGTTCCTGTCCCAGTGGCACCCGTGGAAAGCGTGCCTAATGCAACGGTGGCATTGGCAAGCGTAAAGGTTAATGTTTCATCAACAGATGCAGTGACTGTAATCTGACCGGCAGTTGAAGCGGCAACCGCACCAGTATCAATAACTGCAGTCCAAGCAGCATCAGAATATGTAGTTATACGCATAAAAAATGTAGAGTTAGTCGCACTCGGATTAGTAACCATCGAAAAACCGACTGTTTGGCTACCGGTTGGTGCCGCCACATTACCTGATTTAGACAAACGTAGTTCACCAACAGTCGCGTTATTTATCGTCCAACCGGACACATCACCCAAATTAGTTGGTTGAGCAGTTAAAGTTGCATTGCTTGCCGAAAAACCAGGTACTGGCGTGCAAACACCACTAGCAGTCGTACAAGCGACAAACCCTGCCGATTGAATCACGGTTGCCGATGGAACCGTAAATGTAAACGAATAAGTCGTACTGGCGCTTGCCACCGAACTACCGATCGTGACCTTGCGTCCAGTAATCTCGGCTGCATTAGCAATATTTGGATAATAAGAAAACAACAAAATCATAGCGAAAAGCGCGTAACCAATTCGTTTTGATATCAATATAATTTTCATCTTATCCACTCCAAGTTTTACAACGACCCATAGCACCACTGAACAACGCCTAGATGCTATAATAACATAAGCGTGAAAAAAAATATGTTGTATCTTTTGTCCACAATAATCGCCGTTGCGATTTTGGCATCATCAGTTGGTTATGCCCAGCCGTACGGCAAAGGTGTTTATGACGCAAATGTACCGTATGGCAACCAAACATCACTCTCGATCGCAACTAATGGCAATATTAATATCCCAATTACGCCGACAATTGCTGGCGTATTGGCTACTGGTACTAGCACTATAACTGTCACGTCAACCGACGTTATGGGATATCAGCTTTATATTAGAGCACTTGATAATACAAATATGAACAACCTAGGGTCACTACTGCCTGCATCAGCCAACGTTTCGCCCGCGTCATTGACTGTCAACACCTGGGGTTATAATACCGACGCATCAACAAACTTTACTGGCATCACATTAAATGACGTGCTGATTCACTCGATTACCACACCGGCATCAACTGGCGACATTACGAACATAACATACGGCGTTAAACTGGATATGGCAAAGCCCGCTGGGAAATATACGGCGAATATCGTCTATACTGCCGTTCCTCAAACCGATTAACGTTTACTTAATCGTCTGTACACTAATCTAATAATTGCCATACCGACAACAATAAATATCAAGATTACCGCTGGTGGTACATATAGTATATATCGTATCTTGGTTGTTGCAGGCGTATCACCTAGCCCAATCATATAAATAACTTTATAAATCCCCGGAAATTGAGGCAATGGCAATATATCAGGCACCAATCGAACAGTGCCAGGTAATATCAATACATCACCTGAATTACTGGCAACTACGCCACCCCATAAGTTCGTTATATCGACATTATAACGACTATGAAAATGCGTCGTGCCTGTATTTTGCAACGCCATGCTCCAAACGCTTTTGCCACTTACCGCCCACGGTGAAACTAATGAAATCAGATGACCTGTTCGCGATACATCCCCCAAAACTGTAATATATAAAAGCGATGCAATGCGCTGACGCGAGCTTACAGAACCGTCCGACGCCAAAATATCAGTACTAACAAATAAACTAATGTATTGTCCACTGGGTTCAGCCGACAATGGCACACTAACATTGTAATGTATATTTTTCGTCTGATTTGCTGTTAAATTAACCGTGGAAGAACTAAACCTTACCCATTTCGTTATATCCGAATCAATCGTAAACGCATAATCGTATTGTTGATTAATCACATTGAACTCTTGTGCGTCAAAACTCACCGTCATTGATTTATCGGTTGAATTCGTCACCATCAACGTACCATCCAGCGATGTGCCTGGCGTGATTTGCAATTCACTTCGGAGTGGTGATACGGTTAAACCCTTAGGCTCTGTTGATGTAACAGCTTGGACCGGCATCGTATTGCAATATACCGCAAATAAAAAGATAAAAAAACAAATGTAATTACAGTATCTACTCATACAGATTGGCTAATGCCACTAGATTAAGCCAATGATTATCGAGCGTGCCCTTTATATTTAATTCTTTGATGTCATTCATTCCCATTGTTTTATATCATTAAACTATTTGGACTCTTGTTAATACTCCCGATACGTTGAGCGTAATATACAGATGCCCATTTGTTCCGTCATCCGTAAACTCGACTGCTCCTAACTCGGGAGTGGCTAGGAGCTCGCCAGGGGTTAATTTCAAAGGTGCTGTGCCTGCAGTGGCTGTGCCTGCTGGGATATGAAGTTTAGCGGTTGGAGCATCTATTCCAATTCCTACATTTCCAAATAATCTAGTAATAGTGTGGTCTGTGTTTCCTAAAACTATTGTATTTGAGCCAAGCCCAAGTGCACCTTTACCTATAACGATTGCGTTTGTTTCATTATTAGCTAGTGCTTTCGTGTTCTGACCAATATAAATTCCATAACTCGGTACTGTTAAATTTCCTCCTCCTGCCAATGAATTACCAGAAGAATTGCCAATGAATATATTATATAAACCACCAGTTATGAATCTACCAGCGTTATTTCCAAGCATTGTATCTCCATAACTTGAAATAGCAGAAGCTCCTGCCAAATCTCCCATGATAGTATTGTAACTCCCAGTTGTCAGAGAATACCCAGCTTGACCGAATATATTATTACCAGCTCCTGTTGTTATATATCTACCAGCATTAGTTCCAAATAAAGATGTCCTAGTCGCTGGTAAGCCTCCACTAGCTAATAACGCTCCGCCTGCATTAGCACCCATAGCGACTAAATTATTGTCTATAATCATTGCTTGAACACCAGCTTTTGTAATATATTTTGTTGTAGTGTCAACCTTGTAAAATTGTCCTGCTTGACCTGTCAATGAAGCGTCTGGTGTTGTATCAGTATAAGTTGTTGCTGTATTATTATTGATTGTTGCTAGATAATATTGATTATCATTAGAAGCACCAACTTTTGTTCTATAAATTTTCCTAGCTGTGACATCTGGGTCTGTCGATACTGGAATACCTGTAAGATTCACAACTTGATTTCCAGCTGTTGTTGTCACTAACAATGGTGTTCCACTTGCAAAGCCAGTAGTCCCAGAGGCAGTCACATAAGCTACAATATAATAATAATTACCAATCTCCAAGCTTGTTCCAGCTGATAATGTATAGCCTCCGATTGCAACTGCTGGCGTCACAGGATTAAAATTAAATCCGATTCTTGAGCTTATTAAATCAGTCGAAGCAGAACCTCTAATATCTAATTTATATGCTGGCGTTGCCGTTCCAATACCGACGTTGGCATTTATCGCTAATGTCTGATTAGCTGGCAGTGCCGCCATTACTCCATAAAGAATAGCGTTGGTTGCTTCGGTGGCTGTGTCCGCTCGTTGCTGGTTATCTATGATTAAAAGATTTGAGTTTGTTGTTTGTCGACTACCTGCATAATATCCAATAAATACATTACTGTTTCCAGAAGTTAAAGATGTACCAGAGTATGTTCCCAGTGCCATATTATATGAGCCTTTTGAGTCGTGTAATGTACTATATCCCATCGCAACATTGAATGTCCCTGCAAGATTACTGTATAAAGCGGCTCCACCCAAAGCTGTATTATTTGACCCAGTAGTGTTTGAGAACATAGACATATAACCAAGCGCGAAATTACCACCGCCAGAAGTGTTATATGCTAAACTGTCATTACCAATAGCTGTATTCATATAGCCTAATGTATTTCTAGATAAAGCGGAACTACCAATCCCAATATTATTACTTGCAGATTGACTCCAGGTAGCAGTTGACCCCATTGTTAAATTACCAGCATTTATTCCAATAAAGGTATTCCTTCCTAATGGAACTACTGTTTGACCAGTCGGGTGATGAAAGTTGTGCAAAAATGTATAAGCACCTTTATAAATAACTCCTGAAGTTGCCGTGGTTGTATCATCTAAATGAATAGAGCCTACTATATCTAAAGCTTGACTTGGTGTTGTTGTTCCTATTCCTACCCTCTTATTTGTATCATCCCAAAACATTTCAGAAGTTTCCGTGTAAGTCCAATCAGTCCCGTTCCAGAAAGTCATCTGACCTGCGGTTGTTCCATTGTCTAACAAAGTAATAATTGATGACCAATCAGAACCATTATAAATATAGGCCAAATTTAAATCACTTCGATAAAACCATTGTCCTACTGCCGGTGAGGCTGGAAATGTTGCCCCGTTGTCGCAGACCATTGCCACTGCTTTAAACTTTGCAAAGTCTTGGTCTGATGTACTTGGATTAGTTGTGATTTTACGCCTAGTAGCCATTTGTTCTCCTACACCGTTAAAAAGAAATCTGTTCCGTCATATTCTATCGTTCCCGATTCGGGTGTGTCCAAAAGTGGGCCCGAAGTAAATTTAATTGGTGCCGTACCGGCCGTTGTTGTACCGGGCTGAAGTGTGATGTGTTGATGTCCACCATTAGCGACATTGTCCACGCCAGTATTGTAATGTTCCTTCGACAGATACTGGTTGAGGATATCGCCCCAAGCACCATCATCACCGTTTACCGCCGGAAGTCGCTGTTGCACCATAGCCTACGACCCGTACTTTCCGCCGCCAAAGCCGCGAACCGCCTGTTGTTGCGATTCAGCAACAGTTATTTTATGATTGTCGGATTGTGATAATATCGAAATAATTGTTTTTAAGCCAACTAAACTCAGCAAGACAACACCGCTATATTTCAAGAAGTCTTTGCGATCCATTCCTTTGTCGCTAATAGCCTTAATTATCTTGTTATCGATCACGCCCTCTACCCCTAATTAAACGTATTGCTACAGAACTGCTTATATAATCATAA
>JBAQEV010000018.1:0-12015 GCA_049286925.1 Saccharimonadales bacterium (SeqCode)
CTTTCGACTTCACCGATTTGCTCAAAGTGTGCTTTGAGGGTATCGTCGGTAGTTGCGTAAGCTAGGCTGCCGATGAATAGATTTTGCTTTGCCATAATACTTATTGAGTACTCTTTTCTTCTTAACCTGGGTTCTTAATTTGCCAGGTTGTCCGATCGACCGCTTCTGCTACTTTATTATGCGAAGAAGAGAGATTACCGTATTTATGGGTAAGCGCTCACCTTTTGCCTTTATGCGCGTGCTGCATCTGAACATGTCTATTTAAGCATAGTTTGCTGAAAAATGCTAGTATAAGCTTGATTTGGTAGGTAGTAGTTAGTATATGGTAGATGGTATGCTATCAAAAACGCTTGCGTTTTATCAAAATATGGTGAATAATATTAGTTGAGCTGGTGCGCAATTGGGGTAACCTTTGCGCTTGAATAAAACAAAAACTAATCAAAAACAAAAAAGTACCCCGGGTGGGCGCGCAACAGCGGAAAACTCGTCTTAGTAATAAGACGAGTTTTTGCTACTGTATCATTCGATACAGCCATGTCGGATGACATGGTAATTTGAATAAAATTGAAATTGTTATTGACGCTAATATAAACTTGTTCTACTTATAAAGGCGATTTTTTGGTATAATTTAACATAAATGAAATGGTTTATACAAAAAAAGTTAGAAGAGTTTGTTCGCAAGTATTTGGCGGCTCATCCAGAAATAAAATTAGTAGTCGTCACTGGTAGTGTCGGCAAAACCAGCACAAAGGTTGCAATCGGTACAGTTTTGGCCGAGCGATTTCGAGTTCGTCTGCATGAGGGCAACCATAATGCTCAGATGAGCGCGCCATTGGCGATACTAGGTATCGAATACCCTCAAAATTTGCGTAGTGTTAAAGCATGGCTGGCAGTATTTGCTGCCGCCAAAGAGCGCATTGCAAGTCCAACTGACGTTGACGTAATCGTACAGGAACTTGGTTCGGATCGAATAGGTGAAGTTGAACATTTTGGCACATATCTGCACCCCAACATTGCTGTAATAACAGCTGTTTCACCCGAACATATGGAGTACTTTCATGAGATGGAGAATGTAGCTAAAGAAGAGTTGGCGGTGGCAAATTATTCAGACTTGGCACTAATTAACCGTGATGATGTTGACGGAAAATACTCTGTCTATCTGACTAACTCCAAGATTAATACTTATGGGACCAGTTCGGTGTCTGAATACCATTACAATATTGATAATTATACGGCTGATGCTGGCCATAGTGGCTCATTTGTGGCCCCAGACTGGGAAAATCCGGTGGTTGTTGATATTCATGTTATGGGCGAGCATATGCTGCGTCCAGCCGTTGCTGCCGGTGCTGTTGGCGTCAAAATGGGTATGAGCGCGACCGAAGTTGCTAATGGCCTGGCCAAGATTCGACCATTGGCTGGTCGTATGAATGTTTTGCGTGGTGCTAATAATACGATTTTGATTGACGATACCTATAATTCCAGTCCACTTGCTGCCGAGTCATCACTCCGTGAGCTTTACAAGCTGACTGTTCCGCAGCGCATTGCGGTATTGGGCAGTATGCTCGAACTAGGCTTAACTAGCCAAGTCGAGCACGAAGCGATTGGCAAACTGTGCGATCCAAACGGTTTGATGTGGGTAATTACAGTTGGCGATGAGGCTGAAAAATACCTTGCGCCTGAGGCACGCGCCCGTGGTTGCCAAGTTAAAAGCTTTAAAACTGCAATTGCTGCCGGGGCATTTGTCAGGGGTGTGATGGAAGAGGGTGCGGCAATTCTATTTAAAGGTTCACAGACTGGCATTTATTTAGAGGAAGCAGTCAAAGTTGTGTTACATTCAACTGCCGATGAGACAAAGCTAGTCCGCCAATCGCCTGATTGGATTGCCAAAAAAACCGCTTTTTTCTCTAGCCTAACAGACTGATAATATTTGTTGTGATACAATAAGCTTAAGCTTAAAATTATATCAATTGAATGGAGAAAACATGGACGATTTCAGTAGTGAAAAAAACTCAGCCCCAGATAATAATGATAACGCTGAGGTAAAAAATGATTTTCATCTTGAGGCTGATGCGTCAATTAACACTGAGGTTGCCAATAACGAGTTGCAGCCAGTCTCTCAAGATGTTATGAAGGCTCCGGCTGATGATATTATTCTGGTTGAGCCAACTTCAGTCCCCGAGAAGGCTTTTGATAATTCAATGGAGTTGGGCCCAGAATTAATTATTCCTACGCCAGAGACAACTTACTCAGAGCCACCAAAGGTTGATTCAATTCAAGCCTCAAACGAGCCGGTTCAAGATCAACCACCAGTTCAACTAGAGCCAGTAATGCCTGTTGCTCCTGTTATTCCAGAAACGCCAATTATTCAAGATACTTCTGCTGTCGCTGAAACATCAGCCACCCCAGAAGCACCAGTTGTTCCGGTTGTTGCTGTTGCTGCTGCCGCTGTTTCACAGCCATTCAGCCAAACTCCAATTTCTATTGATGGCGAGATAAAACCTGAGGATATCAAAAAATCGCACAAAAATAGTCTCAAGCTGGCTATTCTTATCTCGTTTGGCCTATTGCTATTCTTGATTGGTGGCAGCGTATCGGCATATACTTTCTGGTATTCAAACCCTAAAAAAGTGGTTTATGATGCTGTTTCAAGTCTAATGACAGCCGATGCTGTGCAAATGAGCAGTACAACTACGGTCACGGTTACACCATCAAGCTCGCTTGGCGGATTTAGTGTTAACAAGATTACATTCAACACTATTACTACAAATGCGCCTTCGCAATCAATGGATCTAAGTGTTGAAGTTGCATATAGCGGCAAAACATATACTGTTGGCGCCAAAGGTATGTATCTAGACAACGGAGACATGTACTTCCGACTTGAAAATATCCTAGAAAGCATTGAACAAGCATTTGGCAGCCAAATGATTACGCAAACTGTCAAAGACGAAATTAGCAAACTGCAGAATAAATGGGTCAGATTCGCTGTTAGTGATATGGCCAAGATGAGTGCCGAAGCAACTAAGACTTACCAGTGCGTGCTGGATACTTACAAATCCGTCAACAAAGACAAAGCAATGCAAAACGAATATGTCGCGTTGTATGAAAAAAGCCCATTTCTAACTATCGATGAGGCGAATGTTCAAAATAAGGATGGTAAATATGGTTATTCTGTCTCGATTGATGCCAAAAAAATGGTTAGCTATGGCCGATCGATTAGTAGCTCTGATTCAATGAAAGAATTAAACAAATGCGACACAAGTGCTTCCAGCTATGGCGACAGTATTAGCGACGAAGAAGCTGCAGCGTCAATCTCTAAATCTACCAGCAAATTAAAAACAGTTGTTTGGGTTGATCAGTGGACGCACAGTATGGGCAAAATTGAATTTAGTTACGTCGATAATGAGTCATCATACGGCGTTACGGTTAACATGGATGCCGACGTAAAAGTTGACAACAGCCTCAAAGTCACAGCTCCTGACCAGCCAATGTCTTATGATGATTGGCAAGCTGGTATCAACAAAGTCATGCAAAACATCTACTCAAACTATTAATGCGCATGTTTTAAGGTGTAATTTTGGTAAACTTTAGTTATTATTTTGCTATACTTGTATTATGAAGCGCTATAATCCAACCGAAATCGAAGCAAAATGGCAAGATAAGTGGGAAACTGACGGTACTTACAAGGTCGATTTTTCAGATCACTCAAGACCTAAGTACTATGGTATGAGTATGCTCCCAGGGATTACTGGCGCTGGTATTCACACTGGTCATGGACGAACTTTTCAGTTTAGCGACATCAAAGTCCGTGCCAAACGCCAACAGGGATATAATGCCTATCATCCTATCGGTTGGGATTCTTTCGGCCTTCCGGTTGAGAATTATGCTATCAAAATCGGCAAAACGCCTAGGGTTGCTCATGATGAAGCGCTTGTTCACTTTAAGCAACAACTAAAGCGCTTAGGTTATAGCTATGACTGGTCCAAAGAAATCAGCACAGCCGACCCAAGTTATTACAAATGGACACAATGGATTTTTAACAAACTGTACGAGCATGGCTTGGCGTATCAAAAAGAAAGTCCCCAGTGGTGGTGCGAAACTGACCAAACGGTATTGGCTAACGAGCAAGTAATTGGTGGCAAATGTTGGCGCTGTAATAATCAGGTATCAAAAAAGAACTTAAATCAATGGTTTTTCAAAATTACCGAATATGCCGACGAAATGCTAGAGGCAACCGACGACCTTAACTGGACCGAAATGGTTAAAACCATGCAAAAAAACTGGATTGGACGTTCTCAAGGTGCCGAAGTTGAATTTAAGGTTGATGGACGAGACGATATTTTGACGGTCTTTACGACTAGGCCAGATACTTTATTTGGTGCAACTTTTGTTGTGCTATCGCCAGAGCATGAACTAGCTAAAAGTTTAGCAACAGGT
This sequence comes from Saccharimonadales bacterium (SeqCode), assembly GCA_049286925.1. Classification (GTDB taxonomy): domain Bacteria; phylum Patescibacteriota; class Saccharimonadia; order Saccharimonadales; family Saccharimonadaceae; genus UBA1547. The sequence continues at coordinate 4,435 of JBAQEV010000018.1, forward strand.
GAAACGAGCGACGCTGTCGAATCATATATTGCCGAAGCTGCCAGAAAGTCCGAAATCGAACGTATGAATGAAAACCGCGAAAAAACCGGCGTTTTCACAGGTAGCTACGCGATTAATCCAGTTAATGGCAACAAAATACCGATTTGGATTGCTGATTACGTTTTGGCGGGTTATGGCACAGGTGCAATTATGTCTGTCCCAGCACATGATGAGCGCGACTTTGCTTTTGCCGAAAAGTTTAATCTGCCAATCGTCAAAGTTATTGAAAAACCAGAATCTGACGAAGAAACTGGTTTATACACCGGTGAAGGTCCACTGGTTAACAGTGGCGAATTTGACGGAATTGATTCGGCTGATGCCCGCGAGCAAATCGTTGCTTGGCTAGAGCAAGAGGGAACAGGCAAATCACAAGTCACTTACAAAATGCGCGACTGGCTGATTAGCCGTCAACGTTATTGGGGTGCGCCGATCCCGATTATTCACTGTCCCGAACATGGTGCTGTGCCGGTGCCAGACGACCAATTGCCAGTAATTTTGCCTGATGTCGAAGATTTCAAACCTCATGGTGGTGCAACTTCTGCGCTGGCGGGTGTTGAAGATTGGGTTAATACGACTTGTCCAAAATGTGGCAAACCGGCAAAGCGTGAAACTGATACCTTAGACGGCTATGCTTGCAGTAGCTGGTATTTTATTCGCTATTTGGACCCATTTAATGACAAACAAGCTTGGGATCCAGAGATTGTAAAACACTGGGGTCCGGTTGACTTTTATAACGGTGCCGATCATGCAGTTGCGCATTTGCTATATTCACGCTTTTGGCAGCGTTTCTTCTATAAATTAGGATTAGTCGGCACGCCAGAACCGTTCAGTCGCATGATGTACAACGCCTATATTTTGGCGCCGGACGGTACTAAAATGAGCAAATCTAAAGGCAATACTATTGACCCGTTAGAAATTATGGACAGTGGTTATGGTGCCGATTCCTTGCGTGTTTATGAGATGTTTATTGCACCGTACGATCTGGAAGCTCCATGGGATACACGTGGCGTGCCAGGTGCCTTTAGATTCTTGAATCGCGTTTGGACTTTGACCCAAGAATATATCGATGCCGGTGAAGTCAAGCAAGCCGAGCCTAGTCAGCGCGAAATCTTGGTGATTGCACACAAAATTGCCAAAAAAGTCACCGAAGATATCAATGATGACAAATTTAACACTGCCGTCTCGTCAATGATGGAAGCGGTTAATAGCTATTACAAGCTAAAAATCGACCAACCAATTGGCAAAACTGATGCCTGGACGTATGCAATCGAAAGTCTGTTGCAAGTCTTGTCGCCATTCGCACCGCATATTACCGAAGAATTGTGGGCCCAAATGGGGCACAGTGATTCAATCCACGTTGACCACTGGCCAACTTGGGACAATCAGTACCTAAAGTCTGATGTTATGACGATTGTCGTACAGGTTAATGGCAAATTGCGTGCGACGATGGAAATCGAAAAGACAACTTCTGAGGACGAGATTAAAAAGATGGCGCTTGCCCAAGAGAACGTCGTCAAATACCTAGAAAATAAAGAACCGACCAAGGTTATTTATGTCCCTGGCCGGCTAGTAAGTATAGTTATCAAGTAGGTTATTTGGCGGTATGTTCAATACTGTCAATGCCTTGTTCATTTACCCAGGCGATGCCGTCTTTGTCGGCACTAGTATCAACGCCAGCTTTTTCGAGGTCTTCGGCGGGTATTCCATACCATTTGCCGTTTCCTAATTCGCCTTCATCATGAACATAGACAGGGTTGGCACCTATTTCTATATTTGTCTTTTTTTCTACTGACTCGATAAGGTTGTTATCGTATTGGCCACCAGTAGTATGATCGTAGCGAATATTTGCATCTGGTTTAAGGACAACTGTTTCGATAGTATTATCGCCAGTGCCTAACGTATCCGGGTTGGCTTTTAGGTCTGTGCCTCCATTTTGGCTACTGGCAATTCCATAAACCCCGGCTCCGAGCACGACAATACCAACAACTGTTGAACCAATCTTTTTTAATTTAGTCCAGGACTCTGTTTTTTCTTGTTTTTTGATTTTTTCAGCGTATGGGCTGTATATTTCTTTCATAATATGTGGTTATACTACTTAAGCTTAAATTTGTCAATGATAATTGTCATAATTATGGCGCTAATGTTTGATTTTGTCAAAAAAAGACGAGCACACTTGAGAATCAAAGCATGATTCGGTATAATGATGACAAGTTTTAATATATAAACGTAAAGGAGTCACTACATGGGACAACCAAAGAAACAGACTAGTCCACGTAAGACTGGTTTGCGCCGCAGTCACTTGCGCCTTGAACTAGCTCGTCGTGTCAATAAGACATCACCAGTAAAGGTACGCACAACTCGTCGCGAAACTGGCAAGGCATTGGCTAAATAGCCAAGTCGTTTTTACCTTAAAATTATAATAAAAAAGAAAGAATTGAAACGCTATGGCATCTAATCGCCACCTTGGTCGCATCGTTGCATTACAGACTTTGTACGAATACGAATTTCGCATGGAGTCCAAAGATACATCGGCGAACGTGGATGAAATCCTCGAACGCAACCTGGAAAGGTATGAGACCGCAATTGACGATAAAGGGTTTGTTGAGACGCTTGTTAAGGGCGTTTTGAATGTTCAGTCCGACCTAGACAGCAAGATTCAGCCGATTGCTCCGGATTGGCCAATTGATCAAATTGCTCGAATTGATCGCAATATTTTACGTATTGGATTATATGAATTGATTCATCAGGGTGAGGTGATCCCTCCTAAAGTTGCGATAAATGAAGCAGTTGAACTGGCAAAAGCGTTTGGTTCTGATAACTCGAGCAAGTTTATAAATGGGGTGTTAGGCACCGCATATCGTACACTTGTGGAGGAAACAGACAATGGCAGCAGCACCGAGGTTTGATAAGTTTAAGAAATATTTTAATCGAAACAAAAAAAATCAGATTCAAGAAATTGTCCGCGAACCGACCGCTGGTGGGATTATATTTCGTCGCGACTCTAACGGTGGTGTCGAGATATTGTTGATTCAAGATGGTAAAGATCGCTGGACGATTCCAAAAGGACACATCGAAGAGGGCGAAACTGCTCAACAAACCACCAAGCGAGAGATTAACGAAGAAGCTGGTTTGAGCGATGTAGAGGTTTTGGGCTGGTTGGGCAAGATTTACTTCCGTTATCGACGACTGGACAAATTAGTGTTGATGACTACCCAAATATATCTGGTTAGGGCGAAGGGCGATACTAATGCCATTCAAAAAGAAGAGTGGATGAATGATATTCGGTGGTTTAAGTTTCACGATGCCTTAGAGGCAATCGAATACGAAGACATTGGAAAATTGATGTTACTAGCAATGAAAAGAATAAGACAGGAGAATCTATGAGTCCCGTTAGAACTCTGCTAGCTGACTCTGAGCAATTCATAAAAATGCGTATAAATCGACAGATTATTAAAAACGATAAACTTAGAAAGGAATTCTAACGGGATGAGCGGAATGCAAATAGCTCCGTACCAGGAGTTTGCAAAATCAAAATTAGGTTTTGAATTTCAAGACACCCAGTTGCTTATTACGGCCCTAACACACCGAAGTTATGTCAATGAACATAAAAAGAGTGTCAGCGAGCATAATGAACGACTAGAGTTCTTGGGCGATGCAGTGTTAGAGCTGGTCGTAACCGAACATTTGTATAAAAACCACAATGACCCAGAGGGTATTTTGACCAGTTGGCGCGCGGCTTTGGTGCGAACCGAAAGTATTGGCGAAGCTGGTGTAAGGTTGGGTTATGAGCCGCTGGTTCGAATGAGCCGTGGCGAAAAACAAGGCGGCGAACGGGCTAGGCAACAGATACTTGCCAATGCTTTTGAAGCCGTTACGGGTGCGATTTATTTGGAACGCGGCTATGATGGGGCGTCAGAGTTTATTCATGCCAATATCATCAGCAAACTAGATGGTATTTTGAAGACCGGCAGTTGGCGCGATGCTAAGTCTCATTTGCAAGAAGTGTCGCAACGTATGGACGGTCAAACGCCACGTTATCATGTGATTGATGAGATTGGGCCAGATCACGATAAGATATTTACGTTGGCTGTTTATGTTGGTGAAAAGTTAATGGGAACGGGCAAGGGGCCGTCAAAGCAGGTTGCTCAACAGCAAGCCGCTCAGACAGCGCTGGAAGAATACGCAAGGCGCGTCCAATAGTAATTGACTCTTTGGCGAAAACAGTGTAGAATCAACAAGAGTAAAAATCAATTTTAATAGATTAGTTAAAGGAAGTTATATATCTATGCTCGCAATCCGCATGCAACGCGTTGGCCGCAAAGGCTATGCAATATACCGACTGGCTGTCCAGGAAGCTCAACGTAACCCATCTAGCGGTCGCGTAGTAGCAACTGTTGGTAGCTATAACCCACACACCAAAGAGGCTGTTGTGCAGGTTGAAGTCGCTCAAAAATATCTTGATAACGGTGCACAGCCATCACCAAGGGTTGTTAAATTATTGACAGCTGCTGGTGTTAAAATGCCTAAATGGGTAGTTACGCTTGACAGCAAAAAATCAAAAACTATTCGCAATGCTGACAAACTTCGCAAGAATCGACCAGTCGTAGAGGCTGAAATCGAAGCTGCTGCCAAAGCTTCGGAAGTTGAAGCTGCTTAGTTTCTATACTACAACTACAAGGGGGTGAAAATGACGATGGCTTATGCGAGTTTGCCAAAAATAATAGTTTGCGGGTCAATTGCAATTGATCGAATTATGAATTTTTCGGGCCGATACAAAGATTTAATCAAACCAGATAAAATCCATGTGTTATCGTTAAGCATCTTCTTGGACAAAATAGTTAATAATCACGGGGGCGTCGGCGCAAATATTTGCCGCACGCTCTCTTTATTTGGCGAAAAACCAATTCTGTTGGGTTCAGTTGGACCTGATGCAGATAAATATATTGAAAAGTTAGCTGAGTCCGGTGTGAATGTCGATTATGTCCATCGCAGCGATACACCAACAGCCTGTTTTAATGTATTCACGGATTCTGATGACAATCAAGTCGGTGGATTTTATCCAGGCGCGATGTCGGATAGTGAAAGCTTGTCTTTCGAAAGATGGAAAGATAAAAACGTTTTTATGGTAATTTCGCCGCATGACCCAAAAATGATGAGACAGCAGATTGATGAGTGTAAACGTTTTGGTATGAGAATGTTTTATGATATTGGGCAGCAAGTTATCAGTGTGCCGAAAAAGGACTTGATTGCCGGTATTAATACGGCTGAGCTTTTAATTCTTAACGACTATGAGTTTTCTGTTTTATCCGACAGGACGGGCATGGCACAAAAAGAAATTTTTGAAAAAGTTCCGGTTGTTATTGTTACGAAAGGCAAAGAAGGGTCAATGATTGGTGGCGCATCTGTCAAAACTGTAATTAATGTGCCGATAGCAAAGCCAACTGTTGTTGCGGATCCAACTGGAGCGGGCGATTCTTTCAGGGCAGGTTTTTTGTATGGTTATATTCGCGGGCTTGACCTGGAAACTTGTGGTAAATTAGGAGCTGTTTCGTCGGTTTATGCTGTCGAGACGCACGGTACGCAAGAATTTTCCTTTACAAAAAAGGGTTTTGAGAAAAGGTACGCAGCAAATTTTCACGATAAAGTTGTAATTAAATAAAACTGGGGGTAGATAATGGTAAAAAATCAAACGGCGGATTATAAAGTAAAAGATATTTCTTTGTCTGATTGGGGAAGAAAAGAAATTACTATGGCCGAAAAAGAGATGCCAGGGCTGATGAGCCTTAGGCGCGAATATGGCAAAAAGAAACCGCTAAAAGGTGCTCGTATTGCAGGTTCGTTGCACATGACGATACAAACGGCTGTTTTGATTGAGACTTTGGTAGAACTTGGTGCTGAAGTCAGGTGGGCTTCATGCAATATTTTTTCGACTCAGGATCAAGCGGCGGCGGCGATTGCCAAAGCCGGCATACCAGTGTTTGCGTGGAAAGGTGAAACCGAAGAAGAGTATTGGTGGTGTACCGAGCAAACATTGAAATTCATGGGTGATAAGGGTCCGAACATGATTTTGGATGACGGTGGTGATTTGACTGGTTTGATCCATCGAAAACATCCAGATTTGCTGGCTGATATCAAGGGCGTATCCGAAGAAACAACAACTGGCGTGCATCACTTGTACATGATGCTTGAAAAAGGTGAGTTGAAGATTCCGGCAATAAATGTGAATGACAGTGTTACGAAGTCAAAGTTTGATAATTTGTATGGATGCAGAGAATCATTGACCGATGGTATCAAGCGAGCTACCGATGTTATGTTGGCCGGTAAAGTCGCAGTTGTTGCGGGATATGGTGACGTTGGCAAGGGAAGTGCCAGGTCATTGGCCGCTTTTGGATGCCGAGTGCTGGTTACTGAAATAGATCCAATTTGTGCCTTGCAGGCTCTAATGGAAGGCTATCAGGTGGTGACGATGGAGGAAGCGGTAAAACTAGCTGACATTTTTGTTACAGCAACTGGTTGTCGCGACATCATAACGATTGACCACATGACAGGCATGAAAGACTCGGCGATTGTCTGTAATATTGGCCACTTTGATATTGAAATACAAGTATCTCAACTTAATTCGTTTAAAGGTATCAAAAAAGAAGAGATAAAACCACAAGTTGACCTGTACACCTTCCCTGATGGTCACCGCATTATTCTGCTGGCCGAAGGCAGGCTGGTCAACCTTGGTTGTGCAACCGGACATCCATCATTTGTGATGTCGAATTCATTTACGAATCAAGTATTGGCGCAGATTGAGCTTTTCACTAAAAAGCATGAAGTTGGAGTGTATATGTTGCCAAAACATCTTGATGAAAAGGTTGCTATGCTGCATCTGGAACAACTTGGTGCTAGGTTGACGAAACTAACTGACGAACAAAGCGAATATCTGAATGTTCCACAAGATGGTCCGTTTAAACCAGACCACTATAGGTACTAAATCTATTTACCTAAGTAAACTATAGCTGTATATCGGCGTGGTATAATAAAAAACAGTAATAAGTAAAAACGAGAGGGTAAGTATGACAACAATCGACCAACAATTCGTAGAATATATCGTTAAATCACTCGTAGGGCATCCAGATGATGTTAGCGTAGAGCGCATTATTGATGAAAAAGGCGTCCTGCTGTCACTAACTGTTAATCCAGAAGATTTGGGTCGAGTAATTGGCAAACGCGGTATCACTGCACAAAGTCTGCGAACGCTTTTACGTGCGCTTGGAACCAAGAATGATGCACGTTATAACCTAAAGATTGTTAATAATGATGATCAGCGCGAGAATTATACTACATCATCCGAAGGCCAAAATGACGAGGCTGTGAAAAACTCTACAGATGAGCCTGTGGATAACGGTAATGATTACTCAAAAAAGACCCGAGAAGAGCTTGCAGAACTAGACGACCTCGATATATAATCATAAACAAGTTACAAGCAAAACCGCTTGAACTGCGAGAACAAAGCTCTATGCGAGCAACAATACGTTGTTGAGAGACTTATTTGTC
>JBAQEV010000019.1:0-2433 GCA_049286925.1 Saccharimonadales bacterium (SeqCode)
ATTCATTTTTTGTAACTGCCATAAATCGCCTGAAAATGTGATAAATTCCAGATCAACTTGCTTCGCCTTACTTTGTTTTCGTCGCTCAATTTCTGCGATTATCAAAGCATCTGTTTCCTTATCTGGACATCCACACCCCATCACTCAGGACAATCAATTGTTTCTTTCAATTGGCAAACTACTGTTTCACCACAATCATTGATTGCATATCCTTCCGGACAGGTGTAGCCGTGATAACCGTGTTCTTCTGATTTTTCGTACACGGCCTGATTGCCCAATACGTCGGTTGATTTCCACAATATTTTTGCTCCCAAACTGGCATCGCTTGTTGCTGCTATCAAATCAGCTTTCGTAGCATCGTAAATAACCGCTCCAATTGCAGCGACATTACCCACCTGTGTAGGCATAAGGTTTGTTCCATATATTTCGATCACGTTATTCCCTTCCGGGAAATAAATAGGGTATATAAACCATGCTTCAAGGCATCCAAAACCAAACTGACCAGTTATAGCGACATTATCTTGCTGAAGTACTAACTCACCATTTATTTTAATGCTTCCGTAGTTGTCTATCCCAAATCCGACATAGAGTATTTTGCCTTTTTCGACATTAAAACAGAACGAAAAACCAACAGTTTGCCCGCCGTAAGTCACATTCGCCCATACGCCCATTTGGTTGAGCCTGCCCAATGTAGTTCCTGCCGGATATGGAGCATTCGCCCAATAAGTATTCAATGGTGATAATCCAAATTGTTCGGCAATACCCGTTCCATTGAAATTCCAAGAACTGAAGATCAACGCCCCTTTTCTGGAGTACAGCACATTGGTAACTGCTTTGACAATTGTAAAAGTGGGTGTATAAAAGTTTGGTGTTACTTCGGATATAGTAACACATTTGCTTCCAACAGGACTATACCCCTCAGGACAGCTTGTACATTGCGAAATAGATTCCTGTTTGGTGCAATTTTTATGATCGGTGATCTTTAAAATATAGTCTCCGGAAGCAACCCCTGAAAATTGATATGTACCGAATGCTGAATGATTATTTGTGTAAGTATTTGTACCAATCAATTCAACACTAATCGGTAAGTTTCCTGAAATTATTTTGTAATCAACAATCCCTGTCACCAGGTCAACGTTCAGAATTGAATAGTTGATGTTACATTTCTTCGATGGATGGTATAGTATGTTCATAGCCACTTAATTTGAATGATTCCACGAATAAACGATGGCACGGTTGAGCCTGAAAAGCTTGCGATGTGTAAGGTTACCTCGTCGCCTAATTCAACCGTTCTTGGCGCGGTTGCCGTTATGGTTGTTTTGGTTGAAATTGTCAATCCTGATAACGAACCAACAGCAACATCATTAATCTTCAGTACAATTCCAGTTAATGCACCGTCTGACCATAAGGTAATGTCTAAAATATTATATCTGCGATTCGCTTTGATGACAGGCCAATAAACTTGAACTGATCCGGTAACATCGTTGTAATCGAAAGCAATGTCATGCGTTCCATAACTTGCTTCAAAAATTTCCTCTGTAATTTCGTCCCCCAAATCAATCTCAATTTCCAATCCGTTAGGGATTCCAGTACCTATGAACTCACGCACATTGCCAATTTCCCATTCTTCCGGATCAGTTTGAATAAAGATGGTTCCGGCAGTTGTTGTGGATAGCCAATAATCTGCTCCGTCCACAAACTCGCCTGCAAGAAGCCCTCCAGTAATGTACCGGAAATGGTCCGCATCGATCACCTCACAAACAATACCAACTGTTCCGGCATGTGCTCTGGTATCGGCTTTGGAGAGAATCCAAAGTCCGGTTATTCCGTCGCGTTTGATGCAGTTTCCAAAAATGAACCCATGCCCGACTTGGGTAACAATAGTTCCTACAGAAGCAAAACCACCTTCATCAATCTCAACCAGCAAGCCATCTTTAGTTCCGGTGCCGATCATTTGGCGATAATTGCCAATGGCCCATTCTTCCGGATCGGATTGAACGAATACTTTTCCGGCAGTGGTGATGGAAAGGAAATATTTGGCGCCAATAATGAAATCGCCTTCAACTACACCTTCCTGTGTATAAATGAAATTGTCTTCGTCGATAATTTCGCAAACCACGGCAGTGGCTTTGGCATGTGCTTCGGTGTCGGCCTGCGCTTTTACCCACAGCGGATCTGTGGGTTTAATTACATCGCCAACGATAAAGCCATGTCCGGGTTGATAAACCGAGTATACTCGTGCACGTGGGCGCCAAAGCAGCCTGATCATTTCAGATAGTATGAGGTTAGTCACCGGATTGGTGCGACTAACGATTCTGATATCCTTCAATAATCTGCGTAGTTCCTGCATGTTAAAAGTGATTATTGGGGTGTGCTTCAGTAAATACCAACTCCAGCTCTTCGTTAATAACCAGGTCGCGCATGGTATCAGTC
>JBAQEV010000020.1:0-16699 GCA_049286925.1 Saccharimonadales bacterium (SeqCode)
GCCCTAGACTTTTATAGCCCCCCCCTACTTGTTCCACGGGTGGTTCGTGTCGATTGGCTCGCCGGATGAATCGCACCCGATTACCTTGCCACTCATCTCTAATCGCTTCTTGTAACTGTTATGACAGTTCGTGCATAGAGACTGCCAGTTCGTACTATCCCAGAAGAGCGCTTGATCTCCCTTGTGTGGAGTAATGTGATCTACCACTGAAGCCTGAGTGATGCTGCCATGCTGCTTACACATCACACACAATGGATGGCTGCGCAAGAATGTGATGCGTGCCTTCTGCCATCGCCCGTTATAGCCCCTGCTAGATGAGCTGCCCCGCGTTTCCACCGGATCACCTCGCTTTCTATGAAAAGCTTTAGACGTAAAAAAACCACCTAACATTCTGGTGGCATTGACGTTTATTCAGGGCGCAGTACTCCCCACGAAATGATTATCACACATTTTAAATGATTAGTAAAGTATTAAAGATATATATTTTCACGTCAATCCTTTGACTATTGCCTTAGCCCAGAAGGTATCAGTCGCAGCGATAAGAGCATCCTCTATGCTTATGCTACTAGATGGCCTCACCCCGGCCTCATACACATGACTAATCGCAACCCTGTGCTGATACTCCATAGCAGAGATGACAGCATCTGCCACTTCCGCTCGCCAGTTATTAAGCGCCTCATACACGTGATCAGACGCATCCTCACTCGCACATCCCCCGATGTTCTCCAAGAATGTTGATCGTGTTGGATAGCCTCTAACATGCTGTCCACCTCTGCGCCAGGCGCCCCAGACTGATAGATTTCGATCGGCATCAATAGACACCAACTGCCTTAATCGCTGAATTTCGTAAAATTCATCTTTGTGCATTTAGTCTTATCCTAAGTTTTAGCTATAAGGTTTGATCATTCCGATTATATCTTTCACCTCTTTTTATTTGTTTGTTACAAATTATTTTAAATATATCTAAAATAACTATTGACAATGTGTATTAAATAAATATAATTCACTCATCGGCTCAGGGGAGTCGCAGACAAAGGAGAAATGAAATGACTAAGCTAATCTGGAACGGCGTTGATGGCTACATGGATTATGAAGTTGCGCGCGTGCAAGGCATGCTGGCAGAGGATGGCAAGCTGTACACCCAGCGGGAGGCTTTTGAAGCCTTTAGCGTTGGTGAAGAAATTAAGCTGGAATCGCTGCCACTAGATAGCGACGGCGATCCTGATATTTCTAGCGCCTGGATCACTGAATCATTCCGCGTTTATCGCAAAATTTAAGGGGAAATAAAATGACTAAGCAATTTTACGCATTATCTGCAAAATCAATTCACGGATGCGAAGTTTCATGGAATAACACAGGTGGCGTGCATTTCTCTCGAATCTTCCATGACATGCTTCCGGAAGATATGCAAGGCCAGAGCTTCAACTGTAAAAATCTCCGCGAATTTGAAAAATTATGCCAATTATTTACAGCTTTAATTTCATACGAAATGACTAAATCATGAAACTCACCCTGCTAATTCTCGCCTGCCTTGCCATTGTCGGCTTTTTAGACTATCAGGCAACCAATGCCAGCGAATCCTTCACCAATGAAATGCACGCCATTTGGAACGAAGAAGCTGCCTCAGGCGTGCCCATTGAAGATCGTACCGGCTGGCCTGACTAAAACATTTTCCGTCTTAACCACTCGGCCAACAACAGGGCTTCTGCTCTGTTATGGTCTTTTTTTCGTCTGAAAAATTCAACACTATCGGGAAATAACTGAATCGCCATAGCGCGGCTTCTTTCTTTGTCCGAATCAAGACTCATGGCACGCTTCCAAACCGCTGGCGTAGGAAACTCACTAGGAACGATCAGGACGGCCAAAACAGCTCTAATGCAGCCGTAGGTATCGCCCAACGAGAAAACGCCTGCTACGCCCTGCCCTGGCATTGCTGTTACCCTTTCAACAGCAGCCATCACAACATCATATTTTTGCATTAGCTCATGGCAATCATCCCGCAAGGCAGCGGCACTGATCTGCATTTTAACTTTTGCCGTTTTTCCGCCGGATAGATTAGTGGTTAAGTCTTTCACCATCACCACTTTTCCATTGTGGTCTATTGCCGCGATTGCTCCGGTTAGTCCGGGATCAATTCCTACGTAGATTGGCATTCTTCACTTTCTTTTTATGCGTTAAACAGGCAGTTTTTGCTGCATCTGCCGATTCAAAATCACCGATAAATTCACGCTCACCTGGAACACCATAGAGCGCCTGATACCGTGTCGGATATTTTATAATCAGATATGGCTCACATCGCAGGGTTATTTTGCCGGTACGCTGCCAGTCTAATTCAGCCATAGAGAGCCTCTAGTGTTCCGGCCAGCAGCTCAAGCTCATTGGTCTTCATGACCTTCAGCATAGCACGCTTCCCATGCACCCCATTATTGCTGCCCCTATGACAATCCGGGCATAATGGAATCACCAGCCAGTCTGGGCTTCGCCTGCCTGGTATCCGGCCCTCTAAAATGTGGTGTAGCTCAACAGGCTTGGTTCCGCATAGGCAACATTCAAGTTGGGCTACTTTATCCATGTGACGTTTTGCTGATGCAGTAGCCATTTTAATCAAACCTCATCAATTCGTTAATCACTCTCTCAACGGCGGCTTCGTCAGAATATCCAGCCGACTTCAACACACGCGCCCAAAGGACATTCAGCACGGCTTTGAACACTTTCTCGAACCGTTCTTCGCTCATGCTGGAAAACGATAGGCTGTCGGCCTCAAGCCTCAATTCGCCACGCACGTTATACACCGGTTTGTAAAATCCAGACAGGATCGTAATATCCTTTCGGAAACGATCAAAGTCCTTTTCAACTGGCAACCCTTTATATTCCAGCGGCGTGACTGGTTCCCAGAAGTCAAAAGCCAGCTTGAACAATGCGAACATTTTTTTGTGGAACTGATAATTCCTGATCTGTTTAATCTCCACAGAAACAGGAATTCCTACCTTGATTTTTCGCAAGGATTCTCCCGCTTCAGCGGATGCAGGAATCAGACTACCCGTTGTCGATTTTACCATTTCAACTTTCATCTACTACCCCCTGTATACCACTTACTACCACCATGCCCCTAGATTCAATCGGTTTCCAGACACAGCACCCCCAAGCCCAAACGATAATTCGCTTGGGTTCGTGAGTGCTGCATGCCCCTGAGTTCAATTCGGATCGCATGCACATTAGACAGACTGTTACCACCGTTTCCGGTGCCCCGACGCGCTCTATCTACTCTCACCCACGCTTGCCCTGTCGGTCTTTCTTGGCTCTCGGTATTGCGTCGTTCGGCGGTTGTGCCCTCCCTACTCGCAATCCACTTTAATACAATCTACGCTTGCCGCACCTCCATGATCTTTTTAGCCACCGCCATCACGCCAGCGCGGTTAAATAGGTCGTTCGCGTCCTCACCAACTTGATCACTCATACAGTACGGCAGGCCGGTCGATTGAGCGGATACTTCGCCTGTTTTTGAGTGATCATTGTCGGCAAAAATAAAAATACGACCTGACAATATGCTGGCCACGTGCACCAGATTCGATGCAGAAAAGCACACGACAACATCAGCCTTAAGTCGGAGCATTCGCAAGGCGGCATCAACTGACAGCGCCGTTGCGTAGCCCTCGACAAGATAGGTTTCTGTTATATGCTTTTGCCCTAACCTAAAGACTGCGCCTTTTGCGCGCATTCCATAAGTCATTTTTTTCTGCCATCGACTTTCTTCAAGAAAAATCGACTGTACGCCAAGCAATTCGTTCGTTTCTATATCTCGCATCGGAACAAGCATATTTCCTTCTTTAGAAACTAGCGCTAACGTATCGCCGTGGCCTTTTTCTTGAAGGTATTGGTGTTTGTCATTGGTTGCGGATGAAATGGCAGCCTGGGCTGTTTTAGCGGCTTTTGCGCGGAGTGCATTTTTTTCTGCCTCTGATCGTTGGCGACGTTCTGCCCATTCGCGTTTTTCTTGTTCCGTCCATGGTTTAGATTCACCACCAGACCACCATTGTATAGGTTCGCCAGTCTCCCAATTCTGGATCCAGCCTCTTTGTCCGTCAAAAAAATATGCACCATTAGTTGAATGCGGATGACTTTCTGTTGGACATCTATAAATTCTTTCACCAGCAATTATGTTGCTGATGATGACGCCATGGGACATGGCAAATTCAGTAAATGTGCTCAACGCTTGATCCCCATTTGGTATGCAATTTTGTTAGCTCGATCTTTGTTAATTATAGCTTTTGTCAGTGCAACATTTTGTACCATATCAAATTCTGGCAGGTTTCGCGGGAATACACCTGTGATTGATTTATACAAGTGTGCAGCACGTCCTTTTGCAGTCTCTATTTTGCCATTACTTTTGCATAAAGTGACACACTGTTCCCAAACAGATAGCTTGTCGCCAACTGTAGCTTTGCCAACTTTGAACTCGAACATTTCTCCTGCTTCATGCTCAACCAGCGAAGTTGCTACATGCTCCCATCCGCAGGAAACGCAACGCTTTCCGACTGGCTTATAACCGCATTGCGGGCATGCCTTGCCTTCTGGCTTTTCTTCATCATCCTTACGTATGGCCTTGTCAAGTTTTTCGCCAGAATCAAGTTCAGAAAGACCATTGTAAAACACATCGGCATAATCATCTGCGAATCTTACGATGTTGCCGGAAAAATCCAACAGAATACACTCAGATTTTTCGGTTTCAGGCGATGAACGCAGGCCACGCCCCCACATTTGGATTGCTGTGGACAGGGATTTCCGCAATGGTCGGCAGTCACAGATACATTCGACATCTGGCACATCAAAGCCCTTGGCAAGCGCCTCCACGGAAATTAAAACGCGCAATACTGCATCAGGTTTTTTGTACTCGTTAATCAGTAATTCTCGCTCGGTTGCCGTAGTTTCACTTGTGAAAGTCGCAGCCATGATTCCGGCTTCGTTAAATTGCCTTGTCATTTCTTCGCAGTGGGCAATAGTTGCGCCAAAGACAATGGTTTTTTTATTTAATGCGTGATTTGTCCATTCTTTCACCACGTCCCCGATAATTTCCATGCCGCGTTCTTCAGCCGATTTATCCGACCATTCGCCAGAAACAACTTTTACCCCCTGCATATTTATTTTTGTGCAAGACAAAACGCGCATTGGCACCAGGACGCCAGATAGTGTCAGCTCGTGCATAGTCGCAGCGTTGATCAGGTTGGTGAATATCTTTCCAAGCCCAGACGCAAAAGGCGTTGCAGATAAACCAATGACATTCGCATCGCAATTTTGAACATGCTCAGTCCATGCTTTATATAAAGTGTGCGCCTCATCAATGATGATGACGTCTGCCTTTGGCCAGCCGCGCCGCGCTAATGTTTGGCAACTAGCAATTTGGAATTTGCTATGACGGTCAATTCGCCAATGGTTAGCCTGAATAATTCCATGTGCTGATAGACCATATTTATCTGCTACGGCACTCGTTTGGTTTATCAACGTAGTTCGATCACAGACAAATAGCGCAGACCGCCCACGTAATAAGGCTTCGTGAATAATTCTAAGCGCTAAAAACGTCTTACCCCCGCCTGTCGGGGCCATAATAAACTGCCGTTTATGACCGTCGCGCGCACCTTGGCGCAATTTTTCATGTGCCCTTTCCTGAAATTCTCGCGGCTTTGGAAATGTTGCCGCGCCATAATTCGCAGAATCGCGCGCGATCAGGTCAGCTTGCATTTTTGTCTGCCTGACGTTTCCAGCTTTTTGCTAACCGAACGGCTTCGTTTTTCTCGTTCATCAAACCAACGATACGCGATTCGAGGATACGATTCATTTCCCTGAATTTCTTTGCCTCGGCCATCGCCGCTGTAAGCTGATCGCCAGAATCGACTACTTTTCCGTAGCTTTCCAACTCTTCCAGCATTTCCTTGATGATCTTCCCTTGCTCTGCGTTGGCTTCGCGAAGCCCTTCGTTTTCTTCGCGTAGCTGGGCTAATTCGTCTGGTACTTCTGGCTTTTCTATTGGTGGTTTTGCGCCGGGGCGCTTGCCGGTAACTTCTTCAATAGCTTCTGGTAACGATTTCTCGCCGTGAGCTACCTGTCTTGCCAGCTCAGGGCTTGCCTTGGCTACCTTGTCAGCCATTCGCTGCGTGCGCTCTCCTGCTCCTGATGTAGCTGCACGGTCGGCAACCGTTTGCAGACCGGCAAGATTGCCGCTTTGCTCATAATTATGCTGATTTGCCCCGGTTCCTCCTTGGTGATGTGCCTGCGCCCAATCCTGAGCACTCGCAACAATCGCCGCTTGCTGCCCTATGCTCATGTGCCGCCTGTGAAGGTTTGCGGATAGTACAAAAGAAACAAGATTTCCGCTGCCAAATTCTACAAAGTCAGGCTCTATGCCAGCATCGACGCAGGCACGGTATCTGTTTCCACCGTCAAGAATCATTCCATCATGCAGAGTTATTGGCTGTCTCAGGCCGTTGGCCTTGATGTCGGCTACTAGTGCAGAAAACTCACTGTCGTTAAGTCTTGGGAACAGCGTGCAAAGCGGATGAAGTTCATAATTAGATTGCATTTTTAAATCCTTATTGGCGGATGATCCCAGTGTGAAAGTTACCGGGTCGGCGCACCTGCTGGTGTAAACGGTATCTGAGACCATCCCCAATAAGGATTTACTGATACCGACCTATTACGCCTTTCACGGCGCTGATAAATCTTACTACGATAATTCCTGCTGTGTCAACTTTTTTATATGAATAAAATAATTCTTTACAAATAGAAAAAATTAATTATAATTTGAATTGTTACATTAACGAAAGGAATGAAAAATGAGTGAAACAAAATTATCAATTATCACTGATACAGAATTGATACAGGTATTGCAAAATTCGCTTTACCCAGGCGCACAAGCGGTCAGCGTGAATCTAGTGATAAATTATTGTAAAGCAGCTGGGCTTGACCCAATGCAAAAGCCTGTACACATCGTTCCAATGAGCGTTAAGAAGGGTGGAACAAAAGATTACGAATGGCGGGATGTGATTATGCCTGGTATTGGCCTGTATCGCATTCAAGCGGCACGATCAGGAGCTTATGCAGGTATGTCTGAACCTGAATATGGTGATGACACAAGCGAGGTGTTGAGTGGCACTGAAATTACCTATCCTCGGTGGTGCAAGATCACAATAAAGCGCCAAATGGCAAACGGCGCAATCGTCGAATTTTCAGCCAAAGAATTCTGGAAAGAGAATTATGCTACGGCTGGAAAAGATTCTGTCGCGCCTAATGCAATGTGGCGGAAAAGGCCATATGCGCAACTTGCAAAATGTACCGAGGCTCAAGCTTTAAGAAAGGCATTCCCAGAAATTGGCGCATCGCCAACTGCAGAAGAAATGGAAGGTAATCCATTGGCATATGAAGGCGATACAATAGACAATTCAACGGGGCAAATAATTGAAAAGAAAGAAATAACACTTCTACCTTATCCAGATGCTGACTTTCAGAAAAACCTGCCATCATGGAAAGCCGCGATTTCTAAGGGATCAAAACCGGATGCAATCATTGCCAAAATAAATACCAAGGGAACGCTGACTGATGCGCAAAAGGAAGAGATCAGGCAGCTTGGAAAAATTACACATACCACACTTAAAGCGCAAATTGAAGCTGCAAATAGCCTTGATGATCTTGATAGTGCTGCTGAAATGATGAAAGAATTTTCAGGAGAGGAACACGCTGAATTGTCGGCTATTTATCAACATAAATTAGAGGAACTAACATGAATGCTATCGGCTTTGAAGTAGAACGAATCCAGCATGACTTGTTGCAGGGAAGCCCTGAATGGATTGAATTTAGAGCATCGCATCATGGCGCAAGTGAAGCCGCTGCGATGCTAGGTTTATCGAAACACACTACGCGATCTGAATTGATGCTGATGAAGAAAACTGGCACACGGAAAGAATTCAGCGAATGGGTGCAAAAAAATGTGCTTGACTATGGTCACGAAGTTGAAGCATTGGCACGCCCACTCGTTGAAATAATTATCGGTGAGCCACTTTATCCAGTCACATGGTCAATTGGTAAGTTATCTGCATCTTGCGACGGTTTAACCATTGGCGATGACGTCGCCTTTGAACACAAGCAGTGGAATGAATCTCTAGTAGCATCTGTTGCAAATGGCATTCTTCCAGAAGATCACATGGCTCAATGCCAGCAGATTCTTTTGGTAACTGGTGCAGAGAATTTGATTTTCGTTGTGTCTGATGGTACGGCTAAAAATTTAGTGCATATGATAGTTTTACCTGATGCTGCCTGGTTTCAACGTATCATAGATGGCTGGGCGCAGTTTGAAAAAGACATGGCCGAGTACGTTATGCCAGATGCAAAACCCGCTATCGTTGCTGACGTTGTATCTTTGCCATCAGTTTTTGTGAATATCAGCGGTCAGATTGCGGTACAAGACAATTTCAAAGAGTTTGAGATTGCGCTGCGCAACTTTTTGGAAAACAAACTCATTCGTGAACCGCAAACAGATCAAGATTTTGCCGATCTTGATGCGCAAATTAAGACAATGAAAAAGGCTGAAGATGCCTTGAGTGCGGCTGAAACTCAGATGCTTGCGCAAATCCAGAGTATCGACGAAGCCAAGCGGCAAAAGGATATGCTGTCCAAGTTGGTGCGTGATAATCGCTTAATGGCTGAAAAGTTGCTGGAAAGCGAAAAGCTACGCCGGAAGTCTGAAAAGATTGAATCAACGCGCAAGTTGTTCTTGGAGCATCTGGCCAAGTTGCAAAACGAAATAACGCAGGTACGTCTTGACTATCCGGTGCCAGACTTTTTAAGTGCAACAAAGGGCTTGAAAACGCTTGACAGCATGCAAGAAAGGCTAAATACTGCCTTGGCTAATGCAAAGATTGCCGTTGATGCGCAGGCCGCTGATCTACGGACAAAACTGGCATGGCTTGACGAAAACGCATCTGAGCATCGTGCGCTGCTGGCAGACTTGCAACAGCTTATTGCCAAGCCAATGGATGATTTTCAATTAGCTGTAAAATCTCGTATCGAATCGCACAATAAGGCAGAAGCTGCAAAGATTGAAGCCAAGCTGGAAGCTGAGCGGCAAAAGATCCGAGCAGAGGAAGAAATAAAAGCGAAGGCAGAAGCAAAGGCGAATTTAATTATCGAACATGAATCAGTAGAGCGGCCACGTATCAGTATTGACAATGCTATTGAAAATAAGCCAACTTCATCCAGGCCAAGCGATGCAGATATTGTTAATGTTCTGTCGAATCATTTTAAAGTCAATAACGCTACTGTAATTAGTTGGCTTGAAAAATTTATTTTTAATTAACCAAGGAGAAAATAATGGCTTCAGTGAATAAAGTAATACTTGTTGGCAACCTGGGCAAAGACCCAGAAATGCGATACATGCCTAATGGCGATGCTGTATGCAATATAACTATTGCTACAACGGATACATGGAAAGACAAACAGACGGGCGAAAAGAAAGAGGCCACCGAATGGCATCGCGTGGTGTTCTTCCGCAAGCTGGCTGAAATTGCCGGTCAATATCTCAAAAAAGGTTCGCAGGTGTATATCGAAGGCGCACTTAAAACTCGCAAGTGGCAAGATAAAGACGGGCAAGAGCGCTACACCACCGAGATTGTGGCTGATTCAATGCAAATGCTGAGTGGCAAGCGTGATGACTCAGAGCGGGAACCATCGCCAGTAACAGAGCATTCAGCCCCCAAGGGGAATGCGTTTGTTGATGATGATGATGATGACATACCCTTCTGATCAACAAATCTCACCCTGAATCGGCGCTGATGAGGCGCCGATTTTTTCGTCTGGGAAAAGTTTAGCCCCTATTTAGTGTAGAGGTCATCATTATTCGCTCCGAGAGTATGGCGAATGCTGTCGCTGCCACAAGTGGAACCTGTCCGTTTCCAATGGCTTTAAGTCTGTCCACCCTAGCGGCCAGCCCATCAACCACTCGACCCACGGTGGGTTCAGTTGTCCATGCGGCATGTGCCGCCCGTCTGCTTTTTCTTCGCGGGCCACTGCAAAGCTCAAAGAGTCCTGCTTCGATATTCCTGTCCATTTAATTGCTGTCTCCATCGTGCAGCTTGCATCGCGTGGGCCGTGTGTTGGTGTAGGCCAATATCCAAATTCGTTCTCGTTTATGGTTTGCACCGATGGCGTGCGCTCCCAGCACTCCCCATTCCGCATCGAACCCCATTTCGGCCAGGTCTCCGAGAACTCGTCCAAGCCCCCTAGAAGTGAGAATTGGCGAGTTCTCCACGAATGCGAAGCGGGGTCGTACTTCGCCAATAATCCGCGCCATTTCTCGCCACAGTCCGCTGCGTTCCCCGTTGATTCCTGCGCCTTTCCCGGCTGCGCTAATATCCTGGCACGGGAAGCCGCCAGAAACCACATCAACAATTCCTCGCCAAGGCCGTCCGTCAAAGGTGCAAACGTCATTCCAAATCGGGAAGGTCGGCAAAAGGCCGTCATTCTGTCGGGCGGCAAGAACGCTTGCGGGGTAGGGTTCCCACTCAACAGCGCACACAGTTCTCCATCCGAGCAGTTTTCCGCCAAGTATTCCTCCACCAGCCCCGGCAAAGAGCGCGAGTTCGCGTAATCCTCCATCAGCGCCCGTGAAATCAACCATGACATTTCCTCAGATACCTCGCCAGAGTGGATAGCAACTTGTCGTTGTCTTCGCAAAGACCAAGGACGGTGTTGCACCGATTGCAGAGAATTCCGCGCACTGCTTGCGAATCGTGGCAGTGATCGACATGCGGCGTGGTTTGCTTGTTGCCCCACTGGAAAGGACGCTTGCAGCACACACAGGCATTGCCTTGGCGCTGTAGCTGCTCATCGAACCATGCAGGGTCAACACCATATTTGCGGACAAGCTCTTGCCTGTAATGCTTCTGCCGGTTGTCAGCCCTGTATTGCTTGACCGCATCAATGTTCTGCTGCCGCCATTCTTTGACCTTGGCTGCCGCCTTGTCCTTGTTGCGCTCATACCAGGCCTTTGCCATTGCGCGCTCACATTCCTTGCAGGCCGAGTGATGCGACTTTGCGCCTGTGCGCTGGTAGAAGGCAGACAGCGGTAATTCATTCCCGCATTTGCTGCATCGCTTGGTTTCCATGAGGCCTCCTGAATAAGAGGCTTCATTATACCAGCGCCCGCGAATAAAGCCAACTCATTCATTTCTCCAATTCTCCCACTGGGTAAATATCAGGCCGCAGCAAGTTCCGCGATATGCCGCTGGCTTTCTCGACTGCTAGAACGTGCTGTGGTGGCACACCGCCACGATGCAGCCAAGTGGCAACCT
This sequence comes from Saccharimonadales bacterium (SeqCode), assembly GCA_049286925.1. Classification (GTDB taxonomy): domain Bacteria; phylum Patescibacteriota; class Saccharimonadia; order Saccharimonadales; family Saccharimonadaceae; genus UBA1547. The sequence goes on from JBAQEV010000020.1 coordinate 11,337, forward strand.
GATTGCCGGTGTATTTGGTGTCCGTCATATTCTGCATGGTAATCGCCAGCTTCCGCGCACCGCCTGACGTTTTAATCGCTCTGAACAGCGCTTTTTTTTGCTCTAAGTTGGTTGACATTTGGTGTCCTTGCATTAAATAATTGTCGATTATACCTAAATAGTTGAATTTGTACAGATAAATAAATTAAAATAATTCTTGACTTTTGGTTTTATTTCATTATAATTGGTTTTGTCTTAATGCAGAGCACTGAACGGCAAAGCACGGCAGGGCACAGCAGAGCAATGCACAGCAACGAAACGCGTATAGCTCATTCGCAAGAGTGAGTTATGCGAGCCAAGTTGATTGGTTCAAATGAAATGCAGGGCAGAGCACTGCAATGCAAAGCAACGCAGCGCACCGCAACGAAACGCGGCAAGTCAATTCTCACGAGTTGGCTTTCCGAGCCAAGTTGCTCAAAACTGAGACGGAATCTTCCAGCTCTTTTATTAACGAAACGAAAGGTAAATGATCATGTCAATGCAAAATGCAAAAGTACTCATCACCGGCATCAATCCCCTGTTGCAGAACAACCCGCAGACAGTGGATCCGTTCAACAAGTTTTCAAAAGCAAAGAAAGCCATCACCGCCAAGCGCACCGGCAAAACTGAAGATGACTTGCTTTACCTGGGCGACATTGAAACCGAGTCGAAGATTTACTTTGATGAAAAGATCGGTGCATACGTTCCCGCAACATGGCTCACCGAGGCGATTTGCTGCACCGCATTTGGCGTTGCTAAAATCGGGCGAACAAAGATGCGCGGCGGGCTATTTGCCACTGAAACAAAAATCAAACTTAAATATCGCGGCATGTCGAAAGTCAAAGAAATTTCAGACATCGTTAAGAATGCTGACTTCCGAATCAGAATGATCCTCCCTCAAGGTCAGGTTCGCATTCCAAAAGACGCGCCGATTTTCCATGATTGGAGCTTTGAAACAACGCTTGAGTTTGATGACGAAATAATTGACTTTGCAAACCTTTCAAGAATTATTCAACACGCCGCGAAATATGGTGGATTTGGTGACTTCCGCCCTACGTTTGGCCGTGCGATTGCTGAGGTGTCAAATGTCTAAAGAACTTTTAACCGCGATGGAAAATGCTGGATTTTGTGATTACGGTAGCGTGATACCTGGGCAGTTTGTGCGCAACGTGATTGGCCTGTCATATCCAGAGGTCGCCACAAAAGCCGTATTTGATCAACTGGCACTCGCTGAATTATCGGCGGTAGATTACGTGCGCAATGTCCTACTAGGGCGCGGCATGTATCTCACTTATGTTCGAGGCAATTACCGGATATTGCTGCCTTCTGAGAATGTCAAACAGGTGGAGTCATATATCAATTCTGCTGATAGCAAACTGAGTAGGGCGTTGAAATTAAGCAAAAACACGCCAAAGATGGTTGATACTTACCAGCATAACGATCAAACGCACGCAAGGATTTTGATGAAGCGTAATGGGCTTAGAAGGTCTGTTTAGAATAAATAATTCTTTACATTTATGAATAAATGAATTATACTGCTATCAACAACTAACAAAGGAAATGAAAATGACAACAGAGCAGCAATATAAAACCATTACGCTACGCATTCCAGTTGATCTATTGGCCGTGATTGACGAAATGGCAATCGAAGCCATGCGCTCACGAACTGCGCAGATTGCTTATATGCTTGAGAGCTATTTGAGAGATAAAAATGACTACTGAAAAAACGAAATACGTGAAACGAAACGAGGCAATCTTGATGCACAGGATTGTCAAGACACTCCAAATCAAAAATCGCAGTGCAGAGGATGTTGCTACTAGATTAAGCCTGAGCATAGACGCTACAAGGCGGCTACTTAACCAGATGAATGCTGTTGGTGTAGTTGCTATTGTTAGCGATCAGGACAGCCACAGAACGCCAATTTGGGGCATAGGCAGCGGAGAGCTTGCTCCGCCTCGCCGAAGAAATGTTGAGAAAAAGCCAGTGGTGGAAATTTTTATTATCGACAAGCCGGTTGTCAGACTTGGAATATGGGGGTTGTGATGGAATTGGAAATAGAAAATGCCAAGCTCAGGGCGTTTGCTCAAGATGTAATGGAATACTGGCCTGGCAGCGATATTGATAACGACCTTGAGCAAATTGCAGTGCTGCACGGATTGCTGAAACCGGAACTTAGGAATACGCCCTGTGCTGATTCATGCTATTGCGCTAAAAATATCAATGAAAATGATTGGGTTGAAGGGGTCATCTGTTATCGCAAGACTGCGTTACTGACAGGAGAACCGAAATGACTGAACTAACACAATTCCAGGCGCAAGCCGCAAATGCCGCGCTGCAAAAACTTCTGTATGGCACTAATTTTTATATATCGGACATGCGCGATCTAGCGAAGCTTATCGGCGTATCGCTTGGCGGCAAGGACTACGATGCGCTCTACGGGCTTCACTGCATGCGCTGGGGAGATATGCCAGAACCCTTGCGAACTCAAGCGCGGGAGAAGGTTGTCGAATTATTGGGGCTTCCGCCGATATGGGCAGAGGCTGTGAGAATACAGCCGACGGTAGTGGCTGATAAAAAACCACTGCTTAGTATCTTTAGGAGAGAGAAATGAAGCCAGTAATGCAAACGGTGACAGGGAGCGCTGGAAACTGTTTTAGCGCATGCCTTGCTTCGATTTTTGAATTGACAATTGAAGAAGTTCCGAACTTCTTTGAAGTCGCTGGTCATGAAGATTCGGCTTGGTGGGGAGCAGTACGCGATTGGCTGCGACCGAGGGGGCTTGGCGTCATATGGCTGCAACTAAATGATCCTGCACATCTTGCCGAGTTTGAGGGGTGGATGATCGTAAGTGGCAAGTCGTGCCTAGGGGTATACCACGCCACAGTATGGAATGGCGGGAAGATGGTGCACGACCCACACCCAAGCCAGTGCGGGCTAATAGCACCAGAAGGCGTCGATATGCTGTACCCGCTAGATCCGGCAAAGTGTCTAATGTTAGGAGAATATTAATGATTAAACCCACCTACACACCCAAGCAAATCGCTGATCAGTCCTGTCGCTGCACACGCTGCGAAGATGCACGTCGGCAAGAGGTATTAGAGGCAGTAAAGCGCGCCATTGCACAATTTGAACCGAAAGAAGAATAATCATGACAGATTCAACCCAGCGCATCGACAATACCCTTAATTTCATCCTGCAAGCCGCAGGGACTTCGCTAGATCATTGCCCCTCGACAAAGATGCACGAAGCCCTGAGAAAATCCGTTCGTGAGGTGCTTGCAGACGCTTATATCGACGGGTCAAATGATTGCTACGAGGCAATGAAATTTGTATACGATAAAGTTTCTAGGATTAAATACTCTACGGATAAAGGAGAATTGAAATGAAAATAAGCGAATTGATCGATAAACTAGAAAAGATGCGCACAGACTATGGCGATGTGCGAGTGGAGGCTAGAAATGGGGCTGGTGATTGGGACTATGTGAATGAGGTTGCTTACACGAACATAGGCATTCCAAGTGACCCAGAGTGGGTAGTATTCATCGACGTTTAACTTAGGAGCCACAAAATGTTTGAACCAATAGAGCAGCCAATCAATCCACCAGAACTCACGGAAGCAGAGCGTGCAGACGTGGCAGCATTTTCAAGAGCATGGGCTAAATACATAGACGATACAATCACCGACCGCATGCGTGATCCGGATTGGGTAAAAGATGCAATCATCATGCTTATCGAAGATGATCCGTTCCTTGACCACGTAGCTGATTTAATCATGCGCCAAGGTGATGTGAGTATTCACATTGGAAATTTAAGAATTGCTTGCATGGAGCGCATGCAAAAATTTGCTAATCTTGAATTTTTGTACCATAACAGGGTGGACAAAAAATGCTGAAACTTAAAGGCAAGATTGTTGAGATTGGAAACCTAGAAGATGGCAGTGGACGCGGAATCCGCCTTAACTGCGCTGGCAATTATTTAGCCGTCATCGGGCTTACTGAAGATGAGTGCCGGGCTGCCGCGCAGAGATTTGGCGGCGAAGTGGAAATCACGATAGTCAGCGCTGGCGACTCGACGAACCAGCCCGCTCCCTAGCCCTATGCTCACGTTCCCAGTCATCACGGCAATCGCTATCGCAAAATAACATATTTGGTGGCAGAACAGAGTCGCAGAAGTGGCAACCACCAACGCAAAGCAGCCAGCTAAAGGAATAACCATGAAAATGCATCAAGAAAATAATGGATTCAGCCCGATCGAGGGGCACAACGTGGATGTCACCGGCGCGAGCGGCGCTTTTGCCGCGAAGCGTCCGCGTTGACGCAAATGTTAGGCACGGAGGAAAGGTGAGGATGAAGGACATTGTTGAACAATTAAGACACGACGCGGCGGATAAAATATGCCCGTATTTTGCAGCGCAGACAATGGAAATTGCCGCTAATGAAATTGTCACTTTGAGGATAATTGCTGCACAGCATCGCGATGCTAGATTGGCCGCGCTCGAAGAGTTGGCAAAGCATCGAGGCCCGGCACTGGATGTTGATGTGTGGCCTAACGTGGAGGTAAGCGGCGGCTGAAAGCCGTCCGCGTTGATTGACGGGTTAGAGCGCATTTTTACTACGGAGACGGAACATGACACCGATTGAAAAACTAGGGGTTGAAATTTCAGATTTTCTTGAGCAGAACGCGCTGGTTTGGCCGAATTCTTTGCGCCAAGCGTGGGACGCAGCGAAAGATGCAGAACTTGACAAAGAATCATGGGCGCAGATTTGCGACCAGTTTGATGCCGAGAATCCACACATTGGGCAAGCGGCTGAAGTGGCAAAGCTGCTGCGCTCTAACGTAGAAGTAACCGGCGCTGCGCGCTACGAAAGGGAGTGAGAGTGATGAGCGGCCAAACTACCGAAGAACGAACCACGCCAACTAGCGCAGCGTCCGGGTTGAGCGCCGGGTTAGGTGCGACGCAGATTGAGATTGCCGACACCGTACACCACGGCCCCACCGGCGAGGATTGGGTGGTTGCGCGCGTGACTGACCGCCATGTGTATCCGGCTGGGTGGCCGCCGTGCCGTGCTGATTTGGCCGACTGCACTCTGATTGGGAAGGCGACAGAAAAGCAGCGCGCCGAGATGCTGGCGAATCTTCGCAAGCTGCCACCGAGCGATGAACGCCACATAGCACCTAACGTGAAGTAGACACCTATCCATACAATTAAAAAACATTAAACAATAGATATATCCTGCCATGCCAGCATTTAAATCCGACATTTACATCACGATCACCACCGCCGGGAAATCATTCCGCATCGGCGGCGTTCGCCTGCCGAACAAACGATACTCCCTCAAGCGCGG
>JBAQEV010000021.1:0-18181 GCA_049286925.1 Saccharimonadales bacterium (SeqCode)
TTACATCTCGGGTGAGACGAAAGATTGTTGTGGTGTATGCAAAATATCCTGATTTCCGTACCCATGTCAGAGGTCTAGCAAAGCTCATCAAAGAAGATCCAGGCAACATCCAACGCGAATTGAAACGATTGGAAAAAGTAGGTTTTCTAACTAGCGAAAAGCAAAGTAACACTAAAATTTATTCGACCAACAAGCAATTTCCAATTTTTAAAGAGTTGCAGGGAATTGTAATCAAATCTCAACAGCAAGCGGGTCGCCCAAAGCGATCGTCTTCTGACTTTTAAGATGTCTCTAATCGATAGAATATTAACCGCCAGGGGTATCGGCGTCGATAATAGACAGGCTTTTTTATCGCCGGACTATTCGTCTTTGCACGATCCATTCTTGTTGCCCGATATGGACAAGGCTGTGAAGCGGTTGATTCGCGCAAAGAAAAACAAAGAAAAAATTGTTATCTATGGCGACTATGATATCGATGGACTAACTGCATCAACGCTGTTGGTCGATGCTTTTAATAGTCTTGAGTATAAAAACGTCGAAGTTTTCATACCAAATCGGTTTGTCGAGGGTTATGGTATGACTGTTGACGCTGTCGAAAAAATCGCGTCTGGTGGTGCCAATCTGATTATCACTGTTGACTGTGGTAGTTTGAGCCATGTCGAGATAGAAAAGGCTAATAGCTTGGGCGTTGATGTAATCGTGACAGACCATCATAATGTCGCCGATGTCCAGCCACTGGCTGCGGCGGTTATAAATCCAAAGCGCTCTGACAGCAAGTATCCTTTTGCGGATTTGGCTAGTGTAGGAGTAGCGTTCAAACTGGTTCAGGCTATGCAGACAAAAATCGAGGGCTTAGAGATTGGGCAGGAAAAATGGCTGTTGGACTTAGTGGCGCTTGGTACGGTGTGTGACATTGTGTCGCTGACTGATGAGAATCGAATACTTGTGCACTGGGGTTTGAAGGTATTAAAACAAACGAGACGCCCAGGTTTGGTGGCTTTGATGAAAGTAGCGACTGTCGAAAGGGAGGCTATCAATGCCCGAACTTTAGGCTTTGTTTTGGGTCCCAGGATGAATGCTGCCGGTCGTTTAGAAACGGCCCAGATTGCTTTAGATATGTTGCTGGCTGGTAATGAAAATGAGGCACTTGAACATGCCCAACATTTGGATGACTTAAATATCCAACGTCGTATCGATCAGGACAAGATTTTTAAAGAAGCAATCAAACAAGCGGACAAATACAAAAATGATTCAGTGCTGGTTTTGAGTGGCGTTGATTGGAATCATGGGATAGTCGGTATCGTGGCGTCTAAAATACTCGAAAGATACAAAAAACCAGCCTTTGTATTACAAGAAATCGATGATATCGCAAAGGGTTCGGCCAGAAGCTACGGCAATTTTAGCGCGGCTGATGCTTTGAAAGATAGTAAAGAAGTTATTACAAAGGGCGGTGGTCACAAATTGGCTGCCGGTGTTACTTTGCCCAAAGAAAATATCGAGACGTTTCGCAGAGTGTTAAACGAATACTATCACTCACTATTTAATTTGCGCGACGAGCAACGACATTTATTGCCGATGGAAGATTTAGATGCGCAGTTGGATGAGCTGACCGAAAGTGAAGTTATCTCCCTGGATATACTAGAGCCTTTTGGCAATGGTAATAAAGAACCAGTGATAAAGAGTGAAAATCTAACAGTCAGAAATGTGCGCACTATGGGTGCAGATGGTCAACATGTGAAAATAGAATTACATGACAGTGCAGGCCACAGAATGCATTTTTTGGCTTTCAATGCCAGAAGCGAATTTTTTGTTGAAACAGGAACTTTGGTTACTGCTTGGTATCATCCAGGTATAAATGAATGGCAAGGTAGGCGGACAGTTGAAGGCCGCTTGCTTCATATCGAGATTGTCAGTCAAAACTAACTAATATCTACCAATACTATAAATACTATAAATGCTACGCCAAATTTAATATTTAGTTTTTTTGTAAATCTTGTTCCTGGGTTCAACCCAGGAATAGTATTATTTTAATATTAGCTTTGAAATAAATTATATTTAGCTGTAATATAATAAATATGCCGAGTAAAAACACTGTTAAATTTTACAATGTTGACGCATATTATCATATTTACAATCGTGGGGTAGAAAAACGAAAAGTTTTTCTCGACGATGAAGACTATGCAGTATTTCTTAATCTCATAAAAAGATCTCTTAATGATAAGCCTGAGACGGATAATAAAGGTAGAGAATATGATTGGCTTGCAAAAGATGTTGAGTTGATTGCTTTTTGCCTAATGCCTAACCACTTTCATCTACTACTTTATCAGATTGAGATGCTAGGTATTACAAGGTTATTACGTTCGGTTTGTTCTACTTACACTACATATTTCAACAAAAAATATGACCGTGTTGGGCCGTTGTTTCAAGGGATATTCAAAGCGGTACATATTAATAATGACGCATATATATTTCATATTGCGCGGTACATACATCGAAACCCTAGCAGGTATATGCAGTGGGAGTGGTCAAGTTTGTCTTATTGGCTTGATAAAAAGCACGCTGCTTGGATTAATCCTCGGCGACTTAATGCAATGTCGCCATATCAATATGTCGAATATATTAGTGATGAGATAGATTATAGGGCACGTATTGATGCCGTCAGTAGTTTAATTGGAGATATTTAAATTTTCCTGGGTTCAACCCAGGAAAAACTGTCTGATATTACTCAAAGATAAACGAATGGAATGGCAACAAATCCGTTAAGGGGCGATTACTTCATATTAAAGTCGAGGCTTAGTGTTGCATATCAGTTATATCTCTGGTAGAATGAGGTCTATATGGTACAAGTAATACGAAAAGATGAAAGAGAAGCAAACGAGAATATTATTCGTCGTTTTAATCGCAAAGTTTTACAGAGTGGCGTTTTAATGCAGGCAAAATCTGTTATGCGTTTTGAAAAACCAATTTCTAAACCAGAGCGACGTGCCAGTGCGATTGTTCGCAAAGCACGCAAGGCCGACAAGCTAGAAAAAACCCGCATGGGACTGCGCTAAAGTGGTTCTAAAAGAACAAATTAATAACGATTTAAAAGCCGCCTTATTAGGCGGTAATCGTTTTACTGGCGAAGTTTTACGTGGGCTTAAGGCTGTCATATTAAATGAAGAAGTCGCTACCAGCAAGCGTGACGAAGGTTTGGATGATGTAGTAATCGAACAACTGATTGCTCGCGAAGTTAAAAAGCGTAACGAAAGCGCAAGTATTTATGATGAAGCCGGACGACCTGAACTAGCTGAAAACGAACGCGCCGAAGCTAAAGTCATGTCTGAATATTTGCCTAGCCAACTATCAGAAGCCGAAATAACTGAAGTTATCAAACGCACAATTTCTGCAACGGGTATTACGAATATGAGTGGCATGGGACAGGTAATCGGTGCTGTCAAAAAAGAACTTGGCAACACTGCTGATGGCGCATTGATAGCCAAACTCGTCAAAGACTCTCTAAGTTAAAAATAGGAGGAAACCTCATTATGATTTTATTTTTTGGACCGGCTGGTGCTGGTAAAAGCGTACAGGGTCAGGTTTTGGCGGCTCGCCAGGGGTGGCGATGGCTTTCGGCTGGACAACTTTTGCGCGATACCAGGGATGATGAGGTTCTAAAGCTTCAACAAAAAGGCGAATTAGTGCCTGATGAAAAAATCAACAAAATAGTTGGTGAATCTTTGGGCAAAGCAGCAAATATCAACAAAGTTATTTTGGACGGTTTTCCTCGTAACTCAGACCAGGCCAGGTGGTTAATAGATAGCCAACCGCAACACGGTCGATCAATTGGTCTAGTTCTTGTGCTGGAAGTCCCAAGGTCAGAAATTATCAAACGACTAAATATTCGCGGTCGGGCGGATGACACAATTGAAATTATTGATGCCCGCATTAAACAGTATCGACAAGAAATGTATCCGATACTTGGCTTTTTCACAGACAATGGAATTAATATTGCACACATTGACGGTGTTGGGACCGTCGGCCAAATCCATGATAGGATTATGGAAGAACTTGCAGCATATAAATTAGCCCAATTATGATTCAACCAGAAAAGACACCAGCCGAAATACAAGCCATGCGTGAAGGTGGTAAAATACTAGCCTCTATCCTGGCTGATTTAAAAAAGCATGTAGTGGTTGGCATGACCGAGCGTGAAGCTGATGCATGGGTTGAAAGCGAGATAAAAGCTCGTGGGGCAGAGGTTACTTATAAAACTCCAGAGGTTAACTTTCCGAATGCGATTTGCGTATCAACGAACGACCAACTGGTACATAGTATCCCGACTGATTATGCTTTTGAAAAAGGCGACGTTGTTTGTTTTGACCTAGTTATAACCTATAAAGGCATGAAGACTGACAGCGCATTTACGATGGTTGTTGGCGAAGAGCCTAGCGGCGCCAAAAAACATCTGTTAAAGTTTACCGAGCGCAGTCTTTATGCCGGAATTGATGCCATAAAAGGGCCGGTTCGTACCGGTGATATTGGCGCAGCAGTTGAAAAAGTACTTAACGAAGGTAGATTAGGAGTCGTCAGAGATCTAGTCGGGCACGGCATCGGCCAAAAGATGCAGCAACCGCCAGAAGTGCCAAATTATGGCATCAAGGGCACGGGCGCTTTATTGATGCCTGGCGATACGATTGCGATTGAGCCAATGGCAACATTGGGTGGTTATGCTATAAAAGCCGATGATGACGGCTGGACAATTAGCACTCGCGACGGCAGTTTGGCGGCGCATTTTGAACACACGGTATTGATTACCGAAGATGGTGCTGAAATTCTGACTAAGCTTTAGATTTTACCTCGCTAGGGTGCTAGGCAAAATGTGACATAAGCGATATACTTTATCTATATGCAAGAAGCTACTTCAAAATATGCAGCAGGAATAGATGTAGGTACGACAACCGTACGCTGTGTAATTGGCCATATTGATGGCACGACTGGTGTTCCGACTATTGTTGGCGTAGGTACGGCACTAAACAACGGGATGAGAAAAGGTACGGTAGTCAACTTGGCTGGGCCAGCTCAAGCTATTGATGATGCCTTGGGTGAAGCCGAGCGAATGAGTGGATATCAGGTTGATGTGGCTTCGATAAGTATTAACGGATCGCATGTCCTCAGCACACATACCGATGGCATGATTGCAGTTGGCAGTGCAACGCACGAGATTATTCACGAAGATTTGGTTCGCATCGAAGAAGTAGCGACTTTGGGTAAAGTTCCGGCAAACAGGGAAGTTTTGGAAGTCATCCCACATTCATACAAGCTGGATGGTCAAGATAACATTAAAAATCCAATCGGTATGACCGGCACGCGACTAGAAATCGATGCCAATGTAATATCGGTACTTGCTCCACATCTGGCAAATCTGCAAAAAGCGGCTGAATCAGCCAAAGTTTCGGCACGTTCAATCGTGGTTGCTGGTATTGCGGCGGCCAGGGCAGTTTTGACCGAGCAACAGATTGAAAACGGAGTTGCCTTAATCGATATTGGCGGCTCTACGACGAATGTTGCTGTCTATGAAGAAGGCGATTTGAAATTTGCCTCAGTTATACCAATTGGCGGCGTAAACATCACAAATGATTTGGCGATTGGTTTAAAAACCGACCCCGAAATTGCCGAAAAGCTTAAAGTCGAACATGGCTCGGCTATTATTAGGGGTGATTCATCTGGTGTAAGTATCAAACACGGTGGCGATATTCACAGTTTTAGTACATCCGAAATTGACGATATCGTCGAGGCAAGACTTGAAGAAATTTTTGAAGCGGTTAATCGTGAATTAAAAAGGGCTGGCCGTGCTGGTAAATTGCCAAGTGGTGCAGTTATTACCGGTGGAACTGCTAAATTAAAGGGAATTGCTGAATATGCCAAAGAGGCGCTGGGCTTGGCGGCTCGCGTTGGTGTCCCAACAGGTTATGCCGGTGTTGCTGATGGCATAGATCAGCCACAATTTGCTACGGCACTGGGACTAATGTTGATTGATGCAGAAGCTGGCGGTGGTGTATCTGGATTCCATTCAAAATCTATCGGTAAAAATACTCTTTCAAGCGGGCTCAACATCATATCAAAAATCATGAAGCGTTTTAGACCGTAGCGTTTTTTTCTTGGGGTGTTATACTAGATAATGAATAAGAGTATTGGAGTATATATAAGATGCCTGAAGTAAAACCAAGCGACATACAATCTTTTGCTAATATTAAAGTAGTTGGTGTGGGCGGAGCTGGTGGCTCGGCTGTTAATCGAATGAAAGACGCGGGGCTAACTGGCGTTCAATTTATTGCCATGAATACCGACGCGCAAGCTTTGCATAACAGCAAGGCTGACGTAAAGATTCATTTGGGCAACAATACAACAAGTGGCCTAGGTGCTGGTGCTGACCCAACAGTTGGCGAAGCAGCTGCTAATGAGTCACGTAATGATATCAAAGACGCTATATCTGGTGCTGATATGATTTTTGTTACCATCGGAGCCGGCGGCGGAACAGGCAGTGGTGCTGGATATATTGTTGCCGAAGTCGCACGCGAACTTGGAATTTTGGTTGTCGGTGTTGCTACAAAGCCGTTCAGTTTTGAGGGCGAAAAACGCCGCAAAAATGCTGAATGGGCAATTTCTCAATTGGGACGCCACGTTGACACCCTTATTACGATTCCAAACGACCGATTACTACAGACAATCGACAGGCGCACTCCATTGCTTGAGACTTTCAAAATTGCTGACGATGTTTTGCGACAAGGTGTCCAGGGTATTTCAGAGTTAATCACCGAACACGGACTAATCAACCTCGACTTTGCTGACGTTAAAGCCATAATGAGTAACGCTGGATCGGCACTTATGGGTATTGGCCGCGCGAGTGGCGAAAATAGGGCCGTACAAGCTGCTCAACAAGCTATCGAATCACCACTTATAGAAGTATCGATCGATGGTGCAAAGGGTGTATTGTTCAACGTAACCGGTGGCTATGATATGAGTATGAGCGAAATTCAAGAAGCTGCCGAGATTATCACCAGCGCAGTATCACCTGATGCCAATATTATCTTTGGTGCGACTTTAAAGGCCGAACTCGAAGACGAATTAATCATCACAGTCATTGCAACTGGATTTGATTCAGCATACTTCCACCAAGACGCTGTAAAAAATGAAGCAAAGACAGACTTATCGGCAATGGACGTAACCGACGAAACGGTTGGCAATATCGATCTAAGCCTTGACCGCGACCACGCCGAGTCAGCTGCCATATTTTCAGAAGAAGAATCAGCTGACATTTGGAATCAACCAGTTGAAGAGGACGAAAGGTCAGATATTCCTGCCTTTTTGCGCCGTCGCAAGAAAAACAAGAAACCAAAAAACGAGGATAACTAGACTTTATGGCCAAGTATAATATTGGCGACAGCCGAGTAATCGAATCGCGTGAAGTGGGTGATGGTTTGACGATTCGTCGCCGCCGTGAATCACCTGATGGCAAGCGATTTACTACTTATGAACGCGTTGAAAAGCCTAACCTTGCGGTTATTAAAAAAAGTGGCGTGCGCGAGCTTTTCGAACGTGAAAAACTATCCAGCGCTATCAAACGGTCAGTCGGTAAGTTTTTTGCCTCTGAAGTTGAAGTTGAAGAGATGATTAGTGACGTCGAAGACGCTTTGTACGCGTTTGGCGACAATGAAATCACTTCAAAACAAATTGGCGACAAGGTGTTAGACGAGCTGGCTAAACGCAACGAAGTTGCATATGTCCGGTTTGCCAGTGTGTTTTATAAATTTAAAACTCTTGATGATTTTGTTAGAATCCTCGAGCAACGACGCGAACAAAAAAACAAGGAATAGTCATGAAAGCGGTGGTGATATTTAAAGACAATACAGATACAACCAGGACGGTGACAGATTATTTGCGTGATTTCGAACTTAGTACGGGGCATGTGCTGGATACTATGGACCCTGACACCGAAGGTGGTTCAAGGTTTTGTGAAATGTATGGCATTGTCGAATATCCGACGGTAGTAGCGGTCAGTGACAGCGGAGTTATGCAAAGTATGTGGAGCGGTTTGCCGCTGCCAACAATAACGGAGTTAAGTTATTATGTTTCACAAAATAATTAATTTTTTTACTCACAATGACAAGCGAATGCGCGAAAATCGCTGGTTGTTTATTATTGTTTTAGTTGCCAGTCTGACCGCGCTTTTGGCGGCTTTTGTATTGTCGGTTGATGCGATTGAACTTATAAAAAATCCGAGTGTCCAACTAAGTTGCGACATCAACTCGATAATTAGTTGCGGAACAGTCGGCAAGACTTCGTATGCATCAATGTTTGGCTTTCCAAACAGTTTTATTGGCATGATGAGCGAACCACTATTCATTATTTTTGCGATTGTCGCTCTTATGGGTGTTAAATTGCCGAAAAAATTTATGTTTGGGCTTCAATTAGCGTCAGTCTTTGCATTAGTTTTCGCTGCATACTTATTCGTTATCGGGACATATTTTATTCACGCTTTGTGTCCGTGGTGCTTGACGGTGGACATTGCAACAATCGCCATGTTATTTGCGATTAACAGATACAACATCAAAGAAGGTAACTTGTATTTGTCGCGAAATCTGGATAAAAAGTTTAAAAAATTTGTCGAAAAAGACTTTGACATTTTTGTAGTGGCCTTGATATTCGTCGCAGCAATCGCTGTTATGATTATGGAATTCGGCAGCAGCTTGTTCGCCTAGTGGTGGCTATTACTTGCATCGTAGTGAAAACAGATTATAATGATAGTTGAGCGTCCCCTAAAAAGGTGAGTGGTTATCAGCCGCGAATGTTCTTCGGAAGAAATTGCGACAAACAATAGTAGAACCGAACGATATCGAAGCGTTAAATCGAACAAATAAGTGCTAAGAAGAATCTCTTTTTAGAAACTGGATGGTACCGTCCTATCGTATGATGGGATTCCAGTGTCTAAATAGGGATTTTTTGTTTTTAAAGAAAGGAAACAAAATGAAGTTTAAATCAGGTACGCGCAGACGAGCGATTGAATACGAAAAAGATTTGGTTATTCAGTGGAAGCAAAACAAGACTTTCGAAAAATCGATTGCTATGCGACCAATTGAAGACTCGTTTGTTTTTTATGATGGTCCACCATTTATTTCTGGTGTGCCTCATCACGGTACGTTGCTTTCGAGCATTGTCAAAGATGCTGTTCCTCGTTATCAAACTATGAAAGGTCGTCGAGTTGAGCGCGTTTGGGGTTGGGACTGTCATGGATTGCCAGCCGAAAACTTTGTCGAAAAAAAGCTTGGCATTACTGACCGACATGATATCGGCACAAAGATAAGTTTGGCTGATTACATTACGACAATTCGCGAAAACATGGTTGCAACCAGCGATTTATGGGAAGATACAATCGATCGAATCGGTCGTTGGGTTGATTTTCGCGGTGCCTACAAAACCATGGACCGTGATTACATGGAGTCTGTTTGGTGGGCTTTTAAAACATTGTACGAAAAAGGCAAAATCTACGAAGGCGAACGTGTATTGATGTATGACACCAAATGGGCAACGCCACTTTCGAAGGCTGAGGTTACGATGGATGCCGGGGCTTATGTAATGGTCACAGACCCGAGTGTTTATGTTAAATTCAAAATGGCTATTGGAATGTGGAATATGGAAGATGGCAAATCTCAGGATGACAAGGTAGTTAACTTGCTGGCTTGGACGACGACGCCTTGGACTTTACCAGGCAATACGGCTTTGGCCATTAACCCGAAGTTAACTTATGCCGAAGTTGAATTAGATGGCGAGACGTTTATTATTGCTGAAAGTCTAATCGATAAAGTTTTGACAAATGAAAAGCATGTTGTATTGGATTACAAAATTACCCACACATTTAAAGGTTCGAAATTGGTTGGCAAAACTTACGAACCATTATTTGGCGATCGTGGCGAAGGTGCACACAAAATTTGGGCAGCTGATTTTGTAACAACCGAATCCGGTACAGGCATTGTTCATATTGCACCAGCCTACGGCGAAGATGACTTTAATTTGGCGATGCAACATAAAATTCCGGTGGTTCATGTTTTGGATGAGTATGGCATATATACCGAAACTGAATGGTCAGGACAGGATATTTGGGAGATTAATAAGACTATTGCCAAAACTTTGCATGAACGCGGCGTAGTTTGGAAAATCGATTATATTCGTCACGAATATCCTCACAATCCTCGTACTGGTAATCGATTGATATATCGCGCACACCCAAGTTGGTTTATGGATATTGACGGTCAGCGGACGGATATGTTGTCCGAAAACACAGCACACGTTAATTGGTTTCCTGACCATATCAAACACGGTCGGTTTGAAAAAACCATCGAGACAGCGCCAGATTGGAATTTGTCCCGCGATCGTTTTTGGGCGACTGCTATGCCAGTTTGGAAGGGCACTGACAAAAATGGCAAAGAGCTCGTCAAAGTTGTCGGCAGTTATGCAGAACTAAAAGAGCTTAGTGGTGTTGAATTAGAAGATTATCATCGTCCATGGGTTGATGATATTACATTTACGATTGATGGCATCAAATATACTCGTATTGATAAAGTTATGGATTGTTGGTTTGAGTCAGGCAGTATGCCGTTTGCGCAATTCCATTATCCATTTGAAAACGTCGAAAAGTTTGAAAAAAACTTCCCAGGCGACTTTATTGTCGAGTATGTCGGACAGGTCAGGGCGTGGTTTTACTATGTTCATGCTGTCAACGTTGGCTTGTTTGGTCATAACGCTTTTAAAAACGTTATCGTGACCGGTAACGTTGCTGGTAACGATGGCCGCAAAATGAGCAAAAGCTATGGCAACTTTACCGATCCAAACGTTTTGATGGACAAGTTTAGCGCTGACAGCCTGCGGTTCTTGCTGTTATCCAGCCCACTGCTTAGTGGTGAAGACTTTGCTTTGCAAGATAAAGAAGTCGGTGATGTCGCGCGCAAATTATCAATGATTTGGAACATGTACGACTTTTTCACAATGTATGCCGAGGTTGATAAATGGGAGTTTAAGGGCGATTTGTCTGACCCAACAGACGCATTGACGAATCCGCTTGATCAATGGGTTGTCAGCAGGTTGCATCAACTAATTAATGAAGTTGAAAAAAATATGGATGGTTATGATATTCCAAACGCCATGAAGCCAATCTTGCCATTCATCGAGGATGCCAGCAACTGGTATGTCAGGCGAAGCCGCCGCCGTTTCTGGAAGGCGGGGGATGACACCGACAAGAATAATGCTTATAGGACGTTGCATTACGTATTAGTTAAACTAAGCCAAACATTAGCACCATTCACGCCATTCCTGTCCGAAGAGCTTTACCAAAAACTGACTGGTGGCCATTCGACAGGCTCAGGCTCTGTGAGCGAAAGTGTCCACCTGACAGATTGGCCAAAGTCCGGTTATGTTAACGAGTTGGTAATGGGCGAGATGGAGACTGTTCGTGACTACGTCCAACAAGGCCTAAGTACCCGCGCCAAAGAACAACTAAAAGTCAGACAACCGCTAGCCAGTGTAACAATCCAAGGTGAAGGCAAATTTGTAAACTTTGAAGATATTTTGACAGAAGAATTAAATGTTAAATCAGTCAAAATTGGTAAAGAGTTTGCACTTGATTTGAAAATCACGTCAGAATTGAAGAGTGAAGGTCTGGCGCGCGAGGTAATTCGTCACATCCAAGCCGCCCGCAAAGACGCTGGTCTTAATATTGACGACAGAATTAAGCTAGTTTTAGATACGAATGATTCCGAGCTAGAAAAATCAATTCAGTCGAATAAAGAAGTCATTACTAGTGAAACACTAGCGGCAGAGGTACTTGCTAAGGGAAGCTTTGGCTATTCTGTTGAAGTTAAAATTGATGTATTTAATTTGAATATCTCTCTAGAAAAAGCATAAGCATACAACAGGGCAGGTGCAATAATTGACAAATCATTGCATTTATGCTTAAATTAATAATGTAAAAGAAAAAAACAAACATGACATTACTAAAATACCTGCAATTTCAAGAGATAGACCCATCGACTGACGACATAGCCGACACTCATCGTATGCAAGACGATATCGCATTGGACGAACAGGTTGACGAAGATTCACTCGAGAAGTTTTGGGACGAAGTCGTTGATGATATCCATCATGATCCTGAATGGTTTACGTTCGCTGACGAGTAGGACTATAATCATATTATGACTGACGCAGAATTTGACGCGTTAATTACCAGGGCAATGAATGAATTGCCCCCTCATTATATTAAGGGTTTGGATAACGTTGCGATTGTGATGGCGGACGAACCGACGGCCGAGCAGATAACAAAAATGAAGATTGACAGGCAACATCTGTTGTTGGGTCTGTATGAAGGTATTCCGCTGACAAAACGCGGCTCGGGGTACAATTTTGTATTACCTGATAAGATAACTTTATTTAAAAACCAAATATTAAAATCGGTAAGTAGTGATGATGAATTGTTTAAGCAAATAAAACGCACCCTTTGGCATGAAATCGCGCATTACTACGGGTTGGGGCACGATAGAATAGATGAATTACAGAAGTAGCATCGACCCTTAGATGCTTAAGCAAAAAATAAGTTAATATAAAGTTTATATAAATTTTACTAATTGTCAAATAATTGGCAGTGTGTTATAGTTATTTCAAAATAAAGTAAAAAATATTCTTTAATATTAATATAAGTTCATTGGTGGGAAAGCAAAGAGGAGAGTGTAATATGAGGTTATTTGACGGTAGATTATATAAGCGAGTAAGTTTATTCGCGTTAGCAATTATATTGGCAGTCAGCAGCATTAGTGCAGCGGCGCCTTTTTTCTTTAGTGAGAATGCCTATGCGGCTCCGGTAGATGTACCCTCAAATCTTCGTTTGAATGGTACTTTAGCCTGTGGCTATGCAACAAATGTTAATAGCATTACTCCAACATGGGATGCTGTATCTGGGGCAATTAGCTATAACTACAAAGTAGTTCTTCCTGGCGGTGGTATTTTTGGACCTATCAATGTCGGCAATGTGACTAGTGTGACGGGGCCATTTGGTGCCGAGGGCTTATCCACATTTAGCGTTCAAGCTGTTGATATAAACGGTATTACTTCTGATTGGGCAACACCATGCGCTGTGACATATGATGCAACAAACCCTGCGGCTCCAGTAAATGGCCAACCGCTATCATCAACAACAAATGATTTTTATTTTACTTGGGATGCTGTAGCAGATAGTGGCAGCTCGATTGCGGAGTATCAATTTCAGTCAGCTGGCTCTGGCGCATTAGACGGTTCTGGGTCACTGATTGGTGCGTGGAAAAATTGGGTAAACTTTGGCGTTCCTGAACAACAAACACTAACAACACCAACGATTCATTCTGTTGGTGCAGGCGACGGTCTATATTATTGGCAAGTTCGGGCTATTGACGCAGCTGGTAACGTCGGTCCTTGGAGCTCTGTTTGGAGCTTGACACTTGATAGCAAGGCTCCTGTAGCGCCTACGCTTGTATCGCCAGTGAACGGATCGATCATGAAGGGTACTACCGTAACTCAATCTTGGTCAACTGTTGATACCGACATAGACCATTATATTTATGAAAGCTATAACGATTCTAGTGCGACAAGTCTACGTTGGCACGAAGAATTTTCAGCAACGAGCAAAACGGCTAACAATGTAGCCGATGCGTCTTATTGGTGGAGAGTTAAAGCTGTTGATCATTTGGGCAATGTAGGCCCTTGGAGTGAACTGTGGAACTTGACGATTGACAATACTACACCAACCGCTAACTTAGTATTCCCAACGCCTGGCTCAAGCTCAACAAGCTTTACTGTTAATTTTAGTGAAGCAGTAAATGCTACAGATGCAACAAACCCTGCAAATTATTTCTTGGATAACTGGCCAGGTGCAGGTAGCTCGGGTGATCTTGTTGACGACGCAACCATTACATACGATGCTGAAGATTATACTGCAATCGTTACGTTTACTCGTTCTGGATGGTATATTTCAGCCGAGCAAAATTGGGGCGTGCAAAATATTTACGACCTAGCTGGTAACGCGATCAATCAAAACCCAACTACTAAACATTCAACTGAAATGGTCAATCCTAACGCACCTGGTGTTCCAACAACCACAACGCCAACAAATGCGTCAAGTATCAATTGGTCATGGACAGCTGCAACTGATCCAGGTGGCGTTAATGCTTCTGGAGTAAAAGGCTACTATTACAAATTAACTCAAGGCGCAACTAATGTAATAGATTGGACATTTACAACAGCTACCGCAGCAACAACTGTCATCACAGTTGACGGAACCTATACGCTACATGTTTATACAATCGATAATGCAGGTAATGTTAGCTTGGAATCAACAGGCGATGTTGTTATTGATACTGAGGCCCCAGTTGTTCCAGCGGCTGTATTTACTGCAAAACACGGTAGCAATAATCTAGTAGGCGGTATTACTTATACTAACTCTGTTGATTTTATATTCAACTTGACGTCAAGTAGTGATGTTACTCGTTACCAATTAAAGTATTGGAATGATATTTCAGGATCGGTATATAAAGAGACTACTCCGTGGAATCCAACTAACCTTAGTGGCTACTCGACGTCACTAGGTGTTTATAATGACTTATTTACTCAGGGTGAAGGCGTACATCATTTTGTATTTAGTGCTTGTGATGCTGCCGGAAACTGTTCTGCATACTCAGACCCATCATTTGTAGTAGAGTATGACAAAACCGCACCAAATGCTGCTGTCGATTACGATATAACGGCTTGGACAAATGGATCAGTAATTGCAACCCTTAACCCAAGCGAATCAGTGAATATTACAAACAACGCCGGAGCGACTTATACGTTTACTAGCAACGGAACTTTTACGTTTGAATTTGCTGATGCTGCTGGTAATACCGGTACTGCACTTGCAAATGTAAATAATATTGATAAAACAAAGCCAAGCAAACCCGTTTTAGAGTATCCTATCGATGGAATCGCAATTAATAACAATGCACCATTGATGCAATGGCAAGATTCGACCGATGCTGACAGCGGAATACTGGGCTATGACTATCGTGTTCGTTACGATTGTAGCGATTCTTCGAATATCCCTGCGTCATGCGCTAGTGCATTTAATCACTCAACAACCAATTCAGAGTATCAGGCTGGCCCAACCTTAAACGGTACATACTATTGGAGAGTTAGATCAAAGGATAATGCTGGCAATGTAAGTGCATGGAGTGAATTTGAAAAGATAACTATTGATACGGTTTCACCATTAGTCACCATTAGTAGTCCTATGGACCTTGCCCATGTTAGTGGTGATATGACGTTAAACGGTAGTGTGACAGATTTAAACCCAGCATTCTACAGATGGACAATTAAGAACTCTGATGGCTCAACAGTTTACAGCCATCGTTATCACCAAGATTCAGTCGTGCCATATATTTGGGACACAACTACTCAACCTGACGGTAACTATAATGTTTATCTAAAGGCTAGAGATGAAGCAGATAATATAACTACTGTTTCTGTACGGATAACTATTGATAATACTGCGCCAACAGGCATAGCGAACAGCTATCCAACTGATGGCACCAAAACAACAACTGCTGATTTGACTTATATAGATTGGACTGACGCTATAGATGGTTCAGACAGTAATCCAGTCGTCTATTACTACGAGAGTTCAACATCGGCAGCTTTAAACGCAGATGATTCATTTTTAAGCCCAGTTTATCAATCGACAGCTTTGACTAGTTCAGAAATTCCAGCCTCGGGAACTACCATAGAAGGTACATATTACTGGCATGTTCGTGCAGTTGACTCTATCGGCAACGATACAGGTTGGACATCAGCTTGGACTATTATTGTAGATAATACGGCTCCGATAATAACTGTTACGGGCGGAGATATAACCATCGAGGCGGGTGATGCTTATGATGAAAAAGGTGCTACTTGGACTGATACTGTTGATGGTTTAGGTGATGTAACGGACATTACTGGCACTGTCGACGTACTAGTTCCTGGCGATTATACTATTACGTATTCAGTAACAGACACTGCAGGCAATAATGCAACTGCCACAAGGACAGTAACTGTCGAGGATACAACAAAACCAGTTGTTGTATTGGACCCGATTACATCTCCGAACGGTGGATTGACTGACTCAGTTAATATATCCGGATCAGTTAGTGATATCGTAGGCGTTGTAGGTTATGAAATTGCCATAGATGGCGTTGTCGTATCAAGCGGCGCTAACGACACTGTTGTGCCATATGTTTGGGATATATCAGGGCTTGCGAATGGCACATATACGGTCACTTTGACTGCAACTGACGCTGCGGGTAATACAAACTCAGCAACACAGGACGTTGATATTGATAATACTGCTCCGGTAATTACATATACTGACACAATTCAGGATGATAATATATTTACACCTGATATTGCAGCAAGTGACTACGATGTCTTTGCCTGGGCTGGTGATGCATCTAACCCAGCTGGGGTTATATACGACAATACTTTGTTGAAGCCTACGTTCACCGTTGCAAATGATGGTACCTACAAATTTACTTTGACTGCAACTGACGGTTTGGGTAATAGCAGCAACCAAGAAATCAGCTTTGAATACACGGCCCCAGTTAGTACCATAACTCCAACACCTGCAACTATTGCACCGCAATCTACGAGTAGTACTGATGGTAGCAGCGCCGACAATTCCGGTGATAGCAGCAGCGTACCAGAGGTTTTCGGTGACTCTACGACAAAGACTGACAACAGTTCTGCATCAAATAACTCAGATGTAAAAGGTGATTCAACCACTAAGGACAATACATGGGCAATTCTTGGCCTTGCATGGTACTGGTGGCTGTTGATACTGGCGGCACTTGGCGGAACAGGCTGGTGGTTGTTGGCTGGTGCCAAAAAAGACGGCGAAGAATAAAAACCTCGTCTTTTAATCGCAAATGTTATATTATTAGGTTATCGTGAAAGCGAAAACAAACAAAAAATTGAAACTGAAAAAGGTTATTGATAGGGCGAGCCATTCTTTGGCAATGATGTTCATACCTCATAAAAAGAATGGTTATCGCCCTCATTTAATTCGCCGCTATGGATTAGTCGCGATATTTTTTGTTGTCTTGGGGTTGCAGTTTGGTTACAACATGGCCGTTACCGGCAAGGTGTTGGGAAACCAATCTAGTATTACTATCACGTCACTGTTGAATCAGACTAATGAGGTAAGGGAAGATGCGGGATATGAACCGCTGGCTCTAAGTAGTAAACTTGACCAAGCGGCGTATCTGAAAGTCCAGGATATGTTTACTAATCAATACTGGGCACATAATGCACCGGATGGTACTCCGCCGTGGAAGTGGCTGGGTGATGTTGAATACAATTATGATACGGCCGGTGAAAACTTGGCAAAAAATTTCACCACGACAGAGGCGGTTATGACGGCCTGGATGAATTCGCCCGAGCATAAAGAGAACATATTAAATAGGAAATACAATGACGTTGGGTTTGCATTGATGGACGGATATTTGGATGGCAAATCAACTTCGATAATTGTGGTGTTTTTTGGTAGGACGGCAGCGAGCTTGGCTGACACTGGCACCACTTTTACAGAGGCAAGCAGTAAAGGCATCAATATCTTTACCCAGTTTGCTGTCGCAGTGCAATCGATTAATCCCGCTACTTCAATCGGATTGTTGCTGATATTGATGGCAATAATTGTGTCGGTCTATGCGCATAAACACCGCCGCAAACTGCCAAGGGCTATCCGCAATTCATGGCGTCTTCATCATGGCCTGTATAAATCGGTTGGATTGATGATATTTGGTGTTGTCGTGATTTTGCTGTTTAGTAGCGGGCAGGTTTAGTCATCCATTCGTCCCGCTTGCGCTTTAATATAACATCTATATAATAAGATTCAATATGATTAAACTATCTCTAATCAAACAACGATCAAAAAAATCAACTCCACTATCTACTAACTACCACCTACCATCTACCAAACCCGGTTTTACCATCGTCGAACTTCTTGTCGTCATAGTGGTTATCGGCATCCTAGCCGCCATTACAATCGTGTCCTATGCCGGTATCTCACAAAGAGCTGTGGCTGTCTCGTTACAATCCGACCTCGCCAGTGCTAAAA
>JBAQEV010000022.1:0-1567 GCA_049286925.1 Saccharimonadales bacterium (SeqCode)
ACGCCACACTGTTTCTGACTTTTCCCACTCTCCATGAGTTAGTGCCAAAACCTGATTCTGTTTTTTGACCAGATTCTCGACGTTGGACGTTTGCCGCTTGGCTTCGGCTCTGGCTTTTTGATACAGATAAGATAATCCGACCGTTGCAATGAAGAAGAAAGCCAAAACAATTAAATATATTTTAGTCGATAATTTCATTTGTCAGGTTTTAACTCATTTTCTGCAAGCCACATCCGGCAAATTCCCGTTCCAAACGTGACTAAGTATTCAAAGCAATTCGCTTTTCTGAAGTAACGCCAGTCAATCACTATCCCCCTCACATTTCCATCGCAAACGTGATAAACTGGCGTATCAATGTCGTATGTAGGTGTAATATTCATTTGATAAACCGGGCTATTGCGTGAATCTTTTGCGGGTCGCGCTTCATTATGCAAACCTCGCCACCGGTTCTCGAAAGTTTTTGATTGGCATTCCCTTCGCCGGTGATAAAATAGCCTGATTTGTCCGTTTCCAGATAGAAACAACCATGACCAACCCTACCAAGATTATTGAAATACACGGTTATCACATCACCAGTAAGCGGTTTTATCTTCGGGTTTTTGGGAGTCCAGATAATATCCTTTTGCCTGGCGTAGGTGGGAGAATAGGCCGATTTAGGGTTTTGTACTCCAACCGCTGACAAATCGTATGATACCCAGGCAACACACCAGTAGGCCGGTCTATTAATCCCGACATGAGCCAGAAACTTCCTGATTTCAGGAGAATCATTTTCGGTTATTTCGTGAATTCCAACTTGTGATTTAACCAGATGTACCAGATTTTGGCGTGTTTCATTCAATTGAGGGGTTTGTGCGCGAGACATGGAGAATGTAGCTACAAAAGCGAGGATCATCAATATTTTCAATGCCCAGTTCAGTTTGTCATCAAAAGGCAGTTCGTCAAATTTCTGATATATTTCTTCCCTAAAAAATTGATACGCTTTTGGGAAAATGATACGGTAACCCACCCAAATGAGAATGAGTGCCAACACATACTTCATGATACAGTAAACAAGCGTTTCGGTCTGGCTGGGGAGATTGAATAATCCGGCTTCAGGATTGGTGCTGGAGAAGTACAAATTGATTGCCAGGAATGCGGTTAGAAAAACCAGTATTGCCATAAACTCTTCTTTATAGTCCCAGCTCCAAAATGCCTTGAATAATTTTTTTAGTGTTTTCATAGTAATTAAGTTATATCGACTCCGGTTTCGTCTGAGAATTTCTTTCGAAATACATTCTCAAGATTCAGAAACCCTTGCCAGTGAGTAATTTTAAAGCCGTTTTTTGCGATTGAAAAAATAAGTACTCCGCTGATAAACCACCCTATTAAATTGTAAGTTGGAAGCCATTGCTGATGACAGGTTGTGTCCCACAGGTAAGCCATAATGATTAAAACCAATGATATGAGCATTCGCGGAAATGTGGTTCTCCAAACAATTTTGGTACTGAATTTCTCACCTCTTAATCTTCGTGCTGCCCAATAGCCAAACATCATATCAAGCAGAAAAAAAAGGATTACCAGATGAACC
>JBAQEV010000023.1:0-14054 GCA_049286925.1 Saccharimonadales bacterium (SeqCode)
GTGGGAGTAGAAAGTTAGTAGCCTCATCGACTAAGACCCATGAGAGCCCAAGAAAATACGTCGCTAATTCGTGATTTTCTTGGCGCGGAGTAGGTCTTGGGAGATGATGGTTGTAACTTTCAAGCAAAATTTGCCTGTACTTTAGTTAGTACAAGCAGTTCTCGGGCGACGACTTGGTCTTCGCGGAAGTACAATAAATCTTTTTGGGATATGTTGGTAAATTCGTGGGGTTTGTAGCCTAGGCGGGCGATTTTTTCAATGAAAGGCAGGTGGGTGGTGCGACCATCTTTGCCGCGCCAAGCTGGGACGGCAATACAAAGCGGCGTACCGGGTTCGATTTGTGACGATATATTTTTTAAAAACTCGGTTGCTATGTGATTACAATTGCCGACAACTTCTTCGAGTTTGACATGTGATGGTGGGGCACTGAAGGGCTGGCCCAGGTAAGTTTCGCTGACGACAGCGTCGATGGGCTTTTTCCACCTAGTTGTCATAGCATCGCCTTGGTCTAGTTTGAATTTGAAGTCCACGTGATGCCTGTCGTGGAGCCATTCAAGGTTGATTTGGCTGTAATCTACCATCTTTTCCGACAAGTCCGTACCGTAAACGTCATATCCGATCAAGGCCGCTTCTTGGAGGATTACGCCTGTGCCGCAGAAAGGATCAAGGATGGTAGGTGGTAGTTGGTAGTTGGTAGGTGGTACAGGGCCGCAGGCCAGGTTTATCATTATTTGAGCCAATTTTGGTGGGAGCATTCCGACGAAGGCGTCGCGTTTTGGGCGTTTTTGGTCGCGGTTGGCATAGGCGGTGATGTTTTGGGCGCCTGTGCTGGTGGCGATATAGGTGGTTTTTGCCGTTGCGACAACGATAATTTCAACCTTGTTTGGCGATAGACCTAATTTGTTGTGGTGACTGGTGGCGGTATTAAGGCTTGGCTCGCTGTTTGGAACTAGTCGTAGGCTGACATCTTGTTCTTTGAGTTTGCGTTTCAAAATAAGACCAGTTTTTTGAATATCCCTAGTACTGACCCTGGCGCCATAAACGCTAATACCAAGTGTGATTTTGCCGGTTGAGGATGACCATTCGTCGATGAATTGGCTGATTATCTTTTGGTTGATTTTGTACCAGTCGTTACCAGGTAATTCAGCTACAATTTTGCCAGCCTTTAAAGTGCCACCTAGTTTTTGAATGTCAAAACTATCGGTATTAATCGTGGCTGCAATGGGCGATAGTACGTTAACATTTTTGCCGCCAAAAACACGCTCAAGTTCGGCAATACTAAGTGCCGGCTGTCGTCCTAAAATCATTAAATACATGACCTTATTATACCTTGAAGTTGCGTTTTTAGGTGTATAATATGATAAGTTATGACATTTCGTTTCTGGATATCCTTAGTAACGTTTATTTTGCTGGCTATTGTGGTTATTTTAGGTTGGGGAGAGATTGTCAGGGCATGGAATCTTTTGGGTAGTGTAAATATTTGGGTGTGGTTACTATTAATTCCAGTTCAACTTTTTAGTTATTATGCTACTGGCGAGATGATTTTCTCGTATCTTAGGTCTAAGGGCGATTTAATGACAACATCGCGTTGGCATATGACTCGAACGGCTCTTGAGCTAAACTTTGTTAACCATATTTTTCCCAGTGGTGGCGCGGCTGGATTCTCATATTTAGGTTGGGTTTTGCATCGCAATGGCGTAAGTGCTGGTCGTTCGACAATGGCTCAAATTATTCGTTTTGTTCTGACTTTTGTCAGCTTTGTCATGATTGTGATTATATCCGTCATAACACTGGCGTTTGACCACAAAATCGACAAGACGATTTTGACAGTCAGCTCGTTGCTTATTTTTTTGGCAGTTGGTGGAGTAACGGCAATAATCTATGCAGTCAGCAATCACAAAAGGCTGGTTAGGTTTTCATCTTGGTTGACGAGGGTCGTCAATAAAGTTGTTTCAAAACTGACACGTGGCAAAAAGAAAAATACATTAGATTTAATTTCGGTCGAGAAGTTCTTTACTGATTTGCATCAGGATTATCTAGAGATAAAAAACGATAATAATATTTTAATTAGACCATTTATATGGGCGGTTATTGCAAACATTTTAGATGTTGTATTGATATCGGTTGCGTTTTTGTCACTTGGGTTCTGGGTCAGTCCGGCTATATTATTTATTGCGTTTGGTATATCTTCAATTGTCAGTGTGTTTTCGGCTACGCCCGGCGGGGCAGGAATTTACGAGGCGATTATGATTGCATTCCTGGCGTCCGCTGGCGTACCGCCAGAAGTTGCGATTGCAGGTACGCTGTTGGCTAGGACCACTTTATTGATTGGTACAGTAATTTTTGGCTATATTTTCTATCAGCTAACTATCAACAAATATGGAAAAGCTACAAAATAATCAACCGGTTTTTGGTGTCAGCGATTTTATCGCGGTTTTTAATCAGACGATTGAATATGCGTACCCTAGTGTCACGATAGAAGGAGAGGTTGCTTCATTCAAAGTCAATCAAAATAAATACGTGTTTTTTGATATCAAGGATGCCGGAGGCAGCATTGGTTGTTTTATGAGCGTTTATCAACTGAGGATGCCAATCGAAGACGGTATGAAAGTTATTGTGACTGCAACGCCTAAGCTGACGGCTTGGGGCAAGTTTAGCCTGACTATTAAAACAATTCGACCGAGTGGTGAAGGGGCAATCAAAAAAAGCTTCGAGATTTTGAAAGCAAAACTAAATCAAGAAGGGTTGTTTTCGCCCGAGCGCAAGCGATCTTTGCCGGCCATTCCAAAATACGTTGCGGTTATCAGCAGTACGCAAGCGGCAGGGTACGCTGATTTTATAAAGATTGTTAATGATAGGTGGGGTGGCTTGAAGATTGATGTCGGCCATGTTCAAGTACAGGGTGATGTGGCGGCTGACCAAATCATTCAAAGCATTAATTACTTTAATAGCAAAGAAGACTTGCCCGAAGTTATCGTAATAATTCGTGGTGGTGGTAGTGCCGATGATTTGGCGGTATTCAATGATGAGCGTTTGGTAAGGGCAATTGCATCAAGCCGCGTGCCAACACTAGTGGGCGTAGGGCACGAGACGGACGAAAGCCTGGCGGATTTAGTGGCGGATGTTCGGGCGGCTACTCCAAGTAACGCTGCCCAAATTTTAGTGCCAGATAAAAACGAAATAATTCGTTCAGTTCACAGACAAGTCGAGTCATTATTGCCTCGGGTAAACTTGGCAATTAATCAATGCCAACAAAATATTCGGATAATGTTGGGTACTGCTGTCGGCAAGATGGAATCAGCGATAGATGACAAAATCCGCAACTTAAAATATATGCAAAATATTGTTGCTCAGCTGGACCCTAGTTTAGTATTGGCTAGGGGGTATGCCTTGTTGAAAGGGAGTGTGAAAGTTGGTGAAATGATTGAGGTTGAGACAAGCAAAATTTTAATAAAAGCGGAGGTAAAAAATGTCCAAAGCAAATAAAACAATCCAAGAAAAAACCGAGGAACTATCTGGGTTAGTTGCTTGGTTTAACAGTGAGAGTTTTTCGCTGGAAAGTGCGATCGATAAGTTTAAAAAGGCGGAAGAATTAGCGGCCGAAATTGAGAAAGATTTAATGTCACTGAAAAACGAAATTCAGGTTATCAAACAAGACTTTGAGGCTAGCGCCTGATGGTTTGGCTTTTGCTAATCCTATTCTTTTTTCTCACATTTGGAGTAATCGCTTTTTATGGCGCACCGTATGTGCCAAGTCAAAAAAAGTATATAAAACTTGCATTGCACGAGCTTTATCCATTAGGCAAGAAAGATTTGCTGGTTGATATTGGCAGCGGTGGAGGAGTGGTCCTGCGTGAAGCGTCAAAGTTTGGTGCTAGGGCGGTTGGTTACGAACTAAACCCAGTATTATTTGCCATATCGCGATTCATGTCACGCAAAGACAAGCGGGTAGATGCACGGTTTGCTGATTATTGGACTGCTAAAATTCCTGACGACACAACTATCATTTATGTTTTTTCGGTGATGAGGGACATGAAAAGAATCGGTAGGTGGGTCCAAAACGAGGCTACGCGCTTGAATCATCCCTTGAGCCTGATAAGTTTTGGGTTTGAATTAGTCGGTGTTCCAGAAAAAAAGAGCGTCGGCGCCTACCACCTGTATGTTATCCAACCTTTACAGCCGGCAGAAGCACAAGTATAATGTCGCTATGACACAGTATCTACACGAAAAAGAAAAAGGCTCAGTAAAAAGTTGGATGATTTCAACCATCAGCTTGATTGTTGTTGTAGTTGGATTGATTGTTTTGTCGGCTTGGTTGTATATGCAATTCATCGAAAAAAAGACCGATGTTGACGGCCAGATCGAGTCGGCGGTCGTGACGGCTAAAAAAGAACAAGCTGATGATGATGCAACTAAATTTGCAGAAAAAGAAAAAGAGCCAAATCGTACATTTGTTGGACCTGATGATTATGGCAGTGTTTCTTTTAATTATCCGAAGACTTGGGGTGCTTACGTCAACAAGGACGCATCTAATGGTGGTATTTACGAAGCATATTTGAATCCAAAAGTGGTACCACCGGTCAGCGCATCTCGCCAATTTGCTTTGCGCGTAACTATCGAAGAGAAAGATTACGATAAAGTGATTGCCGGCTATGAAAGCAAAGTGGAAAAGGGAGAATTGAAGTCCAGCAGCGTTAAGGTTGATAATAGCAGTGGTGTTCGTTTAAGTGGTGCCTTTTCTGACGACATTCGTGGCTATGCGGTTATCTTTAAAATTCGCGACAAAACCCTGACAATTCGTACCGATGCTAATACTTTTAAAAAAGATTTCGACGCACTAGTTAAGACAATAAAATTCGTTAAATAACAACAAAAGAGTTGGTTTAACGTGATACAATTATATTGTTATGAGTGCAGCAAAAGGGGAGCACGAAGAGCTTATTTTTGGGTCGTCTGTTGATGGTATGCCATCGTATGTCGCGGCTGCGCATGAGTTAAAATCCCCCTTAGCTTTGATGCGTCAACTGTCTTTAATGCTTGAAGAAGGCGATATAACGGCCGACGAGCAAAAACGCATGCTCCGTCAGATTAGTTTGACGAGCGAAAGGGCATTGCGCTTGACGAGTGATTTGACGCGTTCGGTCAGGATGTCGGACTCATTGTTCAATATTGAGCCAATTAACCCCCAACAACTCTGCGAGGACGTCGTGCGTGAGCTGACGCCGCTTTTCGAGGCGCATGATCGTGAATTTAGATTTGTTCCTGCCCGGGGACAAGTATTATTAGTAGCTAATCGCGATTTATTGCGCAGGGTTCTTGTTAACTTTGGCGATAACGCCCTACATTATGCCGATGAATACTCAACTGTCGAATTAAAAATTGGTTCAGTTAATAACGGTAAGACAATTCGATTGGGTGTCAGGGATTATGGACCCGCGCTTCAAGCTGGCGCATTAAAACAATTGACGGGAAAGTTGTCAAAATCGGCTGCTCCGATTAATACCAGGCCACAAAGCAGTGGGCTGGGATTATTTATTGCGAATCAGTTTGCTGGTGCGATGAATGGACAGATAGGTGTTATGAAGCATCGCGATGGCGCTACGTTTTATATAGATTTGCAAGCATCTAAACAACTAAGTTTACTATGAAGGCAGCATCAGTACTGATTGTCGAAGACGATAAATGGCTGGCCGAACAATACGAGCGTATTCTGGGGCAGGCTGGGTATAAGGTGTCGATTGCTTTGCACGCGCTTGATGCTATTGGGATGATAGATAGGTCGGTACCTGATGTGATTATTTTGGATGTCTTGCTGACGGGCAGCACAGCGTTTGCGTTGCTTCACGAGTTGCAGTCGTATGAGGACACCGGTAACATACCCGTCATCTTGTGTACCAATCTGGCAAATGAAATGTCGATTGAAGATTTAGGGCCATATGGAGTCAAACAAATTTTAGATAAAACCAAAATGGTGCCTGGTGATTTAGTAACTGCCGTTAAGCGTTTGGGTCTATGAAAACGAATCGAACGCCAGCGATAGTACTGCGGCGAACAAATTACGGCGAGGCTGACAGAATTTTGCAGCTTTTGACACCAAACGGCAAACGAAGCGTGATGGCCAAGGGCGTCCGGCGTGAAAAAAGTCGTTTGGCCGGGGGGATTGAACTGTTTGCAATTTGTGAAGTTGTAATTGCTGATGGAAAGGGTGAAATGGGGACTCTTACTTCATCTAGGCTGGATCATTTCTTCCGGCATATCATGGAAGATTACGATCGGATGCAATTTGCCTATGCGGCGATAAAATTAGTCTCTTCAGCCAGCGAAACAGTTGATGATGCCGAGTGGTATGACGTTTTAGCAGAAACTTTGGCGGGGCTTGATTCTAGTTCGGTATCACTGGATATCGTTCAGATTTGGTTTTATTTACACTACACGGCACTTTTGGGCTATGAATTCAGTTTGTGGCATGATAATTCTGGCAAAAAATTACTTCAGGACCAAAAATATCGTTATGATATCGGCGAAAAGTCATTAGTTGCGAATGATAACGGCGAAATAACTTCCGAGCATATCAAATTATTGCGTCTTATTGCGACAAGGCCGCTCAAAGTCATTGCTCAAATTGGTGGGGTGGATTCAATAACGAGCGATTGCCTGCAAATTGTTCGCCAACATGCATCGATTTAAGATACGATTATGGTATAATGCAGATTATGACTAAAAGTAATACCACCAAGAACGAGAAAATGGAATCAATCGTAAGCCTGGCTAAAAGGCGCGGATTCATCTACCAGGGATCCGATATTTACGGTGGACTTTCTGGAACTTGGGATTACGGTCCTTTGGGCGTTTCGTTGAAGCGCAATATCATGGGACTTTGGTGGAAGATGTTTGTTGATGACCGCGAAGATATGTACGGTGTTGACGCTGCGATTATTATGAATCCAAAAGTTTGGATTGCATCAGGTCACGTTGCGACTTTTGCTGATCCATTGGTTGAAGATATGGTAACGCATCAACGTCATCGTGCCGACCACATCATCAAAGATGCTGGCTTTAGCGCTGACGGTATGACATTTGCTGATATGGATAAGTTTATCAAGGAAAAGGATATAAAAAGTCCAGCTGGCAATAATTTGTCAGAGGTCCGAACGTTCAATATGATGTTTAAGACCTCGGTTGGTCCAATGGAAGATGAGTCGAGCGTCAGTTATCTGCGCCCAGAAACTGCTGGCGGTATATTCACCAATTTCCGCAACGTTGTTGACTCTTTTTATCCTGATTTACCATTTGGTATTGCTCAGCAGGGCAAGGCTTTCCGTAACGAAATCAGTCCACGGGACTTCATTTTCCGTTGCCGTGAGTTTGAACAAATGGAGATTGAATACTTTGTTGATCCAAAAAAGTGGGAAGAAAGTTACGAAATGTGGCGCGTGCAAATGCATAGGTGGTTAGAAGAAGGCTTAGGTCTGCCTGCCGAGCATGTACACGAGCTAGAAGTGCCAGAAGCCGACAGGGCATTTTACAGCCAACGAACAATTGATTTCGAATATGATTTTCCAAATGGCCGAGACGAGATAGCCGGGTTCGCATATCGAACCGATTACGACTTGGGCGCTCACCAAAAAATGTCAGGTAAAAGCATGGAATATAACGTCAAAGGCACTAACGAGAAATTTGTGCCTCATGTTATCGAACCAAGCCTAGGTGTTGAACGCGCTGTGATAGCGGTTATGTCAAATGCCTATACCGAAGACGAAGTTAACGGCGAGAAGCGTATTGTCATGAAATTTCCATATCATTTGGCGCCAGTCAAATATGCTGTTTCGCCACTTTTGAAAAACAAGTCAGAGCTTGTCGCCAAAGCCCGTGAAGTTTTTGCTATTTTGAAAAAAGAATTCGGTGCAGTTATGTGGGACGATAATGGCAATATTGGTAAACGTTATCGCCGCCAGGACGAAATCGGCACGCCTTACTGTGTAGTGATTGACTTTGAAACGTTGGAAGACGACGCCGTTACTGTACGTAGTCGCGACACAACCGAGCAAAAACGCGTTAAAATTAGCGAATTGATTACACCCCCGATTATTGCCTAGTAATCTAAAAAATTACTGGGGTCAAGTGTGGGATTCTATTAATATATTCTAATTTTGAGGTAAATTTTATGAAAAACAGTAACATTTTAGTTGTTAAATATGGTTCAAGTAGTGTGTCTAGCGCAGAGGGGATTGACCATGCCAGAATCGATGGTTATGCATCAAAGCTGGCTGAGTTAAGTAGCGATTATCAAATTGCCGTAGTGTCTTCGGGCGCGGTGGCGGCAGGACGAGCAATCTCTGCCGAGATGGGTGAACGGCCGCAGACACGATAATACGATATTCGCGATGCTTGGCTCGGCTGCAATAGTGGCTGCCTGGCAAGTTGCTTTCAAAAAATATGATATGTGTGCGGGCCAGATTTTGGTGACGCATAATGATATTAATGAGGCAGAAACGGGTGGCCAGTTAAGCGATGTGATACACAAGGCGCTTGATAATGGAGTAGTGCCAATTATTAACGAAAACGACGTTATGAGCGATATTGAACTGACAATACTCAGTTATGGTGGTGATAATGATGGATTGTCTTCAAGGATTGCTAATAATATCGGGGCATCTGCTTTGCTTTTGCTGACTAACGTTGACGGACTTCTTGATAAAAAAGGCAAGGTCGTAAAGAGCGTCTCGTCCGACGAGTACGAATTCGCGCTGAGTTTGGCGGATGGTAAATCGGAAAGCGGGAGGGGCGGCATGAACTCAAAGATAGGGGCGGCCAGCCTGGCTTTTAAGGATGGAATAAAATCCTATATAGGCAATGCTTCGGCTGACTACCGATCAATACTTAATAATGAGATTGGTACTCAATTTACAGATTAAAAGTAACTAAAAAACGCTATTACTAGCGTTTTTTAGATTTAACCATCCTACAAAAACTACTTTTTAGCAGCTTTTTTAGCTTTTGGTTTCTTGATTTCTTTTTTAGGTTTCATTGATCGCTCTCCCATACAAATCCTTTCTGGGCTGTATGCCCTTGTAATATCATTATTAAGCTAATGCTTTGCAATATCAAGTACTATTTTGGGGAATAGGTAATAGGAAATGGGAAATAGGGGAAATATATAGTAAAATAATAGTAATGATTACTTATTTTACAGACGGAAGCTGCAGCCCTAATCCAGGTGCTGGTGGTTTTGCGGTTATCAAAGAAACAGAAATGGCCATATTAGGCAGTGAAGAAATATCAACCAACATTAGGATGGAAGGTCGGGCTATTATAGAGGCCCTAGACGATGCACACGGTAATGAGTGTGTAATTTATACCGACAGCGAATTTTGGGTCAATGTTATTACCAAATGGGGGTCCAGTTGGGAGGCCAACGGCTGGAGAAAAAAGGGTAGTCCAATCAGGAATATTGATATCGTTAAAGAGGTGTACGAGTTGTATAAAAACTCTAAAGCCGAGCTTGTCTGGGTACGTGGTCACGTTGGTAACGTCAGTAACGAGCTAGCTGATAAGTGGGCCAACAAAGCGCGCGAAGAAAAATTATTTGGCAAAGTTTTATTATAAAGGTAGGATATGGAAAACACGATTGAACCACAGGACATTTTTTTATGGGCCAACAACACCGACGGTATTAAGAAAGAATTAAACGTCGAATTATTTTTGTTTAACAAACATTACACGCCGTACTCGACCAATTTTAACAGCGAATTAAACTCACAAATCAAACCGCTGTTTTTGTATGATTTGATTAACTTTGTAACTTTGGGCGCTGGCACTGGACTATCAGTCCGTGACTTTGAGCTGTCAGAGAACGAAGACAATGTCTTGCTGCGGACTGATTTAGCCAAAGTCGGCCGAGCTGAAACACTGATACATTTGATCGAAAAACAGCGTAGCGACATAGTAGAGTTTAGCGAGCAAGACCACGAATTTAAAAGGATAAAGGGCATCCTGGCACGCTTTACGTTGACGGGACAGCCTGATAAAACATTTTATGTTGCCAAGCTTATCTCACAAGGCCAAGTCATAAATGGCTCGACGGCTTGGGAATTTCGTGATGGCAAATTTGGTGCTTTTCAGGCTGATGTTGGTTTAAAGATGCCAGCCGATAACCAAGTTTTGATTGTAGGTAACGACATTTTCATCTATAACCAAAGCAAATTTGAGCGTTTGTTTAATTACGACTACAAAAAGCAAGCCCTGGCTGATAAAAAAGTTGAAGAAATCGCAAAACTTTACAAACTAGTTTTTCCAGATGGGATGGACTTGCAATCATTGGTCCGTGACCGTAAAAAGACAGTTAATAAGTTGCAAAAAATTGAAGTTGGTGCCGTGACGCAAGAGCAGGCAATCGAATACGCCGACCAGATGAAGCTTGAATTGATGACTGATGATAATGATGCCATTATTATCATGGATGGCAACGATCTGGACATGTTTGTAAACTTAATTAACGAAGATTACATCACCAGTGAAATCACCGGCAAACGATACGAGGTCAAGGCAAAACGTCTGCTTGATGATCCCGAAGGCGAACCACCAAGGGGCTGAGCTTAATGCAGTTTTAAAATTAAGGACCTCATGTCGGTCCTTTTTTGATACAATAGATGCAGATGAAACAGGGGATGGCGCTCGAGATTATGCTTTCGGGAGAAAGCGTGTTGTTAACCGGCTCGGCAGGAGCAGGCAAGACTTTTGTATTGAACCAATTTATTCAACTGGCTAAAAGCGAAGGCAAGCACGTATCGGTGACGGCAACTACAGGCCTTGCCGCAACCCACCTGGGCGGCACGACGATCCATTCGTGGGCCGGCATTGGTATATCGGATGAAATCCATCATGGGTTTGCTGATAACGTGTCAAAAACCAGGCGCGAGATTATCGAAAAAACTGACGTTTTAATTATCGACGAGATTAGTATGTTGCATGACTTTCGCTTGGATATGGTTGATGAGGTCTGCCGATTGGTACGCAAAAAAGACGAGCCAATGGGCGGAATCCAGTTGATTATGTCTGGTGACTTCTTTCAGTTGCCACCGATTAACAGAGGCGACTCGCGGGCTGGTGGCTTTGTAGTAAACAGCAAAGTCTGGCAAGAGCTTGACCCGGTGATTTGCTATTTGTCTGAACAATTCCGTCAGGATGACGAGAAGTTGCTGGATATTCTTGACGCTATGCGAGCCGGAGAATTACGTCAGCATCATGCCGAAACGCTGCTGGCGCGCACCGAAGAGTATCCGGATGACGCCGAGACGATTACCGAATTGCATACGGTGAATGTTGATGTTGATAGGATTAACGAAGCCAAGCTAAAACTGATTGATGGCGACGAGGTTGTCTATAGCCAGTCCACTACTGGCAGCAAAAATTATGTCGAGTCGTTACAGCGGTCGGTGTTGGCGCCGATAGCGCTTAAATTAAAGAGTGGCGCGTTGGTTATGGCGGTTAAAAATAGCCCTGACCGCAAGTATGCTAATGGTAGTATTGGTACGGTAATTGATTTTGAACATTTGACTGAGTATCCGGTCGTAGAGTTTAAGAATGGCAAGACCGTAACAATGACGCCGGATACCTGGGAACAGCGTGACGGTGATAAAAAGCGGGCAAGTATCACCCAAATTCCTTTGCGTTTGGCTTGGGCGATTACTGTCCACAAATCACAAGGAATGACACTGGACGCGGCACGAATTGACCTTCGAAAAGCCTTTGTTGAAGGAATGGGATACGTGGCGCTTAGCCGAGTAAAAAATTTGCGCAGTCTTTATTTATCTGGTATAAATCGCATGGCTTTACAGATAAGCGAGGATGCCAAGACGATTGATGTGTTGCTGCGAGACAAAGCGGCGCGGGACATGAAAAGATTTGCTCACCTGGAAGAGACCGCCCAAAAAAGAGCGGCTGGCGAAATCAAAAGCAAAACGAAGAAATCATTAAAATCCAACTCGTGGAATGAAAAAATCGCCAAAATGCGCGAAAAGTATCCAAATGCTTATATGCCTTGGAAAAAATCAGACGACGATATTTTAAAAGAGAAGTTTCAAAATGGCGTGCCAGTAGGCGAATTAAGCAAAATGCTTGGTCGCCATGAGGGTTCGATTGTCATGAGATTACAAAAACACTTTGGCGAAGACATCAATATATCGGCCAGCCGATAACTTTTGATTGCAATACTAAAAATACTACGATCCAGCTTATGGCTTCAGGCTTTTAGGGCCGTATCTGTTCCGAGGGCTACTTGTTCACAGTTCTGTGGATAAATACCTGGCGGGGTGGGATATTACAATCAAAATAGACTTGTAAGTGGGTCGCAGTGGGTAGTATAGTAAGTTCAGTGGAAAAAAGTGGCTAAGCACCACACAATAAAAAAACAAACACCACTAAACATTAAAATAACTAAGCGAAAGCCAAAAGGTAAATAGCTACATGGCCAGCATAGATTATTTCGAAAGAAAGCTTGACGACAAGCATCGGTTAACCATACCGACAGAACTTCGAAATGAATTTGCAAGCGGTGTAGTGTTGACTCGCGGCTTTAACCAGTACTTGCATCTGTACCCAAAACAAGTTTGGGATCACGAAGTCGAATCTGCGCTGGGCGGCAGTATTCTCGATGAGAAGATTGCTGACCTTAACGTAAAATTCCGACGAGGCAAGACCGAAGCAGAACTTGACCAAAAACAAGGTCGAGTGACGATCGAGCAGCACCTGCTTGATTATGCCGGGATTCAAAAAGAACTGGTTGCGGTAAGGGCAGGGGCATACTGGCGTATATTACCTCCCAACTCTGACGTTTAGCTAACCAAAAAACAAAAATGTACCTTAACAATTTGATGAACCACATTACCGAAAACTCTCGAGATCAACTATCTGGTAGTTAAGCAGTGGGCTACGGAACCACATTAAAAAATCCGCGCACCTTCCCTAAAAAACACACCTCCCAAAAAAACTCCACCTCACACATAAGTCTCTCAACCAATAATCGTTATATGATACTGCCTTTGGCAACCATAGATTAATTGGAAACTTATAAACAAAAACAAACACATACAAAAACAAAAAGCTTACTACCAGTTAGGTGATCTCGAATCGGCGACCATGTTATTATGGAAGACGAATGAGCAAAGAACATATCCTAGACAATCAATTGCATGTTCCGGTATTACTTGAAGCGACGCTTGAAACATTGGCGCCGGTTGCTGGGGAGAGCTATCTCGACCTGACGGCTGGTTACGGTGGTCATGCAAGTCGTATTTTAAGTATAACTGGTAATTATACCGAGTCTGTTTTGGTTGATCGTGACGATAATGCTATAAAAAGCTTGGAGTCGCTGTCAAACAAGGGGGCGAGGTTATTGCATACCGATTTTGTTACAGCTGCAAAACAGCTGGCAGAAGAGGGAAGCAAATTTAACATGATATTAGTTGATCTGGGTGTGTCATCACCACAACTCGATCAAGATGAACGAGGGTTTTCCTTTACAAATAGTGGCCCGCTAGATATGCGTATGGACCGACGTCAAGAGACAAGTGCAAAAACACTAGTCAACACTGCCTCGGCCGAAAAACTTACGCAAATCATTAACCAATACGGTGAAGAACCAATTGGTTTAGCTAAGACCATTGCTAACGCTATAGTCGTTAACAGACCACTATCTACAACAGGGGAACTCGCTAATCTGATCAAATCAGTATATCGTGGCAGATGGAAAAAAATCCATCCAGCCACTCGCACCTTTCAAGCACTCCGGATTGCAGTCAACGACGAGTTAAAACAAGTCGAAGACTTATTGCCACTTTTGCCTCGCCTGTTAAAAGCAGGCGGGCGAGTGGGAATTATCAGCTTTCATAGCCTAGAGGACCGACTAGTCAAACGTTATTTCAAAGACCAGTTTGAGTCGGGATTCGAAGCCGAATTTCAGCCACTGACCAAAAAGCCGATAGCAGGGAGTATTAACGACGTTCACAATCCGCGATCGCGTAGTAGTAAGCTGCGTGTCGCTGTGAAAAAATAAA
>JBAQEV010000024.1:0-9043 GCA_049286925.1 Saccharimonadales bacterium (SeqCode)
CCCAAAAACAGGTAGAATGGACAAATTATGAAAACCAATTTACACCCAACCGATTATCGCCCTGTCGTATTTAGCGACGAGGCGGCTGGGTTTGCGTTTTTGACTCAGTCCACCGCGCAAACTACCGAAACCATTAAATGGGAAGACGGCAATGACTATCCGCTCATTAAGGTACACATTTCATCAGCTTCTCACCCATTCTTTACGGGCGAGGAAAAGATTATAGACACCGAAGGTCGTGTGGACAGATTTAAGGCTAAATTTGCTGCTGCTGAAGCTCGCCGAGAAGCTCTTGCCAGCAAAGCTAAAAAAGCTAACGCTCGCAAAATTAAAAAAGCTGACAACTAGCAAATCTTTAAAAAGAGGCTATCTAACATTGATAGTCTCTTTTTTGTTACAATAAGATTATTAATATCATCCTAGTTAGGTAAATATGACCCAAATAATACTCAACATTGACGAACTACAGCAAGAAAAAGACGAAATCACGGCTTTTTTGTCAGAGCCATCGGCATACGCTGACCCAAATTTTTCAGGCAAAAATAAACGCCTGGGCGAGCTTAGTCGATTAATCGAAACAGCAACCTACCGTCAAACACTCAAAAAACAACTTGAAGAAGCCCAAGAATTAGCCCTAGGCAACGACGAGCTGGCCGACATAGCCAAACAAGAAGTCGCTGATATCAAATCACGCCTCGACCGTATCGAGGAAGATCTATTTTTGATGCTAACTCCCAAAGACCCAAACGACGAAAAGAATATCCTTGTCGAAATCCGCGCTGGCGCTGGTGGCGATGAAGCCAGTTTGTTCGCAGCCGAACTTTACCGCATGTATTTGCGTTACTGTGAAACTCATTCACTAAAAACCGAGCTAATCAGTGAAAGCATGAACGATACCGGCGGCTACAAAGAAGTTATTTTTGGTGTCAAGGGCGATGCTCCATACTCTAAATTAAAGTTTGAATCTGGCGTTCACCGCGTTCAACGCGTGCCCGAAACCGAATCTCAGGGCCGTATTCACACCAGCACTGTAACAGTCGCAGTATTGCCCGAAGCCGAAGAAACCGACATCGAAATTGACCCAGCCGACCTCCGCATCGATATCTATCGCTCTGGTGGTCATGGCGGCCAGTCAGTTAATACCACCGACAGCGCCGTTCGTATCACCCACATCCCTTCTGGAATGGTGGTTATTAACCAAGACGAAAAATCTCAACTTAAAAACAAGCTGAAAGCTATGGGAGTTTTGCGTAGCCGACTATTGCAACAAAAAGTTGAAGCCGAACAAGCCAAAATGACCGCCGAGCGCCGCAGCCTAATTGGATCGGGCGACCGCAGCGAAAAAATCCGCACCTACAACTTCCCTCAGGACCGCATAACCGACCACCGAATTGGCTATTCACGCAGCAGTATCCACATGGCAATGGACGGTGATATCGACGACTTAATCGAACAATTACAAAACTATGAGCGCGAACTTGCCGCAGCCAACGCCAGCAATTAAAAGCTGGCTGGCTGAATCAGCCAAACAGTTAACCGATGCCGGTATATCTACCGCGTTGCTTGATGCCGAGGTGATTTTGGCGTATGCTTTAAACCAAAATCGAACATACCTGCACGCCCACTCCGAGGACAATTTGGACGCAAATATCTTGCAACAAGCCAACTCATACCTTGAAAAACGTATCAAAAGAATCCCAATAGCCTATATCGTGGGTTTTAAAGAATTCTATGGCCGAAAGTTCCATGTAACCCAAGATACCCTAATCCCCCGCCCCGAATCCGAATCCATCATCGAGCTGTTGCGTGAGATTCTACTACCTACTACCTACCACCTACCACCTACCAACCTAATCGACATTGGCACCGGCAGCGGCTGCCTAGGCATCACTGCAAAACTAGAATTTCCACATCTTGACGTCACAATCACTGATATCAGTGATGATGCGCTCAAAGTAGCCACTTTAAATGCCCACGCCTTGCAGGCCGATATAATGGCCTTAAACAGCGATTTATTGCAAGATTACGCCAAAAAAGCCGATATTATAATAGCCAATTTGCCATACGTGGACAAAGTCTGGGAACGGTCAACCGAAACTAATTATGAGCCCGATTTGGCATTATTTGCTGACGACAGTGGCACTGCGCTAATTAAACAATTAATCGACCAGACCGACACCAAACTGTCGGCTGGAGGCTATTTAACAATCGAAGCTGACCCCGTTCAGCACCCCGACCTAATCGAATACGCTAAACAACACTCCCTACAGATAATAAAGCAAAACGACTACGCCCTGTCTTTTAAATCGCAGCGTTAACGTTGTTAAATGCCAAAATCAAAATACCAACAACACTGACTGTAAATACCAATGGAAATATGATGTCGTTCAAGCGAATTTTTTGGTGATGATAATACGAATCGTAGGCTTTATAAGTCAAAAACCCAAAACATAATGTAATAATCGAAACTTGTGGCAACGGAATATCAACAATCAGCGGCAACCTATAAGCGATTGTCCAGTGATAAGCCAACCAACCGATTTCTGTCAAAACCATTCCACAAACAAGGCTCAAAAACATTGAATGGCTTTCGTTATCATAACTGTTCAGCGCGTGCTTGGCGGCCGCGTATCCAACCAACCAAACCAGCAAGACCACTGGAGTCGCAATCCATCCATAAGACATCGCAAAAATCGCCGTAACGCCCGTAAACAACGCTACGCCAGCCTGTGATACTATATAAATTCGCTTGGATCGTGGCTTTAAAACCAACAACCACAATATATATAGCGTTGCCAGAACGCTCTGAATAATCAAGATCGTAGAGTCACTAGCACTTGTAGTATTGGCTATGTACAAAAAAACGACATAGCTGACATTGACGATAGTGCTGACTAGGTTTGTCTGAATATTGGCAAACCAAAAACGCGGCCTGACGCCAAAAACGCGCCACATACTAAGCAGCACGATGCCGAATGCCGGCAGCAAAGACCCCGTAACCCTAACAATTACCGCCAAGGTAATAGCCAGTCCGACATTTAATCCGACATACACTACCTCATTTAAAAACGAGCGACGTTTGACGATTCGTAGAAACTCCATATCTGTTGACAGTATAACAAATGAGCGCGAATCTAGCTAGAGCTAGGCACTGAGCCAAAGATAATAACAAACCCAGTTTCGCCATCAACCGTTACTGGCGGAGTGGTTGTTTTGATAGTCACGCCAAACAACTTGGCCAAAGCTTCAGCTGTACCAGCATTGTCGGTGCCGATTTGATAAACCTCGACGGCTTCATATTTGCCGCTTGGCGCAGTTGCAATATATGTCACGTTGTAATTTGCATTGGTTAATTTATCAGCCTCACTTTGACCCAACCCAACCTTGCCAGTACCGTTAAATACGGCTATGGGTGCCGATTCGCGGACTACTGGGTCGCTGGATACGCTTTTTTGGATATAGGTCTTAAGAGCACCGTATTCGTAGATTCCGGCTGCCGGTATAACTACGCTGGCACCGCCAACATTGCCCGTTGCCATAATTGCATTACCCTCTTCTACAAAACTTAAAGTATAAACGTCACTGCTTTTTATGTTACTTGCAACCTGCATTAACGTATTAATCTCGTCAGTTTTGATATTTGTACGCAAGTTGTTGCCCAGCGCGTCAATTAAATTAGTCACAGCACTTAAATTCGTCAAAATGCCAGTGGTCATTGCTTTGTCCTTTAGGGCGATAAGTATTTTTTGCTGGTTCTTCTCGCGGTCAAAATTTGA
Organism: Saccharimonadales bacterium (SeqCode); assembly: GCA_049286925.1. Lineage (GTDB taxonomy): Bacteria > Patescibacteriota > Saccharimonadia > Saccharimonadales > Saccharimonadaceae > UBA1547. The sequence goes on from JBAQEV010000024.1 coordinate 3,777, forward strand.
ATTGGCAAGGCCATATGTCGGAGCTATGTCACCCCTCGCCATAGAAAGGAATAAAGCATGCTCGCCATCCAAATGATATACACCATTATCGTACTTTACCAAATAGCACGTATAGTTACAGCGCCAATCAAAGTTGCGATCCAAGACGCCTGCCGCGCCGTTGCTGCCCTGAACATCTACTTCAACACCGCCAACGGCATCAACTGCTTCTTTGATGACCGTATGATTAACATGTGCACTATATTGAATATTTAAACCAACAATATTACCAACGAATTCTTGGGTTTTGGTTAGCCTGTCTTGTTCGGAGGCCGCATTTGTACCGCTATTTACGCAACTAAAATACTCGTTGATTTTGCCCGAATAACCAGCATTACATGCCATACCGTATTGCACATACAAGTCACGAGGAATACTAAATATGTATGCGTCTTTTTTGTTTTGATCAACACTAATTATCAAAATCGAGTCAGTTAATCCGGCTCCGCCGTGGCCAGGATCATCCTCGGAAGTGCCCAGTATCAAAAAATTACTTCGCCCATTGCTGTCTTGTTGCAATGGTTTGCTGTTAAAAATATCAAAAACACTGCCCTGTAATATATTGCCGCTGGCATTAAAAAACTTATACCCGACATATCCGCCGGCCCCAAGTAATACTATTAATAATACCAAGACGACCCATCTGGTTATACGATTAGCCAAACTCCTTGGACGTTTAAGCTTTTTTGCCATCTTTCGTCGCTGTCGGCGACTAAGTTTTTTTTCTGGAATCAGGCCTTCGTCAATTTCTTTTAACGATTCGTCAATATCAGACCTTCCTAATCCTCTGCCCATATCAGAATCTCCCAAAGCGCGCACCATATCGCTGCCTGTAGTATGTAATAATTTATTTTCTGGCATATCCGAAGATGCCTCTTGTCTGCCATCAAGATGCAAGGCGCCCAGTTTGTCACCAGGGCGTCGTGGAATAAAACCATCTAATGAGGAATGCTTTTTCTTCATAAATACACATACTATCATACCTAACTTGGGGATTAATGAAAACACCACCCAGCATCAAAACATGAGTTTTTTACTATCCAACAGACAAGAAAACGTGTATAGTTAGATAAAGTATGGAAAGTAAGTTTTTCAGACGCTATCCCTTTATCAAAGATGCAATTAGCATCACGATTTTTGTTGTATGTGTACTAATCGGCACACTTTTAATTAATTCTTTTGTCTTTCGCAGTTTTAGTGTACTGGGGCCAAGCATGCAAAATACCTTATATACTGGCGACCGATTAATCGTTAATCGCATGGCAGTAACAATCGCCGAGGTACAGGGCAAGACATACTCGCCCGAACGCGGTCAAATTATCGTCTTTAAAAACCCTCAATACACCAGTGGTATCGGCGATGAATATATTGTTAAACGAGTAATCGCTTTTGGCGGCGAACGCGTAGTCTTAAGGGACGGTCATTATACGGTCTTTAACGATGCCAACCCAAATGGATTCAACCCAGACGACTCTAATAACGGCGAGCCCGGTACTCCGACCAGCGGATCAATCGAAACAAAAGTGCCAAGTGGCGAATTATTTGTATCTGGCGACCATCGACAAGGTTCGTACTCATATGACTCACGCAACGGGCTGGGCACAATTCCCCTCTATGACGTAATCGGCCCGGTCTATATGAGAATTTTTCCGTTCAACGAAATCCGAACGTTTTAATTACCCAACAAATTTTGTAATCGCTTGAAATCGTCGTCATTCTTAAATCGAATAATGATATTGCCTGCACCTTTGGCATTACTTTGAATTTTAACTTCAGTTTTTAAACGACTTTGAATAAATTCTAGTTGTTTTGCGTATGGCTTCTCGGTGATTTTTTTAGAATCTGGCAGTTTTTCATTGGATTTATTTATTTTTAGGTCAACAATGAACTGCTCAACCTTGCGAGAAGACCATTCGCCTTTCATAATCATCGGCAATATCTTTTTTATCAAAGATTCATCCAGCCCAATAATCGGACGCGCCTGACCCTCTGTCAGATTTCCGTTAATAATCTCTTTACGAACGAAAGCTGGCAGTTTTAAAAGTCGCAATTTATTACTTACTGCGCTGACCGACTTGTTGCCTACCCTTTTGCCAATTTCTTCTAGTGTCATATTAAACTGGTCACGCAGCTTTAAATAAGCTGTCGCGGTTTCCATGACGTTCAAATCTTTTCGTTGCAAATTTTCAATTAAAGATATTTCCAGCTTGTGCTGATCTGATAATTTACGTACTAACGCTGGTATTTTTGCAATGCCAGCAATCTTTGAAGCCCGAAAACGTCGTTCACCAGCAACGATTCTGTAACCACCCTTGTGCGGCGTAACAATAATAGGCTGCAAAATACCGTGTTCGCGAATTGATTGAGCCAGATCCTCTAGACCTTCGTCATCAAAACTTCGTCGTGGTTGATCTGGATCGGCAGTAATTTCATTTATCCTAATCTGACGCAGCTCACTAACCTGCTGGTCTTGCGATGCGGTTGGGTCAAAAGATTCGTCCAACAGCTCGACGGGTATTAAAGCCTCAAAACCACGCCCCAGTCCACGCTTTGAATTGTTTTTAGATGCCGACACGATTAATTACCTCCTTTGCCAACGATTTATACGCCCTTGCGCCTTTTGAAAAACGATCATAAGCCCCAACTGGTAATCCGTGACTTGGTGCCTCGGCTAGACGAATATTACGTGGTATAACCGTGTTAAAAACCTTGCCTGGAAAATGTTTTTTAATCTCTTCATATACTTGACCGCTAAGTGTTGTTCGCGTGTCCATCATAGTCGGCAAGACACCCAGCAATTCCAAAGTAGGGTTCATGCCCTTACGAACCAGCTTCATGGTCTCTAGCAGCTGTCCCAGGCCCTCTAGGGCGTAAAATTCCGCCTGTACTGGCAACAAGACATAATTTGTAGCCACCAATCCGTTAACCGTCAGCAGGCTCAGGCTTGGCGGACTGTCGATAATTATCACATCATAATGAAATTCGCTTGCATCAATAGCACTTTTTAATCGCGAAAATCGCCTCTCGGCTTGGGCCAATTCAACCTCGGTATTTGCCAAAAATGGCGTTGATGGCGCAATGAAAAAATTACTATACTTTGTTGGTATTACAACCTCATCCAATTTGGCGGTTTCCATCGCAACATCTGACATCGTCAGCTTTAGGTCTTGTTTATCGATGCCCAGACCACTCGTAGCATTGCCCTGAGGGTCAAAATCAATCAATAAAGTCTTTTTGTCGGCTTTGGCCAAATAATACGCCAGGTTTACAGCGGTCGTCGTTTTACCGACACCACCCTTTTGATTAGTAACTGATATTACTGTTGCCACTGTTTATATTCCCTCTTTATATAGGACAATTATAGCACGAACACAATAAAAAAATCCCCGCTATTTTGTTGGCGGGGATTTGGTTTTATTACTTTATCGAAATAATTTCGATTTTAGTATATTTTTGGCGGTGACCGTTTTCTTTGTGAACACGCTTTTTCGCTTTGTAGCGGATAACACGGATTTTATCACCTTTAACTAGCTCGTCAACAACCTTGGCGGTTACTTTGACACCTTTTACGGTTGGCTTGCCGACTTGCGTTTTATCGCCATCGATAACCAACAGTGCGTCCAGAGTGAGCTCTTTTGTGCCTTCCTGGAGGAGGTCCACCAGTAGGGTCTCTTTTTCAGCGACAATATATTGCTTGCCACTGATCTTAACGACTGCTTTTGTCATATAATTCCTTATTACTTTTTACTAATCAGCTGTCGATTATAACAGATGTGGGTTACTTACGCAACGGTTTTTGGAAGCCACAACCTACTACCCACCATATACCATCTACCAATTCCCTATTTCCTAAACATACTATGGCGCTACTATCACCGTTGTAGTTGGCGATGGAGCACTTACTGTTGGCGAAGGACTAGTAACCGTCGGTGATGGAGTTGTTACGGTTACAGTTGGACTGCCGACTGTTGGCGATGGAGTTGTTACAGTTGCAGTTGGGCTTTGACACATTGGTGATGAACAGTTGGTTATTGTACCGTCGGATGCGTATTTAGCAAGGAACGTATCGTCGTTTCCGGCACCGTAACTAATTGTCCAGCCGCCTACCGCCAAACCACCGTCACTTGTTTGGACGAGTGAATACCCACGATCAACACTAGCACCACCCCAGGTCTTGGACCAAGATAGAGTACCATCTGATGTATATTTAGCTAGGAGCATATCATGATTTCCGGCACCGTAACTATTTGTCAATCCAGTCACCGCCAGACCACCGTCGCTTGTTTGGACGAGAGATTCTCCATAATCAGCACCTGCACCACCCCAGGTTTTGGACCAAGATAGAGTACCATCTGATGTATATTTAGCTAAGTACATATCGAAGCTTCCAGAGCCATAGCTATCTGTCACTCCAGTCACCGCATAGCCACCATCGCTGGTTTGGACAAGGGAATGTCCACTATCCGATCCCGTACCGCCCCAGGTCTTTGACCAAGATAAGGTTCCGGCCGATGTATATTTAGCTAGGAACATATCACCGCTTCCAGCTCCATAACTCTCTGTCTGACCAGTCACCGCAAAACCACCGTCACTTGTTTGGACTATAGAATCTCCATATTCATCATTCGCAGCACCACCCCAAGTCCTAGACCAGGATAGAGTACCGTCTGATGCGTATTTGGCCAAGAACATATCATCATTTCCAGTGCCGTAACTACCTGTATAGCCAGTCACTGCCAAACCACCGTCGCTTGTTTGGACGAGAGAATATCCAGTATCATCACTCGTACCGCCCCAAGTCCTAGACCAAGATAGAGTACCATCTGATGTATATTTGGCCAAGAACACATCGTCATTTCCAGTGCCGTAACTAGCTGTATAGCCAGTCACTGCCAAACCACCGTCGCTTGTTTGGACGAGAGAATATCCATAGTCAGCACCTGTACCACCCCAGATTCTAGACCAGGCTAAAGTTCCGCCTGATGCATATTTAGCTAGGAACATATCGCCGTTTCCAGCACCATAACTATACGTATAACCAGCTATCGCATAACCACCGTCACTTGTTTGAACTATAGATCGTCCATCATCATAGCTCGCACCACCCCAAGCCATAGCAAAAGTATCAGAACCAGACACCACCACCGCCACTGGCGCTGAATCGTCAGTAACTCGATAAGTAGTATCACCTTTAAAAACATCTAGGGTGAAGGTTGGAGGATTAGTTG
>JBAQEV010000025.1:0-52177 GCA_049286925.1 Saccharimonadales bacterium (SeqCode)
TTCCGCTCTCCCGCCAGAAAGCGAACCTAAGCAAATATCTAGACTACTATAACCAAGAACGTGTACACTTAGGAATACAGATGCGAGTGCCAGCAAGCATGTTGCAAAGCTATTGAGTTCTGTACGGCGGCTAATGCTTATTAATATTCGCGAAAAGTTGAACGAGTTTTTGGCTCAACTGCTTCGGTATCTGGCACTTGTCGTGGTGGAAAATTCTTGGGCATAAATGGACGAGACGGCTGATTCTGATTATCACGAGGCTGCCTTTGCTGATCACGACTCTGCCCCTGATTTTGGTTCTGACCTTGACCTTGACCTTGGCCTTGACCACCTATTTCATTGATAACAGGTATAACAATAGGCGTGCGCCTAGTTTGATCATATAAAATATGAGTGATTTCGTCTTTTAATTCTTTCTTGACGACGTCCAAATCAACATGTTTGCCAGAGAAAGTCTTGGCAACTTTTTGCTTTAGATATTGTCGTATTAGGCCCATCAATTCTTCGCTATCGCGTAGATAGATAAAGCCTCGGCTGATGATATCAGGGCTAGTCATTAGTCGGCCTGTACCTCTTTGCACAGTCAATATAACTACAAACATACCTTCAGTAGCCATGTGGATGCGGTCTTTTAAGACTACTTCTGATACGATTGCACCGCTGTCGTCATACATGACGCCACCAGCAGCAATTCGGCCAGCCTTTGCGGCACCTTCTGGAGTAATTTCAAGCACATCACCACTGTCGCAGACAAATATATTGTCATGTTTGACGCCAGCTTTGAATTCAGCAATCTCGGCGTTGTGAACCAACATATGGAACTCGCCGTGAATTGGCATGTAAAACTTTGGGTTCAGCGAATTAATCATTTTGACGTGGTCATCGTGATAAGCGTGACCCGACAAGTGAAGTGGGCCAATGCCGGTTAGGTGAGTTTTGCCGTTTTGAATGACATCACTGCCCTCACGCATTAATCCATCAACCGTACGCGCAACATATTTTTCGTTGCCCGGGATTGGGTTAGAGCTGAACACGATTACGTCAGAATTTTTGATTTTGATAAATTTATGACTACCGCTAGCCATACGATTCAAGACAGCATTAAACTCGCCTTGCGATCCCGTACAAACTATCGTCACTTTGTTATCTGGTAATTTTACGACATCTTCCATCTTGACGACTACATCGCGTGGCACTCTAATCGCACCTGCGCGCAAAGCGACTTCAAGGTTTTGAATCATACTGTATCCAGCGAAAGCGACCTTGCGATCGTGCCTTTTGGCTTCTTCAAGGATTAACTGCATACGATGAATCTGGCTAGAAAAACAGCTCATCACCAAACGGCTGTTGGGATATTTATCCATAACCTGGCCCATGCTTTGCTGAATATCAAACTCAGTATTGTTGTGGGTTCCGTCTGATTCACAGTTGGTTGATTCGTTCATTAAAAGCAAGATGCCTTCACGCGCCGATACTTCCGTCAGTCGTTCCATGTCAACTTTGCGTCCATCAACTGGTTCTGACTCAAAGCGCCAGTCACCCGTGTGTACTAATACACCAAGTGGCGTGCGGATGATTATACCGGCAGAGTCAGGGATCGAGTGGTCCATTCGGACTAATTCGATATTAAAACTGTCGCCAATTTGAACTTGCTCGTGAGCTTCTGGATCCATAAAGATATATGTCGGTTCATAGCCGCTAGTTGCCTCTTCCATGGTTTTTTGAACCATGCCCAAGGTAAACTTGGTGCCATAAACCGGTGCTGGAATCTTGTGCGCCATGTGGCGATATGCGCCAATGTGGTCTAAGTGACCATGCGTAAAGATATGAGCGCGAATTTTGTGCTTGTTTTCTTCGAGATACGTAATATCAGGAATAATATAATTAATACCTGGATAATCTGCGCCTGGGAACAAAAAGCCGGCGTCAATAACGATAATGTCATTATCGTATTCAATCGCCATCATGTTTTTGCCGATGCCCATTTCGCCCAAGCCGCCAATTGGCATAATCTTGATTTTTGGACCATTAGTTCGTGGACGTTTCTTTTGATCGGCTGGGCTGAATTGCCTGCCGCCGTATCCGTTATAAATTGATTTGTTAACGGGAACGTTAATAACGTGCTGTGATGCACGGATATTTACGTTTTCGCTAGTTCGGCGCTGCGCCCTGTAGGCGTCGCCTTTTTTAGTTGCTGTCTTATTTAAGACAGTATTGCTTGATCGTTGTTTGGAATAAGTGTTGGGACGTTTTGATTGATCGTCCTGTTTCACGCTTCCGAGTCTTTGTTGACCCATATTTTATGTATTCTCCTTTTCGTTTTGTAGAATTTCAATTATTTTTGGTAACTTGTTAAAATCTTCGATTAAAGTAGCGCGCATACTGCCGTTATAAAGGGCTGCAGCCGGATGATACAGTGGTACAACCACTATTTTTGTATCGCCGAACTTTATTCGTTTTGGCTGTCCATGAATTTCGCTTATCTTCCTGTCGGGAATAAAGTATTCCATGCTGTGCCTGCCCAATGTCACCACAACCTGAGGTTGAATAACATCCAGCTGACGCACCAGGTAAGGCCAAAAGGCTTCTTTTTCTTCTGGGTTGGGATCGCGATTATTGGGTGGGCGGTACTTGACGATATTTGTTATAAAAACGTCGCTTCTGACCATATTGGCGCTTTTTAGCATTTCGTCTAAAAACTTACCAGCGGCTCCGACAAACGGCAAACCTTGCTCGTCCTCATTTTTTCCTGGCGCTTCGCCAATCAAAACGATTTCTGCATTGATATTGCCATCCCCCATTACTAGGTTCTTGGCTTCTTGAGCCAAATCCGGACAGATATTATTTTTGATAATATCTGCCTTAATTTGTTCAAGAAGCGTTTGTTTTTTGTTCACTATACCTATATCTGTTTAAGTTGTCTTGCGAGAGGTTATCACTAAGTACTTAATATATTAGCACGGACTAGGCCAAATTACAACCCTCTTCGGGTCCGCCTATCATTTTCTGGGTTCAACCCTGGAAAACTAATCATACAATGCTTACCTGATATCATAGGTATATGATTAATCGGAAAAATAGCAAACCAACAGTTATTATATTAGACTTCGGCTCACAGTATGTGCAGTTGATTGCCCGTCGCGTGCGCGAAGCAAAAATATATTCAGAAATAATGTCTTCATCAGAGACAATAGTGGCAATTCTTGCGCGCAACCCAAGCGCCATAATACTGTCAGGTGGGCCATCATCAGTATATGAAGACAAGGCTCCGCAAATAGACTCTAAGATATTTAGATCCGGCATACCAGTGCTGGGCATTTGTTATGGATTCCAGTTAATGGCTCAGGCAATGGGCGGCACTATTGAAAAAAACGCGCCTGAATTCGGCAGAACCCAAATGACCATAAACAACCCTGGAAAACTGCTGTCGAATCAGCCAGAACAACAAAAGATATGGATGAGCCACAGCGACGCAGTGACCGCTATACCAAACGGCTTCGTCGGCCTTGCATCTACGGCATCAACTCCGATTATTGCTTTCGAGCATGAATCCTTGCCAATTGCTGGCGTGCAGTATCACCCAGAGGTCATGCACACAGAATACGGACAAAAGACTTTGGAAAACTTTCTTTTTAAGATCGCCGGCCTAAAAAAGACTTGGACATCAACAGACATTATCAAAGACCAAGTTGAATTAATCAAATCACAGGTTGGCACCAAGCGAGCTATTTGCGGCTTGTCCGGTGGCGTAGATTCAGCCGTTGCAGCCGCACTAGTTCAAAAGGCCATCGGCAAACAATTGACCTGCGTATTTGTTGATCACGGCTTATTGCGCCAGGGCGAGGCCGAGCAAGTCGAAAAGGATTTTGTTAATGCAACTGGCGTGTCATTAAAGATTGTTGATGCTAAAAAACAGTTTCTCGACAACCTAGTTGGCGTCACTGACCCCGAAATGAAACGAAAAATAATTGGACGAGAATTTATAAGATCTTTTGAATCAGCAGCCCGTGAAATCGTTAATGAAGATGACGAAAAAGTAGAATTTTTGGTCCAAGGGACCCTCTATCCAGACGTCGTTGAATCGGGCGGAGGCACAGGTACAGCCAACATCAAAAGTCACCACAATGTAGGTGGTTTGCCAAGTGATTTGAAGTTCAAGCTTGTTGAGCCACTACGCACACTTTTCAAAGACGAAGTTAGACAAGTCGGCAAAGAATTGGGGTTACCAGCCGAAATAGTTGAACGACAACCGTTTCCAGGTCCAGGGCTAGGAATCCGTATCGTGGGTGCTATAACCGCCGACCGTCTTGATATCCTTCGAAAAGCTGATTCGATAGCCCGCGAAGAGCTGACGACAGCCGGCTTAGACAAAGCCATATGGCAATGCCCTGTAGTCTTGTTGGCTGATGTTAGGTCAGTTGGCACTAAGGGCGATGGACGTACTTATGGACACCCAATAGTGCTACGCCCAATCAGTAGCGAAGATGGTATGACCGCCGACTGGAGCCACGTACCATACGATATCTTGGCAAAAATATCTAATCGCATAACGAATGAGATACCTGAAATTAATCGTGTTACGCTTGATGTCACCAGCAAACCGCCCGGCACTATTGAGTGGGAATAGACTTATTCGGTAACGCTTTTGATACTGAGGCTGAGGCGACCACGGTCGTCGATGCCAATAAGTCGGACTTTGACGATTTGGCCTTCCGTCAAAATGTCAGTTACCTTTTCGACTCGTTTGTCGGATAATTCACTGATGTGAACCATGCCATCAATTCCTGGCATAATATTAACAAATGCACCGAATTCTTTGATAGTAACAACTTTGCCTTCGTAGATTGTGCCTACTTCTGGTTCTTCGGTTAGACCTTTAATCCAAGCCATAGCCTTTTCAATTGCAGCTGTATCAACAGCAGCAACTGTTATTAGGCCATCGTCAGAAATATCAATTTGAGCGCCGGTTTCGGCAGTGATTTTTTTGATAGTTTCGCCGCCTTTACCAATAACTGCACCAATTTTGTCAGGGTTAATCATGATTTTTTCAATACGTGGTGCGTATGGGCTGAGTTTTTCGCGAGGCGCTGCAATCGTTTCAATCATGTGTTTTAGAATGAATGCACGGCCAGCTTTAGCTTTTTCAAGTGCTTCGCGAAGAACAGTAATTGGCAATCCATGAACCTTCATATCCATTTGAAGTGCTGTGATGCCGGCGCTAGTTCCTGTAACCTTAAAGTCCATATCACCAGCAAAATCCTCGGCATCGGCAATATCGGTCAAAACGTATGGTTTATCGCCATCCATCATAAGACCCATAGCGATTCCAGATACCGGAGCCTTGAGTGGCACGCCCGCGTCCATTAATGCCAAACAGCTGCTGCAAGTTGCGGCCATCGATGTCGAGCCGTTTTGGCTCATGATTTCAGTGACGCTGCGGATTGCATAAGGAAAATCTTCTTTTGATGGCAAAACTGGTATAAGTGCACGCTCGGCCAAATATCCGTGACCAATCTCGCGTCGTCCTGGACCACTTAGGCGGCGAACTTCGCCAACTGTAAAGCCAGGGGCGTTGTAATGATGCATATAGGTACGCTCACCTTCGGTGACTTCCATAGTATCGACGATCTGAGCAAAACCCAGCGACGCCAAGGTCACAACGTTCATCGCCTGTGTTAGACCGCGTGTAAATATGCTCGATCCGTGAGTTCGTGGCAAAACGCCAACTTCGGATGACAATGGACGGACTTCATCGAGTTTGCGACCATCTGGACGCGTACCGCTGGCAATAATACCCTTGCGCACATCCTTGTGCAATGCAGAAGTAAATGCTTCATCATACTCATCGTGAACTTTATCGTAATCTTCGCCAATTTTTTCGCGCATTTGATCATGAAAAGCCCAACGCAAAGTCGAGACTAATTCGTTGCGCTCTGGGTATGGTTTTTGCAAAGCATCACCCAATTTTCCATCAACCCATCCGTCAACCACTGTTTGAAACTCAGCATTTGGCAGAATCAATTCGTATTCCAATGCAGCAGGAGCAACTTTAGCGGTTAACTCTTTTTGCAATTTAATTGCTGGCTGATAAGCCTTAAACGCCCATTCCAAAGCCTCGGCAATAACCTCTTCGCTAACTTCATTGGCGCCAGCTTCAACCATGGTGATGCCACTTTCGATACCAGCAACAACTAGGTCAAGGTCACTTTTTGCGCGTTCTTCAGGCGTCAAGAATGCTTTGAACTCACCGTTTACGCGTCCAATTCGGATTCCAGCAACTGGACCATCAAATGGCGTACCGGTCAGCATCAAAGCGCTAGAGGCTGCAATCATAGCAATTGAGTCTGGGCGGAAGTTTGGATCCATCGACAAAACGCTTGCCACAACTTGAACTTCTTGGCGATAGCCTTTTGGAAACAACGGCCTAATTGGGCGATCAATTATTCGACCGATTAGGATAGCTTCGTCGCTTGGGCGACCTTCGCGTTTAATAAATTTGCTGCCAGAGATTTTGCCGGCTGCATAAAACTTTTCTTCATAGTCAATACTTAGTGGAAAATAATCCATCAAGACTGGTCGGCTACTGACCATAGCTGTTCCTAAAACAACTGTGTCGCCGTAAGTCACCAGCACGCTGGCGGTTGAACGAAAACCGACGCGGTTAATTTCTAGTGTTAGCGGACGTCCGCAAAAATCTGTGGTTACTGAAATAATCTCTTTGCCACTTGGGTTGATAGTAGACATAGTTTATGTCCTCCTTATTTATAAGCCGCGGTCTAATTATATTGACGGCTTAAGTAACGGGTACAGAAATTTGTTATTTAACAAACCACTCTATCCACCACTTAGTCCGCTTGACTCGCTTGGGTCCTATTATATATCAACGCGTGTATTAATACTAACGCATCCTCGTTTGCGAGAACTTGCAAACGAGTTTAGTCCCTACTTCGTGGTGTACAATAAATGCATGACTAAGCGCAGAATGACAGTTAGAGGAATAGTTTTTAAAGATGGCAAATTGCTTGCCCAGCAATTAACAGCTGACCATCATGGCGTACAGCGCGATTTTTGGTGTACGCCAGGCGGCGGACTGGACGAAAATGAAGCCATTTTGGACGGGCTGAAACGCGAAATGATTGAGGAAACTGGAATTGCCCCAAAAATCGGGCGCCTATTATTCATTCAACAATTTTTTGACGGTGAATACGAACAAGTTGAATTCTTTTTCAACATTGAAAACACTGAGGATTATGAAAATATTGATTTATCTAGTACCACTCACGGCATAGCCGAAATAAAAAATGTCGGTTTTATTAATCTGAAAGAGTCGTGGATTTTGCCAAAATTCTTACAAGATATTGACATCCAAAATTACATAAACGAGAACAAAGATGTTCTCGTCGTGAATAACCTAAAGTAACTAAAAACTCCGCTTTATTTGCGGAGTCCTAGTGTTGTGACGGTGGATTTGTAGCTTTCAAAATCTGTTGTCTCAAGATATTTGAGCAGTTTTTTACGCCTACCAACCATTTGTTTTAAACCGCGACGAGCCATAAAGTCGTGTTTATTCACCTTTAGATGCTCGGTAATCTCGGTGATACGAGTCGTCAATACTGACGCTTGGGCTTGAGATCCGCCAACGTCTTCCTTGTGGTTTTGAGCCAAAGCAATAGCCTTAGCTTTTATATCTGCTTTTATCATCAGATATGGATTGTAGCAAAGTTTTGCACAGGTTTCAACCCCTTATTCATTATTCGCTACGCTATACGCCATATCTGTCATGGATAGCATTGAATAATTGGTTAATTTCATCAACACCCAGCGCCCTATTATATATACGGACGTCTGATATCGACCCCTTAAAATATACCCCGCCAGCATATCTACCTATATTTAAAACACTGTTGGCAGTATAACTAATACCAGCAGGGGTCGATCGAGAGCCTTTTAGCGCTCCGTTTAGGTATATCTTTGCACCTACACCCTTTTCGAAAGTACCGACAAACTGATACCAATTACCTAAAACTAGATTGTCACTTGAATACACATCCCCAGGGCCATTGAGCCTAAAATATGGCCTCCTGGTGGTAGCTTCAACTTCGCAAGAATAGCCGTTCCATTTGGTCAAAAATATATTCCTCGCAGTAGGAGCGCTGGTGCTCATATTTATCCATGCGACAATTGTTACACTTTGAGGTTCAAGAGTGCTGTTACCTGGAATATTAACGTAACTAGTCGCCCCGTCAAAATTAAATATACCACCGTTAGCACCTGAATATACTACCCCATTAATTAAAGTACCGTTATTGTTATTACCGCTAAGATCAGCCCATGCTGTACCATTAAATGGTGATGGATAAGATGAGGTATTGCCTGCGTCCAGATGTAAAACTTGTCCATATTCCAAACAATCCCCCTGCACCGGAGCGCTATCATTAGTTACACGATAAATAGTCAAATCTTTAGCGGCTGTGATACAAAAGCCTTGTGGAGTTATGCTGTTGTTAAATACGTACGACGTATAACTTATGCCAGAACTTGGTTTAAGGCATCTGGCATTATCGGCCGGAATTGGACAGTTGCTAACATCAAAGCTAGTTGGGTACGAAGATGTGTCACTAGTTACCTGGTAGAGTTTTAGTTGCCTTGAGGCACTATCAAGATCTGAGGTTAGCGATGCAACGGTTGCACGCTGAGAGATACCGCTATATGACACTATCGTAATAGCAGCAAGGATACCGATGACAACGATGACGACTAGTAGCTCGACAATCGTAAAGCCACTTGATTGTGACTCGTCATTTTCATAATTCATGGATTAAGTATAAGCGTGATGAGGTGTGATTTCAAGTTTAGAGACTTAAAGCTAGTCAGCAATTCCCATGTCTAACAGAGATTTTGATTGACTAATATCCCAGTCGGCGATTTTGGTTCGCCTTAGCTCGGTGCAATAAGCGCCCGTCCCCAACGACTTGCCTATATCCTCTGCCAGAGTTCTTATATAAGTGCCGCTTGATACGTGTGCACGAATTTTTAATAGTGGATAGTTATAGTCAATTAAATCAAGGCTGTGAATAGTTATTTTGCGCTCTGGCATCTCTGGTTGCTTACCTGCCCGCGCTAAGTCATAAGCTCGCTGACCATTAATTTTTATGGCACTGTAAATTGGTGGTGTTTGGGATATTTCACCCTTAAAGTATTCAAGCACTTCCGATAGCTCGGCTAAAGATGGTGCAATGCTATGAATGTCGGTAATTTCGCCCTCTGGATCACCAGTCGTACTAGTTTGACCTAAGCGAATAGTCGCCTCATACACTTTATCCAGCTTGCTGTATGAACCGGCATTTTTACATTCGCGGCCTACAACTAAAATCATTAACCCCGTAGCAAATGGGTCAAGCGTTCCAGTATGCCCAACTTTTACTTTTTTACCAGCTTGCTGAGTCAAAACGCGTCGAATACGAGCTACTACACCAAAACTAGTCATGCCAGATGGCTTGTCAATGAGTATTACGCTATCATTCATTTCATTCATTATAGCGTGGTAGTTGGTATATGGTATATGGTAGGTGGTATTTTGTATGTGAAAAACAAAAAGCTACCCGCTCCCCACTACCTACCATTTACCACCTACTAACTACTAACCCCGTCCAGGTATCTGGAATTGGCTTGGATCGTTATCCGATGGGGCTGGAGGCATATTTAAACTTGGGTCAACTGCCATAGAGCCATAGTCAGGTAGTGGTGGAGGTGGCAATGTCGTAAAGTCTGGCATTACCGGTGGCGGTGGCAAAATTGGCATTTGTGGCGTGTTAGCCATCGGTGCACTTTCAAATATATCTACGGTTTGGGCATTATCCGCTGGGTCAACACCATTCACTGGAAGTCCGCTAGACGCAGACGCATTATTGCCTAAAAAAGTGTGTGACAAAATCGTCTTGTTTTGCTGAGCATCTAACTCTTTTCTTGCTTCTTCGGCGGCTTGGTCGGTAGTTGCATTCAATGTGCCCCCAAGAAGTGGTTCAATCACCGGTTCGTGGCCAACTGATACGACGTCGCTCATTTGTGGCTGAGGTAATTGCGATTCAAATTGCGGCTGAGGTTCTGGTGTAAAAGTAGATGCCGAAGCAGCTGGAATTTCGGGTTCTGGCGCGTACGAATAAGCTGGAGCAATCGTTGACGAAAACAAATCCCCAGCCGCATCAGGTTGAATTGAAGGCGCTGGTGGTGGCGTCGTGTCCATAGACATATCTTCTGGCAACGTACTCATTCCAGTGTCAACTGGCGGCTCTTCGGCAACAGAATAGCCGCCCGGTTCGTGGCTAATTTCTAGGCTGCCATCTGGTGGCAATGTGGACTCACTGCTCGCCTCTACGGATGGAACATTGGTCATATTAACCGGTTCATTCTGCTGAGTCTCTGGTGGTAAAGACGTTATCTCATGAGATTCTTGCAACTTAGCTGCAATTAACTGCTGGTCTGCACCTGCCGCCATCAATTGAGCAGCGATTGTCATTACCTGAGAGGTGGTTCGAGTATTACTAAATCTTTCAGTTGATGCAACGATACCAGTTAATAAGGCGGTGGCAATCTGCTTATCAAGAAGCGACTTGTCACTTTTAAGCGATTCGCTAATATTAGCTATCATTTCGCATAGGCTACTGGCACCACTGTCATGCCAATCCAAAGTGCCCAATTGGCTAGTCTCTTCGCCGACGCTGAAAGTCAAAACAGTCGCGTCGTGCAAGATTTGACCGTGTGCAGACAAAGCTGTATCCAAATGGTCCTGATTCGTCACACCCAAAGCCAACACCAACTCAACGTTGTAGTCGCCTTGGCTAAACTCTAAATCATCGCCCGTGATTGTCGTTCGATAAGGAGTAATAAAAATCTTGACTACGTCGCCTTCGACTTTGTAGCGCAAGTGGTCAGCTTTTTCTTTATCAAGTGCGATAATAAAATCGCGCAGACTATCGACAGTGTTTTCAAAAATCTTATCTGGATCCAAGAAGTTAATCGCAGGAGGGATTGAACCGCTAAAAATAGCCGTCGTATGCTTGTCCATCTTGTTAAGAAGCGTGGCCAAACCGATTGCAGCCGATAAATCATCGACCGACGGGTCTTTGCCCACGGCAATCAAAATATTCGTTGAGGCTTTAATTTTTTCGACAACTTGCTTTTTGACTTTTATGTCAGCTTCATTCATGTATATATAATACCCTAGCTTTTTGTTTTACCTAGATTTTGAGGCTACTATAGCATAAGTATCGTCTGCTGGTCAATGCGTCTCTTTACAACTCTTACCTTTTCCGCTATAATCCACCATTGATTGTATTATTATTTTAAAGAGGTAGGAAACAAGTATGCCAATTATCAAATCCGCTATCAAACGCGCCAAGCAAACCATTAAACGCCGTGAACGAAATGTCGCTACAAAACGCGATATTAAAACAGCTGTTAATGCGTTTATCGCAAAACCAACAGCAAAAAATCTAAGTGCCGCTTACAGCGAGCTAGACACTGCTGTTAAAAAAGGCTTGATTAAGAAAAATACTGCTGCCCGCCGCAAAATGCGTTTGTCAAAGATTGCAAAAAACGCCGGCGCAACAGTTGCTGCTGCCCCAGCTAAAAAAGCTGTCGTCAAAAAAGCCGCTCCAGCTAAGGCTGCTGCAAAAAAAGTTGCTCCAAAAAAAGCTGTCGTCAAAAAAGCGCCAGTCAAAAAAGCAGCTGCAAAAAAAGCTACTAAGTAATTTATTAGTTTATAAATTAAATGGCCTGCACTCGCAGGTCATTTTTTATGACTAAAAGGTTGAGTAAGCGTTGCCTATTTTGATTAAAGTTTGCTCGACTATTGCCCACGGGTCGGTTTTTGAGTGTTTCATGTCACTGTCCGACTGAGCAAAAATTGAAATAATTTTGGCTATTCTATCTTTGCCTAGGTCATTTGCTAGTGCCCGCACTTTCGATACAACATATGGGTGTATTCCAAAGTCTTTTGCTACATTGTCGGCTTTGGATGCGTTGGCAACAACGGCTAATTGAAAAGCTTGAGTCGAAAGTAATGCAAACAACCTATAAACGTCTTCCGTTTGCTTGATATTATTAAACGTCGTTCGCAGATTATTCATTGATCCACAAACCGCAGTTTCAAAAAGATTAAAAACATTTTCGGCCGGGCTGGCGTCGATTACTTCGTTAATCGTCTCGACAGAAACATCATCAACCAGCGCCAGTTTTTCAACGGCGTGAAATAATTGCCATTGGTCGATTCCTGCCCTATGAATCAATAACCGCGCTAATTTTTTGTCTAAAACAACATTTTGGCTTTTTGCTTCATTAATCACCCAACTTTCAATTTGCAACATGTCACGATCGGTCCATGGCTGAAATTCTTTTGTGACAGCATAATCTTGCAGCATCTTATAAGTTGAGGTACGTTTGTCGGGCTTGGCTTCAACCAAAACAACGTGGATATCCTCCGAAACTTTAGGCAACCACTCGCCTAAGGATGACCAGATGGATTTGACAGAACTTGGATTATTAATAATAACCAGACGCCTGTCGGCAAATAGACTGACACTCATCAAGGCGTCAAAGAGCTGTGCAGTTTGTAAGTCAGCACCATCAATCATCTCGGGCTGACCCATAAAATCAGAGATAATCTTATCTAGAGATCGTCTAATCTCAAAAGAATTTTCACCAGTAAGCAGCGTTATCATCAAATCTTATTATAGCCCAGTTGGTAGATGGTAGGTAATAAATTGCAGATGGGTTAGTCTAATTTTTGACTCTACCATCTACCAAATACCATCTACTACCTACCAATTACCTGGCAAGCCGGACAAATATGAGTTCCGCGGCCAGCAACGCGAATTTTGATGATTTCAGCGCTACAACGCGGACAGTCCAGGCCCTCACGACGAAAAACGCGGGCAAAATCCATATAACTTCCCCTTCTACCCTCGGCATCGACGTAATTACGATTAGTACTGCCGCCTTTTTCGATTGATAAATTCATAACGGCGCGGACTTCAGTATATAGTTTTTTGAATTCAGCATTCGTAATGGCGCCAGCCAATCGCGCTGGGTGAATTTTTGCTCCCCACAGCGCTTCATCAGCATAAATGTTGCCAACACCTGCAATAACCGACTGATCCAGGATGGCGGCTTTGATAGTTGTCCTGGCGCGTCGTGTAAAGCGCGCAGCAAACTGTTCGGCAGTAAAGTCGGCTTCCAGTGGTTCAGGACCGACACGTTTCATAAAATCGATATTTGGCACTTCCGGCGTCGGTATTAATCGGACCCAACCAAATTTGCGCTGATCATTAAAATACAGATGCGATCCATCATCAAACTCGAATGTTACGCGCGTTGATTTGTCGGGCAAACTACAGACTAGACTGTCATTCGGATGGCCACCACCGTAGCGAGGCGGCTGCACTTCTGTTTCATCGGAACATCTGCAGCCTGAGGCTGACAAGGCGCCGGGGCCCTTGTCAGTCCCAGCGCGAAGCCGTTCTGATGGGATAGAAGTGCTGGCGCCGACAAACACCAGCTGCCCTGTCATTTTTAAATGAATTACAAGTGTATAGCCAGACGACAAATCAATCATCAAGACTTTGGCACGACGACGTACGCCCGTAACTTCGGCTTTAATTAAAAATAAATTGACATCCGTTTTCGAATTTGGAAAGCTCCTTGCCGTGTCGGATGACACGGTTTGAACCTTGCGACCAACAATAAGTTTGTTCAAACCACGTTTAACTGTTTCGACTTCTGGAAGCTCGGGCACAAAACCCTCCGATAATCCTTATTAAATGTTAACTAAAATCCGAGACCGCTTGTTTTTGACCTAAAATCTGGAATCTGATCGGTGAACAATTTTTTGATCACTTTCAAGCTGGCATTGAACGAACCGCGAGCCGCAGAACAAGACGTCGTCCAAAGGTCTTTGACCTTTTCGTCTTTGTTTAGCATTTGAAAATCATACAATTGACCAGTGGCGCAAATACCCCTGACGTCATTGTTGTCACCAGTAAGTTCACTGCCATTCATAAAACCTGCCCTATTTAAGGCATAGACTAATTGCTCATAAGCCGCGACAGTATTTGGCAATTTGGTTTTACTTACAACTTTATTGTTATAACCCTCGAAAACCGTAAGTGTACGATTTGAGGAGTTTATCACTATTTCATAGTTTCTGAAATCTTCATTGGCTACAATTGGACCACGCGTCGTCATGCGCACTTCGCGACCAACAGATATATCAAGCAACGCCTGCTGACTCGAGCTTTGATTGGACGAAGTCTTAGTTGTAGCGCCTGAAAAGAATAACATGCGCGCTGCTGACACCAGGGCGACAATAGCAACAACTATAATTACTAAAATCACAGCAATTGGTAATATTTGCGTTTGATTATATCTAGACATTTGCTAAGATTATAATATTCTTTGGTATATATGTCAATTTTTAACACCGGTGCTGCCAAAGCCGCCATCACCACGCGCTGTTTCATTTAGCGAATCAGCTTCCTGCCAATCAACCTTTTCGTATTTGGCTATTATCAACTGTGCGATTCGCATACCAGGCTCGATCACAAATTCGTCTTGGCCTAAATTAATCACCAGAATGCCAATCTCGCCTCTGTAATCAGCGTCAATTGTGCCGATACCGTTAACCATCGTTAGCCCATACTTAATCGAAAGACCGCTACGCGCTCGAATCTGCGCTTCGTATCCGGGCAGCAGTTCGACAGCCAACCCCGTCGGGATCATTGCCCTCTCCATTGGCTTCAAAATTCTTGGCTCGTCTAGGCATGCACATAAATCCATACCCGATGCGTGCTCGGTTTGGTATTCGGGCACTACGGCACTAGCTTTTAATTTGGTTATTTTCATCGTTGCCATCTATAACTCTCCCCAATTTTTACCAATATATACATCTACTTTCAACCTTACACCAATCTCTGGCGCAATATTTTCCATTGTCTCTTTCAAAATATCAGCCACTTGCTCGGCATTTTCGGTCAAAGTTTCTATCATAATACTGTCGTGTATCTGAAGTATCTGATCGCCTATGCCATCAATCCGCTTATCAACTGCTATCATTGCCAGTTTCATTAAGTCTGCCTCGGTACCCTGGATCGGCATATTAGCAGCCGCTCGCTCAGCAGCCGACCTAACCATAAAATTACTACTAAGAACATCGGGCGTTGGGCGTTGGCGACCAAAATATGTCTCGACATAACCTTTGATACGAGCTTGTTCTATGGTGCTATCTATATACTTACGGATTGGCTGGCGTAATTCGAAATATTCATCAATAAATTTTCTAGCCTCAGTGAATGTCATGCCAGTCGCAGCACTCAACCCATGCGGGCTCATACCGTATAAAACGCCGAAATTAATTACCTTTGCGTTGCGACGCTGGCTTTTTGTCACATCATCCATAGGAATGCCATATACTTCACTGGCCGTCTTGATATGAATATCAACATTGCTGTTAAAATCGTTAATCATTTTAGTATCACCAGCTAAAAATGCCGCCAGACGAAGTTCGAACTGTGAATAATCAGCGCTAACAAAAACCTTTCCTTTTTCAGCAATAAAGGCATTACGTATCACCCGCCCCAACTCTGACCTGATTGGTATATTTTGAAGATTTGGCTCGATACTACTCAGCCTGCCCGTGCTGGCTACGTCCTGATTGAATGTCGTATGTATGCGGTTATTATCATCCGCCAAATCAGGCAGCACATCAACATAGGTGTTCTTCAACTTAGCAAGCTCGCGAGTCTTTTCGATTAATTCGATAATTGGGTGTTGACCTCGTAATTTATCTAGCTCTTTTTGCCCAGTGCTATAACTAGTTTTGCCCTTTTTAACACCAGCCGTCGGTAGCTGCAGTTTGGTAAACAAGACTTCAGAAAGCTGAGCTGGGCTGGCAATATTAAATTCATAGCCAACCATCGAATACATTTCTTGTTCAAGTCGTTTGTGGTCTTCACCTAAGCGCCTTCCCATATCCCTAAGAAGTTCTGGGTCAATTTTTATGCCCTTACGCTCCATCAAAAACAGAATGTACGTCAACGGAAAATCAAGCTCATGCGCAACTTTGGCTATACTAGGCACTTCCTTAAATGATTTAGACTGCATATCATAAACAACCCAAATTGCAGAAATAATATTCTTGATATCATCACTAATATCAGAGCCATAAAGACCAGCTAGGCTCCTGTCACGCATTAATGGATTTATCAAAAACGCCGCCTGGCGAATATCATGAACGTTGCTAAATCTGACAAAAACACCATTTTGTGCCAAATCATGATAAAGCTTTTTAATATCGTAATTAATTATAGTAGCCAGCTCTAAAGCGTTCCATATAATCTTATCAATATTGGTTATTTTGGTATGAGAAATCATATTTTGGCCCATGGACACGTACAATTCATCATCAACAACATCCAAAATTAATGGACCATTGATATATAGACTACCCGACCAAGGAATCTCAGCCAAATGACTTATTGGTATATCTTGCGGTTTAGACAATATAGGTGCAGCCTGCATGTGCTTTGGCAATCTATTCACCAACGAAGAAAATTCTAGTCTTTTCAAAATTGCCGCAACTTTGTCTAGATCAGTGTCGTTAACATCAGCCACATCCCAATCTAATTTTATTGGTGCTTCGGTCCAAATCCGACCTAATTCCTTACTCATATATGCCAAATCTTTACCTTCAGTAAGTTTTTTGGCGACAGTCGGTTTAATTTCGCTAATGTGATCATAAATATTATCGAGAGTTTCATATTGCTGCAATAATTGAATACCAGTCTTTTCACCAATGCCTGGTACACCTGGCAGATTATCCGACGAATCACCTTTTAGCGACTTCAAGTCGAGGAATTGATTAACGCGAATACCATACTTTTTTTCAAAAGATTCTTCATGGAATTCTTCCAGATTAGAAAGACCGTTTTTCAGAGCACAGACTTTCACAAGCGGCCCTATCAATTGCAAAGCATCTAAATCACTCGTTAATAAATAAGTCTCTATACCTTTTTCGGTCGCCTCTTTGGCAAACGCCCCCATGATATCATCAGCCTCATAGTCATCCAATTCGTAAAGCGGCCATCCAAAAGCGTCCAGCAACTCGTATAAAATTGGAATCTGGGCATAAAAATCGTCAGGCGCTTTTTTGCGGCCAGCCTTGTAATCTGGATAAATTGCCTTGCGTTTCCTGATATTTGTATCTTTTTTATCCCATGCAACAGCGACATAGTCTGGTTCAAGTTTTTTTATAAGCTCGATTGCTAAATTAGCAAACCCATATACTCCCCCTGTCGGCGTTCCATCAGCAAGTGACAGGCCCGGCATAGAATAATAACCACGATAAAAAACTGATTTACCGTCAATAATCGCTAGTTTCTTTACCATACTACTAGTATAACCCAGAGTCGTAGATAGTAGTTAGTAGATGGTAGATAGTATAGAGCAATCTGTTACAATTATTGGTATGAGTGCAAACAAAATCGAAATCATCGCCTTCGTCGGGCTTGCTGGCGCCGGTAAATCATCAGCCGTAGATTATGTCGTAAATAAAGGATACCCAAAAGTATATTTTGGTGGAGTCGTTTTGGACGCCATGACTGAGGCTGGCCTAGAGCAAACCCAAGAAAACGAAAAACCGTTTCGTGAAGACTTAAGGGCAAGAGAAGGTACAGATTACGTCGCAAAGCGTATAGCAAGTCAAATTCATGGCCTGATTGACGCCGGACAACATCGAATAGTTGCAGATGGACTTTATTCTTGGACAGAATACAAAACCCTCAAACGAGAGTTTCCTGGTGAGTTAATTGTTGTCGCCGTAGTTGCGCCAAAGCATGTTCGTCACCACCGATTAGCTAATCGGCCAAACCGACCGCTTAACTTCCATGAAGCCGAGGAGCGTGACTGGGCCGAAATCGAAAACATCGAAAAAGGTGGCCCAATCGCCATCGCCGATCATTATATTATCAACGACGGCAGCCTGAACCACCTTTACGAGCAAGTTGAAAGCTTGTTAATAGACATTGAGTTTTAGAATCTTCGGCATAATTATCTGCTGCCTTGATTGACGGGTCCTATTCCTTGGCCAACCTCGCCACTTCTCACATTGTACCCGTCAGAACGGCTTCGCTCCGGGTTCGAACAAGAGCCCCAGCGTCTTGTCGAACTCGGGCTGCAGATGTCCTGACAAATACAATGGTCGAATTGTCGGCTAGCGCATACCGAATAGGTTGTGACTTACGGCACAGCAGTGATAACCTCGAAACCCAACCCCAAGGCGGCCCATTGAATTGCCGTAAAAACGACGTGATTTATTCCTGGATTGTCGAGTACTACCTGAACCAATTGTAATCAATTGCGTGAAGGCGATCCCTTTATGGGTCGTTACGCAGACAACCAAGAATGAATCTCGGCGTTTTTAGCGCGCAAGGAGATAGGCTGCTGAGGGGTTGGATTGAGGAGGAGTAGAGGTTTTAAAGATTAACTCAAATACTCGTGAAGCTTTTTGGCATCTTTGTGCTTGCGTAGTTTTGCAAGTGCTTTGGCTTCGATTTGACGGATACGCTCACGGGTCACTGCAAACTCCCTACCCACTTCTTCGAGGGTATGGCTTTTGCCGTTTTCAAGCCCAAAGCGCATCTTGACAATCTTTTGTTCACGGTCTGAAAGTGTCGAAAGAACTGATTGAACTTGCTCTTTCAAAAGCTGCGAGGTTGCCGACTCTTCTGGCGTCGCACTTTCACCATCTTCGATAAAATCACCCAATACCGAATCTTCGTCTTCGCCATCACGACCGACACCAGCATCTAGCGATGTAATGTCTTGTTTAATCTTGATGACGTATTCAACCTTGGCTGGTTCCATCTCTAATTCTTTAGCAAGCTCTTCGATTGTTGGTTCACGGTTTAGCTCTTGAGTCATACGACGTTGGGTACGCAACAATTTATTAATTGTTTCAACCATGTGCACCGGAATACGAATTGTTCGAGCCTGGTCGGCAATAGCACGAGTAATCGCTTGGCGAATCCACCAAGTCGCATAGGTTGAAAATTTGAAGCCCTTTTCAGGATCAAATTTCTCGACAGCACGCAAAAGACCAGTGTTACCTTCCTGAATCAAGTCCAAAAAGTCCAGTCCGCGTCCGCTGTAGCGTTTAGCGATTGAGACTACCAGACGCATATTTGCCTCGGCCATTTTATCTTTTGCCCTTTTGTCGCCTTCAATAACTCTTTTGGCAAGCGCTAATTCTTCTTCCGAGCTAAGAAGTGGAATCTTACCAATTTCGCGCAAATACAATCTGACACTATCATCGCTGGCATCATCAAAATATTGGCCACTGTTAATTGTCTCCTCGTCATCTTCTTCTTCGTCCACTAGTTCGTCTGGCGCTGGACCATCAATACTGGTCAAAGGAATATCAATTGGGTCAATTTCCAGAATATCTTCTGGTAACGCAACTACTTCAGTATTTTCTACTTCTTCAATTTCTTTATCTTTGCCCACTTTGTATCTCCTTAATAAGCTTATTGAGCATGTTACGTATTTTTTCTGCCGCAACGTCATCACCTAACGTTTCGGCTTCGCGCAATTCTTGTGTTAGTTTTTCTTTTTCTTTTCTCTTGTGCTCTATAGCAACTTGGCGGAGTAACTCCGCTGCCTCGAAGTAACGAGCTTGGTCGTTCCAGTCGGCATAGCGTGTCTCGGCCTTTAGTAATAATATCTTTACATAGATATCATATTTTTTCAACTGCTGGGGAGTATCAGACAAAGATTTACCACCATTATTGACCAGATAATCAACAACTGCCCTTCTTTCCTCGCCAATAAAAATTAGCGGATCAACCTGACGAAACAACTCGTGTGTTTCACCGTTAATTAGGGCGACTGACAATAAATTGTCTTGATAATCAGTCTGCTCTTGCTTTGCTTTTGTTTGGCCGGACACTGGTTTATAAGTTTTTTGTTCACCGCTACCACTACTGGATAATTTATCCTTCAAAGCTTCGACCGACGAATCGCTCAGCGCAGCCGTTTTTTCAATATAATGTTCTCTTTCGACAGAATCAACTAATTCTTTGACGATATTTAGAGCTGCTGTTGTAAAACGACGTTTTCCGGCCGCCGTACCAAGATCTTCGCGTGCCATATACTGTTTCAACACCCAGTCAATTGCTGGTTCGGCGCTATCGATTGCATCTTTCCATAATTTTGAATCGCGCCGTATCAGCTCGTCTGGGTCTTTTGCGCCACCCGTCATCGAGATGATACTCAATTCGACACCGACGTTTTGAGCAATCGTAATTGCCCGCTCGGTAGCAGCCAAGCCAGCCTTGTCGTTGTCGAACGCCAAACTGATATGACTAGTCAGACGCAACAAAGCACGCAAATGATATTCGGTCAAAGCCGTCCCGGCCGTAGCCACAACTTGCTTTATATCCGCCTGATGGCTACTAATAACGTCTAGATTCCCTTCGACGATTACGGCATGGTCACCAAGGCGAATTGACTCTTTGGCCTGCGATAGTCCGAACACATGGCGACTTTTGTCGTACAACAAAGTTTGCGGAGTATTCAAATATTTTGGCGAATTGTCATCGTCAACAATAATACGCCCAGTAAAGCCAATCACCTGACCCATACTATCCATCAAGGGTACTGCCATACGACCACGGAATAAGTCACCACCAAAACGGTTGGTTAAACCAGCTTTTGATAATTCTTGGCCAGTAAAACCTTTTTTATTCAAAAAATTGACCAAAGCGTCGCCACTGGTCGGAGCATATCCAAGCCTAAAATCCTGGATAGTTTTTCTGTCCAAACCACGCTTCCCAACGACATAATCCTTGGCATGCTGATTTTGAATCAAACTTTGCTGGTAATAATTTGCCGCTAAATTATTAGCCTCTAGCATTCGTTTTTTAAGCCTCGACATTTCTTGGCTGCCTTTATTGTCATAGACGGTCAAATCAACACCTGCTTTTCGTGCCAAGTGTTCGAGGCCAGCGCGAAAATCCATACCCTCGACTTCCATAATAAATGTAAAGATATCGCCGCCTTTGTTCGATGAAAAATCATGCCAAATTTGTTTGTCTGGACTGACAATAAAGCTTGGGGTTTTTTCGCTAGAAAAAGGGCTGAGACCCTTGAAGTTTCGTCCAGCACGTTTAAGTTGGACGTATTCACCGATAACGTCTTCTATATTTAACCGTGACCGAACTTCTTCTTTGGCGTCTTGCATGTCGCTATTAATTATACCTCTGTTAGAGTGTAACTCAAAACCTCCGCTTGCATTACAACCTTATCTTTCTTATACTTACGTTATGTATTCGGGTGGAAAGTCTAATAAAATACCGTCTTTAAGTGGGTTTACCATTGTCGAACTATTGGTTGTTATCGTCGTTATCGGAATACTTGCTTCTATTACAATCATCTCTTATACAAGAGTTAATCAAAGAGCAGTTGAAGCATTATTACAATCTGATTTAAATAATTTTGCTAAATTAATCAAGATGGACCAGGTCATCAATAGTGCATACCCAACCACACTAAGCTCAGTAAATAATGGATTGAATCTACCGAATAGCCTAGATACGACCTATCAGTATGTAGTGATTAACCATACTAACCCACAATCATTTTGTGTCGCAGCGACCAAAGATCAACAAAGCTACAAAATAACAAACGATAGCTCACCTGTTTTGGGAGATTGTATAGACTACGGATTAACTACTCCAACAGTCGTTCGTCTAGATAGTGCTATCGCCATGTCATACCCTGGATCAGGGACTAGCTGGACAGACCTTAGCGATAACGGCAATAATGGCGCATTGATGAATGGTGTAGGGTATAACTCAAATAACTGGGGAAGCTTGACATTTGATGGTACAGACGATTATGTTGACGTTGGCAATGCCGCAAACTTGGACGCCCTAACTGATGCTATTACAGTTGAAGCTTGGGTAAACCCAGATGCATTTGTCAGTAGTTATCAAAGAATCGTAGCAAAACAATACGCATCCGATGGGACTACTGGCAATAGTTGTTTCCAATTAGGCATCAATAGCTCTAACAAATGGAGATGGTCCGTAGGTGGAGTATTTGATATAAGCCTTAATTCTCCAGCACCCTTAGCAAATAGTTGGTACCATATCGTTGGTACATATAACAGGACTCTAGCCAAAATTTATATTAATGGAACCGAGGTATATTCTGCCGCATACATAAATCCCATCAGAACAAACTCAAGCCAAGTTCTTACAATCGGAACGACTGATTTTGATGGATCTAAATCATATTATTTTAAAGGACTTATATCATCAGTTTCTATTTATAATCGCGCGCTTTCGGGTTCGGAAGTTCAACAAAACTTTAATGCTATCCGTGATAGATACGGAATATAAAACCACTAGATTGCAGACTTTGATATTATAGTTGATTATGGTTAAATTAGTTACATGTATCCAGAAACACCAACAAATCCAACACCAACGGATTATCTTAACCAAATAGCACCCCAGGCTCAAAAACCATCATCTCTTTTTAGTAGCAAGCCGATAATGCTTGGCGGCATTGCTGTCATCATTTTGTTAATAATTGTCATCGTTCTGGGCAGTATGAATAGTGGCATCAAACCGACTCAACAACTAGCAGCCCGCCTGATTACAACGGCGGATACTGTAGATTATGCCACAGATAATATCAAAAGCTCTGCTCTGCGTGAGCTAAATAGCAAACTAAAATTGTTTTTAACTGAGACCATTCGAGACATCAACCCAATTCTAGCCAAAGACGGAGTTAAAATATCCAGCCTGGACAAGAAAATACTGGCTCTAGAATCAAATACGAATATGTTGGCAAGGCTTGAGGACGCCAGGTTAAATGTTGATTTTGATAATACATATGCCCGCGAAATGTCGTACCAACTTGATATAACACTGCTGTTAATGAAGAAAATATATACATCAACGTCTAGTAAAAGTCTAAAAAGCTTCCTAGAAGACGCTTATACTAACCGACTTGCACCAATCCAACAAGATTTTTCCAAATTTAACCTAACAACTAATTAGTTGATTCTTTTTCGTCATTCACTAAATTGTAGCTGATGCTAATTAAACTTTTTATCTCGTCGTCTGGCACCTGGCCGGTACAAATAATTGTATTCCAATGTTTTTTATTCAAGTGGTATCCGGGCAAGACCGTCTCGTAATCTTCGCGTAATTTTTCGGCCAGCAGTGGATCACACTTCAAACTAATCCTCATTGGCGTACTGTTTTCGGCAATCAGTGCAAACATCTTACCGCCACCGGTCTCGACGTGACCAATTTTATACACCGATGTATCTTCTCCAAACGGAAAATCCAGCCAGGTATTCGGAAAGCTTAGCAAATATTCTTCAATTTCTTTATGCGTCATATCTATATCTTACAGACTACCGTATGGTGATTGCAAATCTTGTATTGTGCTTTCCCAATTTAGACGCTTCAAAATGTCGGCTTGTTGCTGCGCCGTAGCGGGCTTTACTATCTTGTCACCATCATTCGTGCCGACAACCCCAAACTTATAGGTAATATTTAATTTTTGCAGATTTTGCTGCTTGGCTTGGACCAAGCAATCATCCTGATAATCTTTGCAAGTTGCCCCAAGTGCCAGCCATTTATCCAACAACTCAGAATTTGTGTCTTTGGTTTGCATCACTACCCTGATACCCGCTGATCTGACAACATCCAGTTGGTCTTGCTGATCAAAGATGAAGTTGCCCATTGAATATACTATAAGGTGACCTTTATAACTTTCGGTTGGTTGAATCCAATGCGGATGATCGCCCAAAACCATATCGGCGCCATTATCAATCAAGCTCTTATAAAAATCTATTTTTAATTGGTCTGGCTGCGTTTTATACTCTGCCCCCATGTGTGGCATAGCAACGACTGGCATATATTTGCTGTATTCTTTCATAATCGCAACCGATTCTTCGGTTGGAATACGAAATACTGCATGGTACCCACACATCGCAACCGGCAAGCTGCCCTCAATTTTTGTTTTATCATCTTTTTCAACAGTAACTGGCAAACTAATCACATCGCAAATATCATCAAGTGCACGCGGGTCATAATGGCCAAAATATTGAATGTCATTTTTTTCTAGATTCGCCTTTGTTTCCGTGAAACCATCAATACCCTGATTGTCGGTGTGATTATTGGCCAGCGTAAATGCCGTGAACCATTTTTTAGCCTCGGACAAATAATCCGGCGAACAATTAAATGTCAGCGTCGAGTCTTCTTCGGCTGATGTCATACTAACACCAGATTTGAGTGGACATTCTAGGCCAGAAATCCAAGCATTATATTGATCTCGGTCAAACTCATTAAGACGCGAAAACGGATAGGCATATTTTAATTTGCTGGCCATCGACCAATCATTAATATATCGTCCCCAATAGGTGTTACCTAAAAACAAAACATTCGAGGATACGCCTGTTGTTTTCGGAGCTATCTTAATAGCCGTTGATTTGTTTTCAGCAGTTTCGGTCGTCGTTGGTCTATTTAATAAATAATAAAACCCGCCGCCGACAAGAGCCACAAAAACAATCCAAACCAGCCATTTTCCCAAGTGCCTGCGTCGCTTGACGATAATCTCCATAGTAATTTAATTGTATCACTACTTGAGTTTAGTTAAGTAGTACTTCAGCTCCATGATACTGCCGCGAATATCATCTAGTGCCCGGTGAGTTCCTGGTTTTGCAAACGCCTTGTTAAACTTGCGATTAAAAACCACTTTCCAGGCGCTGACATCCAACATTCGATAATGAAGCTTGGCATCAAAATTTGGCCAGTTTTTCATAATAAATCGCCTGTCCACATGAACCGAATTGCCGGCAGATAAAACAGGCTCATCTTTTTTAAAATTATCTTCAATAAATTTCAATATTTCACTCTCGATTTTTTTGAGAGACTTACCGGTTTCGTTTTGCTTTATCAAAGCATCACGCGTGCCAACATTCATATCCCAAAAAGGCGCGTTAACTGCAAGCCTATCCATTAATTTCTTTTTTGGATGTTTTATGACTCCTTGATATGTAGCAGCTTCATTAAAATCCCAGTCCGTAACAATCGCCGCAATTTCTAGGATTAAATCATCACGATGCGACAACCCCGTCATTTCAAGGTCAATCCATAGGATTCTTTCTGAATGTGTGTTAGCCTTCTTCACTGGTATTATTTCTTGTCCAGTTTATCCACTTTGAGCAAACGAACCAAAGCGTAAATAACCAAAGCTATTACAACGAAGTTAATAAAGTCATTCAAAAACACACCATACTGCAAAGTTGCCGGTTTACCCGCTGTCGTTATACCCATTGTCCAAGTCAGACCCTTTAAGCCCTCAGCTGAGCCCAGTAATAGACCAAGCGGCGGCATTATCACATTATCCACTAGTGACTTCACCAAGATGCTTACAGCACCTCCCAAGACCAAACCTACCGCAAGCCCTATCACACCTTGGGTACGAATGAATTCCATGAAAGCTTTGACTTGTGCCCCACTAGCACTAACAATCACGATTGGTCTAACCTTTTTTGCTTTATCAGATATTCTTACGGATTTTTTAATCGATTTTTTTGTTACCGGCATAGACACTCCTAACCTTAATTATGATTCGATTATATTATATAAATATGTTTTTACATACTGCCGGGCACTTCGATACCAAGCAAACTTAGCCCACTGCCAAACACCTGACTAACTTTTTGCAACAAACCAAGTCGAGCTGACTTTTGAGCATCAGTCACGTCACCAGTCGCAACTGGAGTATTTTCATAGTAACGATTCATCTCACGCGCTAGTTCGTATAAATAAGTAGCCACCTTGTGCGGTTCTAGGTCGCGCGCCGCTAGTCTCACAACTTCTGGATACTCAAGTAATTTCATGACAACTGACTTTTCTGGCTCGTAATCATAATCTGACGAATCAACCTGAACAATTTGATTGTCGCGCAAAATCTTGTTCACGCGCACCGCAGCGTATTGAATATATGGCCCGCTAAACCCAGACAAAGCAAAAATACTATCCCAACTAAACAAAATATTTGTTCGACGATCCGATACAAAGTCGCTAAATTTTATGGCACCAACAGCAATTTTTTTAATGTCTTCATCTGATATATCACGCCCTTTTACGACTTCACGAGCCTTGGCCTCGGCCTGATCAAGTAATTCTTCCATCAAGACAACGCCTTTTCGGCTGCTCATCTTTTCGCGGGTGCCATCTTCGTTAATCTGGTCAATCAAACCAAACCACAGATGAATCATTTCGGTTTGAATGCCAATTTTTTTGGCCATTGCAAATAGCTGCGTGAAATAAAATTGTTGTTCAGCCCCAACAGCGTGAATAATACGATCGGGATGCCAAGTTTCGTTACGATAAATCATTGTACCCAAGTCAGTCGTAGCATAAAGTGCCGCACCGTTCGACTTTTGCACTAATATCGGCACATCAAAACCATAATCATCAAGCGGTACGATTATTGAACCGTCTGGATTTTGAGTAGCGACCCCCCTGTTTAACAGATCCTGTACCGCGTCTTTACCTTTTTGCACAAAGAACGTCTCGCCTAGTTCATAGTCAGTCGAGATTTTAAGTCGGCCCATCACATCATGTAAGTGTGCCAAGCTAATTTCATTAAAGTGTTTGCTGTAATTTACAGCCTCTTCATCACCTTTTTCAAGCTTTAATAACCACTGCTGAACTTCATCTGCCATCTGTGACTCATCACGGGCTTTTTCTTCTTTTAAGGCTTTCTTGGCTTCAATATATATCCTGCCTAATTCATAAACACCGTCGCGTTTCAGCTGCTCATCGCTGCTGTATTTCAAAAATCCAACCACCCAAACACCAAATGGTGCGCCATAATCTCCCAAGTGATTATCGGTAATAACATGCCAGCCGGTTACTTCCATCAAGCGCTTTACCGCCCAGCCTTGGTTGCCTGGTCGCAAATGTCCAATGCTGTATGGCTTGGCCATATTTTGGCTTGGGTACTCAACAACAACAGTTTTTCCTGCTCCATCATTATTTTCGCCAAAACTAGGATTCCACAAATTATTCAAATCATCGGATAAACTGCGAGCCGATAAGCGCATATTAATAAACCCTGGGCCAGCCACGGATACTTCCGAGAATTTACCAGTTTCGCGCATTTTTTCTGCCAGCTGCTCGGCAATCTCGCGTGGGTTTTTACCAAGTGGTTTTGCCAGCTGCATTGCTGCGTTCGTAGCAAAATCACCGAAAGCTGCGTCCGGACGACTTAGAATAACGGCCTGTTTGACATTAAATAATTGCTCGATTATATCCTGAATATTAGTAGTAATTGCTTCCATCGCTATTTAAGTATAGCAAAAACCTGGACGTAATCTCGTATAATAGAATAAGGATGAAATATATTTACACTCAAGAACCAATTGAGCAGGCAGCTAAACATTTGGCAGATGTATTAAAAGATCATTTATCCAAGGGTGAACGCGTTCTCTGGCTTTTATCTGGCGGATCCAGCATTCCTATAGCTGTCTGTGCCAGTCGCGAGCTAAAAGGCATCGATTTATCAAATTTATACGTCAGCCTGACCGATGAGCGTTTTGGCAAGTTAAATCACATTGAAGAAAACTGGAAACAACTGCTCGACGAAGGCCTTGACCTACCCGGCGCTAACTTGTACCGACCACTGAATGGCCGCGGTATCCAAAAAACCACTGAGATGTTTAGCACTTGGTTAATTGAACAGTTCGCCAGCGCTGACTACAAAATTGGCATTTTTGGCTTAGGCGCAGATGGACATACGTGCGGCATTAAACCAGAAAGCACTGCTGTTTCAGCAACAAATTTAGCAACCTCCTTTTTAGGCGACGATCACGAACGAATTACGATTACCTTCACGACAATCAAACAAATCGATGAAGCAATTATTCAAGCTTCGGGCAGCGGTAAACGAGGAATCATTTCTGACTTACTAAATAAGAGCCTTCCGCTAAAAGAACAACCGGCTCAAATCTTAAAAGCTATACCAAAATCGGCACTATATACAGACAATAAGAAGGAGGACCTATAGATGAAAATTGCAATCTCGGGATTAGGCAGAATGGGCGGACAAATCGCCAAAAAACTCGCCGAGGACGGACACGAAGTCGTTGCCCATAATCGCAATCGCGAATCAGTTGACGAAGCGATTAAATACGGTGCAATTCCAGCCTACGACGAACAGTCTGTAATCAAAGCCTTTGGCGAACAACCAGTTGTCTTATGGATTATGATCCCTGCCGAAGCAATCGACGAGGCTCTTGATAAATGGCTGACAATTTTGCCAGCCGGCAGCATTATCATAGACGGCGGCAACAGTGACTATCGTGGTGATAAGGCCCGCAGCAACAAGGCAGTCGCAAAGGGCTGCACGATGTTGGATATCGGCACCAGCGGTGGCGTTTGGGGCATTGTAAATGGCTTTTCAATGATGGCAGGCGGCGATGAAAGATCTTATCAAATCGTCGTTCCTGCTCTTGAAACCCTATCTGTCCCCCGCGGCGGTCATCAATATTTTGGCGAAAGTGGCAGTGGGCATTACGTAAAAATGGTTCATAACGCTATTGAATACGGCATGATGGAATCCCTGGCCGAAGGCTACCGAATGCTAAAAGAAGGCCCATATAAAAATCTTGATTCAGCCGCTGCCGGCGACATTTGGCAAAAATCAAGCGTTGTTACATCGTGGTTGAATGACCTGACTCGTCAGGCGCTACATGAAAATCCCGAGATGGAAAATATCAGCGGCATCGTAGCCGAATCCGGCGAAGCCCGCTGGACATTGGAAACAGCCGACCAACTTGGCATTCCTCTACCTTCAATTCAAGCCTCATTTGACGTCCGCCTTGCCTCTCAAGCAGGCGAAATCAATTATGCAACCAAACTACTTGCCGCCATGCGCAACAAATTTGGCGGCCACAATATCGACGGTAAACAATAATTATTTACTACTTTTCGCAGCTTTAATCAGGCCCACAAACAATGGATGTGGGCGCATTGGGCGAGACTTGAATTCAGGGTGAGCTTGGGTCGCTACAAAATAATCATTTTTTGGCGCTTCAACATATTCGACTAATTTACCATCTGGCGAAGTACCGCTGATTATTAAGCCGCCCTTTTCAATGTTAGCCAAAAACTTTTGATTAACTTCATACCTATGACGATGGCGTTCGATTACGCTAGTCGATTGATACAAATCAGCAACCTTTGTGCCATTTTTTAGCTTTGCCTTACAATCACCCAACCTCAATGTTCCGCCAGTTGACTCCTTGCCCGCCTGTCCTTCCATTATATATACAACGTCGTGTTTGGTATTTTCATCAAATTCAGTACTATTGGCGTCTTTCAGGCCCGCTTTTCTAGCAGCCGCAATTATTGCAACCTGGAGCCCGAGACACAAACCTAAATATGGTTTATCGTTGTCCAGCGCAAATCGCGCCGCTTCAATCTTGCCTTCTATCCCACGCTTACCAAAACCGCCAGGCACTACCAACGCATCAACTTTTTCGTAATCAGTTTTCGACGCCGTTTCAGAATTAATCCACTGAATATCCAGTCCCACATGCTCTTGCCACGCTGCCGCCTTCAAGGCTTCGACAACTGACATATATGTATCTTCGTTATCGATATATTTCGCAACCAAACCGACTGTAATTTTCTTATCGGGCTTAGTAGTTAAATTTTTTATAATTTTATCCCACACCTTAAGGTCTGGTTTTTTATCAAATCCAGTAAAGTCTGACACTAATTTACTCAGCCCACTTGCGGCAATTATTGAAGGTACGCGATAAACCGTATCGGCATTCGGCATTAACAACACGTTTTCTTCTCGGACGCCACCAAACAAACTAATTTTTTTGGCAATACTGTCAGGCGCTGGCGAATCAGTCCTAACCACGACAGCATCAGGAAAAATACCAAAACCACGCAAGTCCTTGAGGGCGTTTTGAGCTGGCTTAGACTTGAACTCTTTGCTAGTACCGATAAATGGCACATAGACAACATGGACAAACAAACAATGGTCGCGTCCATTGCGTTGAGAGAACTCCCTGATAGCTTCAATAAAACTTAGGCCTTCGTAATCACCAACGGTTCCGCCGATTTCAACAATATGAACATCACTATTATTCTCGGTAGCCGCTTCTAGGATTGCCTCTTGAATAGATTGCGTAAGGTGTGGAACCAATTGCACAGTTTGACCGCCGTACTTGCCTGCCCGTTCATTTTGAATCAAATTTAAAAGAAGCCTGCCTGACAAGGTAGCGCTCCTCTGCGTAAGTTCAATATCCAAAAAACGCTCATAATGACCCAGGTCCAAGTCAGTTTCAGCACCATCACGCGTCACAAAACATTCGCCGTGCTCTCTGGGATTTAAAAGTCCCGCATCTACATTCAGATACGGGTCACATTTTTGAATCGAAATTTTGGCACCTTGGGCTTGTAATACTGCACCGATACTTGCTGCGGTGACACCTTTACCTACCCCCGATAACACGCCTCCAGTTACAAAGATAAATTTTTGTTTTTTCCCCATGATTGTTCTCGCCTCCATGGGATTTCATTGTAGCACGCAAAAGTTTGTCAGCGCTATATCTAGTACCCTGTGTTGTTTATTCTACGCTAAAACTGAAGTGATATCAGATCCTTTTGGATAAGATTTTGGCGCTTCATCCGCAACGTTCCACCTGTCTTGAAGCGGTTGCAAAATTCGCCAACTTTGCAGCACTTCACCGCTGCTAGTAAACAAGCTTTTGTGTGACGAAATAGCATCTACTATCACCTGCTCGTATGCATCGGGCAGCCTGGTATCCTCGGGATAATTAAAGTTTAGATGCTGCGTCTCGAACATTCGGCCATAGCCTGGCTTTTTAACATAAAGCTCAATTTCGATACCCTCGTTTGGTTGAATATTAAATATCAAGCAGTTACTTTTGGCGCCGTCATTAGACTTCAGCTTGACCCGGATTTCGGTTTTTGACTCTGATAATGCTTTGCCTGAAGTTAATGTAATCGGCACACCCAACCATCGGTTTTGTTGTGACGATAGTTTTAGGGATACAAATGTTTCAACTTTGCTATTTGGATTTGATACCTCGTCTTTGTATCCTTCGTACTGACCACGCATCGCTTCATCTGGATTAGCAGAATTAAGCTGTTTTAGGGCATTCAATCGAAGGTTAGGCACCTGATCCCACTCGAATTCACTTGGTATATCCATCAAAACCAAAGCAAGCAGCTGCATCAAATGCCCCTGAACAATATCGCGCAGTGCGCCGGTTTGCTCATAAAAATGCGCCCTGCCCTCTATATCAATTTTTTGTGCAGCCGTAATTGATATAGAATCGATAAATTTATTATCCCAAACATCGCTAAATAGTGCGTTTCTACCCCTGAAAGCAACGACATTTTGAGCCATTTCTTTTGCCAAATAATGATCGATTCGATAAATTTGTTCTTCCCGGTAATGCCCAGCTGTTTGTTCAATCAATTTTTCGGCCGAGTTCAAATCTATTCCGAATGGTTTTTCGAACAAAATTTTTATATTCGGCGTATTCAAACCAGTCTCACCTAAAAACTCAACCATTTGCGCCGTTACCAGTGGCGGCACCGCCATATAAATCAGTAGTTGCTCGTCATCTAGTAAAGCTACATAATCTTTTAGTTTTTTATACTCATCTGGACTATTCAAATCCATCACATACATCGATAGTTTGCCGTCAAGAAAATTACCATCTTTGCAAAAAGTGAACAATTTATTTTGATCCACTTGATTTCTCGAAACACCAATGACAGACAAATCATCAAAATCACCAGTTTTCAATACCTCTTCTAGCGCTGGCAAAAGCTTACGCGTACCCAAGTCACCAGTAATACCGAATATCAATAATTTGGTTTTCATGCTTGATGTTATTATACGCTTTTTGACTTAGACTTCTTTTTGAATCGCGCCCGAAACCGTTCGCACCACACCTGGTTCAAACATCGTTGGTAAGATTTTTCGTGGCGTCAAATCAACGACTGAGCCAGCCAGCGCCTCGGCTACATTAGCAAACATTTCAATCCTAAACTGATGGATATTCGCCGCTAACATTCCCTTAAAGATGCCCGGGAAAGCCAACGAATTATTCAGCTGGTTAGGAAAGTCACTTCGGCCGGTCGCAACAATAAAGGCACCAGCGGCTAATGCTTCATCTGGCATAATCTCGGGCACAGGATTCGACAAGGCAAAAATAATCGGCTTGGACGCCATAGTCTTGACCATTTCTCCGCTCAAAAGACCAGGTTTTGACAAGCCAATAAATATGTCAGCGCCCTTGACCGCATCAGCCAAACTGCCTTCACTAGCCACGGCAATACTTCCATCCAGCTGCTCTTGTTTTTCCTTGGTTAATTCTGCTCGACCGCGGTGGATAATACCATGACTGTCACAAAATACAATATTTTTAATGCCATAATGTATCAATAACCGGGCAGTGGCCACGCCAGCCGCACCAACGCCATTAATAACAACTTTGGCAGTTTCTTTATTCAGACCCGTTAATTTCAAAGCATTGATTATACCGGCCAAATTAACCGTTGCCGTGCCCCACTGATCGTCGTGCATGACAGGAATCGACAACTCCGCGCGTAAGCGTTCTTCAATTTCAAAACACCTTGGCGCACATATGTCTTCCAGGTTGATTCCGCCAAAGACCGGCGCAATTTGTTTGACGGCTTTGATAATTTCTTCAACATCCTGTGTATCAAGACAAATTGGAAAAGCATCCACACCGGCGAATTCCTTAAATATCGCCGCCTTGCCCTCCATAACAGGAATCGCAGCTAGTGGCCCCAAGTTCCCCAACCCTAAAATAGCTGAGCCGTCCGATACAATCGCAATCGTGTTTCGCTTCAGGGTATATTCGCGCGCCAATTCAGGATTAGCAGCAATCTGCCTTGAAACTTCAGCTACACCCGGCGTATAGGCCATCGCCAGGACTTCGCCAGAGCTTAATTTTACTTTACTGACAATCTCAATCTTGCCGTGTTGCCTCTTGTGCATCTCTAGTGATCTTTGATAAACGTCGTTTTGCATAGTAACTAGTTTAGCATTTTTTGTAATAAATATTCTTCGCCTAATATGTGTTTAGATAAAATTATCGCTAATCAAATAGCCCGCAACAAACGGGCTATTTGGATTATCCTTCCGCCAACTATTATGCTTTTTCTGATTTCTCTGAACTAAAAGCTCGGTGTACTAAAAGTACTCCGTACGCCTCTTTAGGGTTGGGGCTTAGCAACGCCAATCCCAGCATCTTATCGTTCATTACTTCCTGGGAATCAACTCGACGGCCCAATGCAACTTCCATCGCACCAACTTTATCACCAGCTTCCCACAGACCTTCAAATTTACCCTCTAATTCGCTTTCAACACTTTCAGGTTGCCGTTTGCTCATATCAATATTCTCAGAAGCAACCTCTGAACTAGCGCCCCCATCGTTTGTCTGTTTTTCTTCGCTTGAGACAACCTCAGTGTCAGACTCATTATTGTCAACTGTTGTTCTAGACATGTGTTCAGGCAGCTCAATAACTGAAGGCTCTGACATACTTTCCAAAGCAAGAAGCTCTGGCTTTTTGCCGCCATTTGAAATCAGATCCAATGACAACGTACTTGCAAGA
This sequence comes from Saccharimonadales bacterium (SeqCode), assembly GCA_049286925.1. Classification (GTDB taxonomy): domain Bacteria; phylum Patescibacteriota; class Saccharimonadia; order Saccharimonadales; family Saccharimonadaceae; genus UBA1547. The sequence continues at coordinate 33,777 of JBAQEV010000025.1, forward strand.
GGCAGAACGTCAATGTCTAGTTTAGCAAGAGCGGTTGAGTTCTCGCTCTCAGTATTGTTGGGTGTATTTTCGGAGCTCTGTAGCACAGAAGGTTCTTTTTCGGACATTTTTATTTCCTTTTTGTTTTAATCTTTTTGATTATTACTATATTACTCTATTTTTGCCTTTTTGTCAATGTTGTTTATGTTTAGTATTCTTCACTGTCAAACGTATTTGGAATAAAATCCAACTGCTTGATTGGCGTACCCAGTTGTTGGCCGTGTTTTATGGCGTCAACCCAAGTTGTTTTATCATTAGTAATCATGAAAGATTGGTCTTTAAAAGCTACTATCAACTTACTGCCGTCGCGCCTGCATACTATTTACCAACATATTTAAAGCGTGGCATCACCCTACCGTCGATTTCGACATTTTCGATAAACATACTCAGCGGACGAACCCACAAACCATGTTCACCGTAAAGCGCACGGTACACGACCAGTTCTTCAAGAGTTTCGCTATGTTTTGCTATGCCGATGACTTCGTATTCGTTGCCTTTATAATGTCTGTACTTACCTAGCTCTAGTTTGTCCGTCATAATGTTGTCTCCTTGCACTTTATTTTCTATACTTCTTATCATAATCCAGAGTCAGTTTATAATTTGGCGGAGAGGGGGAGATTCGAACTCCCGATACCCTTGCGAGCATACCGCCTTTCCAAGGCGGCGCACTAGGCCACTATGCGACCTCTCCAAGTTGGTAGTTAGTAGATAGTAGGTGGTAGATAGTAGAAAAAGGTACAAAAACCAAATCCCAAACTACCATATACCATCTACTACCTACCATCTACCAACCCATATTATAACAGTTGTTTATTTCACTTTGCGGTAATGGTTGCAGTATCTTTAGTTGACTCCCATAATAGGTACAAATGGCAAGTACCGAAACTACACCTGCAATTAAACTCAGGGGCCTTAAAAGAAGGTTTGGAATTGGTGACGCCGAAAACTACGCAATCGACAATATTGACCTGACAATCGAAAAAGGCGAATTTGTCGCCGTTATGGGCCCCAGCGGTTGTGGCAAAACTACCCTTTTGAATATCTTGGGCCTACTGGACAGATCCTATGCTGGTGATTATGAATTGAATGGACAACCAGTCGATATGATATCAAAACGCAAACAAGCCAGGATTCGCAGTCGCGAAATTGGATTTGTTTTTCAAAGTTTCAATTTGATTCCAAGGCTTAATATTATTGAAAATGTTGCCTTGCCGCTGATATATAAAGGATTAAGTCGCACCAAACGACTTCAGGTCGCCAGTGACGTACTTCGCAATTTTCATTTGAATGAGCGCGAATATTATATGCCCCATCAATTGTCGGGCGGCCAAATCCAACGCGTCGCAATTGCCAGAGCTTTAGTTAATGAGCCTTCGATAATCCTGGCCGATGAGCCAACTGGTAGCCTGGATTCACGTTCTAGCCACGTCATTATGGAAGAGCTTTCCGACCTTCATAAACGCGGCAACACAATCATTATGGTCACCCACAACCCACGGCTAACGACTTATGCCAGCCGTATAATTACCATGCTGGACGGCAAAATTGACACCGATACGCGCACCCGAATAATAACCAAGCGCATAAAAGCTAGGCAAAATAAAAAGAAAGCTCGCGGCGGACTGCTCCGAAGGAGGAGAAAATAATATGCGCTTGTTATTTTTGAATCATGCCCAAAATGCCTACCAGTCACTAAAGAGTAGTCGCGTACGTAGCGCATTAACGATGTTGGGCGTTACTATTGGCATTGCCAGCATCACGGCCATACTGTCATTATCGGGTGGGGCTAGCAAAGTAGTCAGCGACCAAATTGATTCACTGGGCGGCAATATTGCAGTTATCCGACCCGGCACTGTAAGGACCGATCCAATTGCCAACATAACTCAAACTCACACCAATCGAGACTTTGCTACTAGCTCACTGACAGAATCCGACCTGGTACGAATTTTGAATGTAAAACACGTCAAACAAATCGCCCCCTTGATGATACTTAGTGGCACCATAAAGGCGACTGCGGTAGCACCAAGTAGTTCACAAATTTTAGCCACAACACCAGGATTAATAGACACGTCCGGCCTCAAGGTTCGACTTGGACAATTTTTAGATCAATCGATTGATCAAAACACCGTCGTTATTGGATCTCAGCTGTCAGTTAATACATTTGGCACCGAATCATCACTTGGACAAGTGCTAACTATCCACGGACAATCATTTACGGTTATTGGCGTGCTAAAAAGAATCAATAACCCGATTAATTACAACTCAATTGATTTTGACAACGTTGCAATTATCAATTTTGCAACCGGCAAAAAATTAAACAAAGACACCGCCCAAATTCAACAAATCAACATCAAAGCCGATTCGGTATCTAACCTTGCCAGCGCCATCGAGAATATCAACAAAGTGTTACTGTCCGGACACGGCGGCGAACATGACTTTTCAATTCTAACTGGCGACCAAATATCACAACCAACCAGCCAATTATTCTATGCAATAGCCGGTGTATCAACCGCAATTGCCGCGATATCATTAATTGTCGGTGGCATCGGAATCATGAACATAATGTTGGTCACTGTTGCCGAGCGAACCCGCGAAATCGGTATTCGTAAAGCCTTGGGCGCAAGCAACGCCGATATTTCGTACCAATTTTTAATTGAGTCACTGGGCATCAGTATCAGTGGTGGCATCGCTGGATATATTTTTGGCTACATCTTGTCGTTTGGCATCAGTAAATCACTGTCACTAACATTTATACCTGTTATCAACTGGCAAATAGCCCTAGTAGCCTTGGCAATATCGATAGTGTTAGGTATGGTTTTTGGGCTATATCCAGCCATCCGGGCATCACGTAAAGACCCGGTCGAATCACTTCACCAGTACGATTAGCTTTCTAACTCGCCTTTTAGTTTTTCAATCAGCTGAACTGGCGTTGGGTTAATACCGTTTAGAATAGCTAGGTAAATGCTAACATAATCAGCCAAGATGCTTCCCCACAAAAGTTGCTTGATAAGTGTGTTGCCGGCCAAATTTATATTTGTAGTTTTGGGCCTTTGACCGCTCAACAATCGGTCCGAGACTTCAAAGCGTTTTAAAATTTGTGAATGTTCTAGAGGGCTGATTAGGTCAAAAATCGCAAATGGCTTGTCAACTGGATGAGAAGTCCAGCCGATAAATTCATTGTGATTAAACTCTGGAAATTCATTCCAAAAAGCCAAATTTTTAGCATTTTCGTTCCAACTAATCTTCCACTTATACGCTACTGGCGCAGTCAAAGTGCCGCCATAAAATATCGCCGTCTTGCCAACCGCATGAATCGCTAGCTGTTTGGCATAGTTTTCGGTCGTTGATACATCAACAGACCATTTAGCAGTTTCTAACTTTAGCCACTCGGACACACTTGATATCTCATCGAATTTATCCTCGCCAATTATTCTAAAAGTTACTAGCAATTTCGTAAGCGCGCGAAGATTATAAATAACGCCCATTCGTGGTTGAACACCACTTGGCAAAATAACTCTGGCAATGCCATTTTCGGCCGCCACATCCGCCAACTTTCCGCCCGAAGCGATAACTGCTACTTGGGCACCTTTGGTGTTTGCTTGCTCAAAGCAACTTACAGTTTCTTCGGTGTTTCCCGAATAACTACTGGCTATAACCAATGTGTTGCTGCCTACATATTCTGGCAAATCATATGTCCGAACAATTTCGAAAGGAATATGCAAATCTGATTTTAACCAAGTTTTAATAAGCAACGCCGCTAACGCCGAGCCCCCCATTCCGGTCACGACAACGCTATTGATTTGTCGCCCATCATTATCGCCGTCCAGTACGTCGGCACTAAAACTAGCCTGATCAGCCTGCATCCCAGCAATACCCAAAGCATCGTTTGGATCACATTGCTTGATAACGTTAAAATCGTCTAGCATAAAACCTCACTTTTCTTGCTCTTACTAATGTAACTATGATACAGTAAATATTAAATAAGTATAAGCATTAATATCGAGGGTGGCTATGGATATTCAACCGCAAACGACTAAACCAATCAGTGACGATCAAGAGCTGGCAAAAGCTTTGGCTGGCGTGTCTGAAGATTCAGATGAATTAAATTTTGAAGAGACTCCACTGCCCGCGCCAACCGCAACCCCTGAAGCCGAAAAAGCTCCAGTGACCGAACACCAAACCACATCAGAGCTAGCCCCAAGCCCTGCCGAAGAAGCCGTGGCTGAAATGGGGATTGATTTAAATGTTATTAAAAAAGATGCGATTACCGAGCTGAGGCCACTGGTTGATAAACTAGATTTGAATCCAGAAGAAAAATTCGATATATATCTTTTAATCTTGCGAAGTACTGACGACAAGACCCTGATTGCTCCAGCACACGCTGCAGCACGTAATATTGTTGACGAGGCACGTCGCGCCCAAGCGCTGTTGGATATCATCAAAGAAATTGATTACCTGTCATCCCCACATCCAGCCGCTGAATAAAGTTTGCAAAATTAAATACCCGCACCTTTACGGCGCGGGTATTTTTATTATCTATGTTTACCTATTTCCCATTTCCCAATTCCTATTCCCCTATAGCCTAATACCCCATTCCACCCATATTTGGTGCGGCTGAAGCCTCTTTCTCTGGAATATCAACTACAAGTGCACCCATTGTTGCAGCAGTTGATGCAATCGAAACAGCATTTTGGACAGCTTCTTTGACGACTCGTGTCGGGTCAATCACTCCATCAGCCTTGACGTCAATTATTCCCTTTTCGGGTTTATTGACGTTGACACCAAATCCGGCTTTGCCCGATTCAACTTGCGCCAACAACGCCTCGCTATTTAGTCCAGCATTACCAGTGATTTGCAAGAACGGCTGTTTTAATGCATTCTTTAAAATCTGACGACCAGCACTAATCGAGTCAGACCCTGAAATCTTGATTTTTTCAGATAAGTTAACGAGTGTTACACCTCCGCCAGGTACGATGCCCTCGGCCAGCGCCGCCTTGGTTGCAGCCACAGCATCATCAACTCGAAACTTCTTCTCATCGATTTCGGTCTCGGTCGCACCACCGACTTTAATAACCGCGACTTTACCTAGTAGTGCGGCTGCGCGTTTTTCAAGCTGGTCTTTATCATATTGGCTAGTGGTATTAGCGATAATTGAGTTAATTTGTGCAATTCGCGCTTTAACATCGGCCACCTTACCAGCACCTTCTATAATGGTCGTAACGTCTTTGCTGACAATTACTTTGCGAGCCGAGCCCAAAACTTCCAGCCCTACATTCTCAAATGTCATGCCTTGGTCGTCACTGATTACAGTCGCGCCAGTTAAAATTGCAATATCGTTCAAGATTTCTTTACGATGATCACCAAACGCTGGCGCTTTAACGACAACGGTATTAAATACACCCTTTAATTTGTTCAAAACTAGGATGCTCAATGCCTCTCCCTCAACTTCATCGGCAAGCAATACAACATCTTTTTTACCCGCTGTTGCTAATTTTTCCAACATTGGCAAAAAGTCCTGAACACTGCTGATTTTTTTGTCAGTAATTAATATTGCTGGTTTTTCATAGACTGCTTCTTGGCGATTGACATCAGTTACAAAGAACTGGCTGACAAAACCACGGTCAATTGTAAAACCTTCAACGACCTCTGATTCAAGTTCCATGCCTTGGCTAGCTTCGACAGTCACGACACCATCCTTACCAACTTTTTCAATAACACTAGCAATTAATTTGCCTATTGTTTCGTCACCAGCGCTAATCGTTGCCACTTCGGCCACGCGATCAGATTTGCCCTCAATACTTTCACTCATTTTGCCTAGTGCAGCAACGACTTCATTACCAGCGGATTCAATACCCTTTCGTAGCTCCATTGGGCTGTGTCCGGCTGCAATTAGTCGGCTAGCTTCTTTCAAAATATTGTAGGTTAAAACGGTTACAGTTGTCGTACCGTCTCCAGCAACTTTATTTAATTTGCTGGCTGCCTGTTTGATTAAATCAGCGCCGACTTTGTACCCCAGAGTTTCGTCGTCAGCTTCAGCCAAATCAATTGACTCAGCAACCGTAACGCCGTCGTGAGTTACAACTGGTCCGCCATAGCCTTTGGCTATCATTACATTGCGACCTTTTGGCCCATAAGTCACCTTGACTGCATCATAAAGCGCCTTGGCGCCACCTAATACTCGCGCCCGTGCATCATCATCATAAAATACTTTTTTAGCCATTTTTTGCTCCTCCTACTTCTTAAACCCTATTTCCTATTTCCTAATCCCCAGACCCTACCCTAAGCGATTGTCGCAAGGACATCCTCTTCTTTTACAATTAAATATTCTGTGTCATTAACTTTTAATTCAGTCGTTGAATACTCTTTATAAACAATTTTGTCGCCAAGTTTCAGGCCTTTAACATCAGACCCAACCGCAACGACAAGCGCCACAACTGGTTTTTCCTTGGCATTATTTGGCAGATATAGCCCCGAGGCAGTTTTATTAGACGCTTCAATACGCGTCGCCACAACTCTATCCGCCAAAGGTTTGATTGGTGAATTCATATTACTCCTCCTATTCTTGATATTTTGTAATTTCTATTTTAAACAAAAACATTAGCACTTGCAAGGGTCGAGTGCCAACTTAACAACGTTTTCTTTTATGCCATTTGCGATTACAATGGATACAAATGACTGTTAGATTTGCCACAAAATCCGAGATAGATAATTGGAATAGCCTAATCATTGCTAACCCCGATGGCGGCAATGTTTTTGCCAGTTATGAATTTGCCATGCAAAAAGAAAGTGGTGGCTACAGAGCAAAATTTGTCATGGTTGATAATCTGGCCGTCACAGTACTTGAAAAGAAGTTTCCCGCCCTAGGTAAACTTTGGTATTTGCCAAAAGGGCCGGGTGCAACAGATACTTCCGATTTACATCGCGCGCTAAAAGCCATCGAGCCAATCGCCAAACAAAGCGGCGCATTTGCCTTGCGCATCGAATCAGAATTGCCTAAAATCGACCAACCCGTTCTAGAGCAATTTGGACTAGTAAAAACTCGACATATTATTCCCAACCCATCAACAATAACTCTGGATATATCGGCAAACTTGGACGAAGTGTTGATTAATTTACCACAAAAAGGCCGTCACGCTATCAGACGCGCGCAGCGCGACGGTGTTACGGTCAAATTAGTCAGATCAACTGAGGAAAACTGCCAAATTATGTACAAAATGCTATCAGAAACCGCCGAAGGTCAATTTGGCATCCGCAGTTACAAATATTTCTGCAGTTTTTGGAAAAGATTCGAAGCGGCAGACTATGGACAAATGTTCTTCGCCTACTTTGAAGGCCAAATTGTTGCTGGCGCTTACGCTATGACTTATGGCAAGAAAAGTACCTACAAAGACGGAGCCAGTATTCGCAAACGTACCGCCTATGGAGCTAGCCATCTGTTGCAATGGCGAATTATCGAGTGGGCAAAATCACATGGCGCTTGCCTGCATGACTTTTGCGGATCACCACCAAGTGATGAAATTAATAATCCTGCACACCCACACTATGGTATTGGCCTTTTTAAATCATCATTTAACAAAACCGTCACCGACTATATCGGCTGCTATGACTATATAATTAGTCCTAAAAAGTATAGAATTTGGATTAAATTTGCTGAAAAAGTCGCCTACCGAGTTCATTATTACAAATATCACGATTCATATTTTTAAGTCAGGAAAAAGATGCCTCATATCAACTCAGTTGTCTTAATGTCTGACGCCAAACATTTTTCGACCAGCCAGCCGATCAACCCCTATTACCATCAAAATAACGTTGATATAAATGCCGCCATTGCCGAGCATAACGACTTGATTCGGTCTTTAACTGATACCGGAATCAACATCGTCACCGTACCGTCGCCCGACAAGTGCCAGGACGGTGTCTATACCGCCAACTGGGCATTGGTTCGTGGCGACAAGGCAGTTCTTGCCAGCCTGCCAAACGCTCGCAAAAACGAAGAGTCGTATGCCGCACAAATTCTATCAAACATGGGCCTTGATGTAATTCAGATTCCACAAGGTCTAAAGTTTAGCGGCCAAGGTGATGCCTTGGCTTGTGGCAATCTATTATTTTGCGGGAGCGGCTATCGTAGCGACGCAGCCGCCCAAGAATTTGCAGCAAATGTACTTGGATATAAAAGGGTTCAACTCCAGACAATTCCACAGACCGATAAAAACGGCGAGCCAATTATCAACAATGCAACTGGTTGGCCAGACAGCTATTTTTATGACATTGACCTGGCCCTCGCCATCATCAAAGCACCGACGGAAAGCAAAAAAGGCTTAATCGCCTATTGCCGCGACGCCTTTACGCCCGAAAGCCAGGCGAAAATTGATTCAATCGATAGCGTTGACAAAATAATTGTATCGTTTAGCGAGGCAACCGAGGGCTTTGCAACCAATTTAGTATCGACAGGCGAAACAGTAATTATGACCGACAAGGCACCTATCTTAGCGCATGAACTTGAAAAACATGGTCTAAAAGTCATCACACCAAAAATCACCGAAATAGCAAAAGGCGGCGGCTATATCCGCTGCATGACTTTGACACTAAGTTAACTATTTTTTCAATTCGCGTAGTGCTTGTTGGGTAGTTTTTGTCTCGCTCCACGGATGAGAACCATCGGCGCGTTCAATCGTTTTTTCGTGACCCTTGCCCAATATTACTACCGTATCATCTGCTGATTTTACACGCGTCATTGCAAATTTAATCGCCTCGGCCCTGTCATGAACCAAAAACATATCTTTATTCAGCTTTTTGCTGGCTTTTTCAGCGCCAGATGCAATTTGTTGCAAAATTTCATCACCATTAATATCACGATCGTCCTCTTCGGTTAAAACAACTTCGTCGGCAAAACGCCCAGCGATTTCACCCTGGATAGCCCGCTTGGCTTCATCACGTCGGCCAGCCGAACCAAATACCGCGACCAATTTGCCTTTAGTTACCGGCCTGACAGCATCGAATAAACGCTCAAAAGCATCTGGCGTTGAAGCAAAATCAATAATTACCTTAAACTTTTGACCCTCGTTTACAATCATCATGCGTCCCTCGACGCCCTCAAGTGCTGCTATTCCCTTTTCGATCTGGCTGGGCGTCAAACCCAACTCGCGCCCAACTGCCAACGCCGCCAGGCTGTTTGACACATTAAACTCGCCTGGTATATTAACTCGAATATTGTATTCGTCGTTTCCGGCTTTTACACGGTACGAAACATAATCGGCCGCCAATTTTATTTTGTCAGCCCTTAAGTTACCATTTTTTATTCCGTACGTCACTGACCGTGGCGTACTGTTAATAAATTTCTTGGAATTTGGATCATCATCGTTAACGATACCTAATTTTCGCCCATTTCGGCCAGCCAGGACAAACAGCCGCCTTTTTGCCTCTAGATAATTATCAAAATTACCATGATAATCCAAGTGGTCATTCGTAACATTTGTCAAAACTGCAATCTCATAAGGTATTCCCCAAACGCGATATTGCGCCAACGAATGGCTTGAGGTTTCCAACACTACCCACTCAACGCCAGCGCGCTGAAATTCACGCAAACGTTTCTGCAAAATTCCAGATTGCGCCGTCGTAATGTGTTCGATTTGCGGCTTGATGTCCCCGCCAATTCCGTACGCAACAGTGCTTAACATGCCAACCTTAAAGCCAGCTTCGTGCAACATTCGATGAATCAAAAATGTCGTCGTCGTCTTGCCGTTTGTTCCAGTAACACCAATAACGTGCATCTTGCGTGATGGCGAGCCATACCTAACACTAGCGGCAGCTGCCTCTATCATATGTCCGTATGGTTCAATTTTTTTAAATATGCCCGTCGGTATCGCGGTCTTTACAGCTTTTCGAATATCTATCATGGATTAATTATAGCCTAAACTTCTAGGTCTCGGGCACTATAAAATTTGTAAGTAACAACGACCGAAACAATTATTATTCCAAACGATATAAAAATATAAGTCAAATCCAACGAACCGCTAGCCAGTATATCCTTGGCATCAAAATATTTGAACGGTGTAAAATACTTCAAAATGTCTAAATCTTTATTAAAATTAATCAGGTACGTCATTATAAATGTCAGCAACAAAAACGCCGATGACACAGAAGCCGAAAGTTTTGGTCTTTTACTGACAGCCGCAACCGCCGTGCCGACAAAGAAGAAAATTAATTGCATAAACAATAGCCCCGCCATCAACATAAAAATATCACTAATAAATGGCGAATCTTTACTATAAAGATTGATAAAATATATCGAAGATAACAAAGTTATAATATTAAACACTACTAAATTAGTGACGCCAGCCATTATTTTTGCCGTAGTGACCTTAAATCTGGTTATTGGCTTTACGAACAAAAATTCCGACGTTCTGTCACGCTCTTCTTTGGACACAATACCAGCACCCAACATAACAGCATGAATTGTTGCCATTAGCGCTATGTACATAAACATAACACCGTAAAAACCACTCGCTTTGGTCAAGTCAAACCCAGTAAGTCCAAAAATAGTTTGAATAGACTGCGGAAATTGGGATATTAAATCCGTTACAGATTCTCCTGCGGTCTGAAAGGTGGCATATTTGACCATACTTGACCAAATCAGCACCATCATTCCCAAGCTCCAAAAAACAATGCCTTTCCTGTAAAACTTTATTTCTCGCCAAAATATATTCATGATGCAGCCTTAATATCTTTTTTGATATAGATTATGTAGCTTAAAATAATTGCGATAACAACAAACACCGCTTCGATAATCAAAAATTTAATATCATAAGAATTGTTAGTAATAATGTAATCGGAGTCAAAGAACTTGAAGGGGCTAATGTACTTCACGCTATCGATTTCAAGCACTGCGCCCAGGGTGCCGACGATAAATAATGAAAAAACAGCTGGTAATGAAACAGCGATGGAGGATTTAATTTTTTTTGCGATAACTGCCAACAAAAAACCGAATACCAAAAACATCATCTGTATCAATACCAACTTTGCCGACACCAAAAACAACGTTCCAATATTAAAGTCTGTTTCAGTTACGGCGACCGCCATCGCAAAAGCTGTTACCAAAAATACAACATTTGTCACAAGCACCAAAAAGATTACAGCCAATAACTTGCCAGTTATCACTTTTGTACGGCTGACTGGTTTTGTTAATAAAAAGTCAGCTGTTTTGCCACTTTCTTCTTTTGACAATACCCCTACGCCCAAATTCATCGCCTGAACCGCCCCGGCTAGGGTAATAAACGTCAGCAGCCATGACATAAATCCGTAAATTGAAAACAAAATATCAGGCGAAATACCAGCGGCACTGGCCATGAATGGAGGCAAGTTTTGCAAAATTTTTTTTGTTGCTTCGACATCATTAGAAAAAGACGGAAACATCGACAAAAAAGTTATTAGCAGCAAAGATAAAGTCAAGGTCCAGATTATTGTCGAATTACGATACGCCTTTACCTCTCTCCAAAAAATGTTCATTATTGTTCGTCCGTTTTGTAATAATGCATAAATATTTCTTCCAAATCAGGCTCTTCGATCAAGATATTGGTCAAATTCAGCGATGCGATAACCTTTGTAATGTCATTTAGGCGACCTTGATACAAAAAGCTAATCGATTTACCACTAATCACCAAACCGCTAATTCCAGTCAGACCAGCAAATCGTTTCTTATCAACTTCTACTTGGGTTTCAAGTTTAAACCGTTTATGGGTTTTTTCTACTAAATTGCTGATTTTTTCGACTTTGATAATTTTGCCGTCCTTGATAATCGCAACGCGGTCGCACAACTTTTGAACTTCGCTTAGTATATGCGACGAAAACAAAATCGTTGCTCCTTTTTTATTCTCTAATCGCAACAGGTCAAAGAATCTTTGTTGCATCAATGGGTCAAGACCGCCCGTTGGTTCGTCCAGAATAATCAGTTTAGGCTCGTGCAATAGGCCCTGAACAATACCGACTTTCTTTTTATTACCATATGACAGATCGTCAATTTTTCTGTTTAAGTCTAAGTCCAAGTAGGCTGCAAGTTGTTTAATCCTAGCCTCGATTTCTTTGGAGTCTTTTTTATAAAAACTACCTGAATATCGCAACAAATCGATTGCCTTCATATCGTCATAGTAAAAAACCTCAGACGGCAAATAGCCAATTTGCTCGTTAATCTCGGGGCCAAACTTTGTGATGTCTTTGCCAAATATTGTTGCGCTGCCACCTGTCGGATGTATCAAACCCAATAGCGTTCTGATTGTAGTTGATTTACCCGAACCATTTGGACCAATAAACCCAAATATCTCACCTTCTTGGACTGCCAAATCAACATCAGCGATGCCCAGCGACTTACCATAATACTTAGTCAGCTTTTTGGTCTCGATTATATTCACGACATCCCCCAAAGGTTAATTTACCTAATAATATAATATGTCTTATCTGGTGAATTATCAAACTTGTGGTTTAAAAAACGACAAAAAACATCCAAGATAGGCTATAATAATTGTTAACGCATGTTCAGCAAATACAAAGATAAGATGTTCTGCTTTTCTCCACCGGTGATGTTAGCGACACTTTTAATTGAGTTTTCATTGGCAGCCTACACGGTGTGGCGGTACAAGATGGATACTGTCAAAAAACTAGCCGTGACTATGTTGGTAGCGCTTGGATTATTCCAATTGGCCGAATATATGGTTTGTGGCGGACTAGGTATATCAGGCATCGATTGGGCCAGATTTGGCTATGTGTCGATTACGCTGTTGCCAGCGCTCGGTATTCACATGTTGCACGCGATTGCCGGCAAAAAAGCAGGCGCCATAGTTAAAACCGCCTATGCCACATGCGCCGCATTCGTGCTGTTTTATATAATCGGCGAAGGCGCCTTAAATGGCCACGCTTGCCTTTCAAACTACGCTGTCTTTCACACCGCACGATCTAGTGTTATTCCGTTCGGCCTGTATTATTACGGCTGGATGTTTATCGGTATTTATCAAGCTTGGATCTGGAGCAACGAAATGCCAAAACACCGCCGTGCCCTGCAAGCGATGGCCATGGGTTACGCCTCGTTCATTCTGCCAACAACTGCCTTTAATATTATTGACCCGACTACAACTCACGCTATTCCGTCAATTATGTGCGGATTCGCGGTTATTTTTGCCGTTGTGCTCGTCACAAAGGTACTACCAAACAGTTGTACCGAAAACAACACGTCAACTATGGAATCAGTCCTCAACAAATTGCGAATAAAAATATAGCCCGGCTAGGCGCGCAAAAAATCAAAATAATTGACTGCCGATCCGGCCAGGTCGATTATGTATTTCTTATTTAACCATGTCGGCTTGTCATCGTACAGATAGGCACGAACGGACGAATATTCGCAATCCGCCCAGTCATCGGCCGATTTGTGGATGCAGCGGCTGGTGTCTAATAATTCGCCCGCCTCGACCACAGATACCTGGTAATCACTCTCAGACAACTTATCCTCTACGTGATATTTATCAAAATAATATTTGTTGTATCCCGTAATGACCCGATGCATCAAATCAGTAACGCCACTTTCAGCGTTTTGCTTTAGCAACAAACAAAAATGATCCGGATTTAGGCAATACGCTGTTGCTTCGACCGAATCATTTTTGGTTAAGTTGTTGTTCATCATTGATAAGAATTTTTGGTAGTCATTGTCATTTTGAAAGATACTCACCCCGCCCGAACTATCCGCGCGCAGATAATAGTATCCACCCGACGCGCTACGTTTGATATTTCGGTTACTCATAAGTACCTCCCATCACAACATTTATATAGAGTTTACGCCGAAGCAAACTACCTTTGCTAAGTTGGTTTTCAGTTTATAACACGTACATTAATTTGTAAAGCGCTTATGCTATTTTTGACAAAAAAGTTATTACTCATGTTATATTAAGTATTATGAATAAAGATTTAAAAACAAACATGTCCCAACTTAAGAAGATAGAGAAAGTAATATTATTTATTTTATTAATACCAATAGTATTAATCGCACTTTCATTTGGCTTCCGTATGGTAGTAGATAAGATAGACCAGGATAAATTTGTTACTTTGGACAGCCAGATGGAAAACTTATTTGAAAAAATAAAAGACGCTGGTGGAATTAGCGATGGATGGGCATACGAAAAAAAATGCGAGCCAGAACAAAGCGGAGGTGGTTTTTCTACAGGCAGATACTATTGTAAAAATGAGATTTATCTCAGAAAAAACATAACTTCAATCGATACACTAAATTACTACCACAATAAGTACTTCCCTATTATCGATAATAGTAATGTTTGGGATAAACAAAAAAGCACCACGTTAGACCTTACAAGTGATTTCGGAAAAGAATTTGTTGTTAGCATAGCCGAGAAAGATTATGCAGAGACAAAGACAAATGTAAATTGTGAGTATGTGCTGCATCTATATCAATTAAAAGACAACGAGGAATACTACAAGTCTAGCAATACGCTGCCGGGTTCGTCGATTGTTGATAACGAAGGAGCGTTATATTTAGACGTCACTTGCTATGAGTTCGCCACCCAATCTTGGTACACACCAACCGATTAAACTCCATACACTACGAATACATACCCAAGATCAATAGTTTATAGCCCAAGAATAAAAAAGATTTATATAGCGCACAGCTAGAATCGTCGCATCAGGCTTTTGACTGCGAATAGAGCGAACACAGACGTTAATAGCACGACAAGGGTAGCCCCAATAAAATTCGAATCAATTGGATTGTTGCGTTCTATATTCGAATTAACTGTACTTATGCCCTTAACGGATTGGTCTTTTTCCAGGCTTTGGCTTACGGCAACTGCCTTATTTGGCGTCAAAGCCTGAACATCGCTGCTAATCGCTAGTTCATCATTGTCTCTATTAACCACATCTTGTTCATCCCCTACTATTACTTGACCTTCGCTAGGTGAATCCGGCATTTCAATAGCACTGTCTTCTGGCTGGCTGTCATTAGCCTCATCAACAATTTCATCTAATACATCGTTGTCAGCTTGCGTCTCATCTGGCACCTCAAGCTTTTGATAAATGAATATTTTGTATAGGTCAATTGCCTGGCCCGAATATGATAAACCGTGAATAAACATCGTATGATAGCCCTCTTCAAGATTTTCTGGTAAATGCAAAGCAGCATTCAGCGACCCATCATCTGCAACATCAAATTGTCCCAGTGACACCATATCAGAATAAACTTCTATATCTACAGTTGAGTTAGGTTTAAAAGAACTACTATCTAATTCAACAACGACATCCAACAAGCCGTCGGTAACGACGTCTGGTATGAAATCCACATAAAACAACATAGGGGTATAACGCAATCCGTCAGTGTACCAATAACCAGGCGGCTCTGGCGGCAATACGGTTTTGTCAGGGCATACAACCCGACCATTTTGACAATAGTCGTACGTAACAATATTGCCAACTTCGTTAATAATGGCACCTGCATCTTTTTGATGGCCCAAGTTATTAGGGTGAAAACCTTCACTGTGTATAAGTTTGTAATAACGAAAATTGTTTATATACTCTTCTAGCCCGCCAAACTCAACCGTATTAACCATGTTTTGATCACCCGATCCGCATATGACGTTGTCACCATAGGCGTCCTCTATATCGATATACTTAGCTCCAGCGCTTTTTGCAGCGCTGGCAATTACTTGGTTAAGATAGTGAATACTTTCGATCATGTAATGACGCTCAACTCTATCTAACAGATCGCCTAGCCTGCCACAGTTATCACCGTCACTAATGATTTGCGGATAGCCTACAACATACACCTTGGAGTCGGGTGAATCTGATGTAAATTTTTCATAAGTCTCGACTAAATTAGAAAACTGTCCTTTAATTTCGTTAGCAACCTGCTCTTTTTTTGATGCATCACTTGCCCAGTTACAAGTCGTGGGGCTAAAACATGATTCCAGCTTTTGAATCAGCTGTACGTCATTACCGCCTATACCGACTGTTATAACTTTTGGCTTATAGTAATCGACAAATTGTCTTTGATATATTCTTCCAGGAACAAAGTTATATAATGCGTAAATCTTTGCCAGGGTCACTTCGGTATCAGTTACGCTTGCATTCATTTTTAGCCTACCCTTTTGGCCTTTGTAATCACTGTCATTCCAATCCACATCTTTCGTCGTCGCCCCCGAACAAGCTACGCTAGCCATACTATCTCCACCTATTCCAAATTCCCTCGCCAACAAAAACGGATAAGATCTGTCGCTGACATGACAGTTTTCGTATTCATCGTTCGTCCCGTTTAGATAATGACTTTCGTCGTCGCCCTCACCACTACTATAAGAATCGCCCAGTGCCAAATAATCTAATCGCGGTGGATTATAACCATTAGCCCTTAAGGTCACCAAGCGCTGCGGCTCTGCGAATACATACGATGATGCAAAAAACCTCAGCTCGGCACCGTCATCATTAAATTCTGGATGCAGGGCATATTTAAAGTGTGGTATAAAACCGTTGGTATCAATACTAGCCTTGTTGCAATAAGGTCGAGACATGCCAATGTGACCTCGATCGGCATCATACGAAGAATCATCTCCGCACTCGCTCGTTATGTCAAAAACATCCAACCCTGCATTTTTACCCACAACGGCAATATGCTGGCCATCATCATCAACGGCCAATTCAACAGTGGGATCACGCCCATAGCCATAATAAAATGACAAATCTGACACTTCTTTCATTTTTAATGTATCAATATTTAATAATCCAATGCCTCTTTGGCGTATTTCTACTGCCAGCCACTTTCCGTTATCAGATGCGCTCATACCACCTATACCCCAAATAGTGTTTTCACCAGATTTAAAAACAAAATCCGGATTTGACACATCAAAATCATATTCCAAACGCGATACAACCCCTGGAATAATTACTGATTTTAGTCTAGATGAAAAGTTTTTATATACCTCTAGCCTTTTACAAAACGGTCCACAATAACGTCTTGCGACCAGCACATCTGTGTCTGGCAAATACATACAATCGTCATTTGAATTACATGGCCCATTAAATTTGTACATCGTAGAGTCAAACTTAAAACCAACCGCATACCTGAACACAGTTACGTCTGGGTAGTATCCAAACCTAGCCATTTCGCCAAACGAGAGACATGTGCTTTTTAAATCTGTATAGCCCGATATTTCTACTGTTTGATAAGAGCCGGCGCAACCCCCCGCATCGTCACCCGCAACCGCATTACTTGAAAATACCGTAGGGGCTGCGTTAGCCCAAGACCAAAACTCTGGCGCTTCTTCGGCAGATATTTGCTTTGACAACATTACGCCGACAATCACAAACAACAGACAAAAGAGCGCCAGAACTGTATTTAGATATGATTTGCGCCTCGCTACTATCATCCAACCTCGTCTTTGCTAGTTATTTGATATTTTAATACTACTATCTAAGTTTAATTTAAGCAAGCCATAATATTTGGCGGTACTATCACCGCAGATTTTACCCCAAAATACTTTTGTGATAAATTGGGTAAATGAAAGACATAAATGGCTTACGCGCCGCAGTGCAGGCGCATTTTGAAATTAATACTCCTATTGCCCACGGCTTTGACCACGTTATGCGGGTCGTAAACCTGGCCGAATATATCGCCCAACACGAAAACTATGACATAACCGAGGCGTCAGTTGCTGCATTACTGCACGACATCGGCCGAACAGTGCAAAAAGAGGACAAAGGTCACGGCCCCTCTGGCGTACCACTGGCCAGCGAATTGCTGGACGAATTTACAGATTATGACCGCCATGCAAAACAACGAATTCTGGACGCCGTACGTGATCACAGCCTGGCAAAAACAACCGGCCGACTGACACACATCGTTCAAGATGCCGACATGTTGGACGGCCTGGGCGCCATCGGATTAATGCGCGCGTACACGTCAAAAGCCTACTTGCCTGCCTATGACCCGGATAATATCGTGCCGACCGTTGGCAAGCGCGAAACCAACATCCACGACCTAATCGCATTTCAACTGGAGTGGCTGGATATGATGCACACTAACACCGGCCATACCCTGGCACAAAAAAGAGGGGCTTTTATACAAGAATTCCTGCGACAATTCGAGCAAGAAGTAAATTGCAGTGACTATTTAACCCTTGAAAGCAAATGCACCAATCAGCAACAAGAAATCAACAACTACAGATTAGAACATTGTAGCTGACCCGCCGGCCCTAAAACGTACAGAACTCAATAGCTTTGCAACATGCTTGCTGGCACTCGCATCTGTATTCCTAAGTGTACACGTTCTTGGTTATAGTAGTCTAGATATTTGCTTAGGTTCGCTTTCTGGCGGGAGAGCGGAA
>JBAQEV010000026.1:0-6392 GCA_049286925.1 Saccharimonadales bacterium (SeqCode)
CGAAGTCATCGAAAAATCACATGGTTCAATCCAGTTGAAAGAAGATGTCGCCGAGGTGGTAGAGGAATAATATGATACAACAAGAATCACGTCTAAAAGTCGCTGACAACTCTGGTGCAAAGATAATCCAATGCATCAAGGTTTTAGGTGGATCAAAACGCCGCTACGCTGGTGTTGGTGATATTATTGTTGCTTCTGTCAAAGAAGCTTCTACTGTCGGTATAGTCAAGAAAAAAGCCGTTGTCAAAGCAGTGGTTGTTCGTACTCGCGATCAAATCCAACGCAAAGACGGATCAACTATCGTTTTTGACGACAATGCTGCTGTAATTATCGGTGACGACAAAGTGCCTCGCGGTACACGTGTCTTTGGACCAGTGCCACGCGAACTGCGTGATTATGGCTATGCCAAAATCGTCAGCTTAGCACCGGAGGTACTCTAAAATGCCTGCAATTAAACGAATTATAAAGAATGACATTGTCAAAATCATAAGCGGTGCAAATAAGGGCACTACCGGTAAAGTCTTAAAGGTTTCAACCAAAGACCGAACTGTTACTATTGAAGGCGTTGGTCAGATTCACCGAAAGCTAAAACCAAGTCAACTCAACCCACGTGGTGGACAAAAAGACATTCATGTCCCAGTTTCACTGCACAAAGTTGCTTTGGTTGTTGATGAAAAAACCAGTAAGACTAGTCGTGTTGGCCTAGTAAAGAACGCTGATGGCGGAACTACTCGGGTTGCTACGCAAAATAAATTAAAGGAGATTAAGTAATGGCTAAAACAACTACTGTTAAAACGCCTAGCACGACTCCTCGTTTGAAAGCCTTGTACAACGAAAAGTATGTCAAGGAACTACAAGCCGAATTGAAATTAGAGAACGTACACCAAGTTCCTAAAATCGAAAAAATTGTAGTAAGCGTAGGAATCGGTAAAAATAAAGATGACAAGCGTCACTATGAAGCTGTCAAAAATACACTTACCCGCGTGACAGGTCAACATCCAGTGGACCGAATGGCCCGCAAATCAATCGCAACCTTCAAGGTTCGCGCTGGCCTTAACCGAATTGGTGTGATGGTAACACTCCGCGGTAGCCGAATGTACGAGTTTATGGATCGCTTAGTAAGCGTTTCAATGCCACGTATTCGTGACTTTCACGGTGTTAACCCTAACTCTTTCGACAAATCAGGCAACTATAACCTCGGTATTGTCGAACAGTCAATCTTTCCAGAGCTGACTTTCGAAGAAACCCAAGTATTACACGGTATGCAAATTACTATGGTAATAAGTGGCGGTAAGGCTGAATATAGCCGCGCGTTGTTAGAAAAGTTTGGAATACCATTCGAAAAACAAGGAGGCAAACGATAATGGCTAAGACATCTGCTGTCGCACGAGACGAAAAACGCAAGAGAATGATTATTAAATATGCTGCAAAGCGCGCTGAGCTAAAAGAGTTGGGTGACCTGGAAGGTTTGGCAGCTTTGCCACGCAACAGTTCACCAACTCGTTGGAAAAACCGCGATGCTTTGCATGGTCGTCCACGAGGCTATATGCGCCGCTTTGGACTTTCACGTATTAACTTCCGTGAAATGGCATCAAAAGGCGAAATACCTGGCGTAACTAAGAGTAGCTGGTAGGAAAGGATATATATGTCACTACAATCAACTGATCCAATCGCTGACCTACTAACTCGCATTCGTAACGCAGTACTGGTCGGCAAAAACGAAATTCGAGTTCCTTCAAGTAAATTAAAGTTTACTGTTGCGACCGAACTTAAAAAAGCTAAATATTTGTCTGATGTAAAGATTGAAGGCGCAAAACCACGCGATATTCTGGTCATTACTATCAACAAAACTGGTGAAAATGCTAATATCACCGAAATTTCACGAATGTCAAAACCTGGACGACGCATGTATGTCGGCGCTAGCGAAATTCCAAAGATCAAAAGTGGTCGTGGAATGGTTCTGATCAGCACTTCAAAAGGTGTTGTATCAGGCAGCGAGGCTATCAAGCAACGTTTAGGCGGCGAATTGTTACTAAAGGTTTATTAAAAGGAGAATAATATGAGTCGAATCGGAAAACTACCCATTACGGTACCGGCCGGTGTGACAATCACGGTTGACTCAGATGTTGTCTCGGTTAAGGGCCCAAAGGGTCAACTGACTGTGCCGCACCTGAGCGATGTGAACGTAACACTCGAAGGTTCAACATTAACAGTCACTCGTCGTGATGACGAGTTTATCGCCAAATCACAGCATGGTTTGCAACGAGCATTACTGAATAACGCTGTCGAAGGTGTCACAAAGGGCTATGAAAAAAAGCTCGAAATTAACGGTGTCGGTTTCCGCGTCAGCGGTGGCGGCAAAAAAATTGAGATGTCTTTAGGTTTTTCTCACCCAGTTTCTTATGAAGCTCAGGACGGAATAACTTTAACTGTCGATAAAATGACTATTACTGTTGCAGGTATTGATAAGCAAGCTGTTGGCCAAACCGCAGCTGAAATTCGTTCTATCAAAAAACCAGAGCCTTACAAGGGCAAGGGTATTAAGTATGCTGACGAAGTTGTACGTCGAAAAGCAGGAAAGGCTGGTAAATAGTTATGTCTAATTTAACCAAGAAAAGCGCAAATCTAAAATTACGCAAAAACCGTATCCGAGCAAAAATCAGCGGCACTTCAATTAGGCCACGACTGACTGTTTCTATCAGCAATAAGCACGTTAGTGCTCAGATTATTGATGACGTTAAGCAAACTACCCTTGTAGCCAGCACAACCGTTGGTGGCAAACAAACTGGCTCGATTAGTGACCAAGCAGCTTTTATAGGTGCGGATATTGCTAAAAAAGCCCAAAAAGCTAAGATTACATCAGTAGTATTTGACCGCAATGGTCGAATTTATGCTAAAAGATTAAGTGCGTTTGCCGACGCAGCACGCAAGGAAGGGTTGGAGTTCTAATATGGCAGAATTTTCAAAAGATAGACCACAAACACGCGATCCTCGCGGTAGGCGACCTGCTGGTGATGCATCACAAGATGTTGAAAAGCAATTCCAAGAAATTGTTATCAACATCGACCGTGTTTCACGAGTTGTAAAAGGTGGCCGACGCTTCCGCTTTAAAGCTCTAGTTGTCGTAGGTGATGGCAAAAATAAAGTCGGAGTCGGTGTCGCTAAAGGCGCTGACGTTCAGGCTGCTGTAGCTAAGGCAACCAACGTTGCTAAAAAGCAACTAATCACAGTATCTATTAATAAAGAGACTATTCCACATGATGTCGAATACCGCCTAGCCGGAGCACACGTTTTATTGAAGCCGGCTGCGCCTGGTACCGGTATTATTGCTGGTGGTGTCGTAAGGTCGGTTATTTCAGTAACTGGAATCCGCAACTTGCTATCAAAATCACTGGGATCGACCAACAAGGTTAACATCGCTTACGCGACTGTAGAAGCTCTTAAGCTAGCTGTTCCAAGTAAAGATTGGGTTAATGCCCCAGCAAAAAAAGCGCCTTCTACTGAAAAAGTAGCAAAGGAGAAAAAGTAATGACTAAGTATAACGAACTAGAAGTTACGGCTAATAAAAAAATCAAGCGCGTTGGTCGTGGTATTGCATCTGGTCAGGGTAAAACTGCTGGTCGTGGTACCAAAGGTCAAAAAGCTCGAACTGGTAAAAAACTACGCCCAATGTTTGCGGGTGGCTCAGGATCACTAGCCCGCCGTATTCCAAAATCAAAAGGCTTTAAATCACTAAAGACTCCAGCTCAGGTAGTATATCTAGATCACCTGAATGCCTTTAAAGGCAAAACCGCTGATAATTTTACGCTTCATAAGGCTGGCTATATTACCACTCCTTATCAAGCCGTCAAAGTTATCGCTCGTGGTGAGTTGACTGAAAAAGTCAATCTAGCTGTCTCCGGTGCCAGCAAAAGCGTAAAAGCTGCTGTTACAAAAGCAGGTGGAACTTTTGTCAAAACTGCGGTACCATTGAAAAAGAGCGAATCAACAACTGACAAGCTTAGTGAATAATGATTATTGCATTTCCCAGGGCGTCATCCGACACCCTGCGGAGTAGCAATAATTGAAATATCCGAATAGAGAGGGAAAAAGTAGATGAATTGGAAAACAATCTTTAAGTCACTAAAGAACAAGGATATGTTAAGGCGCATCCTAATTTTGTTCGGTTTAATTGTAGCCTATCGTTTTTTGGCGTCTGTCCCTGTGCCACTTGCGGAACCTAGCCAATTAAAAGATGTCGTTAATAGCGTCCTTTCTGGATCAGACTTCGGCGGTTTCTTGAATCTTCTGTCTGGCGGAGCTTTAACTAGCCTGTCGGTTGTGCTGGTCGGTATGAGCCCATTTATTACCGCATCGATTATTACGCAGCTTTTAACCAAGGCTATCCCCAAGCTTGAGGAGTTACATAAAGACGGTGAATCTGGCCGCCGCAAGATAAACCAGTGGACACGTATGATTACATTGCCACTGGCTATTATTCAATCAATTGCGTTCATTTATATTCTTAGACAAACCATCTTGGCTGGCAACACGACAGCTCTTGCGGATACGACGCTAATTGGTTGGGTCGTCGCCGTTACGGCTATGACCGCTGGATCAATGTTACTTATGTGGATTGGTGAGCTTATCACCGAGCAGGGCATAGGCAATGGTATCAGCTTGGTTATCTTTGCCGGTATCGTCAGTCAGCTGCCAACAACTCTAGCCAACTTCATTTCCTCTATTTTTGATACTTCGGCTGGATCATTGAACGTATTTAATTGGTTTACACTACCAGTCAATCCCATATCGTTTTGGTCCGCAATAGCACTTAGTCTAGTGTCGCTTATAGTCCTGTATGTCTTGGTCAAAATCAATGAAGCGCAGCGTGTAATAACGATTAATTACGCAAAACGTGTCCAGGGTAACACTAGCTACGGTGGAGTTAAAAGCATTCTGCCCGTCAAATTGATTGCTGCCAATGTTATTCCAATCATCTTTGCTGTTGCCTTCTTGTCTCTGCCTGCATTCATCGGGCAAATAATCAAAGCTACCAACAACGCTGCTTGGTTGGATTTGGCCAATAATTTGATCCTTTGGTTCCAAGCGCCAAGCCCGGGTCAGTTTACTGGTTCGACCTTGCAAGCGTTCATATATCCAGCGGCTTACTTTGCGCTAGTCATTGCATTCACGTATTTTTACACCGGTATTATCTTTAACTCAAACGAGATTGCCGAAAACCTACAAAAACAAGGTGGATTTATTGAAGGCGTTCGACCTGGTTTACAAACAGAAAAATACCTAACTCGAACAGTAAATAGGCTGACATTATTTGGATCGTTAGCCCTTGGCTCTATCGCAGTTTTGCCGTTTATTGGTGAATACTTGCTGTACAACATAGCCGGTGTTACCGACAGCAAGCTCTCAATCGGTGGTACGGGCCTTTTGATCGTAGTCTCAGTTGCACTTGAATCATTGCGCCAAATCAACTCACGCGCCCTTATGGTCACCTACGACGACTATAAGTAGTAGGTGGTGTAGTTGGTATATGGTAAATGGTAGGGAAACTGAATAATGTTTATATTGAGAGAGCCCGCCAGGGCTTTTTTTCTGCCATCTACTACATACCACCTACTATCTACCGCTAAGGCACATTGACACAATTTAGTCGCTAAAATATAATAGAAGTATGTCGAAGCGCTAATTGGCGCCTTTTCCTATAATTTATCTCTTTACGTCAACCTATTTTTGGTGTATAATCATGTACTGTAACTTATGACCAATCAAAAAGAAGTAATTAAATTGTATGGGAAGGTGGTGGAATCGCTGCCTAATACTCAATTTAAAGTAGAACTTGAGAATGGCCATAGTATCATCGCCCACATTTCAGGTAAAATGCGCAAGCATTATATCCGACTTGTGCCAGGTGATAAAGTGGAAGTTGAGTTGACTCCTTACGACCTTAGTAAGGGAAGAATCACTTTCCGCTTAAAAGATTAAATTTAATGGCAGGAGATTTTTAACGCTAATGAAAGTGCGTGCAAGTGTCAAAAAAATTAGTCCTGATGACCAGTTCGTTCGCCGAAAAGGTGTACTTCGGGTTATTAACAAGAAAAAACCTAAAAATAAGCAAAGGCAGGGTTAAGCATGGCTCGAATCGCTGGGGTAACCATTCCCGCAGAAAAGCAAGTGCAGATCGCTTTGACGTACATATACGGCATCGGTCCACATTTTGCACGAACCATCCTTGCGGCGGCTAAAGTAGAGCCGACCACTCGGGTGAAAGATCTCACCGAGGCTGAAGAACAACGTATTCGCGAAGTAATTGACGCCAATTACACGACCGAAGGCGACTTGCAGCGCTTGGTAACTAACAACATTAAACGTCTTAAGGACATCGCTTCGTATCGTGG
>JBAQEV010000027.1:0-29824 GCA_049286925.1 Saccharimonadales bacterium (SeqCode)
CAGAGGCAACTTTGGGCCGCGTTGCAACAACTATCGCTAAATACCTAATCGGTAAGTACAAACCAACATATACTGCACACGTTGACGGTGGTGATTACGTAGTAGTTATTAACTCTGACAAAATCAAAGTTACCGGCACCAAAGAAACCGACAAGATGTACTACAAGTATTCTGGTTTTCCAGGCGGCCTAACAGAGTTGACTTTGGGCGATATGCGTGCCAAAGATTCAACCAAGATTATTGAACGTGCTGTTAAAGGCATGATTCCTGCAAATAAATTAGCTAGCGAACGAATGAATCGTCTGCGCGTCTTTAAAGGCGATGATCACGCACATACCGCACAAACCCCAGAGAAAGTTGAGGTTAAATAATTATGGCCATAGCTAAATATCTGTACGGTCTAGGACGACGTAAAAGCGCAACTGCACAGGTTCGTTTGCTGAAGGGCACCGGCAAGATTACTATTAATGATAAATCTGCCAGCGATTACCTTAATGCTAACAAAACGCAGTTGGCCGAAATTACTGACCCATTAGCACTAGTTAACAAGCAAAAAGAATTTGATGTTACCGTAGTCGTTAAGGGCGGTGGCGTATCAGGCCAAGTTGACGCGATTAAATTAGCAATCGCTAAGGCAATCACCGTTGGCTTTGCTGACCTGCGACCAGTTCTTAAAAAAGCTGATCTTTTAAAGCGTGATTCACGCGAGAAAGAGCGCAAGAAATACGGTTTACGATCTGCTCGAAAGAAAGAGCAGTTCTCGAAACGTTAATTTTGTAGATAGTAGATGGTATGTGGTAGGTGGTAGAAATCACCTGACGCAATCTAAATACGATAAAAACTCCGGGTTGCACCGGAGTTTTTGTTTTGAAATTGTATTTACCATCTACTACCTACTAACTACCACCTACCAATGCTATAATAGTAGTAATTATGTTAAAAACAGTCATACTAACCGGAATACGAGCAAATAACGATTTACATATCGGTAATTTTTTTGGTGCACTGTTGCCAATAATCGATATGGCAAAAACCAAGTCAAGCGATTATCAAATTAATCTATTCGTGCCAGACTTGCACAGTTTTACAACACCAATCGACCATTCAAAGCTGCAAGACCAAATCATACATAACTTAAAATTATTTGTGGCTGCCGGACTGCCACTTGATAACCCGGATATCCATATATACCGCCAAAGCTATATTCCAGCTCACAGCGAAATGACCTGGATTCTGGACTGCTTTACTGGCTTTGGCGAAATGAATCGAATGACACAGTTTAAAGACAAATCAAAAAGCCTAAATGATAACGTAACTGTTGGATTGTTTAATTATCCAATTCTTATGGCTGCTGATATTCTACTTTATGACGCAAAATACGTACCAGTTGGCGATGACCAGTCTCAACACCTAGAGTTCGCTCGCGACATCGCCGAGCGCGTTAACAAGCGGTTTGAGAGCGATATATTTGTTATACCTGAACCAGTCAAAGCTCAGCACGAATTCTTTGGCAAAGACCAAGGCTTGCGCATTAAAGATTTAATTGATCCGACTAAAAAAATGAGTAAAAGTGATGAATCTGGCCGTGGAGTTATATTCCTAGGCGACGAGCCTGCTGTTGCTGCCAAAAAAATCATGAGCGCAACTACTGACGATAAGGCCAAGGTTAACTTTGACCGTCAGAATCAACCCGGTATCAGCAATATGCTTGAGATACTCGCGCTTGTCCGCGGCACGTCACTGGACGATGTTATCAACGAATTTAAGGGCCAAACCCGCTATGGCGACTTCAAAACCGTAGTTGCTAGTGAAGTAGAGAAGTTTCTGACCGACTTCCAACAAAGGCTGTCTGAAGTCGATATGGACACTGTATTTGCCAAACTTGAACAATCAGAGCGTGAATTAACACCAGTCGCCAATTCGACATTACTCCGCGCCCAACAAGCGGTAGGCTTAAGGCCAAAAGGTAATTAATAATGGCCAACCACGTTAGAGGCTACATTCTAGGCAATGATTATACTACACCGCGTAAGATGCTATTTGAAGGCAGGGGCCTCTAACGTGGCTAAATTATCAAGTCGTGACATCCTAGATGTTATGCGCAGTTACAAATTGGCCTCTGACGACAACATACCTCGTCATATTGAAGCCATAAAAGAATCTAATCCTCGCAGCATGAATACGCTTTTTTCGTATCGTTTTATGGGACAGCCATTCTATCTATTGTTTGATGATACGGCAGAAGACGACGCTAATTACGTCATGAAGCAAATCTTGCCCGAATCAGGCACTTTGGAAGGTAAGCTAATAACCAATCCAAAAGATGACATTCTGACCTACGCCATGCCTTTTAGGGGCAAAGATTGCTATTTGTTTCAGGTCGTATCCGAGAAAAAAAGAATCGACAGTGAATTAGCACGAATATATCCTGACAAGTCACGCGCCACTTGGCAAAAGTATATCAAATCCGGCTACGTATCGATTAATGGACAAGTTGTATTATCGACCAGGCAAGAAGTAACAGACGCCGACAAGATTACTTTTGATGTTCCCGACGCACCAGACTATAACAGTCATGAGCTACCGATAATTTATAAGGATGACAATGTTATTGTTATCAACAAACCAACCGGCGTTTTGTCGCACTCTAAGGGCGTTTTAAACGAAGAGTTTACGGCAGCTGACTTCTTCAAGCGCTATACTACTTTTAACACAGAGACTAATCGCCCAGGAATTGTTCATCGACTTGACCGCGACACCAGTGGCGTAATGATTGGTGCTCGAAACACTGAAACCGCCACATTACTCGCCAAACAATTTGCCGACCGCAAGACAAAAAAGACATACATTGCAATTGTTGCTGGACATCCTAAATTAGATAAGGCCAACATTGATCTGCCGATTGGGCGCAATCCATCAGCACCAAGCACTTTTAGGGTTGACCCTAATGGCAAGTCCGCCACTACTAAATATGAAGTTTTGGCATCTAATGATAAATATTCATTGCTTAAACTGATGCCACAAACTGGCCGAACGCATCAGTTGCGCGTACACATGAAGTACCTAAACACGCCGATTTTAGGCGACAGAGTATATGGCAAACCAGACGAAAGGCTATATTTACATGCTTACAGCCTCGAAATCACAATTCCTAGTGGAAACAGACAAGTTTTCTATGCGCCAATGCCAGAAGAGTTTAAAAAATACTTTCCAGACATTCAGATATGAAAGAAACCTACATAAACCCTGGCACAAAAAAAATAATTGATTCAATGTGCCGCAGGTTACCGCAATCTTTGTTGCTGTTTGGCGAACCAGGCGTTGGGCTAAGCGTAGTCGGCAATTACATCACAAACTACTACCAGATTAAACCGACAATTATCTTGCCAGAAAAGGACGAGGTAATCGATTTAGAAAAGGGGATTATCAGCGTCGATATCATGAGACGTCTATATGGCGAAACCAAGACTATTGCGTCCAAAAAACGTATCATTATTGTCGATTATGCCGAGCGAATGACACATCAAGCCCAAAATGCTTTTTTGAAATTACTTGAAGAACCAGGGCAAAATACACATTTTATCCTTCTGTCACACTCAACAGCAAATATATTACCAACAATTATGTCACGCGTCGAGAAAGTGAATATAAAACCGATTTCCGCCAACCAATCTAACGAACTACTTGATAAACTGGGTGTCGGCGACAAAA
This sequence comes from Saccharimonadales bacterium (SeqCode), assembly GCA_049286925.1. Classification (GTDB taxonomy): domain Bacteria; phylum Patescibacteriota; class Saccharimonadia; order Saccharimonadales; family Saccharimonadaceae; genus UBA1547. The sequence goes on from JBAQEV010000027.1 coordinate 3,712, forward strand.
CAAAGCGAGCTCAACTTTTATATATTGCATCTGGATTGCCGGCAGAGTTAACGCGACTATCGTCAGATGAAAAATATTTTGAAAGTCGAGTTATTATCGTTCGTGATGCTCGCGAGATTTTGTCTGGCAAACCATATCAAAAACTACTTGTTATTCAACGCTATAAAGACAACAGGGCTTCTGCTTTGACACTACTAACCGATATGGCACATATTTTGCGACTCAGTGTTTCATCAGGACAATCGTATGAAACTATCAATAAAATCGATAAAATCCTGACAGTCTATCAACAAATCGAGTCAAATTGCAACATTCGCTTGTGTCTGGCACAACTAATAGAATGATTCTGTTATAATAGCATAGAGTATGGTTGGCCTTATTCTCATTATTTTGCTTGGCGTCTGGGTTATATATCAACCGCAGACTATTAATGAAGTAACCGTCGATTTGCCAGTTAAATTATCTGATAAGTTGAATCAACTTTGGTCTATTGCACAGGATTCTTTACAAAATAAAAAGTATTTACGAGCCGAAAAGGCACTTTTGACTATTTTGCGCGTCGATGAACGCAACGCCAGCGCCTATAACCGTCTTGGTATTTTGTACGCTAAGCAGAAATCGTTAAAAGACGCTATTGAATGTTTTGAGATAGCCCAATCACTTGAACCAAGTGCCAGCAGCTTGCATAACGTTGGCCTTATTTATTACGAGACAAGTAATTATGAAAAGGCCGCCCTGGCATTCGAGCAGGCCTTGGCAATTGATAATGAACTAGCTTCGCGTCATATCGCCTACGCTAAGGTACAAGAAAAATTACATAACGACAAAAAGATGATCGAAGCCCTAGAAAAAGCCGTCGAGCTTGAGCCAGTACCACAGACTTTAAATATCTTAGCCGACGCTTATGAGCGAACCGGCCAAACCGACCTGGCCTTAAACCTACGCGAAAAGGCTGCAAAAATGATTATTCCTCAAGTCCAACAGCGCCGCGTACATCAACCGCGACGAGTGATGTAATTAGTTTTTGATAGTCTTTGATAGATATTCTATGACTGTTCTAATATAATTGTCGGCTATGTCTGACTCTCGTATCTTTAAAAAGTCACTAACTGATACCCAGTCATATCCTGAATGTTCCCAACTTAGAGTTATGTCAGGTCGGTCCTCGTCTATCCTCGTGATATACAATTCGTGGTGAAAGTTGTCTGGTGAATTCTTTTCATAGACTAATTCAATAATTTCATCATTTAGGTGAAGGCTCACCTCTTCCATGATTTCGCGCTTCACGCCCTCAAAACCATTCTCGTCATCTTCGACGATTCCACCTGGAAAATCTACATGGTATGGGTACTTAGGGTGAGTGCCACTTCGACGCAGAACTAACATCTGGTCACTGCGGTCATATATAATCGCTTTAGCTACTCTTTGCATTAGATTATTTTAGCACAAGACTGGCGTGTGGGGTATTAGGGACGATAGAAGGACTCGGTCACGCAAGCGCGACCCCGCAAAAGAAAATAAATTCTATTTACTTGCGATAGAGAAGTACATCGCCTCGCTTTGCTCGTCTCCTCCGTTTGCTCATTAAAATATGTAGGCACTATAATTAGTCTCGAGAAGGACATCGGCTAAAGCCTCCTCCGCTCATTCTCAAAAGAAAATACCTACGGTGCTTTCTTTTACTTCATTCGCTACGCCGACCTTCGGAGTATTTTATTGTAAAACAATAAAACTCCGAAGGTTCGAATCTTAATCACATACCAAATTAAAAAACCACGGCCTTACGGTGTGGTTATTTAATTTGGTGCTGAGAGAAGGACTCGAACCTTCGGAGCCGAAAGGCGGGAGATTTACAGTCTCCTGTGATTGCCACTACACGATCTCAGCGTGTTTGGAGCCGACTCTCGGGATTGAACCGAGGACCTTCACTTTACAAAAGTGTTGCTCTACCACTGAGCTAAGTCGGCACTTATCCTATTTTAACATATTTTTCTCTACGCCAAAGCCTTCCATTGCCTTTATTTAAATTTTTGTAATTTTTTGTCAAAGAGTGACAATTTGGACATAGTAGTATTAGGTTATCTTCAATATTATTCTCAGAGTTACCGTCAATATGATCAATTTCTAGTGCAGCCCGATGAGTAATTGGGTTTTTCTGATTCCATCCACATACAGCACATTTTGAACCATATTTCTCAAATATATATCTAATTAAATGACCGGATAGATTTTGAGCAGATATACCCCTAAGCCCATTCTCTTTGCCCAGTTTCCACCTTGCTATATAAGTTTGATACAGGTGATCACTTTGGCATTTATTCGAGCAGTACTTAATTGAATGTCGATTAGATAGCGCTATACTACAGCATAAGCATTTTCTCATATATTTATCATACTACAAATTATACCTCTTGATAATTTGGTATTAAGTATATATTTTGGTACAATATATCAGTATTTACGCCGCGATAGCTCAGTTGGTAGAGCGCATCCATGGTAAGGATGAGGTCCTGGGTTCGAATCCCAGCCGTGGCTCCATGTGCATACAAACTGCCCATACGAGGCAGTTTTTGTTATAATACATACATGGCAACATTTAGTTTCGACACAGTATCAGAATATGACAAAGCAGAAATGAACAACGTATTCGCGATGGTCCAAAAAGAAATGATTAATCGCTATGATTTTAAAGGCACGCCAGCCGAAATCGACTGGATGGATGACAAAAAAGGCTTCAAGGTTATCGGTGCTAATGATTGGCAAATCGAAAGTATTGTCGATATCATTCGAAAAAAACTGGCTTCACGTAATCAAAGCAGCAAAGTCCTTGATTTATCTAAAACTGTCGTCACCAGCAATATGAAGGCAACTCAAGAAATACCATTTGTTGGCGGACTTGATCAAGATAAAGCTAAACAAGTCACTAAACTATTGCGTGAGAATCTGCCAAAATTGAAAGCTCAAATACAAGGCGAAGCCGTTAGGGTGATAGGCACCAGCAAAGACGATTTACAAAACGCTATGCAGTTGATTCGAGACACCGATTTTGACTTTCCGGTCAGTTTCACGAATTTACGATAAGCAACCTTGCAGGTACACCTGTTTTTTGGTATAATCACCACAATAGTTTTTACAAATTTTAAAGGAATAACATGGCAAAAAAGAACACAAAGCGTAAATTAATTGGTCTAGTCAGCGATGTAAGCGGTCACCGTACTTATTATACAAAGAAAAATACTCAAAACAGTCCTGACAAATTGGTACTAAAAAAGTACGACCCAATTGCACGCAAGCACGCAACTTACACTGAGACCAAGGGTAACCTAGGCCGCAACGAAGTCAAAGAGCGTAAGGGCTGATTTAAATCGTATTCTCGGCTTGCTGATCTATATAGTCGGCTAGCCACAAGCCACATTTCAACATTGTATCAAGCAAGTTGGGTGTGGCTTGTTTATTATCCGCGTAAACATAGATAACGTTGTCGATTATCTCTACCGACAGCGGCCATAAGTGCGCCGCTAGTACCATCGCTGCCCTGGCGGGCAATAGTCTTTCGACGGTAACAAAAGCCGATGGCTGAGTAAACATCTTAAAACGACTTGTGAATTCGTTACTGTATGATTCTATTGCGCCCAGCTCAACCTCGTTCATTGTCGGTGCAGATGAGAATAATTTTGAGAAAGCCTTACTGTCGTGATTTTTGGCATTAAGAAAAATATGTGGAACATCATTTTTTGACGTCAGTCTAAACGACATTACCATCCAATTATGTTTTTCAGTTGTATTGTCGCGTGTCCAGACAGCATCAACACGGTCAACAAACAATACCTCACGACCATTAATCAAACCGCTGCAATAGTGATTGTCTTCGTGTGATGATGATACCGTAAACCCACGTACGACTGTATGAGTGCCGGCATGCTGGTCAACAAATCCGATATAACGCAAACCTCTTTTTTCAGCAAACTTCGATATTGCGCGCTTTCGAGTACGGTTATTTATAGGGTTTACAAATATATTACGAGCAAAATGCCCCAGTGTTTTTTTTAAAGCCCCAGCCATTTCATTTGCCGTCCTTTGCAATCGCATCCAGCAATGTAGCGACGTATTCTGCATGTGTCCAAGTCAATGGCGCAGGAGCTATAACTTGATTCGTAACTGGGTCTATTTGTTCGCCCATTACACCAGTATTCATAGCATGATCTTTTGCCCAATCAAGAATCTTGTAGGCTTTTTCTTGTTCGTTATTATCCAAATAATACTGAGCTAGCCAAAAAGAGGTAATGAACCAACAATTACCAGTTATGTCATGGTTGACGCGTCGGTATTCATCATTTTCATAGCGCGGCAAACCAACAGCACCTTTATTAATACCAAAGAGTTCTTTGACTACATCAACTGATGACTTGATCTCGTCACTGTCAGCCGCGAATAAGCCAAACATATATGCCCCAAAAACGCTTGAAGTATCAACTATTTCATCTCCGATGACTTGACCGTTTTTAAAGTTCACACCACGATAAAATACGTTACGTTTTTTGTTAAACAAATACTTATGAGCCGCCATCTGTATGTCATTTGCCGCCGTACGCCACTTTACAGAATTTGATTGGTTTTTAGCAGCCAAAGCAAGGTCAGAGGCCGCAACTAACGCCGCATACGTCACGGCAGTCGTGTAGGTGCTTGTAAGAAAGGTTTGTTCCCAAAGATCATAGCTTGGCTTTGGTAGCCCACTGTCATTATCGACATAACCTGCTAAAAAGTCAGCCATAGGCACAACCATGTCGTCATAAAACTCATTTAACAATTCTTCGGTTGGATGTAATTTATAATATTCAGCAAACATATATAAAGGTAGGGCAGTTTCGTCTTCCTGGATAGGCGGTGCGACTACACCTCCTTCATGAACGTAAGAATGCCAGCTACTACCCAATGCACCATCGGCGCGATATTTGTGCAGCATATAACCGTCAGAGTGCATTCCCGCCTTGGTAAACATAAAGAACTTATACGGTTCGTCGGTGTAACCAATGCGCATTAGCGGCCAAATTGTATATGCTCCATCCCGTGGCCAAGAATAAGCATAGGCATCGCGCGAATAATTCAACATTGATGTATCGGTACTGGCAATAATCGCTCCGCCATTGTCAATTTGCGACTTGATAATCATGACGCTTTGCATAAAATTAACTCTATGCTCGGGTTTGATCTTGTCGAGTACATTAAATGTAGGCTTCAACCAATTATTCCACCAATCAGCAGTACTTTTCATATTTGACAATAAGCTGTCATTTTTTATCTGTTTATGAGTACGGAGTGCATCTCTAATCGAGCGACCAGCGGCTATCCAATAACGAATTCTCTGTGAGCTTAGCGGGTCAACGTTAATACTAAATCGTATTGTCGAGTCAACCCTGCCATGTTCAACATTGTTCATATCTAACATGCCGTCTTCGGCATCACGAAAAGTACCGTCACGTCCCTCGATACCAAACAAACCAACACTATATTGATCAAACATACCACCAGCATGAGACCCTGAAACTACAAAAGCTCTATGCCCGCGATAGTGTAAAATAGCATTACTGTCTGGGATAAACTGAGCTGTATCAGTATTGCTCCGCGAATCACCGATCGCAAATGCTTGGTGCATAAACAATCTGATTTCGCGGTGTCGATCGAAGAGGTTTATTATATGTATATTGCGAAAAAAAGCGTCAGCATTTGCATCCACAAGATCATCAAACTCTATGACGATTCCGATTCTGTGGTTAGTCGCCACTGTATGGCCAATCAGGGCAGTATGCGGATATTGAAAGCTAAACTCCCACTCGCTATTGCCGTTACTATCGTTTGGATTATCCGTCCAACTAATCTGGCCGTCCACCCAAACACCGACCCGATGCCGTAGATTACTGCCTGCCGAGTGGTTTTCATATCCAACATATGGATAGTAAAAATCGTGTACCGTTCCAAAATTATTTAACCCGACATGTAATTTGCCATTACTTAGAACAATCGGTCGTTTAGCCATTTAGGCCCCCCGTATGATGGTAATGATGTAGCCTCCAGCGCATGTCACGAATAACATTCATATAATACAAAAAGGCGTCATATGGTGACTCGTACGGACTGAAGTAGGCATGGACATCACCATCACTAAACCACTTAGTGCACATAAAGTAAACGTGGTCAGACGTCTGCAATTTTCGCCAGTCACTTATTAATTCCGTGTCATTGGTCTGCAGTATGTCTTTCTCCATTGCGTACAAGTATCGTAAGGCTTCTTGCTGCATACTATTGCCAAGCCATGCTGTTAAATCGCGCTCGGTGTCAGCCCATGTGACGGTATTTGGCATGCTAATTTCACCTGATGGCTCAAATTCATCAATTGCGCCAGACACTGTATAAAAAGTATTTCCAGGATTTGACAGCCACTGGCCAATAAAGGCTTCAAAGAATTTAAAAATGCCTGTATCTTCCCATTGATGCTCGCCAAACGTCTCGAAATCCATAAACAAATTGATGATTGACTGATCCCACAACGCTGCATCAGTCCACTGACTATATTTATTAGCATCAAGTGGCCACTCTGACCAGTTTTGGTTGCTAAAACGAAATGCAATGTCATCCGACAGTTTGTAATTCTTCATCAACAACGCAATATTGTCTGTACCTTTTGGTTTATAAACATAATTAGGCGAGCGCCATTCCAAGATTGGATCCCAGCCTTCAGCCAAGATGCCTTTGAACCCAGCGTCATCAGCCCATTTAGCAAGCTCATCATTGTATGAAAGCTCGGTATTGCGAAAGACATTTGTTTCGATACCGAATAATTCGCGGACTTTATCTTTATGAATATTGACTTGGTGTTCAAATTCATCGCGACTGTAAAAAAATGCCAATGAGTGGTAATAGGTCTCGGCCACAATTTCAACACGTCCAGTCTCAACCATCCGCTTTATAGTATCGATGACATCAGGCGCCCAAGATTGGGCTTGCTCAAGAAAGGTACCCGTAATACTTAATGACAATTTAAAGTCAGGGTGGGTAGCAAGTATCTTTTCTAATAGGGCAGTCATTGGTCGATATGATTTGTCAGCAACTTTTTTAAAAACCTGCTCGTTATTTCGACTGGTTTGATACTCTGGATCGTTAAAATAATCATGTTTATCAGCCGTATCAAAAACACTATATTTGCGTACTCGATACGGTTGGTGAATATGAAGATAAAGTACTATGCCTCTCTTGCTCATGCCCCAACTCCTTGCTTCATTGATTGATATGACCGCATCATCTTAGCTGCTACGTCGTTCCATGATATCCTATTATACTCATGCTTTATGTCATTTTGTAAACATTCTTTTAGGGCAGGGGACGTAGCTATGCTGATTAACTGGTCAGCCAAGACATTTTCGTCCCAAAAATCATATCTAAAAATACTACGCAACACTTCGCCAACGCCAGATTGCTTTGAAATTATCAATGCGTTTCCATGGTGAGCCGCCTCTAGTGCGGTTAGTCCGAATGGTTCGCTGACCGAACTCATAACAAACACATCGCCAACGCTATAGGCATCGCGCCATTGCTTGCCACGGACAAATCCAGTAAAGAATATCTTGTCAGAGATTCCCAGGTTTGATGCCAGTTGAATTAACTCATCGCGCTGTTCGCCGTCACCAACCAACAAAAAGACCATTTTGTCATATTTTTCGCAGGCTTTTGCAGCTGCGCGTACAAAGTTGGTCAGACCTTTTTGGACAGTAAACCTAGTCAGTGTCATTACGACCGTGTAACCCTCCTCTTTTAGAGCATCCAGATACTTGTACGTGCTGTAATCATAAACATATGAGCTGTCAAAGCTGGTGACGTCAATCGCGTTATGTACCACCTCAATTTTATCCTCGGGAATGCCATATTTTTGCATGATGATACCCTTGGTGATGCCGCTGACTGCAAAAATTCGATCAGCCATCATCAGGCCCTGGTATTCAATCTCGTGTACTAATGGATTACCAGCTTCGCTGCCGCATCTGTCAAATTCAGTCGCATGCACATGGACAATCAATGGCGCATCAGTTAATTCCTTGGCGCGCATGCCGGCTTCCATCGTCAGCCAGTCGTGGGCATGTATTACGTCAAAGTCGTTCTCGGTAACAAGATTCTCGACAAATTTAACGTAGCGCTTTTGGACGCAACGCATGTCTTTCAGGTCATTCATATCAGCCTTTGTCAAAGTTTTACTGGCTACTTTGCTGCTATCATAGGCACCAAGGCCATATCTTTCCAATGGCGTAAGCCCAGTTGCACTGTGAACATGCATAAAATCTACGCCTGGATGCTCGGCAGAGTAGGGTATAACGAAGTCAATTTCAGCTCCAGCAATAGCCAATGCTTTGGACATATGATAACAGGCTACGCCTAAGCCACCACTGTTATGAGGCGGTAATTCCCACCCAAGCATTAGTATTTTCATCGTTCTTTTTACAAGCAGCCACTAGGGCGTACCAACCACTCCTTATTAATTTAGCTAGAGTTCTTGCTGTAATTATAGGACGACGCTTACGCTTTTGCAACACTTTATATTAACAAAAAAATCTGTTACAATATCTGAGTTAAAGGGGCATAGTACAACGGTCAGTATATGGGTCTCCAAAACCTAAGATCGTGGTTCGATTCCACGTGCCCCTGCCAAATAAAATAGACCTGCGTTCACGTAGGTCTATTTTATACACGAGATTACGTAGATTGCACATCTGAATAACTGTACTAATTATCACAACAAGGTTATAATAGGAATATAAGCTAATATATTTGCAAACCAGCAAAATTACTAGCTTTGTAAGTTGAACAATTAATATCGGGAGTACATATATGTTACTAACAATTGCGATAATTCTATTTATTCTTTGGGCGCTAGGATTCACCTTTAGTGTTGGCGGAGGATTGATTCACATACTTCTTATCATCGCCCTAATTGTGTTCATTTATAACATGATAACTGGCCGACGAACTGTATAGTTCTGATATTTTGAATACGTATAAAGACACCCAAACGGGTGTCTTTATATAATTGGTCTTTTATTTATTCTTGTTGTTGTCGACCCGAAAGTACTCGGATTAAGGCAACAATTCCCCATGCCAATAAGGCATACACAATTAATGCGACCAGAGTGGCTGGCTCTAACATTGAAGTGACCACAGCTCCATCTTCTAGTATCGTGTTAAATATACCGGCAAAGGGCGCAACAAAGATTGCAGATAAGTTATAAACAAAATCTACGAATCCACTTGAAGGATTGGCTCCTAACAATTTAAGAACGAATCGAAAAGCCAACAAGACTTCCAGTATTCCGAATATTAAATATATAAAATAACCAGCCGTCTGATAGCTGGTTGCATCTCGTTTTTCTGGTTGCGTTCCAGTTGAATTGTCGCTTTTTTCGCTGGTGGTGATCGTTTCTTTGGTGATGTCTGGCATATTGCCTCCTTTTATTAACGTCCACTAGTTATAGTATACTCTTAAGTTGTCAAAGTTGCGAAGTGCGTCCACTATGACAGCCAAAATATATTGATCTACGTTTACGTAGGTCTATTTATTTTGTTGGTCCGCGGATTGAATCTCGATACGCCCGCAAAGGGAATGTAGTCGAGATTTGGCGTAGCGATTGAAGCTAAGAAGTGTTTTCATTTTTTAGCAAATGAGCGGAGAAGGCGGAGACGATTTTCACTTAGTCTTATAACGTCTTGTGTTGGACTAGTACCGCTGCAGACAAACTCTGTTATTATTAAGCTTATGAATAATCTATATATCTTTATCACAATTTGTGCCGTAGGTTACACTATTTACACGTATTTTACCAGTAATAATAAAGATACTAGCGCTACAGAAATAAAAAAGACCATTTATAAATACCAAGTCAAACAATATTTCATGACTAAATCCGAAAATGACTTCTTTCGTATGTTAAATAACATAGCAAGTGATAGGTATTTTATCTTTCCTCAAGTCCATCTATCCGCCATCTTGGATGAAAAAATTAAAGGTCAGAACTGGAAAGCAGCATTCAAGCATATTAACGGTAAATCTGTCGATTATGTACTATGCGATAAACAAACATTAAAACCTGTATATGCCGTTGAGTTAGACGATTACACTCATACTTATAAAAACCGCCAAGAACGCGATCAAGAAGTTGAGCGTATATTCCAGAGTGCAAGTATCCCCCTTGTTCGATTCAATGACTACAAAACTTTGAGCCAAGAAGACATTTCAAAACGATTTATCGAAGCACGGAACTCACAACATAATGCGTAACCTGATATATCCCTACAGATACAAAGTAGCTTACTTAATTAGTTTGATCATAGCATTGTACATAGCTACTTCAATACCTGGGTCGTCAACGTTCAATGAAGGTTTAGTAAACTTTATTCTTGTTGCAGTGTTCGTATGCCTAGGGATATATTTTCGAACAAAAGACATATCGCTAAAAAATAGTCATAACACATAGTCACGTCACTTCGGTTACATAATTAATCTGTTATGAACACGTACATGGTTACATAATTGTTATCGAAGTAATATTAGACAAGAACTATGGTATCCGGTAAGCTTATCCACTAAATGTTTATACTTTTATAACTCATCCGTAGTTATTTGATTAATCATTCAGATTATATTAGTTGTCCACTACACCATAACGTACGGCTGGTAAAAACGTCGATGCGATTAATTGCCCCATGGTGCTGTAGCTCTAAAACCGCAATATGTATATGGATTACCAGGAACATCTCTTATAAACAGCGTTAAGATTCCGGCATGCCCAAAGTACCAATTGCTACCGCGGGAAAAGCCACGTAATCCTGTTTGAGCAGAGTCGCTATATATAAAGCCTATGCCCTTTGTACTATTCCATGTATCAGATCCTGGTAGTCCAGTATTCGAGGGTGACGGATCAGGTATGACCGTTCCGGGATTTGCTATTGCTGTCCATTCGCGCCATGCGTATGTTGGGCTACCTGGTTGGACAACAGGCGCTTGTGATGTTCCTGTCGTCCATTCAAGAACATTACCCGATAAGTCCCAAATAATCTCACCATTCGTAAGTGTTAATGTACGCCTTTGATTTGAGGGGGTTGTATTCAAAGTGCCATAGTAACCATCATCATCCGTGCTTGATGCAAGCGAGTTATTCGGTGCGCCATCGTTGTGCCCGCTATATATAAAACCGGTGCCCACGACACCGCTACTCCAATTACTAGGTACGCTAAGAACATTTTGAGCTATAGTTAACCATTCCGGCTCTGTTATTAATCGGCATCCAGTACAAGCATTTGCCGATGCAATCGCAGCGTTTGGCTGGCTAATGCTAACCCAGGGCGTACCTGTTGGTTGGCTTACTGCAGTTCCACTTACATTTCTAGCTTCATATTTCATAACGCAAAAATCACTCGTACTATAGGTAGAGCTGCCAGGAACAATAATAAAACCAGATGGGCAAGTAACACTAACGGCTATTGGCGCAGAGTCATTAGTGATTCTATACTTTATGTCATCATTTGTGATGTCCAAGGTAAAAGTTTGAGGTGTAGCGTTATTGTCTGATGTATAAATATAATCACCACCTGTGCTATTTCTTAAACACATAGCCTCACTGCCTATTGGAATGAAACAATTACTACTATCGAGACTGGTCGGATAAGCATCGTTTAAGACCTGGTAAAGCTTTAATTGTGTAGAAGAATTATTTAAATCTGACTGCAAAGAAGCAACAATTGCTCTTTGTTGTATGCCGCTATAAGAAACCGCCACGATAATAGCCAAAACACCAATCACAACAATTACCACAAGCAATTCAACTATAGTAAAACCTGATTGAGCTTTTGTTGTTTTGCGTGCCATAAGTAATAATTCCTATCCCACTAATTGAAATTAATATAATTATAGCATTGCTCTTTGCGCAAGCACAAGCTTTATCATTACTATGCGACCATGACTATAACTAGTGTGCATAGGCCTATACGAATCTAGTCTATCGTAAAATTTTATGAATATTAATTTAGTTTAAAATCTATTGACGGCTAAACATAAGCAAGACGCTAGAATTATAGCTTGATGCGTAAACCGAACTGCCATCAGACGAGACGCTAATACCTCGTGGACTCGACCCAGCTGCAATTGTTGGCGCAGCAAGCGCCGTTAGGGCACCAGTGTCGGCATTGCGGCTATACATCGAGATATTATTAGAACCTCTATTAAGCGCATATACTGAGTAACCATCAGCCGAAATAACGATACCACCTGGATTAGTACCCGCAGCAATCGTACCGATAGAGTTCAAAACTCCAGTTCCGGTATTGCGGTTATACATTGAAATATTACTATTTTGATAGTTTGCTGTATATACCGATTTGCCATCAGCTGATACGGCTACACTAAAGGGGTTTGTGCCCGTAGCAATCGTACCGATAGAGTTCAAAGTACCACTTCCAGTATCACGATTATACATCGTAATATTGTCGGATGTGTAATTCGCTGTATATACTGATTTACCATCAGCCGATATAGCAACACTAAACGGGTATGACCCAGCAGCAATCGCTCCAATGGACGTCAATACTCCACTACCAGTATCGCGATTATACATTGAAACGTTGTTGGATATGTAATTCGCAGTATATACTGACTGCCCATCAGTTGAAATGCAAATCGCGTATGGGTACAATCCCGTAGCGATAGTACCTATAGCATTCAAAGCCCCACTATCAGTATCGCGATTATACATTGATACAGTATTAGCCATGTAATTAGAAGCATAGACTGAATGTCCATCAGCCGATATAGTAATACCAAATGGGCTTGATCCCGTTGCAATCGTAGGAGTACCAAGAGCCGTCAGAGCTCCAGTAATCGGGTCACGGCTATACATTGATATAGTATTAGCACCAGCATTGGCTGTATAAACTGAACTTCCGTCAACAGATGTTGCAACACCCCATGGGCTTGTACCCGTCGCAATAGTCGGTGTACCAAGGGCAGACAAAACTCCTGTAGGTATAATAACTGCCGTCGGCGCACTACTATTAGTTATATTATAAGTTAAATCTCCATTAGTAGCATTCAACGTAAAAGTCTTAGGATTAGAGGTGTTGTTGGCACTGTATGTATAGCTGTTGCTTGGGTTTAGACACATGCTTCGAGTACCAGCTGGGGTAAAGCATTTGTTAGCGTCTATACCAGTTGGATAGGAGCCGTTAATGTCTTCTACTTGGTATAGCTTTAGTTGTTGAGAAGCTCCACTTAAGTCAGATTGTAATGAGGCTATTTTAGCTCTGGATTGGACACCTGTGTATGATATTACGGTTATGGCGGCTAGTACACCGATTACGACCATGACTACGAGGAGTTCGACGATAGTAAAGCCTGAACGTTTATTGTTTTTGGCCATTGTTTTTTAATCCTTATCACTTAGTTAATAAGAATTATAATGCCATAAAGCACAAAGCACAAGCGATATTAATAATCTATAATTTTGAATATAAGCATATGTTTGTAGAATTCTTTTTATTTTGGCATAGTATAGTTAAATAACATATAGCTATTTATATCAGTCGGTATTTAAACTTAAAATATAATCCGATACACACATTTGATATGATAAAGATAATATAGAGTGTCGCAATATTAATGAAAATATTAAATATTAAATTAATTCGCTTGTTTTGGCAAGGCAATATATTCGAAAGAGCTGCAAAAATAACAGTTCTAGTTTTAGTGATTCTACACTTTTTAGTCTTAACAGTATCTCCACCTGGCTTTTATATTGATGAAGCAGCTACAGGCTCTCATGTTGTAGGCATGTTAAATAACCAGACAAACGCCAATGGTCAACCATGGCCAATATTTTCAGAAAGTTTAGGTGGGGGATATACAACACCGACCTATTTATATCCACTGACCATGTGGTCAATGATATTTGGCGATAGTGAATATTCATTAAGAGCTTTTTCTCAATTCGCAACTATACTCGCCATACTATTTATTGGATTGTCAGCCTATTTATGGCTCGACAAAAAGGCAATGTTTGCAGCCTGGATAACAGGCCTTACTTTGCCCTGGGCCTGGTTGCAGGGCAGTCTGGCTTGGGATCCGGCATTGGTGCCATTATTCGTCGGCCTGATGCTTTTTGGATTTTCGCTGGTTGAAAAAAGAAGCCACTACAAACTGATGGGACTAGTCATATTTTGTGTTTCGTCGATAGGTCTAGCTTATATATATCCGCCTACGCGAATTATGGCCCCAATAATATTGGCAGCTGGCATGGTATATCTGATAAAGCATCATAAAATTACGTTTAAAGAAATGTATGTAAGTGGCGTCTTGTGTATATTGGCTGTTTTACCACTTGCCGTGTTCATGCTTCAGCCAGAGGCATTATATCGAAGCCAACAGCTAAGCGTTTTTCATAATGTATCATTCTATTCTGGTATAACCACTATGTTATACAATTTTTTTGATTTATTTAACCCAACGTATCTATTTTTTGATAGTGGCGACAACCTGCGACATGGGGTTGGCCCGCAGGGTATGTTGGGATTGGCTGCACTAATTTCAGCAATTGGAGCTGTATATTTTTACAAGCGTACAAAAGTAGAAAACAATAAACAATTAAAAATACTTGCCTTGGTATCGGTTTTTGGAATCACACTGGCTTATATTGGATCAGCCTTAACCAGCGAGGGCCAACCGCACTATTTAAGGGCATGTGCCGCTTGGCCATTCTATGTAATGCTTATAGCCGTTGGGTGGTCGGTGATTTTATCAGTAAGGTCTAAAATTAAATACTTGCATATTGCCTTGGCGGCTTTATGCTCTTTACTATTCATTTTTAATTTTACTTTTATCTATCCCAACAAAAGCAAAGAATACTTTGATTACACAAAACGACAGCAATTTTTTAACGGCCAAACTGATATATATCCTGACATTGTGAAAAAGTACTACCAAAGATAGTCCTGTTAAATCAAAGGCCTTTTACGCTTTGTCTGTAGATTGTTATAGTTAGTAAATTGCTAACACTTTTATGTGAAAATCATTGCGTAATTATTTTAGTTATTTGATATACTTAAACTATGAAAAATCATACTAAAAACCTACTCAAGCAAAACAAAGTACTAATAGTAACATTTATTATCGGCGCAGCTTTTTCTGCGGCTGGATACATACTTAGAGGAACAGTAAATGCACCATCAGACCCTGCAACCGAAGGCCTTGGCGCCTTAGTAGGTGGTTTGGGTGGATTGATTCTGTTTGTCTGGTTCTGTATGTCAATAATCGCCTTGTTGAAAAATGCTTCAAAAAAGAATTAATTGCAGCAAAAAGACGATAATGATCTGACAAGTTGGTTTATGGTAGCAACAGTGGGGGCCATAGCAAACTACACGCTAATTCCGTACATCGTATCGATGATTTCCAGCAACTTGTCTATAATCTAGGCCTGCTTTTGTTGGGCTTTGCTGAAATCTGTCTTTGTAATATACTTAGGCCATGGAAGAACAAGAGACAACACCAGAAGAGACGATTGAAAACGAAACCAAGACCGAGACCACAACAAAGACGCCAAAAAAGAAGCATCGACTTTTAAGGACGCTGGGCATAATGTCTATTATTTGCGTAATTATCATAGTATCTTTGGGTTTTATTTTTCCTGGGCTGTTATGGACAAAGGATTTAGGTGTAAGTTATACAAAACAAGATTACGACAGTTTTTTGAAAAAAGCGCAGTACATAAAAGATTCTGTGCCAACTGGTAGCTCAAGGGATAATTATAAATACGTATACGGCAAAACATCAGCGGTCAATACGGAATTTACTAGTTCAGAATTAACCGCATTTGCAAACTACAATCGACCAAGTTATTTTGCGGTAAAAAACGTTCAAATAAGAATAAACAAAGATGGAACAATCGAAGCATCGGGCACCGTAAACGTCGACTACGTATTGAACGAAATACTGGGTGGCAAATTCTCACGCGAACAAATTGTCAAAGAAATACCAGCCCTAGGAATCTTGCCGAGTAACGTTAATTTATATGTGAACGTCGGTGGGTCTGTAATCAGCAACAGCGCAAGCCTCACCCTTAATTCTGTAGCAGTGCAGGGGATACCGATACCCGATACTTACGTAAAATCAAGCGAAGGGGTTAGTACGGTTACAAACGGAATAAATAATCTGATATCAAAAAGCAAAGCCAACACTGGATCAAGCATCGAAAAGCTGGCCATGGAAAACGAAAAGATTGTGCTGCAAGGCAAATTTCCAACCTCACTAACCAGACAGAAAAAATAAATATATATGATAAGCGACTTTCAATTATTTGGCTACCAACATATTCTGTCTATCATTTTGCCGATAATTGTTGGCGTTATATATATTCTTTTAGCAAAAAAATATCCAAAAAACCTTCAGCTAATCAGCATACTATTCGCAACTACAATCGTCTTAACTAGATCGGTCAGATATGTCTTTGACGCATTTTTGGGCAAGTTCGAAATTTACGACCTTTTATCAATTCATGTATGTCACATTGACCTGATTTTATTAGTTATTTGTTTGATATGGCCGAACCGTAAGTTCTTTACATTTAACTTCTTAATCGGCATACCGACGGCACTAGCGGTAGCGTTATTACCAGGCCAAACACATGCCGACCCAGGCATGGCCCGCGCAATATTTTTCATAATGAGCCACATGTTGTTGGTGATGGGTGCGATATATTTGCTATTTACATACAAGTTTGAAATCACTAAAAAAGATGTAGGGTTTTATTATCTTTTTTCATTGATAGGAATTATAGCTATATACATCTTTAATACCATTACTCACGCAAACTTTATGTATTTAATGGAAGGTCCAAAAAACACCGTATTGGGATTGATGTATGGCGGTCTTGGACCTTTTTGGTACATTGTCTCAATATACGTCATATTAATTACATTACTGACATTCTTATACCAAATATATAAACTCGTTATCAAGAAAATCGTATAATCTGTCATTTTTGATAGTTCCGAAGCAATAATATATTGATTATATTTTTTTATTAAGGCTGGTCTGGCTTTTATAATTCGCGCTACCTGGCTGCGGATAAATAATCGACAAATCTCGTCCGTCTATCAAGCTTACGATTATACAACGTTACTAGCCCAAAAATGCTATAATTAAGATGTAACAAAGGAGGATATATGACCGTAGGCGATGATATGCGACAAGCAGCACAAGGAACGCGCGATAAAGCCACTGAATATCGAGAGAAAGCTAAAACGATGCGCGAAGTAGCATCTAAGCTTGAGCAAACAGCTGCTGAAATGGAACTTGAGGCAAATAATCTAGATAAAGAAGCCAGAGAAGAGGACGGCCAAGAAAAGCGTGCAAAAGACGCAATCAATAAGGCGGATCGAGCTTAGACGGCTTTCAGTATTTCAGTCAAATATACCCAAAATTTTTCAACAGTAGCAATATTAACCATTTCGTCGGGTGAATGCGGATTGCGAATAGACGGGCCAAACGAAACCATATCTATGCCTTTATAGACATCCCCGATAAGGCCGCACTCCAAACCAGCATGGACAACTTTTACTTCCGGCAAGCTTCCGAATTTTTCATTGTACACTCTGGTCATTTTCGCCAAAATAGGCGATTCAACATTCGGCGCCCAGCCTGGATACGTGCCGTCATTAATAACATCTGCGCCAGCTTGCTCAAAAATGTCGGCAATAGCTTCAGACAATTCGGTCTTGGCAGAATCGACTGAACTACGCAACAAAAGGTTTACTTCGATTTGATTATCAGACGACTTTACGATAGCCAGGTTTGATGAAGTTTCGACTATTCCAGGCATATTGTCTGACATCCTAACTACACCATCGGGAATATCATTGATAGCTTTTAACAAGTTGTCTTGCGTAGTTTTATCAATTACCAGTCCGGGCTTTTCGATCGTTGCAATTTCTATTTTTAGATCCGGCTCAAGCGAAAATTCATCATGCATATTTTTGTCGAATTCGTCAACTAGCCGTACAAGAATACTTTGATTTTCGACAGGTACCACAACATACACAAACGACTCGCGCGGAATTGCATTACTCAAACTACCGCCATCAATCGATGTAATCCTAATATCTATTTTCGACGACAGCTTTACCAACAACTGATTCATTATTTTATTGGCATTTCCGCGGCCCAAATGAATATCGACACCAGAATGTCCGCCTTTCAGCCCTGTCAGTTTGACCTGGAAAGATTTGGCATTACCAACTACTGGCTCTTGGGTGTATTTAAATATAGCAGTCGTATTAACTCCACCAGCACAACCAATAAACAGCTCGCCATCATCTTCGGAATCAAGGTTTAATAAAATTCGACCACTTATAAAATCGGGGGATAAGTTAAACGCGCCTGTCATGCCAGTCTCTTCATCGACAGTAAATAATGCCTCTATCGGTCCGTGTTGCAAGTCTGTAGATTCTAAAATTGCCAGTGCTGCCGCTACGCCAATACCGTTATCGGCACCTAATGTCGTGCCACGTGCCCGCACCCATTCTCCGTCAATGTAGGCCTGGATAGGGTCATTATCAAAATCATGTATAGTATCGGCATTTTTTTGCGCTACCATGTCCAAATGACCCTGCAAAACGATTGTGGACCTGCTTTCATATCCAATAGTCGCTGGTTTTGAGATGACAACGTTTCCAACTTCATCCTTTTTGTATTCAAGTTGATGCAACTTGGCAAAATTGACAACAAAATCAATTACTTTTTCCTCATTTTTTGAAGGGCGGGGAATATTGCAAAGCGTTGCAAAGTTTTTCCATAATAATCTCGGATTTAGCTCTTGTATATTTTCTGGCATATTTTCTCATTTCAATCTTACGGGTAGTATTAATAATTATACCTTTTATGCCGCCCTGAGACCACGTTATATATGATGGTTTTATACGTTAAATTGATATAAACATTTGCTTTTTAGGCGTTTTGATGTGAGATTTTTTTATGAATAACGGGGTTGTTTATTTCTAATATAAATTGGTTCAAAAAAATAGGCAGACATTAGCGGTCTGCCAGCGCTCTTCGGCGAGTATGTTTTACCGACCGGTTTGGTTTGCTCCAAGTCTGGCGCTAATTAATCAAAGCAGTGTGCTGCACTTTTTGGGCCTTAATTGTTGCGCTTTTCGCATTTTTCCGAGCATATACATGATGCATCGTTTTTTCGATCTCCTGGACGAGCAGTCCACGGTAGTGGCTTGTTAGTCCTTTTACCGCAAACTTTGCATTTGTACGTATATCCCGGTTGTTTCCACGCTGCTTCTAACATCATTAGCTGAGCCAATTGACACATAAAACTCTCCTCGTTTGGTGTGTTGACCGCTTAAAGCGGAGCAAAGTTTTGACAATCCATTTGGACTGTCGTTAATGTACTAATGACAAAAGCAAGTGACGCGAATTGTGCGCATCATCTCAGCATATTGTCATCCCAATTGCAAATACTATCATGTTCTACCTCTGTTGACAAGAAGGTAATTTTTGTTACCAAAATACCACATATTCTCAGTTTTGAAGTATAATATAATTACAGGGACTTTAAAGGGAGGTATGTATGAACCAAGATCAGAATACTGAATTAAAGCCAAAATTAGAAGATGATGGTTATCAAAAAAGACCAATCTGGCAATGGATTGCACTTTACATAGTAGTGGCAACTGTGCTTTACGGGATTATCTACCTTATATTTATACTGGCTGGCTATTAGCCACTAAAGGCTTCCCGTAGCAATAAAATAGAATAACGCCAAAACCGCCAAAGTCATAGTAACGAATGCTATTCGTACAAACAAATTTGAAATTTTGCTGTTTTTGTATTGGCCCATGATTCGACTGTCATTTCCTATCCGAGCAATCATCCACAAAAGTGGCACCGCGGCAATTCCGTTAAAAACAGCCGTAAATATCAATGCCTGGATTGGATCGATTCCAACAAAATTGATAATTAGGCCAACTATCGTTGCACCAATAATGACAGCGTAAAAACCAATTGCTTTGCTAAATTTACGGTACAAACCTTCTTTCCAACCCAATGTCTCGCTGATAGCATAGGCTGATGATCCGGCTAGGGTAGGAATTGCCAGTAGTCCAATACCGATAATCCCAACCGAGAAAATTAATTTTGCAATTAATCCGGCGTTCGGAAAACCTTGTACTAGCGGTTCTAGCGCCTGCGCAGCAGCCGACGCGGAATCAATGTTAGTTATACCATTTTTAAATAATACCGAAGCACATACAACCACGATAAACCAAGCCGTAATGGTCGCCAAAGACATTCCAAAGAAATTATCTATTTTAATATTTTTCAAATAACGCTTGGTGATATGCGGGTCTTTTCCAGTCGAGGATAACCTGTGATGGGCAATTTCTTCTTCTACAATTTCGGATGTATCCCAAAAAAAACAATAAGGTGATACCGTGGTGCCCAAAATGCCCACTAAGATATAGATAGTTTGGGCGTTTATTGTTGGAAAAACACCGAAAGTATTGCGGAACAGCTCTAGCCAATTTTGACCAACCAAAAACGCCGTTACCGGATAAGCCAACAGGGCGATTGCTAACCATTTTAAAATTCTGGCATATTTTTTGTAACTGACAAATACAACCAATAAAATAATTAGTACCGCATAAAATACCGCCAGCACAGAATATGGAATATCAACAAACAATTGAGTTGTTGCAGCCATAGCGCCAAGGTCGGAGCCAATATTGACTGTATTGGCAACGACCACCAGGGCTACAGACATATACAGTAGTTTTCGGCTGTAATTTGCTTTAATAACCGAAGCCAGACCCTTACCAGTGACTGCACCAATGCGCGAGCAAGACTCTTGAACCGCCATCAGCAGAGGATACATAATAGGAAAGACCCACAAAAAACCGTAACCAAACCCAGCTCCGGCCTGCGAGTAAGTAGCTATCCCAGATGGGTCATCGTCGGCAGCACCAGTAACAATTCCAGGACCCAACACATGTAAAAAACGGCTAAACTTTTTTCGATAATGAATATTTTTGGCTATGTTTTTAGCATGACGCTCAATGTCGGGCAAATTAGATTTAGAATTGATTTTTTTTGCCATTATTTAATGAATCACGCTTATGATTAACATGTAAATCATACTACATGCAATCATTAAATGATAGGCAGCTATTGGTTGTAATTTGTAATACCAAGGATTACCTTAAATATGTATATTTCGTCATACTTTTGCTATACTGTCATATATGAAACCGCTCAGCCTAAACAAGCCGCATTTGATTGTTATGGTCGGCATTCCTGGGGCCGGAAAGAGCTCCTTTGCCAAGTCTTTTGCTGCTTTTTTTAAAGCACCCTTAATCAGCCACGATCGTATTCTGCAAGAAATATTTGATTCACCCGAACGCACAAAAAAGGAAGAGATAATTACTGCTGGTATTGCCGAATATATGCTGGACGAAACCTTAAAAACTGGACAGACTGTTGTATATGACGGATTATCAAATACCCGAAGCTCGCGTGCCGAGATTATAAAAAAAGCAAAAAACTTAGGTTACGAAACTTTGTTGATTTGGGTCCAAACCGACCAAGCTACTGCGCGCAAACGATTGATAGCAGAATCAAAAAAACGGTCAGTTATCAATCCAGACCAATTTGAAACTTACCTAAAAAAGTTCAATCCTCCGCAAAAAAATGAAAAAGTAGTGGTAATTAGTGGAAAACATACTTATTCTAGCCAACTAAAGATTGTATTAAAACGCCTGGCAGACCCACAAAATACAATAATCAAACAGCCCGAAGCACCTCGCACCGGGACTGTTCGAAGATTTTTGATACGGTAAGAGGCCCATGCCAATTATCAACGATAAAGAATTTGGCAAAATCACAGTAAGGCGCAGTGCGCGTGCATCCCATGTTAGCGTAAGAGTCGCACCCGACGGTACTTTGAGAGCTTCGTTGCCAATATATGCGCCAACACTTCTGGTTAGGCACCTACTTCGCAACTCACGTGATGAACTTCGCAAGATTCTCGCCAAATCCAAACCTGAATACTCGTTTGAAAACGGAATGCAAATAGGTAAAAGTCATACATTAATTATTCAAAACACTCCCGGCCAAACTTTCAGCGCCGAGCGCCACGGTCAACAAATAATTATAAAGTTGCCTTCAGGCGTTCAGATTACAAACCCGCAAGTTGTAAGGAAAGTTCGCGATGAGGTAATATCAGCACTACGACTTGAAGCAAAAAGCTATCTGCCAAAACGACTTTCATACTTGGCGATGCAGTATGAATTTTGTTACACAAAGGTTCGGTTTTCGCATGCCAGCGGCCGATGGGGAAGCTGCAGCAGTAACGGTACAATCAGCCTAAATATCGCTTTAATGAAATTACCATTTGAATTAATAGATTACGTTATTATTCATGAACTGTCACATACTAAACAGATGAACCACAGCTCATCCTTTTGGTTAATAGTAGGCGCAGCAGATCCAAAATACAAATTGCATCGTCGCGCCCTAAAACTGCAAAATCCATCTATTTAAACTTTAGATATAACGTGTATAATTAAGCATAAGATGAAAGAGGGTGGATCTGTCATATCACCGCGAACGGCCCAAATTTTAAGATACGCCGGTTTGCTTGTACCAATTGTTTTGGTTATTTACAGTGCGTTAATCCAGTGTAGCATCATAAATGTGCCACATTCTATCGACAATAGCGCCATACTTATTTTCTCGTTTTGGTGGATGTATATCAGCATTTTGCATTTCTTGATTCCCAGCACATCAAAGCTAGATTCAATACTAAGACTGATAGCTTACCACTTATTAGCCAGCTCGTATTTAATATTTATTGCCGGAATCGCATCACCATTCGTAGCCTGTTGGCTACTTTTGATGATTGCTTCGTATGTTTATTATTCAGAGCGCGGGCTACAACTGAGTACCCTCGCATTTATTGTAGTCGTTGCTGTGGATATTATATTATGGCACAGCGCCAGCCCTGAAATTATTACGTACGACTTGACGGCGCTTGTCGCAATACTGATGACTAGTTTTGTCACGATGAGTGTGTCTCGATCACAACAAATTTCAAAAAAGGCATTTCATCACAGCAAAGCCAAAGAACTTTTGCAACGCGACCGTGTTTTGACGATTATCAACAACATGGCTGATGCAGTCATTAGTACTGACAAACGAGGAATTATTCGTATTTACAATGCAGCAAGTATGAGCCTACTCGATACCAACGACGACTTAAAAAAGCAGTCGATAGATAAAGTCCTGCCTTTAATCAACCAGGAAGATTCTGGTGTTAATATCCTGGACGAATTCAAAAGCGCCAAAACTGTAGTAAAACGCGACGACCTAAGTTATGTTTATAACGACGGCGAAAAAATCCGCCTAGAGATAACTTACGCGCCAATTCGTAGCAGCTATAACCAATCAAAAAAATCCGAGACTAATGACGGCTATGTTATCATCATGCGCGACATCACCAAGGCAAAAAGTCTCGAAGAAGAACGAGATGAGTTTATTGGCGTTATTAGTCACGAGCTTCGTACGCCAATTACAATTGCCGAGGGCACAATATCAAACGCTCAAGTCATGATGGATCACCCCGATGTAACAACGTCTATGTTGAAAGATTCTGTTAATTTGGCTCATGATCAAGTTATCTTTTTGGCTAATATGGTAAACGACCTAAGCGCATTGTCACGCGCTGAGCGCGGTGTAGGTGATAGTGCAGAGGACATCGATATTCGCGAACTAGCACACAAGCTAATTGAAAAATATTCAGAAAGCGCCAAAGCCAAAAAACTTCACTTGGACCTGGATTTATCTGCAAAATTGGGCAAAGTCAACGTTAGTCGCCTTTACCTGGAAGAATTATTGCAAAACTTTATGACTAACGCCGTCAAATATACCAAAGAAGGTAACGTAAAGGTAATCATCAAACAGTCAGACAACAAAGTTACTTTCTCGGTTAAAGACAGTGGCATCGGCATTAGCAAATCAGATTTGACAAAGATATTTCAAAAGTTCTATCGTAGCGAGGATTACCGCACTCGCGAAACCAGCGGTACTGGACTTGGACTTTATGTTGCAGCAAAACTAGCCCGTAAATTGAATACCAAAATTGAGGTTGTTAGTCGCCTAAATCATGGCTCTACCTTTAGCATAACTTTACCTACAACAGATTAGCTCTTGACTAAACAAGAAGTATTATCTATACTCAGGCTTGACAGTCTGCATTAGCAGGCTTTTTAAATAGGAGTGAAACTAGTGGTGTTTTCAAAAAAGAAAGTAAAACCAGTCAAGAAAGAAGCAGCCAAAGTGCAAAAAGCTGATTCAAAGCTAAAAAAAGCTTTCTCTCCGCTAAAAAAATTGGCTTCTCCATTCATAGCTTTTGGCCAATATTTTAAAGGTTCATGGCAAGAACTACGCCAAGTTCGCTGGCCAAATCGCAGTGCAACCTGGGGATTAACCGCAGCAGTAGTATTGTTTTCAGGATTTTTCTTTTTGCTGATTGTCCTGCTGGATGACGGTTTTCAACAATTATTTAAGTTAATTATAAAATAACCCGTCATACGACAGGTCTAAGGAGGATATTATGTCAAAGAATCGATATGACTCATCAAGACAATGGTACGCGATCCACACTTACAGTGGATACGAAGAAAAAGTAGCCGACAGCATTCGTCAGCGAATTAACGCCGTCGATATGGCCGACAAAATCTTCGACGTAATGGTTCCAAAAGAAAAACAAATCGAAATCAAAAACGGCAAACGCAAAGTTGTCGAAAAGAAGATATTCCAAGGCTACGCATTAGTTGAAATGAAACTAACTGACGAGACTTGGTATATCGTTCGCAACACTCCAGGTGTTACTGGTTTCGTTGGCACTGGCACCGAACCTACTCCTGTTTCGGAAAGCGAAATTACTAAAATCAAACGACGTATCGGCGTTGAAGATCCAAAGCACAATATCGACTTCAAAATTGGCGAGGTTGTCAGTATTACTGACGGTCCATTCAAAAGCTTTGACGGTGCGATTTCTGAAATTGATACCCAAAAAGGCAAAATCAAGGTCATGGTCAGCATGTTTGGTCGCGACACTCCAGTAGAGCTTGACGCATTGCAGGTTCGTAAGGTATAATAACCCCTGTTACACATAATGCTTCTATATTATGTAAGTTAAAGCTCTAAAAGGGAAAAGAGCAGCCCATGTTGGCGGATTCATTCCGACACATGGCGCGATGAGAAAGACCGTAGGTTTTTCTCATACCCGAAGGGAAAGTACATGGCAAAAAAGATAATTGGAAATTTGAAACTCCGAATTCCTGCCGGACGTGCAACTGCAGGTCCTCCAGTGGGTTCAACACTAGGACAATGGGGCCTAAATATGATGGATTTTATCAATCCATTTAATGAAAAAACCAAAGATCAAATGGGCAAAGACGTAATCGTTCACATTCAAGTGTACGAAGACCGAACCTTTACCTGGAAATCATTAGGACGCACAATGAGCGACCTAATCATGGAAAAAGCTGATGTCAAAAAAGGCAGCGGCAAATCACATCTTGAAAAAGTAGGCAAAATTACTCGTGCACAACTAGAAGAGATTGCTGAAATCAAGAAAGACCAACTAAACGCAATCGACATGGAAGGTCGCGTAAAAGTAGTCGCCGGTGCAGCTCGTTCTATGGGCATCACCGTCGAAGGTTAAACTCTCACAAAGTAAATAATATCGCGGACGTAACAGTCCGCGATATTTTATTTGTATCCGTCATCGCGCTCATGTTATACTAAGCTTGATGAATAACTTATTTCTAGTGAATCGGCGCTTAGGGAAAAGTAAACAAAAAATAAATGATTACCAATCGACCAACCGTGGTTTCACAATCGTCGAACTTCTTGTCGTCATAGTGGTTATCGGCATCCTAGCCGCCATTACAATCGTGTCCTATGCCGGTATCTCACAAAGAGCTGTGGCTGTCTCGTTACAATCCGACCTCGCCAGTGCTAAAA
>JBAQEV010000028.1:0-13927 GCA_049286925.1 Saccharimonadales bacterium (SeqCode)
TAAGAAGAAAAGAGTACTCAATAAGTATTATGGCAAAGCAAAATCTATTCATCGGCAGCCTAGCTTACGCAACTACCGACGATACCCTCAAAGCACACTTTGAGCAAATCGGTGAAGTCGAAAGCGCGCGCGTTATCACTGATCGTGATAGCGGACGCAGCAAAGGTTTTGGATTCGTAGAATTCAAAGATGACGCAAACAACCAAAAAGCTGTTGATCAACTTGATGGAAAAGACTTAGACGGACGCACAATCAGCGTTGGCCTAGCTCGACCAAAAGAAGATCGACCACGCCGCGATTTTGGAAACAATGATCGTGGTGGCAACGGTGGTGGTTCATTCCGCCAACGCAGCTGGTAATCGATTTATCAACTAAACCTCATCACCTAATAAGTGATGAGGTTTTTTTATTGGTCGAATTTTCTATTCAAACGCTATTTTTGTAATATACATAAACGCTAGGCCAATGATAAATATCGTGAAGTAAGCTAAAGACTTTTTTAGGTTGTTTTCTTTGTGTAGCTCTGGTATTAGGTCTGACATCGAGACATAAATAAAACCTCCCGCAGCAAGCGGCAAGACGAAAGACGTAATGTTTTCGACATTATTTATTAATATGTATCCTATTAACGCCCCAATAACAGCGGTTGTAGCAGATGCAAAATTCCACAACAAAGCTTTAATTTTTGAAAAACCACCGTGAACCAGAACAAAAAAATCGCCAAGCTCTTGCGGTACTTCGTGCGAAGCAACGGCGATTGTTGTCGCCAAGCCTACTTCAAAACTAACGCTAAATGCCGACACAATCACTAACCCATCTATAAAGTTGTGTATTCCGTCGCCGACAAGGCTCATATAAGTAAAGGTATGAACGTCACAACCTCCATCATTATGACAATGATGCCATTTTAGAAGTCTTTCAAGCAGATAAAAAATTATAATGCCCAGCAGCAAATACAAATATGGTTCTAGGCTGGATGGATCGCTAATTGATTCGGGCAACAAATGCAAGAAAGCACCTCCCAGTAGCGCGCCAGTCGAAAACGCCACGAAAAACATGGATATTTTTTTCTCGATTTTATCACCTATCATAAAAGCAAAGACACCTATAAGCGATAGTAGGCTTATAAATAAAGTTGCAGCCAAAGAGAAAATTAAAACTATATCCATATTACACCTCTATCATCCTGGCTAATTCGTCTTCGTTGATAATTTTTGTTCCGTATCCCTGGGCTTTTTTTAGTTTACTAGCACCAACTTTTTCACCAACGACTAAATATGTAGTATCGCGCGCAATCGCGGTCTGAAAAGTACCGCCCAAAGACCTAATTCGCTCGGCTGCATCATCCCTAGACATATTCGCCATTGTGCCAGTAATAACGAAGCTCATGCCAGTCAGCTTGCCGTCCTTTTTTTGAAACTGAGATTTAACACCAAGTTTGTCAAACTTATCCAGCAATGCTTCATTATCTGGGTCAACGAACCAACCAATAATACTCTCGGCGACAACCTCACCCACTCCATCGACTTCCTGCAAATCATCAATAGTCGCGTCTTTTAGCGCCGGAATAGATTCAAACCTATTAGCCAAATCAATCGCCGTTTGAACGCCAACATGGCGAATGCCAAGTCCATAAATGAACCTCTCGAGCGGCGGGTTTTTTGCGTTTTGGATAGCATCAACTAACTTGTGCGCAGATATTTCAGCAAATCGGTCAAGCCCAACAACTGACTCGAATTTAAGGTCATAGATATCAGCCAGATCGTTAACCAGCCCATTTTCAATCAGTACAACAACATTCTTTTCGCCCAAGGTATCAATGTCAAGCGCACCCTTGCTGGCATAATGTTGCAAGGCGCGGGCCAACAAAATTGGACCGGTCGCACCCTTAACACGATAAATCGCTTCACCATCGGGGCGCTCGAACTGCAATTCAGGATATTGCGACTTTAAGGCTTTCTCAAAATTGAAAGGTTTAGAATTTTGAGGCCGAAGCTCCGCGACGACCGAATCAACCTGAGGAATAATGTCGCCTGCCTTGTATATAATGACTGTATCGCCAATCCTGACGTCTTTACGAACAATTTCGTCAGCATTATGCAAACTGGCATGCTGAACAGTCGTGCCAGCCACAACCGTAGCGTGAAAAACCGCTACCGGTGTTGCGGCACCAGTCCGCCCAAGACTTATAACAATATCTCTGACAGTCGTCGTAGCTTTTTCGGCCATGTATTTAAAAGCTACCGCACCCCTTGGTTGTTTGCCCACGACACCAAGACGCACAAATTGGTCACGATCGTTGACTTTGATTACTATTCCGTCAGTGTTAAACGGCAAACTATTACGCTTTTTATCCCAATTACCAACAAATTTCATCACACCCACAAGATTACTTAATGCACTGGCGTCACGATTGCAGGTTATGCCAAGTGCCGCCAAAGCCTGATATGCAAATAAATTCGTCGGCACATCGGTCGCTTCTTCACGCAGTAAATCATACGCTCTAAAGTGCAGTGGCCTTTCGGCAACTAATCGTGGGTCAAGCTGCCTAATCGTACCAGCCGCCAAGTTGCGAGGATTAGCAAATTCGGGCTCTCCCGCCACGCGTCGTTTTTCGTTCAGTTTTTCAAAGTCACTCTTCAACATGACAATTTCGCCGCGAATTTCAGTGCGTCCAATCAAGAATTTTTCAACACCTATGGCGCTACGCAGGCGAAGTGGAATATTTTTAATAGTCCTAACATTATCGGTTACGTCTTCGCCAACAAAGCTGTCACCACGAGTTACCGCCTGGACAAACAAGCCATCTTGATACACCAATGCACATGCCAAACCGTCCATTTTGATATCGGCAAAAAACTCTAACTTTTCGCTATCCAATAATTTTTCTGTCCTTTTAATCCAGGCGGCAACTTCATCTTCACCAAATACATCATTCAGACTCAGCATCCGCGAACTGTGTCGAACCTGCGTAAAGCCAGATATTGGTGCGCCTGCGACTCGTTGGGTTGGGCTGTCGGGTGTAATTAACTCTGGGAATAACTCCTCTAATTGAGCCAGCTCGTGTTTTAGACTGTCGGCCGCTTCTTCGCTCATGATTGATTCATCTAATACGTGATAATGATAGCGATAATCATTAATCAAATCGCGAAGCTTTTTGGCTCGCTCTTGTCTGTCGCTCGCTGTTTTCAAATTAAAAAAAGGATTAGGCTTTGCGCTCATCGCTATCAACTACCTTTCGATACAGCAAATAAATATAACCAGACGCCCAAATAATAGTCAGGGTATTTAGTACCAGCATCGCAATTGGTACAAACGGTATCCAGTCTGCTGCCGGCCATAATCCTTTAAGCCAACCATCAAATATTATCAACGGTATCAACACAAGACCCCATATAATTACCAAGATCAATGCCATCCACAAAATTCTAAGCAGTATTCGAAGCCTTCGTCCAATTACCAAATCACCAGCTATCCTGATGGCTTTATATGGATACATTCCTGGCAAAGTAGCGATAATCATTGCGAAAGAAGTACTTGTCGCCCAATAAAGCGACAGACCGGTCATTAAACCGGCAAATATCCAAAACAACATTGCCTCTACCCCACTATTCAATAATCCCGTGGCACTAGCTGCACTATATCCAATCAACGCTAATGCCAGTGGTAATAACTGAAATAATCCCAGTAATAGAATAATCAAAGTTGGAACAATCGGTGCACCGGCATTGTATATTCCGTCACGAACATTAACCTTGTGACCAGCCATAATGTTTCGTAGCAACCAAACCACAGTTAGCCAACCAAACAAAGTCAATAGAACAGCGTAGAGTTGCTGAACTTCACTTAGTGTTTGTAATGAACCACCCGTAACAGCTGACAAAAATAATAATCCAGCGCCACCGATTTCTCCCCAAAAACCATTAAACAAATCACTGCTGGTTGTGTTGAGGGTGTTCACTAAAGTCGAAAAAGCGTCCTGCGAGGCCATACCGACCAGAATAATCGTGACTAGTGAATACATAAGACCAAAAATAAAAAACAACTTTCGATTCTTCCAGATAGTTTTACTGACATAATTTGTAAAACTAATATATCCAGGCAACTCAAGTGTCCTGGCATAATCACGCTTTTTTGTCCTAATAAAACTGCGATGTGGTCGCCTGGATTTTAATCGATCAACACGTTTTTTAGCAACAGAAACGATAGGCACTTTTTTCATAACTAGAATTTATTGGCGTTGTTCCTTAGGCGCGCTATTCGATCGTCGATTGGTGGATGAGTACTAAACAATTTGTTTATCGAACCAGCCTTCAGTGGATTCGCGATAAATAAATGGGCTGTTGCACTATTTTGCATCTTCATTGGCTTGCCAAATTTCTTGAGTTTTTCAAGCGCTGATATCATGGCGTCAGGATGACGAGTTGTCATGGCGCTGGTCGCATCTGCCAAATATTCCCTTTGGCGACTGACGGCCATCTGAACAATCACGGCAATTATTGGCGCCAGTACCAAGACAACTATTCCAATAACCATCATAAATGGCGACTGATTATCGTTATCGCGTCGATCACCACCAAAAAACATCATTCGAAACACAATGTCCGACAAAAACCCAATTGCGCTGACAAGCCCAAAAGCAATCATACTGACACGAATGTCATAATTCTGAACGTGTCCCATCTCGTGCGCCATAACAGCCTCCAGCTCACTATCATCCATCATGTCAATCAGCCCCGAAGTTGCCGCAACAATCGCGTGTTTTGGGTCACGCCCAGTCGCAAAAGCATTTGGCGCTGGGTCATCGATTATATAAACCTTCGGCGTTTGCATCCCGACAGTAATCGCCAAGTTTTCGACTATCCGATAAAAGCGTGGGTTGTCGCGCTTTTCAATCTGTTTGGCACCAGTCATGGCAACGGCTAGTTTTGAAGCAATAAAGTATTGCGCCAATGCATACAAAGCCGCACCGATTATCACATAGTAAGTAATATTGGTGTTGCCGTAATAATAGCTGACAGCCCAGCCAATAGCGCTAATCAAACCAACGAACACCGCCATAATTAGGACGGTGTTGCGTTTATTATCGGCAATCGCTTTATACATTGATAATTAGCCTTCTAGAATTTGACGTCCACTGGTTTTTCGGCAGCTTTTTGCTCGGACTCGTCAAGTTCGAAAAAGTCGCGGTTTTTAAAACCAAACATTCCGGCAACTACATTTGAAGGGAAAGTTTGAATCTTGGTATTAAGGTCACGGACACCACCGTTATAGAATCGGCGAGATGCTTGGATTTTGTCCTCGGTGTCAACTAATTCTTGTTGCAATTGGGCAAAATTTTGGTTGGCCTTTAGATCTGGGTAAGCTTCAGCAACGGCAAACAAGCTTTTTAGCGCGCCTTCAAACTGATTTTCGCTGGCGGCTGTCTCTTTGACACCCTTGGCATTCATCAAGTTAGAGCGAGCCTTGGTGACTTCCTCAAATACGCCACTTTCGTGTTTAGCATAGCCCTTAACTGTTTCGACTAGGTTTGGAATCAAATCGATTCGACGTTTCAACTGAACGGTAATGTCGCTCCAAGCTTCGTCAACTCGCACCCTTAGAGTTACTAGTGAGTTATACGCAATCCACAAAAATATTGCAGCCACTACTACTATCGCTAAAATAATCCATACGATTTCCATATTATATCCCCTTTATAAGTTACTATTTACTGTATATATTATAGCAAATTTTTGAACTAAAATAAGCCCTAGTCAAGACTTTTTATATCATTTTTACTTATAAATGTTTCAAGGTAGTCCAACAAATCATTCAGCTTGCATGTCGCTAGCCCAATAACTGTATCTGCCGCTCCATAATAAACATAAAGCATATCGCCAACAACAACTGCGCCTTCAGGAAAAGTAACATTTGGCACAAGCCCTTCTAGCTCATAGTCGGTTACGGGTTGTAGAATGCAACTTGGAGTCCTTGCAATCAGAATATTTGGATCGTTTATGTCTAGCAGCGCGGCACCGACTGTCCACGAATCCGACATTGACTCGTTAGAAAAAATAAGCAACCATCCTCGATCTGTCTTGACCGGAGAAGCACCAAGTTCGGGACCTCGATGTAACCACCACCGTGTTTTTAACACGGCGGTATTTTGTGAGGTCTCCAAAAATTTAGCCCACGATTCATCTGTTTGGCTAAGCACTTGGTTCAAAGAGTCATAATAGCGAACAGCTACATGCGAATTAATCGAGTCGGAGCTTATAGTCATTAATAATCCAATCCTATCGCCGCTTACTTTATCAGGAAAGAAGGCTGAGGCTTTAGATGTTGTTGGTGGGCCAATAATTCCGTGTTTTTTTATTGTAACAAAATCATTCGTAGAAGCTAGTGCGATTCGAACCTTTACATCAGCTTCTTGATTTTCAATTGGCGAATCAATAGCTGAGTATGTTATGTAAAACGTATCGTCAATTTTCGTGATTCGTGGGTCTTCACAACCATATCTATCATAATCTTCACTTGGATAAATAAACGGGCTATCTTTTCTTTCGAAATTAATACCGTCTTTACTTTCTGCGTATCCAATATATGAAATCTGGTTACTAAAATTAAATCCTGGTCTTGACCCTCTTGGTGTTGTCTTATATAAACTCTTCGGGTAGGTACGGTAGAGCATCCTAAATGTACCGTGATCATATATAACTGATGGGTTGAATACTGCTTTTTCCTCCCACTCAACACCTTTTCTTGGCGTAAGGATCGGTTTAAAGTTTTTATCTTCTGAATATCTTTTAAGTTGAAACCCCATGTAATTAGTATATCACTATAAAAATAGCCTCCCGAGGGAAGCTATTTTTATTTGGTGCGCGGAGCGGGACTTGAACCCGCACGACCGAAAGGTCACGACATTTTAAGTGTCGCTTGGCTACCGATTACAACATCCGCGCGCACCTTCAAAGTATATGGTATGGTCTGCAAATTATCAATATGATAACATATCCAGTATGAAAAGATGTTCAAAATGCTCTACAGAAAAACCTGAATCAGAATATTTTTTAAAAGACAAACAATCCGGCAGACTGCACGCACAGTGCAAGCAGTGCTATAGAAATCATAGAGCTCAATACTACAAAAGACATTACAACACCTACAGGGAACAGTATTTAGAACGTGCCAAAATTAGACGACTTGCCCTGCGCACCGAGTTCAGAACAAACATGCTCAAATATTTAGATGGAAAATCTTGTGAATTATGCGGCGAATCAGATAAAAGAACTTTTGAATTTGACCACATATTACCTGCTGAGAAAAAATTTGGAATTGCAAAAGCCGTCAGTTTGGGATACTCATGGAGCGAAGTAGAGACAGAAATCAAAAAATGTCGTATCTTATGCGCCAACTGTCACAAAAAACAAACAGCCGAGCAAGTCGGCTGGTATAAAACTTAAATTGGAGGCACGTATGGGAGTCGAACCCATTTATAAGCTTTTGCAGAGCTCCACGTAACCGTTCCGTCAACGCGC
The DNA here is from genome assembly GCA_049286925.1 of Saccharimonadales bacterium (SeqCode). Lineage (GTDB taxonomy): Bacteria > Patescibacteriota > Saccharimonadia > Saccharimonadales > Saccharimonadaceae > UBA1547. The sequence goes on from JBAQEV010000028.1 coordinate 7,521, forward strand.
CGTCAGAGATTATTATAGCAGAGAAATAAAAAGCGAGGCTAGGCCTTTAACCAGCCCAACCTCACTGATTCTTACGCTGCTTTTAAAACAAGTCCTTCTAAATTAGCCTTTGAAGTTGCGCCGATGGCGGATCCGACTATTTGGCCCTTTTTAAATACCAAAAACGTTGGCAAACCTGTTACGCCTAACTCCTGAACCAAACCTTCCTCGACGGAGGCATCAAGTTTGACCAAATCCATCTTTTCCTTTTGCTCTTCGCTAAGTTTTTCCAAAATTGGATTCATTCCACGGCACGGTGCGCACCATGGAGCCCAGACATCAAGTAATACAACTTTGTCTGCCTCTAGGACATCTTTTTTGAAAGTAGCTTGTGTTGTAGATTTCATACTATTCCTTATCTTTTATTTGGTTTAACATAAATGTAATAATAACAATTATTATTGACATACGCAACATATAGCGTCTATACTACTGGCTATAACACAACATATGGGGATGGAGAGGGATTAGATGAAAGATATTGTTCAGAGCTCGCTTGATTTAGACGAGACAGAAAAACTAGCTGAAATTTACAAGATTGGTATGGAAATACCAAAACCTCCAGCAGGTTTAATGGATCCAGAACTTAGTGAAAATTCTTGGTATATCGGCAAAACTCGCTACGCCAGACGCGACAGCGAAGGCAAGCCAGTCGAGACTGCAAAAGAGCTATTTTGGCGAGTTGCTTATAATATTGCAACAGCCGAACGACTTTATGGTGGCGAAAAGAAAGAGCATATTGCAGTTGCAACCGAATTTTACAATATAATGGCATCTCGCAAATTCATGCCTAATACCCCTACCCTATTAAATACAGCAAAACCAAAACAACAATTATCAGCTTGTTTCGTCTTGCCAGTTCCAGATAATCTAGAAGGAATCCTTGAGTCAGCAACCGATATGGCCCGCATCCACAAATCAGGCGGCGGCACTGGATTCTCCTTCTCGCGCTTGCGACCAAAAAATGACATCTTGTCATCATCAGGTGGCAGCACAACCGGCCCAATCTCGTTTATGCAAATGTATAACGATATGACATCGTCAATCCGCCAAGGTGGCGTCAGGCGCGGTGCCAATATGGGTATCTTGCATTACAATCACCCTGACATTTTGTTGTTTGTGATCTACAAACTAGATGAGTTCTCGTTGACCAACTTCAACATTTCAGTCACAACTGACCACGCATTCTTTGAGCAAATTGAAATCGACAAACAATTACTGGATGCTGATTACGAAAAAGCATTTGACTTTGACTTAATAGTCCAAGAAGCTCGCGAAGCTCACCAAACCCGCGACGTTGATCTAAAAATCGTCAGACTTGATGCTGTAGTAGCCAAACTAACCGAATGGTGCAAGGAAGAAACTCCTGGATATGGATTCCCGCTAATCAACCCTCGCAACCAAGAAGAGCGCGGACGATTGAACGCCAAAAAAGTCTTTGACCTAATTACCCGCTTTGCATGGCAATACGGCGACCCAGGCATGATCTTTATGGACCGAATCAACAATTCACGTTCAAACCCAACGCCACAACTGGGACAGATCGAAGCGACCAACCCTTGCGGCGAACAGCCACTGTTGCCTTACGACGCATGTACACTCGGCAGTATTAACTTGGCGCTATTCGTTAAGGGCAAAGATTTTGACTGGGATGGGTTAAAAGAAGTCACTCACTCGTCAATCCGTTTCCTAGATGACGTTTTGGACATGAACCAATACCCAATCGACAAAGTTCGCTTGATGGTTCGCCAAATCCGACGCATTGGCCTCGGCATCATGGGCTTTGCCGACGCACTTCTGGACATGAAAATCGGCTACAACACTGACGAAGGCGTCAAAATGGCCGAGAAAGTCATGAAGTTTATTCAAAAAGAATCCGACAATGCATCTGAGGCTCTGGCGGTTAAACGCGGCGTCTTCCCAGCTTTCAAAGGATCAATCTATGACAAACCAGGCGAAATCAAACCACGCAATGGTGCTCGAACGACAATTGCCCCAACCGGAACAATTTCGATGCTGGCAGAAACCTCCAGCGGTTGCGAACCACTATTCGGCCTGACCTATGCCAAGAATACTATCGAAGGCAAACGAATTTTCCAGACCAGCCCACACTTCCTGGCAGCACTAAAAGAGCGTGGCCTGTATTCAGAAGAATTACTCGAACAAATTCAAGCCAATGGTGGATCGATTCAAAACATCGATTTGATTCCTGACGACATGAAAAAGACGTTTGTAGTTGCCGGTGACATCGCACCAGAGTGGCACCTCAAAATCCAAGCTGGTTTCCAAAAGTACATCGACAATGCTATTTCAAAAACCATCAACTTCAGCAATACTGCAACAATTGAGGACGTCCGAAATGCATATTTAATGGCTTATGACACTGGTTGCCGTGGAATCACGATTTACCGTGATGGCAGTCGCGAAAAGCAAGTCCTCGAAACCAAGAAAGAATCTTCTGTATCCTACTATGACAAGTTGGCAGGTAAAACTACAACCTCCGTTGCAGTAACTGGCGAACTAATACCACCAGCTCGCATGAACTTGCGCGAACGACCATCGGTACTCAACGGCCGCACCCACAAAGTCATGACACCACTAGGCAAAGCATTTGTCTCGATTAACGAAGATGTCTATGGCAACATATTTGAAGTGTTCATCAACGTCGGACGCGCCGGTAGTGATATTACTGCTGACGCCGAAGCAATCGGACGCTTGATATCACTAACCTTCCGTATTCCATCCGACTATTCATCAGACCAAATCGCATTGAAGGTTATATCTCAACTGCGCGGTATTGGCGGATCAAGTTCGACCGGATTTGGTGCCGAGAGAGTCAGGTCACTAGCTGACGCCGTCGCTAAGGTTATCGAACAACACCAAGCAACCAAAACCGCAATAGAGCCCAAAGAAGAAACCGAGACCGAAGAAACAGCCCCACTTCCACTGTTCCAACCAGAAGCAGCCCACGTTTTAACCGACATGTGCCCAGAGTGTGGTTCGGCCAGCTTGCGCTTTATCGAAGGATGCCAAAAGTGCGAACTGTGCGGATTTAGTAAGTGTTAATTTAAAATATTAAAAAGGAAACATATGAAAAAGAATACAGTTTTATCAAAAAATATCATCTTATCAGTAATTAGCGCTCTTATCTTGTTCGGAGTAGGTATTGGTGCTGGGATATTAACCCAGATAACAATTAACCCAGATAACACAGCCGGGACTATATCCGTCACACCAATCACCATGACCAACGGTTCTAATAACGTCAGCAAAATTGGCTTTGAATTTAGTTATAAGGGCGAAGACAGCAAGACGGCCTTGGAATTGTTGCAAAAGACCGCTACAATTAAAACTAGCGGGACGGGAGAAAACGCGTACGTAACAACAATTTCAAACGTTGCTGCTAATTCAAAAAATGAGTACTGGCAGTTCTTTGTTAACGGCAAATCATCAATGATTGGCGCTGGCAGTTATACGACAAAAAGCACTGACACTATCACCTGGAAACTAAGCTCATTTTAACAAAGGATTGACAATGAAAAATACTAAAATCATTAAACAAATCGCTATTGCAATCGCGTTGATTGGTCTGGCAGTCGGTTGGAGAGTTGTCAACTTTAACTTTCACATCGCACCAAACCTCGAGTTAGTCACAACCGTCAGCGTCCTAGCAGCCATCATCTTGGGCCTGCGATTCGGTATCATCGTACCACTCGCCACCATGATTTTGTCAGACCTGATAATCGGCAACTCATCGATATTCGTGTTTACGTGGAGCGCGTTCGTAATAATTGGTTTGTCGGCTTCGCTGTTGCGTAAGTTTAACAAAAAACCATCCCAACAAATCGTATCTTCATTCGGATTTGCGATTGCCAGCTCGTTTGTATTCTTTGTCGTCACTAATTTCGGCGTATGGGCACAGGGCTGGTATCCAGCAACATGGGCGGGCCTAATGGACTGCTTTGCAATGGCAATTCCGTTTTATCGCACGATGCTAATCGGCAATATGATTTTACTGCCGGCAGCCGTCGGTGCATGGCAACTAGTCCGCGTTCGCTTGGCCAACAAAGATCTAGTAGTCAATTCCCTTGTTCGCTAAGTTTTTATCATCAAAATGATGCTTTAACTTTGTCATATCGGTCGCAATATCAACTTTTTCAATTAATGATTTAGGGAAATTGCGGCCGGTCAGACACAAACTGGTCTTGACGTGTTTATCATCGATAAGCGCCTCAAGATCTTTTTTTGTCAGCAGCCCATCGTGAACTGCATTGTTGATCTCGTCACAAACTACCAATCCGTACTCGCCACTAGTTGCGGCCGTGTATGCAAATTCATAAGTTTTGCGCGCACTGGCAGTGTGTTCTTCCTTCGTGGCTTTTGAGCTCAGCTCACCCGCTTCAAAAAAGCCCAATCCGCCTTTGTAAAACGATAACTTGTCTTTATAGATTGGTGTTATATCGCGAATAAAATTATGTTCGCCAACTTCCCACATTTTTATAAATTGAACGTAAGCAACCTTCCATCCGGTGCCGAGCGCTCGGGCCATTAACCCTAAACTAGCGCTGGTCTTGCCTTTGCCATCGCCAGTATAAACGATGATGACACTATCTTTCTGCTTGTAATCTTCAAATGCCATAATTTTATTATAAGGTACTAAGACCAGCCTTGCTAGTTTTGTATCTATAAACCGATATTCAATGATTTAAAAAGCTCATACACCAAAAAGGCTGGCCAGAAAAACGCTTTTAAAAGCCCTAGCGCAAATAGCCAAAACGACGATGCCATTCCCCAGTAATAAAACAGGGCACCAATAATGCCCAGCCCATAGACCGCTTCGCCACGATGAATGTTATTTTTTCGATAGTATTTACAGTCGTGGCAATCAAAAGTACACTTTTCTTCGTTGTCTTCTTTTGTCGTTTTTTTCATAAATCTTGTCCCCCTACTAATCAGTTTATCAGATTCAATAAAAAATGAGCAGGACTTAAAGCGCCTGCTCGTCGCTGTTGGGGCAAGGCGTGTTAGCCTTGCTGAGTTTTTTCAAAAATAAAAGTACGTTTTTTGCCAAGAAACGATTTTGAAAATGTATAGTACCGCACAATTCTGCGACTACAATTACACTTCCTGTTGATTCGATGCACCATCTTTCACCTCAAATGTTGAAACGTTGATGGGAACGAACTGTAAACATTCCTTGTTCTTTTCGTCGGTAACGCATTGTCTGCAGTCACCTACGCCTGGACACTGGGATGGCCGTGATGGCCGAAAGAATTGATGTAAACAAACTGTCATACTACCTCCTGCACCTTTTCCTATCATTAATCAATTGGTCGCCCGTATGCAAGGCATCTAGCGCCCCTTTACGGGCCACCGGCTCTGTCCAAACCTTATTTTTAACAAGCTTTATTCGAACTTGACCAAACGGAGTAGGCGTCCACTGAATTCGCTCTGGCGAATTTCCATTACTGGTAGGCAATAGATCGTTCCAGCCTTCCATCATATTACCTCCATAACAAAGGTTGTATGGTAACGCAACTCTTATCAATTTGAAAAAACAAGGACAATAAATCATCTTTGATGATTACCGTTCTTGCGGTTATTATACCATTTTGTTTGCTTTACACTAAAAAATATTATAGAGTTAAATCAAATCATTTTATAAGCGTGTTGGATAGCCCTCGTAGGGTCGGTACGCACACATCCCAAAGGACGCACGCGTACCGAATAACGTTAGATTACATACCACTTTCGGTATTCGGATCACCTAATTGTTTAGGAAAGCCCAGTTTAAATACCGTTGGATCGGCAGTTTGCGCCATGCCGTTATATATCATTTCTTGTGCCTGCGTGTACAGTTTAGATAAAAAGATAGCTTTTTCTGCATCGGTTAGTTTTTTATCACCACCCAGCATACTAAAAGTATCTTCACCAAAGTCGTACTTTGCATCAAGAAGGTTACCATAATCCTTCATAAGAGCAAGGGTCACCTGTTTTGACACTACCACCTGCTTGTATTGACACAGCATAATCTCGCTGGTCGCTAACACTTCTCTTTTGTGCTCACGGTCGGACTTCGTAAAACTTACGAACCAGCCCAGTGCGAAAAAAATCGCGACTGTTGCTAATGGCCAAAACCACTTTTTTCTTTCCATATTTTTATTAAAATTAATTAATTAGCAATGAAAAAACGCATTCACAACACGCTTTAAAATGAGTTGACTTGTTAAATTGCAAAATTGCCAATCTTTGATTGGTTTGTTTATTATATCATAAATGTTTATGTTTTACAAGGTTTTCGTAGTAACTCACAACCTTTGCAACATAAAAGCAGGCATCCTAAACTGTAAGTACTAACTAAACAATAA
>JBAQEV010000029.1:0-19957 GCA_049286925.1 Saccharimonadales bacterium (SeqCode)
AATTCTAAGCTAAACTGCTCTTGAGTCGAAAACCCTTCGTATGTTCCACAAGCAATGGCATGTTCCATTAAGTGCGCGGTTTGATGCTTGGACTCTTCTGCATAATCATTACCGGCTCTGAAACCAATATTAAAACTAACGACCGTAGACCCAGGTACATTAATCAGCAGTCCTTTGGCGCCGTTATTTAAAGAGACTTCTTCGACGCTATGGATTAATGGCATGACTACTCCTTTTCAAACAATATTGATATCTTATCGTTCAGATCAACTAATTCTTGCTTGTCGCCACTGCTGACGGCTGCTAACACCCAAGTATCTTCTTTAATAAACTGACGTGCAGTTTCTACCATACATTCAAGACTAACGTTTTTTATAATGTCAGGTATTCGATAGTAGTCCTTGATATAGTCATCATCAAAATATCGGCCATTATAAAAACCACTAATTTGCGATACTGTTTGTGCGCCCATCTGGTAGCGACCTAGTGCAAATGATTTTGCCACGTCAACTTCTTCTTGTTTGATTTTGCCATTTAATACATTTTTAAGCTCGCGCGTGATAATATCAAACAGCTCACCCACAGTCTCGTGGTTTACCTGACCGGTAATGTCCCAGCCACTATTATGGGTTCCTGTGCCAGTATAAGAGCTTACGTGGTACGCCAGACCCTTTTGACGAGCCGAGCCAAAGATACGCGAATGCATAGTGCCAGTCAAAATATGATTCAAGTAGCGCATCGCGTTGACTTCTTCTTCGTTCAGCTCACGATCCATCGTCATAAACAAACCAAACGTCAGGTTAGTTGCGCCCTTACGACGAATAACTGTCGGATTCGCCTTCCTTAGGATATCGCGCGGTATCGCAAACCGCTCACCCCTTGGAAGTTGTGTCTCTTCTAATTTTCGCTTGATTTCAGACTTGCGACCATGAAGTTTGCCAGCAATAACAAAGCGCATATTATCAGTAGTATGAGTACGCTTGTGATGCTCGCGAACGTCAGACAAAGACACATTACTTATTGTCATCATCGATTGGCGATAAGTCAGCACATCCTCACCCAGCAATTGTTGGACGCGTGGCACCAAAATCCGCGTATGGTCGTTAAGATAATTCGTCAGTTCACTACGTACATTGCCTTTTTCGGCGTCCAATTCTTCTTCATTAAACCTAGGCTGACAAATTGAAACCATCTGCAAATCCAACACTCTGTCCCACTCAAAATCGGCACAATCGGCCTCATAAACCATCGACAAATCGCTAGTGTAGGCATTACGGTATGCACCGTTTTTTGTAAACTCAAATTCAAATTCTTGCTCGTTTCTAAAACGCGCATTAGCACCAAACGCCAAATGTTCCATTAAATGAGCTACTTGCTCGATATCCTGAGATTTCGCATACCGATTACCAGCCCTAAATTGGAACTGAAAGTTCATAGTAGTGGCTTCGGGGACGTCAATAAGCAATCCCCTTGTTCCATTTTTTAGACGTACTTCTTCGACGGTATGTTTCATTTAATGATGTTTCTGCCAACCCACTTAATTATTTTCGATTTTTCTTTCGGTTCTGACGCTGTGACTTTTTCTTTTTGCGCTGCTGGTTTTTCTTTTTATTAAGAGTGTGAGCAGCCTCGGCCTTTTTTGCCTTAAAATCGCTGTCGCGGTTTTCTTCGCCGCCAGTAATTTCATTGACACCACGCTCAACAGCATTTTCAGCTAAACGAGTCAATTCGGTTTCGTGGTCTTCTTCGGTCTTGACCAATACATCACTCTTGCGAACGTGCATCACTGCGCGCAATACTTCATCGCGCAAAGTGTTTTGCAAACTGTCAAACAGTTTTTGCGATTCGCTGCGATATTCAACTAGAGGATCGCGTTGACCAACGCTGCGCCAGTGAATACCTTCGCGCAAATGTTGCATGTTTTCAAGGTGTTGCATCCACAAAGTATCTAGTACTTGCAAATACACTTCACGTTCAATTTTGCGAACAATTTCGTCACCAAGTTCGTCTTCTTTGGATTTATAAAACTCCTCGACAAGCTTTTTGGCCTCATCAAACCTAATTTTATCTTTTTTGATATCACCGACTGCTTTGATTTTTTCATCATCAATTGGGAACATCATGCCAAATTCTTCAATAAATCGTAAGTTATTTTTTATCGGAAGTGATGTCAATTCGCTCAGCTTTAAGCCCAACAGACGCTCCATTTCTGGCTTGATATCGCCACCCTCAAGAATCTTGCGACGAATCGTATAAACAACCTTACGATGACGGTTGATGACATTGTCGTATTGAACAACGTTTTTGCGTGTATCAAAGTTGAATCCCTCGACTCGTTTTTGAGCAGCCTCTAGCGTCTTTGATACGGCCTTGTTTTGAATTGGAGTATCTTCACTGACACCCAATCTTTCCATCAGCGAAGCAATCCGCTCACCTTGGAAAATTCGCATCAAATCATCTTCGGTGGACACATAGAACTGCGTCTCGCCTGGATCGCCTTGGCGTCCACCACGTCCACGCAACTGATTGTCGATTCGCCTTGACTCATGTCTTTCAGAACCAATCACCATCAATCCACCAAGATCTACAACGCCCTCGCCCAACTTGATGTCTGTACCACGTCCAGCAATATTTGTTGCAAGCGTAATAGCGCCTTTAAGCCCGGCTTTTTCGATAATCGCAGCTTCACGCTCGTTGTTTTTAGCGTTCAAAATTTCGTATTCAATACCAATTTTGTCTAGCCACGAAGCAATTAACTCATTTTTTGAAATCGAGGCCGAACCAACCAAGACTGGTCGTCCTTGTTTGTGAAGCTCGGCGATTGCCTCAGCGACAGCTTTTAGTTTGGCTTTTTCAGTCTTGAATATCAAATCCTGCTGATCAGTTCGCTTTAATGGGCGGTTTGATGGAATCTGAATAACATCAAGGCTATAAATCTGTTGGAATTCTTCCGCCTCAGTAAAGGCCGTACCTGTCATACCAGATAATTTTTTGTACAAACGGAAATAATTTTGGAACGAAATCGTTGCCAATGTCATGCTTTCTTGCAACACCGACACACCTTCTTTGGCTTCGATAGCCTGGTGTAAACCTTCGTTATAGCGGCGGCCCTGCATCAAACGTCCAGTAAACTCGTCAACGATGATAACCTCACCATCGTTTGTGACTACATAATCTTTATCTCGCTTAAACAAAGCCTGGGCTCTGAGTGCCTGGTCCATGTGATAAACTGAACGAACATATTCTGGACTATATAGGTTTTTAATGCCCAGCATTTTTTGGACTTTTTCAGTACCGTCGTCACTTAAAGCGACCGTTCGGTGCTTTTCGTCCATAATATAGTCATCAGCAACCAGTTTGGCAGCAATTTTGGCAAATTGATAATAGCTATCAGGGTTCTCGGCAGCCGGTGCGCTAATGATAAGTGGCGTCCTGGCTTCGTCAATCAAGATGCTGTCAACCTCGTCAACAATCGCAAAATTTAGCTCTCGTTGGCGCAATAAATCAACTTCATTAACCATGTTATCGCGTAAATAATCAAACCCAAATTCGTTATTAGTGCCGTAAGTTACGTCAGCTTCATACGCTTCTTTTCGAGTGACTGGGCGCAAATGTCGCATGCGTTGGTCATCGTGTTTGCCATTGTCAAAAGTTGGATCAAAAACATACGAAGCATCATTAATAATCACACCTGTTGATAGCCCCAAAAAGTTATAGACTCCGCCCATCCAGCTGGCGTCACGTTGAGCCAAGTAATCGTTAACCGTGACAACATGCACACCTTTGCCCTCAAGCGCGTTCAAATAAACCGGCAGCGTCGCAACCAAAGTTTTGCCTTCACCAGTCATCATCTCGGCAACGTTTCCGTTGTGGAGTACAATACCGCCGATTAGCTGCACATCAAAGTGACGCATACCCAGTACTCGATCGCTTGCCTCACGAACCAATGCAAAAGCATCTGGCAACAATGTATCTAGTGACCCACCTTTTACTTGCAATTTCTTCTTAAGGGCACTAGTCTGTGACTTTAGCTCCTTGTCCGACATTTTTTTATATTTGTCAGTCAAACTATTAATCGCTACTACTCTTTTTTGCAAGCCCTTCAAAAGACGCTTCTGAGGATCTCCGAAAATTTTAGTCAAAACACCATTCTTGCTCGCCATAAAAAAAATTACCGCTCCCTATTAAAAACTTCTAAAGTAAAATCTACTCTATTACTATACTTCTTTTAGGGCAATTAGACAAGATATTTAACAGCCATCGCAAATTATAATTCGCGTTCAAAACTGCGCTTAAAGCGACTCATGACGCCGCGCTTGCCGATATGAGCAACTGCCGCTTGCTTGTAGGTGCGCAGTTGGTTCTTTAATTTTTCTTCAACAATATCAACCGCAGCCAATTTATTATTAGTTGAGTCTTTGGCAGTAATAATTTTGCCAGGAACATTCAAAATAACTTCGACTTCATACTTATTGCCATGATCGTGGTTGACCTCAGCAATTTTAACATCGGCGGTAACGCTGTTGCGCGCGTGTTTTGGTAAGTAGCGATCGAGGTGTCCAATCCTTTTTGTTACATATTTTCGCGTAATCTCGTCGAGTTTGTACGCGATACCTGTAATTTGAATTGATGTAATCATGCTACCCTCCTTAACTATTTATGTTCAGTTGGTGGTAGTTATATTATAGCAGTTTTCGACCGCCAAGGTAAGGCTGCAGGACAGCTGGTATCTGCACGTCGCCTTCAACAGTTTGACCGTTTTCGATAATTGCTATCATGATTCGACCAACAGCAAACGCCGTTGCATCGTTAGTGTGAATCAACTCTAGATTGCCTGATTTGCTGCGTCTGACCCTAGTATTTAGGCGCCTTGCCTGGTAATCAGTCATATAATCAGCCGTGTGGGTCTCACGATACTTATCTTGTCCAGGTAGCCAAACTTCCATATCTATACCCCTAGCATTTGGCTTACCAATATCAAATGTACACTTCGTCAAAACGCGATAAGGCAGACCTAGTTGTGTCAGTAAATATTCTTGGATGGCAACAAATAGCAAATGCTCGTTCGGACCATCATCGGCAGTCGTAAAGCTCTCCATCTCAAGCTTATCGAATTGGTGCATTCTGAATATGCCTTCCATGTCCTTGCCGTATGTACCGGCTTCGCGACGGAAACTGGTAGCATAGCCCAAATACCTCATCGGAAGTTGTGATTCTTCAAAGATCTCATCAGCGTGCATGCTGCCCAAAACGTGCTCAGCACTGCCCTGCAACCACAAATCATCGCCCTCAATCTTGTAACGTTCATCACGAGGCTCCAGGCGATCCATAGCATCATAAGCTTCGGTTCGAATCATCAGCGGTGGCAGAATTGGCGTCAAGGGTTTTGTCGAGACATTTAGACCTGCCCCTTTCGCAATTTCAGCGATTTTTGCCTCATCGCTTAACGTATTCATAACAAACATAACAATCGCCATTTGCAATTTGACTAAGTCGCCTTCAACATAAGCGAACCGGCTACCAGTCACCTTAGCGGCGCGTTCTTTGTCGATCCAGCCGTGTTTTGCAGCAACTTCTGCATGATTAAGTGGCTTAAAATCAAATTTTGTTGGATCACCAATTGTTTTAGATACGACGTTCTCGTCCTCGGTCAAGCCAACCGGCACATCACTTGCGGCCATGTTTGGCACTTGTTTTAGTAGTACCATGTAGCTTTCATCAACCGTCTTTAGGCGTGTTTCTAATTCGCTAAGCTGGACTTTAATTGCCTTACCTTCCGCAATCAATTCATCTGATGGTTTGCCACCCTTGATTTTTGATACATTATCATTACGTTTAGCTCGAAGCTCGTCAGCCTTAGTCTGCAATTCACGACGCTCGGAATCTATCTGTAAGAGTGAGGAAATACTGACATTGTAACCTTTGTTTTTAGCATTGGTTTGTACGGCGTCTGCGTTCTCTCGTATATATTTAATATCTAACATAGTACAAATATTGTACCAGATTTATTGCTATTCGTAACGAAGAGCTTCGATCGGATTCAGCTTGGCTGCACGACGTGCCGGCAATGTACCAGCCAAGTATGCTATTAGCATGACAAGCAGCATGACGGCTAACATATAGCTAAGTGGAAAATCTATCAACGTAAATCCATTAAGATCCTTTAAAAAAGTTTGCGACGCATAGTTACTTATTGCACTGCCAACGAAATACGCGAGTGATATGCCAATTGCCGATCCCCAAAATCCTAGTAGTAGCGCTTCAACACTAAACAAAAAGAACACTTTCCACCTACTCATACCAACAGCTTTCATAAGCCCTATCTCTTTGGTGCGTTCCTGAACAGCCATAAATAAAGTGTTGATAACACCAAAAGACGCAGCAATCAGTGCTATCGCGCCAAAGCCTATCAAAGCATAAGTAATCGCATTTATTATTGTCGATATCGTACCAATCTGGTCTCTAACCGTCATAGCTGAATAACCCAAATCTTTTACTTTGTTCTTGATATCTGACATTTGTTTTTCGGACATACCAGAAGACAGCGTTGCAACGACGGCATAATAGTTGTTTCTGACTGAATCAGGCATACCTTCGGTCATCGTATCGTACAGCCGATTAGTCAAAACGTCATTTATCATGAATCCGCCGGAAGCTAACAGTGAATCATTTTGGACACCAACGATTTTTGCGCTTATCTCCTTAATATCTCCCAAAGGAGTTTTTGCGGCAATTGTTAAAATACTACCTACAGCATCTGTGTTGTCTTTATAACCAAGTACTTTGACGTAGCCTGGCAATATATTAACTTGATTTTCCTCAGAACCGTTATCAGGAGCTTGTCCTGTCACCAAATCAACCTTTATGCCATCAACTAGCTGATTAACTAACGACAGTTGATATTTTTTGTCACTTTTCCCTTGGATATACGCAACGGAAGGAGCTAACTGAGGTGTGACTTTTGTGATTCCATCAACCGTTTTTATCTTTGCGACATCACTATCGTTGATGGTATTTGTAGTCATGCCAAACGACGAATTAGTCGATTGTTTTGGATTATATTCTTTTGGCTCACTGCTAGTCATCGAGGCCATTTCTTTTGCCATGACTATCAAAACATTATCGCCGCCAATCGTACCCAACTGTTTGTCGATATAGCCATTCACACCAGCGTTCAAGCCAGTTGTCAGAGCAATAGTGAATGACCCAATACATACAGCCATAATCGTCAAAATTGTGCGTAATTTATTGCGTCTCAAATTATGATTTGCTGTCGCAATAATATCTAAATACCTCATAACTTTGCCTCACCTTTCGCAACTATCTTACCGTCTTTCATAAAAACTCTCCGGCTACATTTTTCTGCAAGATCAGAATCATGAGTCACGATTACTAACGTAATTCCTTTGACTTTATGCAGACCAAACAATAGATTTTCGATCACTTCACCGGTCGCAGTATCCAGGTTGCCGGTTGGTTCGTCAGCAAAAATAACAGACGGATTATTTATTAAAGCGCGCGCTATACACACTCGCTGCTTTTGTCCACCAGATAAATCCGAAGCTTTATTTTTGGCTTTTTCCAGCATTTCTACAGCCTTTAGCGCCTCTAGGGCTCGATGCTTTCTTTCCTTAGATGGTACACCAGCAACTTTTAATGGCAACATGACATTATTAAGAACGGTGTCATTGGCATTCATAAAAAACTGCTGAAAAACAAAACCGAATTTTTCATTTCTCAGCTTGTCTAGCTCTCGCGGTTTCATCTTGGACGTATCCTTATCATCCACCAGGATACTACCTTGAGTAGGCTTATCAAGTAATGCCATTATGTGCATCAATGTTGATTTTCCGCTACCTGATTTCCCTAGTATCGCTACGCTCGATCCCTCGGGCACTTTAAAACTAACGCCATGAAGCGCCGTAAATATATTTTCTTTATTGCCATAGGTTTTTGTAACATTTTTAACTTCAATCATCTATCAATTATAACCTTATTCTGATGTTTTGAAAACTGGCGACCTACCAGCCTCCGCCACCTCCGCCACCGCCGCCACCGCCAGAAAAGCCACCACCAGATGACCCACCAGACGACGAACTAGATGATGAATAATAAGTATTACTGGTCATATTGCTAGAAAAGTTTGAAAACGCCGAACTAAATAACACAGCGTTAAACACCCCGTTTGACGAGTACCAGTCAGGTTGGACGTTTTGCTGCTCGTAATATTCGCCCAAAGTTTTTGTCCACTCTTTTTCGCTGCCAAATAGTACGGCGTATGGCAAAACCCTTTCGTACAAATGCAACACTTCCTCCTTGTTGTCGATATCAACAGGTGTTTTTTCGGCACCTTGTGGGCTCTGCAGCACCTTCAAACGGTCTTTTTCAGCAACATTTATATACATGTCTAGGCCTTTTAGATAATCAAACAAATCACGACCCTTCCGCGACAGTGGCTTCATCAAAGAAACAATCAGTATGCCAATCGATACAATTGCAATACCCAATAGTGGCAAGAAATCGCCAGCCAAAGTCAGCCCGCTAGTAAATGTCATCCAAGCAACCAATGCTGGCATTGCTGCTGCGACAGAAACCAATACCATTCTGATGCGCAAGCTTTTTTTGTCCAGATAATAGCCAGATTTTTGAGCATCGCTTTTCACTGCGCGATAAATATTCGTTAATTTATAAGCCACCATAGTATTAGACTTGTTCTTCTGGACTTCATATTTATCGCCAATTTTTGCACTCCCACCGAATAAGGCCTTAATCACTGAACTTTCGGTCTCGGATATTCCGTTTAGCGCAATCAATTCTAGGGTATATTTTTTCTTATCCTTTTCGATAATTTTCAACTTATGACGAACTGCCAAATCAATCATCATCGCCGATACCCAAGTGCGCGATTTGCCGAATATGACAGAGGACAGCGCAACATCAGCATCACTTGGCGGCAAATATTCCGCCACGACTATGCCCCTTCCTGGGTCATTCCTTCCGTGTTTTACGCGTAGTACCACTACAGCAACTAGCCCAATCAATCCCAATGCCGCTGAAAAAAAGAATGCGTACCGTTCAATAAATTCACCGGCTGTCATCTGGTATTCTATAAACGTACTAGCATTAAAACCGACCGCAATAGTCATATTTTCGCCTGGCGCTAGATTTGACCAGGTCGCAGTTATCAAATCATCTGCGCGGTTAATATTGCACTCTTTATCCGATCCACTTACACCGTAATAACAACTATAATTATCCGTTGTACTGTTTACTACACTATCGCCTAGGTGTAGCCTGGCCGTAACATTTGAAAAATATTGGTACCAACCAGTGCCATTTACATCCCAGTAAAATTCATCATCATTAGTATCAGAAAAGAACTTTGTTGTGTCTTTTTGTGTATAAGTAATTAAATATGTCTGTTTGCCATGTACATAAGTGTCGGCGTTACCAATACGCAACACCAAATTGTCATTTTGTTCATAAGTTGTATATGACAAATTATTCTTGTCTTGGTCTGTAATCGATTCCAGTTTTAGGCTCGTGCTATGACCATCATAAAACGACACCAATGCCCTTTCGATACCATGATTTTGGTCATATTCAGGAAACTCAGCCGTAATACTTTCAACAGTTTTAAGCGTCGAACGACCACTAGCGTCTTTATCCAAGTAGTAATCGGCTGTAAAGTTACTAATAATAAAATCATTTACAGTCGCATGAGAAAAATTTACACACGTAGTAATAGATATCAACGCGACAACTATCAATCCCAGCATAAATCGTTTCATGCTGTTATTATAGCAAATATTCTAATATTCCAGGGTTCAACCCTGGAATATTAGAACCAAACCAATCAAGGTCCGACCCTCGTTAAGCTTATTTTAAGATTGCGCAATACGTAAAGCAATTAAAAAGTCATGTAGGCTTTACGTATGAATTCTACGAGGAGCGTTTTTAGCCTAACTTGATATCAAAATATATTTCGCGAGTTGTATTGTCAGTCTCGGCGCGAAGCTGTGGAAAAGGCACGCCCTCCCTGGCAGTTACACCTTCAAAAATCCAAAATACGCGTTCGCTATATCCTAATCCACAAGCTGGCGGCATACCATATTCCAACATCTCGACATAATCAATATCCAACATCATAGCTTCGTCATCACCAGCATCACGCATGTTTTGTTGCTCGACAAAGCGATTCATCTGGTCGATTGGGTCATTAAGTTCTGAAAAGCCGTTGCATTGCTCGGACCCAGCAATAACCGCCTGAAACCGTTGAACAGTTTGCTCGTTGCCCGGATTGCTTTTTGCAAGTGGGCTAATAAATTTTGGCGTATTAATCAACCAAACTGGGCCGACAACATCCTTACGAATATTTTTCCATAATTTATCAATACCCCTAGCACGATTTTCGGTCTGTTCGACCTCAAGTTTGTTATCAACCAAGGCTTTCTTAACCTCGTCAAGCGTGCTGTTATAAACATCGATATTATACCGATCGCGAATTATCGTCTCGTAATCCCACTTTTCCCACTCTTTGCTCATATCAATCTGTTTGCCGTTTAGATTAAATTGAAGAGTGCCGAAAGCTTTTTCTAAAACAAAACGGTACATCTCTTCCATAAATTTCATACCGTCTTGCCAGTTGGCATAAGCCCAGTACCATTCCATGGCAACGTGCTCGGGCAGATGTTCGTCACTGTAATTCTCGTTTCTAAAGCGCGGACCAATATCATAGACTTTTTCATAGCCTGCGCCAATCAAACGTTTCAGTGGCAATTCGTGGCTAATACGCAAATAAAAATCCTGGTCGAGTGCGTCCATATGGGTCACAAATGGGTTGGCATCCGCCCCACCAGTTGTATGTTCTAGGACCGGCACGTTTATTTCTATAAATTCGTGTTGATTCAAAAAGTCACGAGTTGCCTGCCAAAACTTACTTCGCCTGACAAACCTGTCGCGCACATCTTGGTTAACGTTCATATCAATATAGCGGCGTCGCATACGCTCTTCTTTATTTGTAAAACCCTCAACGACACTCGGCATTGGGCGAATTGATTTTGTCAGCAGGCGTAAGTTTACGACTTCAACTGATATCTCACCAGTTTGGCTTTTGATGATTTTGCCACTTGCTTCGATAAAGTCACCAGTATCCAGTAATGGAAGTTCGGCCATCCCCAGTTGATTATTAGCAGAATCTAGACCCCCGACAATATCTGACTTCAAAAACAATTGAATTTGCCCGCTGAAATCTTTGACAACGATAAAAGCCAATTTGCCAAATTTGCGAATGCCAACAATTCGTCCGGCGACAGTCACAGCTTGACCTTGCAGACTATCAAATTGATTAATAATGTCTTTGGTATTATGCGTTCGGTGTGCCTCGGCAGGATACGGATTCAAGCCTAAATCCCGTAGGTCTTTCAATTTTCTTAAACGCTCGTCACGATAATCTTTTAGTATTGCCATAATGGTGTTAATTATAGCATAGGATAGCTAGTGGAATTTGGCTATTGGAATATAGCTTAGGGCAAGAAAAAATGGCGAGATTTACCTCGCCATATTCCATATTCCAATAGCCACTAGCTATTTTTAGTAGATTTTGGTTATTTCGTATTCGACTTCGCCCTTGGCTGTCTTAATAACTACTGCGTCACCAACCTTTTTGCCAAATAGCGCAACACCAATCGGTGACTCATTGCTGATTCTTCCCGCTAGTGGGTCAGCCTCAACAGGACCAACGACCGTATAGGTAACTTGTTTTTTGCAAATCGTTAGATCGACTTTGCAGCCCAAAACAACTTTCGATTTTGTACCACTCTTAATAATCTCGGCGTTCAATACTATATCTTCAATTTCAGCGATTCGAGTTTCAACCAGACCTTGCTCCTCGCGTGCAACGTCATATTCAGCATTCTCGCTTAAATCGCCAAAGTCACGTGCTTCGGCTATCTTGGCAGCAACTTCACTACGACGACCCTTAAGCTCTTTAAGCTCGGCCTCTAGTTCTTTTTTGCCTTCAGATGTAATTTTGTAAATTTTTTTCATAAATAGTTCCTCTTTCAATCATAAATGGTGCTTGTTTCAGCACCACACACGCTATATCTAGCGTATATACTACAATAATTTTTATAGTCAGTTTAGTTTAGCAAGCAGCTGCTCTGATGTCAACAAGGTTTTCTGGCCGTCTTTTCGGCCGACAAGTTCGTACAAGCCATCTTCCACCAAGCGCTCGCTAACGGTAATACGATAAGGTATGCCCATCAGCTCACTGTCGGCAAACTTTTGGCCAGGTCTGACGTCACGATCATCATACAAAACTTCAATGCCATTTGCCCTCAAGTCGTCGTATAGTTTGTCCGAACATGAAGTTACGGCCTGGCTATTCCCTATCTGTACCAAATATACTTTGTAAGGTGCAATATTGTCTGGCCACACCAGACCCTTTTCGTCCGAGAAAAGCTCTGCGATGACTCCCATGAGGCGGCTTATGCCGATTCCATAACAGCCCATAATGATTGACTGTTTCGCGCCGCTCTCGTCTGCATAATAAAGTCCCAAAGCGTCAGTGTACTTAGTCTCTAGGTGGAAGGTGTTTCCTACTTCGACAGCTTTCTTCTGTACCAGTTTTTCCCTATCTAGTCCCAATTTTTCAAGGTTCTCATCTGTTAAAATTTCTTCGTTTATTGCTACGCCCTTTTCCTCGTCCAGATAAATCGTGTCTTCGCCAACATCACTGATAGTTTGGAATTCGTCGCTGAACCTTGGGGTAAATATTCCGCCGTCGGCATAGGTTCGATACGTAATATTCCCAATCCCCAACCTGTCATATACTTTGTGATACGCCGCAACAATTTTTTCGTATTCTTGCTCGTGTTGCTCTTGATTGCGACAAAACGTGTACATGTCTTTCATCAAGAATTCTCGTCCGCGCAGCAGTCCGCTTTTGGCCCGAAGTTCATTTCGAAACTTGTTTTGTATCTGATAAACCGCAAATGGCATGTCTTTGTACGAGTTCAGATAATTACTAACAGCATCCACGATTGGCTCTTCATGAGTCAGCCCCACGCCCAGTTCGGCACCGTTGATTAGTTTTGTTTTAAACCAATTGTCCACTTTGGCATCGTCCCAGCGGTCGGTTTTCTCCCAAATATCTTTTGGTTGCAAGGTGGTCATCATTATTTCTTGACCGCCGACGGCATCCATTTCTTCGCGTACTATCTTTTTAATGTTCTCGAGGACCTTCAACCCAAGTGGCATATAGGCATAAACCCCAGCCATCTCTTTGTGAATAAAACCAGCACGAATCAATAGCTGCGCGTTTTTTGCAACTTCATCCGCTGGAGCATTTTTACTGGTACGCGTAAACAACTTTGAAACTCTCATAATCACTATCTATTTTAATCTATAGTTATTTATTTATAAAGAGTATATAAAAAGCCACCGCGTTTTTGACCATATGAAGCAAAACAGAGGCCCATATACTGCCTGTCAGCTCGCGCAATATACACAGAATAACGCTCAAAGCAAACGTGTCAAAAGCCAAATTCCAAGCACCGTGCACAAATCCAAACAATACACTCGTAGCTACTATAGCGATCCATACTGGCATATATTTTTTTAGTTTGCCATACAGGAATCCTCTAAATAGTATTTCTTCGAACACCGGCGCAATCACTACTAATGACAAGAAAGCCAACACTAATTCATAACTGCGGCTGACTTGGTCAAATCCAGTCTGCTGAACTTGATCGGCGTTAAACCAAGGAAATACCTGAGTGGCCAGCATAATCAGAGCCGACGATAGTATCGCATAAACAATAAAGCCAGCTGGCGCCAACAATATATCAGTCCAAGACGGCAACCTTGTCAGCCCTACCTCTTCCTTTGTTGTTGGTTTTTGTATAATCAACCAAGGCAAACCAATGACTATAAAAACCGAAAGTACATAAAGCAAAGCTGTTAAAACAGTGTTAACCATAATCTCATTAAATGAGGCTAGCGAAATGCCAGCAATCTTAAACAATGCGACGGCTAGACCCAACACAAGCTGAGCAGCATATATACCAAACAACACCCACACAGGTAGCACAATCACCATTCTGACTAGATCTAATTTAGAATAATTTCGTAACATCGACTAACGTCACCAATAAAGTTAGCCCCATCAACATATAAAACCCAACCATCTGTATTTTTTCTTCACGCTCTTTGGTTAGTCTCTTTTTTGATAACTTAAATATCAGCATCGTAAACCACCTACCGCCGTCTAGCGCCGGTATTGGCAATACATTCATAACAGCCAGCGATAACGAAATAATCGCCGTCAAAAACATCAGTTGCACAGGTCCAGCCTGCGAGGCTGCAGGAAATATCGTGCCTAAAATTCCGATAGGCCCAGCCACACTGTCTGACACAGCTGCTAAATCAGCCTGTGCTTGTTTGTTGTTACTAAATTGCATAACAATGCCGTTAAATAAGTTAACAAATAAATCGCCAAGGCCCTGAAAAGTAGCGCCAGTAAACTGAATCGTCGTAGCTACACCAACAATTGGCGCCGACCACGTTGCTTTAATGAATTCTCGCTGCCCCAGTCCTGCCCCCAAAATGCCACCTTCAGTCTCTGCCCCAAGTGGCACGCTAACAGTATTTTCTGTACCATCACGATCGTACGTAATATCAACAGTTTTATTCTTGTTTTCCTTTATTACTGCGATTAATTCTTCGACCGACGTAACATCCTGACCCGAGAATTTGATAATCTTGTCGCCTGGTTTAAGCCCAACTTTTTCGGCAGGATGACCGCTCGTCAAGTTAGTAATCTGGACCGCTTGTGACGTTATTTTTGTATCGCCCGCCACGCTAAATTGGTCTGGCAACACTTTTGGCATGCCAACTAGCGCCAACAGCGACAAAATAACCGCTGCTGCCAACCAATTTATAAAAACACCAGCAAATAATATCTTGGTTTTTTGCCAAAAAGTCGCCGCACCATAATCGCCTTTTTCACTTGCCGAATCGTACTCGCCCTGCAACTTTACATAACCGCCCAATGGCAACCAGTTCAGAGTAAACAAAATTTTATTCTTTAGCTTTTTCTTACAAGCTAGAGGCGGAAAACCAATGCCAAACTCTTCAACTACTACGCCACTGCGAATAGCCGCAACGGCATGACCAAGCTCGTGTATGACTACCAAAAAAATCAACAGTGCTAATCCAACGATTACACCGAATAAAAGCTCCACCTAACCTCCAAAGCGCCTTGAACGCTTACTATATTCTTTTATTATATCGTCAACATCTTCTTTTCTCATGTCTGGCCACATTTTTTCCAAAAACAGCATTTCGCTATAAGCAACGCGCCACAACATAAAGTTAGATAAGCGCTGCTCGCCGCTGGTCCTGACTACAATATCAACTGGTGGGATATCAGTACCACCGTACAGATTTTTGCTAATTAATTCTAAGTCAACGTCCTTTGCTTTGACGCCAGACTTAACGATCTTTCTGACAGCCTCGACAATCTCGTATTGGCCACCATAATTAAAACAAATTGCCAACGTTCCGGCGGTATTTTTGGCCGTTACCGACTCGGCATTATCAATCGCTTTTATAATTCGCTGGTCAACATTCTCGCGAGACCCCAATATTACTAATCTGATATTATTTTTTACAAAAATTGGCAAATCAGACGTCAACAGTTTTAACATCAACCCCATCAATTTATTAACTTCTTCTTGGCTGCGCTTCCAGTTCTCTGTACTAAAAATGTATGCAGAAATATATTTTACACCCGACTCAAACGTTGCCGTCACGACCTCGTTAACAGCGCTATAACCAGCCAAATGGCCTTCATAGTTAGGCAAGCCGTGCTTGCGTGCCCAGCGGCGATTACCATCGACGATATAGCCGATATGATTTGGAACAATTAAATCAGTCATCAGATTGTTAGAATATCCTTTTCTTTTGCCCGGAAAGTCTCATCGATTTTAGTATTATAATTTGCCATTGTGTTATCGACAAGCTTATCTACCCTTTTTACATCATCCTCTGATAGCTCTTTTGCTTCCTTCTTGCGCTTGACTTCTTTTTGCAAATCTTGGCGAATGTTTCGAAGGGCGATTCGCGCCTCTTCAACTTTTTCGCCCGCTTGTTTAACCAACATCTTGCGTCGTTCTTCGGTCAATGGCGGCACTGGTACGCGAATTACGCGGCCATCGTCACTTGGATTAAATCCCAGGCTTTGATCGGCGCGAATCGCAGCGCTAATCGGCTGAATGTTGCTTGGATCAAAAGGTGTCACCATCAGCATCTGAGCCTCTGGAGCAGTAATATTTGCGGCCTGGTTTAATGGCATAAAAGTGCCATAAACCTCAACCTTAATACCATCTAATTGGCCAGGGTGCGCTCGACCAGTCCTTATCTTCTTTAATTCTTCCGCAAAATGGGAAACAACTTCACTGAATTTGTCTTCGTATAGTTTCATATCAAACATAATAACCCTATTATAACTAAACGGTGCACATATACCAACTAAGAATCCTCCGGTGCTGGCGTCCAGCTCGTAGCTGTAGTGCCTTTTTCAATTTTTACGGATCTAAACCAAAATTCAACACCAACATTACTAGGATAGAAGTAGAAATTCACCGTCGAACCAGATATATGACTAATTTTGGCAGAGCCTGAATAATATCCCCAATCTGTCCCAATTATAGGGTAGGCTAAATTCGACGCAACGAAGACCGAACCATCATACAGGTTAAATGACAAAGCAGTGGCCGAGGTCGCTTTTGCGAAAAAAGTCACCTTGATACTATCACCGACCTGATAATTTTGAACGATAGACAAAACGTTCACCTGATACACCCACTGTGCATTTACGTGAAGCACGCTGCCATAAACTGGGTCTGTAACTAACTCTTTTACCGTACCAGTACCGGTGCCACTTGGAATGTAGTCCATCCTGCTCTTTTTTAATAGATTCCTGCCGCCTGGCAAAAAGCTGTTGTCTTGATCTATATTAAAGCTATTATCACCATTCGTCGCAGTAATAGAAAAGGTCTGGGGGTTGGCATTATTATTCATAGCATATTGAAAATTAGTATTCGGGCTTGATTTCAGACATATTTCGACAGCAGAAGTGTTAGTACAATTATTCGCAACCGGATATGCACTATTAATTACTTGGAATAGCTTTAATTGCTGGGATGCATTAGTTAAATCGGATTGAAGTAATGCAATTGTTGCTTTGCCCGTAACACCAGAGTAAGAAACTATTGTGATAGCGGCGAGAATTCCAATAACGACGATGACAACCAAAAGCTCGACTATCGTAAAACCCCTGGCATAGCCACATCTAACACTTTTAGCATCCCTAAGCATACTAAAAGTATAGCACTAGCTTTATGGATAGACAAAAAAACAGCCTTGTTATAATTACTATCTAGCTGTCCTGGATGAGCCCGACCGGTCCCTAACTATTATAGAGCGCCTCTACCTCTATATCAGTTAATGCCCTGTTGTAGGCACGGACTTTACTAATTGTACCCTGCATTGCCCAGCCACTATATTGGCCTATCATTAATATAGAGCTATTTGTAAAATTCATACTAGCATAAGAAGAAATACTTACTGAAGAAAATATTGTTCCGTCAACATATAAACGCATTAACCCGCTCCTTGTAAAAGTAAGCGTATATTGATGCCATATATTTGATGCATAAAAATATGCGGAAGTTACTATTCTATCGGATACACCAGTATTGGACAGATATCCTCGAATTTGATCACCAGCGTTCACTATCCCAAACGCTAAAGAACCGTTCCAACTATTTTTACCGACCAAATCTCCATAATTATCCGTTACTCCTGTTGGTATTTTTGCCCAAGCTGATAGTGTCATATCACCCAATCCCATATTAAGCGTTGGGGCATTATTCACCCCAACATAATCATTAGTCCCGTCAAATACTAAACCCCCACCGTTCCCACTATCATAACCGACACCGTTATATAGCGTCCCTTTGTTACTATTGCCACTTAGGTCGGTCCAAGTTGTGCCGTTAAATGGCGATGGGTATGATGCAGAATTGCTTGCATCTAAATGCAAAACCAAACCATAATCAAGGCTACTACCAGCTACAGGAGCCGAGTCATTGGTAATCTTGTAATAAGTTGTGCCGTTAGTTTCTACAAGATTAAATGCACCCATACTACCGTTATAACCAACAATATTACTACCACTAAACTTCAAACAATAGTTATTATCAGCCGTTGGAGCGGTTGGACAATTACTAGCATTTAAGGCTGTAGGGTATGAACTATACAGAGTATAGTACATTTTCAATGTTTTAGAGGCATTATCTAAGTCTGATTGCATAGTGGCAACCGTTGCCTTTTGAGATATTCCCGCATAAGAAATAATTGTTATAGCCGCCAAAATACCAATAACGACGATGACAACCAAAAGCTCAACAATCGTAAAACCTTGATTGCAATATCCCTTAATAGAATTTACACCCTTGCGCATGCTTATAGCATAGCATTAGCGTGATTACAGAACAAGAAAAAGCAATCAGGGTTGAACCCTGATTGCTTAGAATCTCTACTTCGCCGTCTATTCGCTAACGCCAAGCTCAATGCGCTTGAACTGTCGAATAACTAGGTTTTCACCGGTTTTTGCGATGTTTTCTTTTAGAAAATCTGCAACTGTCTGCTTTTCGTTCTTGAAGTAAATCTGGTTCATCAATACTTTTTCGTCAAAATATTTCTTAACCTGACCATCAACGATCTTATCAATCATGTCAGCCGGTTTTTTGCCTTCAGTAACAATACGTTCGCGGGCCTCGCTGCGAACGCGTTCCATCTCGTCGACTGGAATATCAGCGGTGCCAACATAAACAGGCGCCATAGCTGCAATTTGCAAAGCAATCTCGTGCGCAAAAGATTTAAAGTTGTCGGTTCGGGCAACAAAGTCGGTTTCGCAGTTAACTTCAACTACAACACCAATTCGTCCGCTGTGAACATAGCTGTCGATTAGACCTTCGCGGGCTTCGCGATCACCTTTTTTCTCGGCTTTTGTTACGCCTTTTTTACGAAGCACTTCAAGTGCCTTGTCAAAATCGCCGCCAGCCTCAACTAGTGCTACCTTGGCATCGGTCAAACCAATGCCTGATAGTTCTTTTAGCTTTTTAATATCTTCAATCGATACGCCCATCTCTATTCCTCCTTCGTATCAGTTGGTTTTGCTTTCTCGACAGTCTTTTCCGAAACACCACCTTCGCGAATCGCTGCGCATACGTAATCAAGGATTAATTGGACGCCTTTAATAGCATCGTCGTTACCTGGAATCACGAACTTAATAGGTGTTGGATCAGCGTTAGTGTCAACAATCGCAACAACTGGAATGCCCAAAGTAGTTGCTTCTTTGACTGCATTATTGTCACCAATAACATCAACAACAAACAGTGCACCTGGTTTGCCGCTTAGATCCTTAACGCCGCCATAGCGAATATTCAAAGAATCAATTTCTTCTTGATAGCGTTGAACTTCTAGTTTTGAATAGCGTTTTTCAAGATCACCTGAAGCCATTCGCTTTTCAAGATCTTTTAACTTTTTAATCTGTTGGTTAACAGTAGAAACGTTTGTCAACGTACCACCAAGCCACCTATCGGTAACAAATGGTTGATTGACTGATTCAGCTGCTGCGCGGACAAGTTCTTTGGTGTGCTTTTTTGTGCCTACAAACAAAACTTTTTTGCCACCAGCAATTACCTTGGTCAGGTATGGCAAAGCAGCCTCAAGGCCCTCTACTGTTTTAGCCAAGTCAATAATGTGACTGTCTTGGCGTTTGCTATGAATGTACTGGGCCATTTTAGGGTGCCAGCTACTTGTTTTGTGTCCAAAATGAACACCGGCTTCAAGTAAAGCCTTAATATCGACATCTACTGCCATATTT
>JBAQEV010000030.1:0-3548 GCA_049286925.1 Saccharimonadales bacterium (SeqCode)
GACGCCAACTGCGCCCGAGACGCTGGCAAAGCCGCTGGCGACGGCGGTGAGCCCAAGGCCGAAAGCAGCGCGGCCCGTGGGCGGCGCTTGCCCAGCGGCGCTGATGGTGAGGTTGATCGGCGTGGCGGCCGTGCCGAACACTGCTGCCCGGCCCAGCATGATGGGGGTGAATCCAAGGCTTGCAATGACTGTGCCCTGCGTGCGTACCAATCCTGTTGCGCTGACAGTGAAAGGCAGGGTTCGCGCCACACCGCCCTGCACCCGCGTCTGCCCAATGGCGCTGATGCCAAAGCGCAATTTGGTCAGCACCGGCCCCTGCGTGCGCATGTTCCCCGCCGCGCTGATGCTGAGCGGGAAGGCGCTGGCAACCGCGCCCGTCACCAGCGCCGCGCCGGCCGCGCTGGCACTGAGCCCGACGCCGGCCGCAGCCTGCCCGACAATGCTGGCAGTGGTCAGGACGACGGCAGAGTACGGCAGGTCGGCGCTGCCTGTTCCGACAATGGCTGCAACCCCGGCGCCGGCCGCCGAGATCGTCAGGCTGGCGGCGACGATGCTGGCTGCTGTCTGGCTGCCAGCGGCCGAAGCCGAGAATGGGAGTTGCTGGTCGAGTAGCGCTGTCGGGTACTGTTGCCCTGCGGCGCTGGCGGTGTAGGTGAGCGCACCGGAGGCCACGCCCTGCACATGCCCCGCCCCTTGCGCCGTGGCGGTGAGCGTGAGGCGGGCTTCTACTGCGCCGCCGCGCCCATGCAGCGACGTGGCGGCGGCCGACAGGGTGAGTACTGCGCTCGCCGTGCCCGTCGTACCGTGGTTTGCCGTGATGACACCGGAGACCGGGAGCGATGCCGCCGAGGTGCCGACAGCCGCCGCCATGCCCTCAGCGACGCCGGAGAAGGTGAGTGTGGCGACGACGGTTGCCGAGGCAGAGGCAATGGCATCTACCGCAGCCCCAAGCGGGGTTTCGCCGAGGGCGCTGCTACCAAGGCTCATGGCTTAGGCGTACTGGCCGCCGGTGGCTGTAGTGCCGGCGGCGTCGCCGGGGAGTGTTGCCCCCGCAGTGCTAATGACGCCGTTTAGGCTGCATGCGTACCGGGACCCGGTCGCAGACCCGGAAAACGTATTTGCACTAATGTCCATTGTCGCCCCGGCTGAACTGGAGGCAAACGCCGTGGAAAAAGCGGGGGTCCCGGTGAGTGTGACCGTTCTTGATACGATGCGAATATGCCCGCCAGATTGCGCAAAAATGTGCATTGGTGCGGCTCCGACGATTGAGTAGTTTCCGATTGCGCTCACATACCCCTGCGCGATGGAATCAATGTGGCGAACCGACGCGGCGCCGAACACAATATTCCCATATTCAAGCAGCCCAGCGGGGAACGCACGAAGACAAACCGTTGTTGACGCCAGCTTCATGTTGGTGATCTGCACATACGTTGATGGCTTATCGACCTGGAAACAGATGCTCCCTGTCAGATTGACGTACACGTTCGACGGCGTGGATAGATTGCCGGTGATGATCAGCGGGAGCGTGCCTTGCATTGGCTTTGGGACCGCCCCCGCTGAATATGTCCCGTCAGCCAACTGGATTGTTACCTGATACCCGGCTGCATCAATACCTGCTGCCACGTCACACGCCTTCTGAATCGTCAAGAACGCAGTTCCGGCCGTATTCTCCAGCCCGGTGTTGGTATCCGCCCCATCGGTCCTGACATAGTAAGTGCGCGCCGACGTGAGCTTTTCACGCGCCCAGGCTGCTTGCAGCGCTGGCTGGGTGATGTAGACCTGTGTGGTTCCAGTGAAGTTGACCGCCGCACCCGCGTTGCTGCTGGCAATGATCGTGGTTCTGGTCAAAGTGTCGGCGGCCGAATAGGTTCCAAGCCCAACCTCCCAACCGCCCGTCAGTGCGCCACCAGCATCCACAGCCTGAGCAGCGTAGTAGCAGGTAGCACCAACAGCCATGCTGGGCGCCGAGGCGAACCGAATGAATCCAGTCATGGCACCGGCCATGGTGAACGCCGATGTGCCTGGCGCGGCGCTTGTCTCCTTGACGCGATCCGCGACGATGAGCGCCATTTACGCCACCGATAGGACGAACGAGCTGATCAGGATCGGGCCGCCGATGACGATGTTGGTGGTGTTGAGCTGCAGTGTGCCGCCGCCGCCGGTGCTGGTCACGTCGATGTCCATCACGGTAGCGCCGGTCGAATCAGCGATGCGCGCCCAGGTCGCAGTGCCCGTGGCATCGGCCGACGAGTCCTGCGTGATGGCCGACATGGTGAGCGTGGTTGACACTGTTCCGCAGGGGTCGGAGAAGGTCAGCGTGCCCAGCAGCACTTGTGCCACGATGGCGTCGGCTGGTGCGGCCGGGATGGTGCCGGTGTAAATCTTGACAGTCCCGGCTCCTGCCCCGGCGTCAATGGCGTCTTTGATTGGCGTCAGGCAGGAGTTTTTGACGGCAGTTACGAATCGGATGATGGCCATGATGTGTCCTTTGGTTGGACGCGATCATCAAGAGCTACACCCTTCTGGGCAAACCCTAACGGGGGGTCAGTAAACGCCTTCGTCCTCGGTGTAGCCGTGCTCACGACGGATCCATGTTTCATCCACGGAGGTGCTTTTCTTGCCAAACTCGGCCTCGAACAGTGCTAGGTTGTCGGCCGCCTTCTTCTTGTCGAGCGTTTCAGTGTCTTGCTTGCTGTAGGCCCGGTAGAGCATCCAAAACACAAGTGATTCGTGATAGCACGCCTTGATCTCCGGCCCGACTGCCGGTGTTGCCGGGTTGACAACGGCCAGAGCCATGTCAGCCAGCGGCAAGCGGATCACCGTCAGGCTCACGGTTGCGCTGGCAGTGGGTGTCGGATAGGGCCGAAACTCGTTCTCGTTCATGTCGGGCACATAGGCCTGCGGCTCCCCCGTCTGCGTCTCCCATCCCGGCACGCTGCGGTCCAAATCCTTGTAGCTGGCCCGGCCCAATGGCAGAGAGCGGCCTGAGAGCTTGGCACGCTTGATGAACAGCACGCGCGAGTCCAGCGCGTAGCTTGGAGTCGCGGCCACCATTGCAATGCGGCAGATCGCGGTCGTGGTCGAGTCCACAATCAATCGGGCACGGCGGCAGGCTTCGCGCTGGGCATCGTTGGCGTAGCGGATCCAGTCAGCATCCGACCAGAGGTAGGGCGTTGCCGTGTCAACTGCTTCGCTGCGGCAGGCGTCAATCAGTTCTTGGAGTGTCATGCGAACCTCACTATGGCTTTGTTGGTGCGAGTCATTTCAATGACCCAGCCGGTTTCATCCAGCGCTTTATTGGCGCCGGCCAGGCAGTTGTAATCGTCAAAGATCATCACGCCGCCAGACACCATCATCGGTCCCAGCACTTCGCAGGCCGCCTTGATGGAATCGTATTGGTCGGCATCAATGTGGGCGAATGCAATCGGCGGCATGGGGATCAGCGATTGCGGGAAAATTCCCTTGCTGATCTTGGCGTAGGGGATGGCTGCGGCAACAGCCTCAAGCGATGTGTCTCCAAAATCGCCGACAACATGCGAATCAACTTC
>JBAQEV010000031.1:0-1971 GCA_049286925.1 Saccharimonadales bacterium (SeqCode)
CTGTTTCGGTTGATGGCAATACTCCACTTAGATCAGTGCCATGATTTATGGCGACTGTATCGGTAGGTGCCAGATGATAGCCGTCAGCGGCAAAGGTTACGCCAGAGGTGACGTTGGTGGTTGTAACTATTGTACAATTAGAACCCTGAATGATAGGTGTTGTGCAACCCTGAATAATATTATTTTTTAAATTAAGAGTTACTAATTCCCCAGAGCCCGAAGAGGCGGTTAACACGCCCGTCTTACAATAGGTGATCGTATTATTGTAAACATAACCTGTATTTGTCCCGTTAATATCAGTACATTCAAAATATAGACCACTAGATGCAGCATGAATTCCTGTACAATTTGTAATGTAGCAATTGCCTACATATATTGTATCGGTGGGAACTCCACCAATATATAGACCTATTGCCAACCCACCACTAGAAGTACAATTATATATAGTCAGTCCAACGAACCTATTAATTATATTGGTTTGGCCAGAGCGCACAGCGACACACGAATAACTACCTGTCGTATTGACGCTAATTCCTAAATCATAAAGGGAAAAATTGTTCTCGAAACAAGTAAACACATATGTAGCAGCTACGACATTATTGTTTTCAAATCTGACACCAATCGTAGGCGTTCCCCGCTGTCCACTGGCTGCCCGAATAACACGAAAATAACTGCCATTAGTTGTTGCGCCAGCAATCATTACGTTATTATTATACGTCGCCAAATCCGCATAACAAGTCAGCACTTCTCCTTTGGCTGACGATACTAGGTTGTTATCTGTGTCTGATTCCCAGGTGGCAAGGACTGTATAGTCACGACCAGCAGCCAATGTGCCGAAAGTCTTTTCGTTATAGCTTAGCGGTAATCGTCTAGAGCTGGTCACTTTATTTCTTCTTTGTTTTAATTAAGCAACGATTGATTGTTGGTCAGGACTTGGGTTGAAATAAATCATGTCAGCAGTTACTGCAAATCCTACAACCTTGATAATAGCATCCGCACCCGTTGGTATTGTGTTTTGCATTGTTCCAGGAGTTTCTCCGGCGAATAGTGTATCACCGATTGTCCAGTTCCAAGTGTCGTCCCTAACAAACGAACCAGGCAGGGCAGTAGCCATAGCATTACCATCTGTTTGTGATTCAAGTGCTATACCTATCAAACCCTTACAGGTTGCGACAGCATCCGCATCAACCAGCAACCATTTGCCACCCGTACCCAAAAATACTAATTGAAAAGCCGCTATTGTTGCACCTGCTTGAATCGCATTCGTAGTCATTCCAGTTGCTGAGTGATCCAAAGCCGGAGCTAATAGATTCATTTTTGCAGTTCCAGATATGGTGACAGTACCTGTCAATGTACCGCCAGCGAGAGGCAAATAATTTGCATCTAAACTTGCAGCTACACCAACATTTTCCTTGCCCGAAATGTCAGGGATAGTTGGCTTATTTAATATCTGTGCATCACCATCAACTGCATCCCAATCAGCATTAACGTTAACCTCAGCGCCATCAGCAATTCCTGCCAATTTAGACTCAGCTGCATCATCATAATCATTAGTGGACAATCCTTTGCCTGCTTCAATATCGACTTTGCCCGAAATGTCAGCCGCAACCAGATAATCTCCTGCAGGTTGTTTATTATTAAAAGTGTTCCAATCAGCACTAGTCAGATAACCATCTGCAATCGTTGATGATACACCTAATTTTATCTTTGTAGTTGCCTGCGTCTCATCACCCGTATTAGTACCGCTTGTGCTACCAATAACAGCAAGTTTTTCATTGCTTATATCTTTTTTATTTATGATGTTAGCGATTGTTTTTAGACCAACTAAGCTTAATAAAGCAAGGCCGCTATATTTCAAGAAGTCTTTGCGATCCATTCCTTTGTCGCTAATAGCCTTAATTATCTTGTTATCGATCACGCCCTCTACCCCTAATTAAACGTATTGCTACAGAACTGCTTATATAATCATAA
>JBAQEV010000032.1:0-23204 GCA_049286925.1 Saccharimonadales bacterium (SeqCode)
CAGTTTGAGTCGGGATTCGAAGCCGAATTTCAGCCACTGACCAAAAAGCCGATAGCAGGGAGTATTAACGACGTTCACAATCCGCGATCGCGTAGTAGTAAGCTGCGTGTCGCTGTGAAAAAATAAACAAACAGAAAGGGCAAAAACTATGCCAGTTCGAATCTCAGTGCAATATGCAGATATTGCCCAGGTAGTAAACGTCCGAATCAAATAGGACGCTACCATTTGCCTCGCCGCAAAAATAGCGGCGGGGCACCAAAAAATAAAAACAAACATAAAAAAGAGCAAATTTAAAATGTCATATCAACGTGTTCAAAGCTACAGCAGCCGACGCCAGCAGAATTGGTCTCGCAACCAAAACACCGTCGCCTATGTTTCAGCTATTAAACTGGGTCCGGTGACGCACACCGTTTTGATTGCCTTTATGGTGACAATCCTTGGATTAATATATTTAACACAAGCAACGCGAGCGACCGGCTATGATTATGAAGCTCAAAAAATTGATAATCAGATATCACAACTAAATACCGAGAAAAGTGATTTGGAGATTGAAAACGCACGCCTAACGGCGCTTGAAACTGTAAAGAAAAGCAGTGTGGTTGCGACTATGTCAAAACCAGCCTCGACACAGTACACCAACCAGTAGGCAACAAAATGAAATTAGAGTTACAAAAGGGCAGCAGATCAAAGATTCTAGCGGCGATGGTGCTTGGCATTATGGCCGTCTTTGTTGTGCGACTTTTTTATTTACAAATAATTCAACACGGCTATTACGTCGATATTGCAAAAAGCGAGCACCAAAGAAGACTGGATATCCCCGCAAAACGCGGACTAATCTATGCCCTGGACGGTCAAACACCCGTGCCTTTGGTTATGAACCAACAAATATATACAGTTTTTGCCGATCCATCAATAACAGATGAAGATGAAAAAATTATAGAGGTCATAAAACGAGTTGCTGGTGGTAATGCCCGCGATAATTTGCAGGCCTTATTAAATAAAAAAGAAAGTCGATATCAGATACTGGCAACTAAAATTACCAGGATTCAGGCTGACATGATAAAGAAAGAAAGTCTGAGCGGTATCGGTTTTAAAGAAGAGTCGCAACGGGTATATCCAGAAGGATCACTGGCTGCCCAAACACTTGGCTTCGTTAATGCTGATGGTGTTGGTCAGTATGGGATAGAAAGCAAACTGAACGATGAACTTATCGGTACTGATGGCATATTGCAATCGGTAACAGATGTCAATGATATCCCGCTGACTATTGGAAACGACAATATTGATGTTGCGCCGGTTAACGGCAAGAATGTTGTGCTGACAATTGACCGAAATGTACAATCATACGCCGAACAGGCTTTGGCTGCTGGATTGAAGCGCACTGGTGCGACTCGCGGAAGTGCAATCGTGATGGATCCGCAGACAGGCAAAATAATGGCGATGACTAATTTGCCATCATATAGTCCTGCAAAGCTAAACCAAGTTAAGGATGTTGCAGTCTTTAATAATGGCGTAGTTTCGACGCCTTATGAGCCTGGCTCAGACGTTAAAACTTTTACAATGGCGACAGGTATTGATAAAGGGGTTGTGTCGGCTAGTGATACCTACAATAACACTGATTATATTCAAGTTGATGACCGAACAATTACTAATGCGACATTGGGTCACACTGGCAAGATAACATTCCAGTACGCTTTGAATTGGTCGCTAAATACTGGTTTCGTGACGGTGGCCCAGAGATTAGGTGACGGGAAAGAAATTACCATGGGCGCGCGTAATACTATGTACGATTATTTTTATAATCGATTCAGGTTAGGACAGTTGACCGGTGTTGAAGTGAGTGGTGAAGCAACTGGCACTGTCATATCGCCCTCATCGCCTGATGGTAACGCAGTTCGCTATTCAAATATGGCTTTTGGCCAAGGATTAGACGTGACTATGGTACAGGTGGCCTCGGCATTTTGTTCGATTGCTAATGGTGGAAAATATTATCAACCGACTGTCTTGGCGGGCCAGATTGACGGGGCGGGCAACTATGTTGAAAACAAAACAAGTACGCCTTCAAATCCAATCACAAAGTCAACGGCCGATCAGGTTCGCGAGATGGCTCATACGGCTCGGAATACTTTCTTTACAAGTGTGGACAAGCCAGGCTATTATATTGGCGGCAAGACCGGTACTTCCCAAGTGGTTAAAGACGGAGAATATGCCAGCGACGAAACGGTCGCAACATATTTGGGATTCGGCGGTAGCGCTAAAACTTCCAGATATGTCATAATGGTACAAGTATCCGGCGATCACAAGGAATTGCAAGGGGCAAGGGACGCCTTGCCGATATTCACAGATATTTCAAACTGGATGCTAGATTATTTAAAGATACAACCTAAGGGGTAGAATATGAACCAAGCTGCACTAGATCATCTAACTGGCGAGTTGACAACAACATTTTTGTTGAGTTTGGGCGCGTTCATATTAGCAATGTTGCTGACCCCAATCTATACTTTTGTGGCTTATCGATATAAATTTTGGAAAAAACAACGCACAACCAGTACGACAGGCGAAAAGCTGGAAGTGTTTAATAAGTTACATGCTGAAAAATTCAAGCGCAATATTCCTACCATGGCGGGTGTCATATTTGTCGTATCAATTGCTGTTGTTACGCTTAGCTTTAATTTGAATCGTGGCCAAACTTGGCTACCGTTAGCGGCTTTGGTGGCCGGTGGTTTTGTTGGACTGCTGGACGATATTATCAATGTGCGGGGCCGCGGCAAAGGTGTGGCGGGGTTACGCTCTAGTTTGAAGTTTGCCATGATTACGGCAATTGGCCTGGCATTAGGTTGGTTTTTTTATGTAAAATTGGGCGCCGACTCGGTGCATCTGCCATTCTTGGGTGATTTAGTAATGGGCTGGTGGATTATTCCGTTGTTTGTTTTTGTGGTGGTTGCGACCAGCAACGCTGTGAATATTAGTGATGGCTTGGATGGTTTGGCTGGTGGTTTGTTGTCGATTAGCTTTGGTGCGTATGGAATAATTGCTTTGTTCCAATCTCAAATAATTTTAGCTGGGTTCTGCTTTACGGTGATTGGCGCGTTGCTTAGCTATCTTTGGTTTAATATTTATCCGGCCAGATTCTTTATGGGCGACGTCGGTAGTTTTGCATTAGGCACATCGCTGGGCGTGGTAGCGATGTTGACTAACACTTTGTTCTTGTTGCCGATTATTGGTTTGGTTTTTGTAGCCGAAGCGGGGTCAAGTTTAATCCAAATTACTAGCAAGCGAATTTTTAAAAGAAAAGTATTTATCTCTGCGCCTGTTCATCAACATTTGCAAGCCACAGGATGGCCAGAGACCAAGGTTACGATGCGGTTTTGGGTTATTGCATATGTTATGGCGTTTATTGGCGTATTTTTGGCATTAGCTGGAGGCAGCATTTAACAACAAAAAATCATCATGGACAGAAAAACAAACATAAAAACATTATCACAGGACTCGCAGTTTTCAGACGCGACACCAATACGTAGGCATCGGCCTGACTATTTGATTGTGCTTTTTATGGGGCTTTTGATGATGATTGGCCTGATAACGATTTATGCAATTGGTCCACAGCGTGCCAATGTCTTAAACAATGCCTATGGTAGCGATTTTAGTGACACCTATTTCTTTATCAAACAAGTCGTGAGTTTGTTGGTCGCTTTGGCTGGATTCTTCTTTATGGCCTTTGTGCCTTACACTTGGTTCACGCGGCACGCTGGTAAGTTATTGATGATCGGTTTTGGGGCTTGTGCATTACTGGCGGTTGCTGGATGGACTGGAATGAGCATTGCCCAACAGACTTTGGGGGCGACTCGTTGGTTTAATCTGGGAATATTCGGTAGTTTGCAACCAGCCGAGCTACTGAAGTTTTCAGTCTTAATATTTTTGGCTGGATTTTTGGGCAGTAAATACAAACAAAATAAGTTGAACGATACTCATGAATCACTGGTGCCACTGGCAATTATTACGGCTATCGCTCTGCTGTTTATTGTAGTTATCGAAAAAGATTTTGGCACAGGCGTTTCGTTAGTGGGCATTATCTTGTCGATGCTGGTGATGGCGGGTATTAATTGGCGCAATATGGCCAAGATATTGATCACGGCGACGATAATCGGCGTATTACTGATTGTCAGCGCGCCACATAGGGTAGAGCGAATTGTAACTTTTTTGAAGGGCGATAGCTCGCATCTATCCGAAGATGACGGCGGCAGTTATCAGGTAGAGCAAGCAAAACTGGCTATCGGAACCGGTGGTTTATTTGGCGTAGGCGTTGGCAATAGCGTTCAGTCAACTGGTTATCTGCCGGAGGCTATAAATGACTCGGTTTTTGCCATTATGGGCGAAACTTTTGGTTTTGTTGGCTTGATGACAATCCTGGCTCTTTTTATAGCTTTATTGATGCGAATACTAAAACTGATGGACCATATGGTTGATATACGACTAAAGCTATTAATTGCTGGTGTCTTTGGTTGGTTTGGGTCTCATGTTATTCTAAATATAGCATCAATGTTAGGCGTTTTTCCTTTGACAGGGATTACGCTGCCACTACTCAGTTTTGGTGGGACCAGTATGGTGTTCATTGCAGCGGCGCTGGGATTAGTGTTTCAGTTGTCACATTATACAGTGCATACTTCAAGATTAAAGGAGGCGCAATATGAAAATACTAGCAGTCGGCGGGGGATCGGGCGGTCACGTTACGCCGGTCGTCGCAGTTTTACGCGAGATTAAGAAAGCGCATCCTAGGGCCGAGATTCGGTTTTGGTGTGATCGCAAGTTTTCGACACAATCGCGGGCAATTATGGGGCATTTTGACCCAAGTATTAAGGTCAGCACTGTTGTCGGGGGGAAGTTTAGGCGTTATAATCACGTTTCGTTTTTAAGACAACTATTGTGGTTTTCGGTCGTTATTTTGAATATTAGGGACCTTTTTTTGGTGGTATTTGGCTTCATCCAAAGTATCTTCAAATTAGTTATTTGGCGCCCAGACGTAGTTTTTACTAAAGGCGGCTATGTCTGTTTGCCCGTTGGTATCGCGGCCCGTTTAATGGGAATACCACTAGTTATTCATGACTCGGATGCTCATCCAGGGTTGACTAACCGAATACTAGGGAAGTGGGCTAATGCTATCGCTACTGGTGCACCACTGGAATATTATTCATATCCAGCCGACAGGTCTCGCTATACAGGTATTCCGGTTTCGGATGAGTTTCGTCAATTTTCAAGAGCTCAACAACTTGCTGCAAAAAAGAAGTGGGAGATTGATGTAAACCGCCCTCTTGTTGTTGTCACTGGTGGCGGGCTTGGGGCTAGTCGAATAAATGATACAGTAGTTTTGACGCTGCATAACCTGTTAAAGCATAGTTCAATAATTTTAATATCAGGTACATGGCAGTATGACGAGATTAGGGCACTAACACCAGCTAATGACGATAAGTTTCAATTACACTCGTTTATATCGCGCGACATGGCGTCGCTTTTAGGTGCAGCCGACGTAGTAGTCACTAGGGCTGGCGCTACGACCATTCTAGAGCTCGCTGCGCTAGCTAAGCCAACAATCCTGATACCTAATGGCAAATTAACTGGCGGGCACCAGTTAAAGAACGCAGCCGTCTATCTGAAGGATGATGCCGTGGTGGTACTAGACGAGAATGAAATGATGAAAAAGCCTGAAATGTTAGAACACGCCATTAAAGATTTGCTGTCAGACAAAGTACGCTCGGAAAAAATGGCTAAAAAGTTTAGTTCCTTCTCTCGTCCGAATGCCGCAAGTGATGTGGCTGATATGATAATTTCGAACGCAAAGTAGATGCGCTATCACACGTAGTATAATAGACGTAAGCAGTTATGGGTCTATTTAATAAACGACAATCTAATGTGCCACGGCGTCGCCAGGTCGAGAATAATATCGAGCCTAGTTCGTCGATTCTTTCGGATGCTTTTAAACGAAATCGGACGATATCTGGTACTACCTCAAACAATTTCGAAAGTGTTAATTCAAAATCCGACCTAGAATCATCCAGGCTACATGCTCATCACCTGACAATTAAAAGACGAAAAGTTTTTGGCATGCTGCTACTTTTATTAACCGCGACCGTTTTATTGTGGGCAATTGTCAGTAATGTTACGGCAACGGTATCTGTTGGGATGTACGATACGGCTGTCTCGAAACCTATCGACAAGAAATTATACGAAGATACTATCCAGGATTATTTGAATAATAATCCGCTTAGTCGTCTGGCGTTTTTGATGGATCAAGCTAGTCTGAGCACGTATATAACACGAGTGTTGCCAGAGGTTTTATCGGTGTCGCAGGCTGGTATGGTCGGCATAGGCAAAACAGAATTCAAGCTGACTCTACGCGAACCAGTCGCAGGCTGGAAGATAGGCGGCAAACAGTATTACGTTGATTCTAACGGTGTATCTTATGAAAGGAATTATTACGCCGACCCTACTGTCCAGATAGTTGATGCCAGTGGTATTGTTGCTTCTGCCGAAACAGGTACGGTTATCGTTAGCAACCGTTTCTTAAGCTTTGTCGGTCGAGTTGTTGCTATCTCAAAAACGTATGGCTATACGGTGATTCAGGCGACCCTACCCGCTAATAAAACCAGAGAGCTGGACATACGTTTAAAGGGCAGTAGCGTGTTAGTAAAGTTATCCATAGACCGAGCAGTGGGGGAGCAGATAGAGGATATGAGCCGATCGTTGAAGTACTTTGCGGGTCAAGGTCTTAATCCTGGATATGTTGATGTTAGGGTTAGTAGCAGAGCTTTTTACAAGTAGGGTGCCCGTCCTCCGCTCTATTATAGTGTTCTAAAAATGTTCGTATTATTAACAAATTCACATAACTCAAAAAAACATATTTCAATATCAAAATGTCAAAAAAGCAAATAGGGCAAAAGGGCGAACAGGAAAGTAACAGGCAAAGACACGATGTGGATAACTATCAACAGCCGGGTCTCAGAATCAGCCCAGGTGGTCTTTGCAACAACGTTTTCGACTTGGACGAATAGTTAATGGCGATACGATATGAAGTATGACAAATATATTTTTATGAATCAACAAAGACAAGCACACGCGAGCAAGCAGTGCTAAACCCATCCCCCTATTTATATGGATGTATGCCATAATAAGGATATATATAGACGGGTGTATAATCATCTATGTCATCAATAACTAATGTCGTAAAAGATATATTGTGCGACGTTAAGTTACTATGTATTACGACATGCTGCTCTGCCTAAATTTATTTAATATTTTTGTGCTGCTGTTTGGTTTTTGTGTCGCACTTCTTGCCCGACTTGCCTTTGCTTTGTTTGGGTTGTTTTTTTGTTGGCTTTGGCTTTGTACTTATATATTTTTGATTGTATTTACGCAGATTTAATATCAAATTGATATGGCTGTGGTTTGCCTATTTTGTGTTAAAACTTTGACCATGTTAGTGTTCTAAAAATGTTCTATTCGTTTTACAGATAAATACATTCCCCGCCTACGTAAGCTAAGGGTCCCTAGCCGATGGCTGGGACCCGAGATAATTTTGAGGTTAAAGAGACGGCCTAAACTTCGGTCTCTTCCTCTCCCTTTTTTGCATTCTTT
The DNA here is from genome assembly GCA_049286925.1 of Saccharimonadales bacterium (SeqCode). Classification (GTDB taxonomy): domain Bacteria; phylum Patescibacteriota; class Saccharimonadia; order Saccharimonadales; family Saccharimonadaceae; genus UBA1547. The sequence goes on from JBAQEV010000032.1 coordinate 7,630, forward strand.
TCGTAATATTCTTTTAAGAAGTCGTTGATCTTTTCAACTAGGTCAAGTCCTTCGTAGTCAGATTTAACTAGGTACAGGTCGGCTCCATTTTGAAGAGCTTTTTCTTTTTCGTGCTCTTGGGTCAGATTAGAAAGAACCACGATAGGTATTTGTTTTTCCAACGAGGTATTATTTTTTAACGCTTCAAGGAACTCGAATCCATTCATCTCTGGCATCATGATATCAAGCAATACAACATCAGGAACATACTCGACGACATCATTAATGCCGTTTAGGCCGTTGTCGCTGATTTTGACATTGTAGTTTGATTCCTCGAAGGCATACTGATACAACTGTTGGATATCCTCGTTATCTTCGATTATTAGTACTTTGCGCTTCGGTGTGTCCATTATTTAATAATTCCCCTTTTTAATTCTACGTATTAGTTTAGACTGGTTTGGCATTATTGTCACTACCTATAGTTATGGTTAAAATCATTAATGTCTTATCCGAAGAGAATCGTTGGATATTGGGGTGTTTGGTTGGTTCGGGCTATTGTTTGGAGTTGATTGGGCATTTTGACCAGTTGATGGGTTTTTCTTGTGACGTGGGCGACGGCGACGCTTTGCAGGTGCCGTAGGGCCCCCCTGCCCCTCTGGGGCAGCCGTACCAGCAGGAGCAGTATCTTGCACTGGTTTGATGCCAATTGGCCATTTGATGGCCTGAGCGCGTGATACGGGCGGATTTAGGTTCTCTGGTGGTTTGATAGCCTCGGCAATCTCTTTTTCGACTTCGGCACGAGGACGGCTGTAATTTAGGCGCGTGTTTTCGATAATTCTACCGGTGTTGTCTATCTGTGGAGCTGGCAAAGATAAGGTCGTAGCATTAAAGGCCGGAGCTTTCTCGCCTTTTATGACCATATTTATGATGAAATTACGATTATGCATCTGTAATAAGTCATTCGGCTCGAACTGGGGTTCGAATTGTTTGGCCAGCATCGGAGCATCATCGGCCGAAACGCGGAATGATATCATTGTACCGACGTTACCAAATACCGCATCGCGAACAGTATCGCTCATCTGACTGATGTACTGATTAGCAACAGTCAAATTAAGGCCGTACTTGCGGGCTTCGGACAAGATTGTGGCGAATGAATCAGTGGCAAAGTTTTGAAACTCGTCAACATATAAATAGAATGGACGACGGTCTTCGATGCGTTCGATGTTGCTTCGGCTCATTGATGCCAACTGGATTTTAGTGACCAAGAATGATCCGAGTATCGAGGCATTGTCCTCACCAATTAAGCCTTTGGATAAGTTGACAATCAAAATCTTGCCTTCGTCCATAATCTGACGGATGTCGAAGGTTGATTTTGGCTGGCCGATAATATTACGAATGATTGGGTTGGCTGTGAAAGCTCCGACCTTATTTAACACTGGTGAGATTGCTTCAGATGCAAATTTATCATTCCAACTGGCGAATTCGACGTTCCAGAAGTTTAAAACTACAGTGTCTTTGCAATAATTAAGCGTTTCAGCGCGAAACTTTTTGTCGGTCAGCATGCGCGTAATGTCCAACATAGTAGTTGATGGTCGATCGAGTAGCGCCAGCAGTGTATAGCGCAAAATATATTCAAGTCTTGGGCCCCACGACTCGCCGAACATACGTTTTAAGACGCCGATAACTTCACTACTGATATTAGTCTTTTGATTAGGATTGGTGACCTCAAGGGGGTTGAAACCTAATGGATAAGCTGTGTCGGCTGGATTAAAGTAGATAACGTCTTTGAGGCGACCGCCTGGTATAAAACGCATATTGTCGATTGCAAAGTCTCCGTGTGGGTCAATGATGCCATAACCTTGACCATGAAAAATATCACTAAGAGCTAAGAGGGCCAGCGTGCCGGTCTTGCCTGCTCCGGTCTGACCAATAATATACATGTGCCTGGATCGGTCTGATCGCAGCATGCCGAATTGATGATTGACGCCGCGGAAATTTGTCATGCCAAAGGCGCTGATATTTTCGTCAATCGCGCTGTTGCCGGTGATAATTGGCAGTTTTGAAGGCGGCTCGGCGTTTTTGTTGCTGGCCCATACGACATTTGGCGTTTCGACGTTGGTGTGCGGCAAGTGAAAGACGCTGGCTAATTCTTCGATGTTTAAAACATATCCGTCGTCTAGGAAAGCACGGCTACGATAGCCAGATAATTCTTCTTTGGTAAAACTGGCTTTTGACATCTTGAAACCGTTAAGGTTGGTGCTGTTAAACTGTTTAAAAGTACCAACAATTGCTTGCATACGCAAACGTGCCGTCGTGGTGTCGTCGCCCAAATAAACCAAGCGTATTTTGACCTGATAGCCCAATTTGTGTGCCTTTTTTTCGGCTTCCGAGATTCGGGTTTTGTCGCGTTCGCTTAATTCTTTTTGGTTAGTAGTGGTCTTGCTGGCCTCTGGTGGCTGCCACAGGGCGCTGAGGAGTCCTTTAAGCCACAAAAAGTCACTAGATGACTTGCCGTTTTTAATGCCTCTTACCCATGCGTCGGATGCCTTGTGCCACTCGTCGGCGATTGGGCGCATCAAAATTTGAATCCAAATCTCTTCACCGGTTGACTCAAGTTTTGCCAGAGCGCCAGTAATACCAGCCAATGGGTCAACTTCGAAATTTTGGAAAGTCTTAATTGGCAACATTTCGCTGTCAGTTAGTGACATTTCGGCAGAATATATAATGCCATGCTCATGTTCGTGCGAGACGTAATCTTCTTCGGCTTCACGAATCTGGACGCTTGGGTATTGAGAATAAATCTGGCCTTCGACAAAACTACGTAGGGATTTTGGCACCCAGACATAAAAGCGAATTTGGCCACTGACAGACGCAATCTCAAAACTTAGGTGTTCTTGGACGCCATTGTTTAGTTCAAGCTCGTTTGAATCGCGCAAAATGCCGTGAAGGCTGGCAAATAATTGCTCGGCAGCCAGCTCGCTCTTGTCATTGGTTTTTGGTATCTCGAGGATTAACAAGTCGCTTTCAATATTTTGGATGGCTTCGATTCGTCGCCAATTGCGCCACGTAAGATACGCAAGGACAAGCACGATTGGCAGCCAGACGTACCACTGAAGTAATATATTGATTATTGATGTTATTGTGCCCATGGTTTCTTCTTTTATTGTCTCATTGGAGGGACAACTTGGCAATGTTTGTTATTTAGCTTCAAGAATGTAAGTTGCTTTGGCCACTCGCTTAAACTGCGGTTTGCTTTGCAAATTCAAAAGAATGGTTGTTTCTTTTACTTGGCGGCTTTTTAAGACTTGTTTGACGATTTCGTCGCGATGCAATGGGTTTGGGGCGTTCTTTAAGACGTCAGCGATGATATCCGCTACTGTTCCCTGGTTGAATCCCCAGCTGTTAAGCGCATAGATACCTCGGCCGATTAATACAAAGCGTGAATCTTTGATAAGCTCGTTATGAATAGCCTGAGTAGTGACGTTTTTGCGCTTAAAAGTGCTATCTTTGATAGAACTAGCAATTTCGGAAAAGTGCATAGGTTTGCCATTGTCGGCCAAGATAACATATATCTTGTCGCGAATATTCTTTGGATTGACGGTTGGCCATTTGACTAGGCCCCAGTTGTCGTTTAGGTGCGCTAGTAATTTTGAAGCGCTAGCTAGTCCCTTGACGTGGTCAGGATGCTCGTATGACAATTGGTCGTGTAATTGCTCGATAGTCATTGGCTCGCCGTGTTTTTTGATAATTGCAACAATAGCGTCAATTTCGCCTTTGATCTTTTTGTCGTCACCGTATTCACCGATACCAACACTTAGGAAGTAGTTATCGTTCTCTTCGATAACGGTCAAATTTGGAGCAAGTTCGGCGATAAATGCCACGTGTGCTTGCTCACGCTGGTCGCTTGTTTTGCTCAGCAAGTGGTTAGTCAAATCTTGTGTTTTGGCTACCCTTCCCATTTCAGCAAGGTTGCGGACTAGTATTTTTTCTAGGCTGGCCATAGTTGGCATTTTGCCATTAGTGGCAGCAACTTTTAGTTTTGTAAGGATAGACTTTTCAAGCTGTCTGACGCGCTCGCGGGTGATGCCTAAAAGTTCGCCAATTTGCTCTAGTGTTTCACGACGATCATACAATCCAAAACGACGAGTAATAATCTCACGCTCACGTTCCTGCTCGATGATACCTAGGATATCTTTGACGCTGGATTTAAGGTCGATTGCTTGGTCGTTTTTTGGTGTATCGCTCATTCTCTAGCCTTTCTTTCTGCCCACCGAAAGATAATTTTTCTATTTACAACTAAATAGATTATAAAATAATATTTTTATAATGTCAAATAGTATTTATACTGCGCTCATTATAGCATGAAATAGACACAATATGTAAATAGTGGTGTAGAATTAGCTATTTTTTACGCTTGAAAGTACGTTTTGTTTTGCTTGGGACTCGTCGTTTAGACTTGCCAGCTGGTGCATCAGCAATTAGCTTTTTTGCCTCATCATGAGTGATAGCTGATGGTTCGGTGCCTTTTGGAATTTTGACATTTTTAGCACCATTAGTAATGTATGGTCCGAATCGACCTTTCAGCACTTTGATGCCGTCGCCAAAGTCGGCTATATTTTTTTCAGATTCGGCCTGAAGTTTTGCGCGGTACAGCTCGAGAGCTTCGTCCAGCGTAATTGTTTGTGGGTCTAGTGGTTTGATGCTGATAAACATCTTGTCAACTTGAATGTATGGACCAAAACGGCCAATATTGGATTTTATGTCTGCGCCCTCTGGTGTTTGCCCAACAGTGCGTGGCAATTTGAAAGCCTGAATCGCATCTTCAAGGGTTACGGTTTCAATCTTGCGGCCAGCCGGCATTGGGGCAAATTTTGGTTTGTCTTCGCTGTCATCGCCGTTACCCAATTGCAACATTGGACCGTATCGGCCGAGTCTGGCCAAGATTGGTTTGTTGGTTTTTGGGTCGATGCCAACTTCGCGGACTTTTGTGACGGTGCTACGTTCGATACCACCAGATTCTTCGATAAGCTTGTGGAACGGTTTATAGAAATCATCCAACATTGCGTTGCGCGCCAAGGCGCCCGCGGCGATTTTGTCAAAACTGGTTTCAACCGTAGCTGTAAAACCGTAATCGACAATTTGGTCAAAGTGGTTCATCAAAAAGTCACTGACCACTTCGCCAGATGCGGTTGGTATTAATTTGCCGCGGTCTGATCCAGTTTTTTCTTGGACGACTTCACGCGTGACGGCATTATTAACCAGGTTGAAGGTTATGATATCGCGCGGTGTGCCTTCGTCTTCGCCTTTTTCGGCGTATCCCCGGACTTGGACGGTGTTAATAATAGTGGCATAAGTTGATGGTCGGCCAATACCCAGCTCCTCGAGTTTTTTAACCAGACTACCCTCGGAATATCGTGCTGGTGGTCGAGCAAATACTTGACGGACATTTGCAGAGTTTAGTTTTAATGGGTCACCGGTTTTAACTGACGGCAAGATGTCGGCGTCTTTTTTGCTGCCGCCGTAAACCTTTAAAAAGCCATCGAATATTACAACTTCACCCTTTGCCTCGAATTTGGTAGATGGTAGATTGTAGGTGGTAGATGATGAAATAGTTTCGATTGAAATAACTGTTTTTTCTAATTTAGCTGGTGCCATTTGACTGGCCAGGGTGCGGCGACGAATTAGATCGTATAATTTTTGCTCGTATTCGTTGCTGCTGGCATGTACTACTCTGGAGTCAGTTGGTCGAATGGCTTCGTGGGCTTCTTGGGCGCTGGCACTCTTGGTTTTGAATTTGCGCACTGTTAGGTAGTTTTCGCCGAATGCACTTTTAATATAATCGGCCATGGCTGCAATTGCCTGCCCGCTTAGATTGACCGAGTCAGTTCGCATGTAGGTAATCTTGCCCTCTTGGTATAATTTTTGGGCACTAGACATGGTGGCTTTGGCACTAAAGCCAAGACGGCTGTTAGCCTCTTGTTGCAACGTGCTGGTTGTAAAAGGTGCGCCTGGATTGCGAGTCGATGGGCTGGTCGAAATGTCACTAATCGTGAAATTAGAGCCAATTAGGCTTTCCAGGAAAGCTTGAGCTTCGTTTTCAGTCTTGAATCGGTTATTCAGATCGGCTTTGACAATTTCGCCCTCGTGTTCAAATTCGGCGGTTACTTTAAATTCAAAACTACCATTAAAAGAGTCAATTTCGCGCTCGCGTTCGACTAATAATCTGACAGCTGGCGACTGAACTCGTCCAGCGGACTTGCCACCAGGGACTTTGCGCCAAACAACCGGCGACAATTCAAAGCCAACCAATCGGTCCAAGATTTGGCGAGCCTGTTGAGCTTCGACTAATTGCATGTCAACAAAGCGAGGCTTTTTAATCGCTTCTTCGATAGCGCTTTTTGTGATTTCGTGAAAAACAATACGATTAGTTGTTTTTGTATTGAGTTTTAAGACTTCACAAAGATGCCAGGCAATCGCCTCTCCTTCGCGGTCTTCATCAGTTGCCAGCCAAACGGTGTCAGCGGTGGCGACGGCTTTTTTAAGGCCGGTAATAATTTTTTTCTTGTCAGGATCAACTTCATAAGTTGTTTTGTAGCCGTTTTGCGTGTCAATCGGCTCGGTGCCGCCTTTGGCTTTTTTAGCGATACTACGGATATGGCCGACACTGGAAAGTACGTTAAAATCACTGCCCAAGTACTTGGCGATGGTCTTTGCCTTTGCGGGCGACTCGACGATAACTAAATTTTTGCTCATAGACAATGCCCTATACTAACCAACTTGTTTTGATTTGTAAACCTGCATTATTTTTAAATGCTTGTGTTTAATGACGTGTGGATATCATATATCATATATATTTAATTAGTACTATCTTGCGTACTGCCGCTAATAGTTCATCTCAAAGTCCATTGGTTACCACCCAAGGCACGGATTGTGCCGGATATTTCCATCATTGTTAGGGTTTGTAGGAATTCGCTGGTCTCGATATTTGCCAGAGTTTGCAATTCTCCGCCATCGCGCACCCCTGATTGCAACAGTTGAATAATCTTGGTTTCAAGTTTGTTGGCGCCTAATGGCAAAAGTACTTGCGCGCGCAACAAATTAGGTGATATAATCTCGACTACATCTTTCGCGCAAGTGATGGGATGTGCACCTTGTTTAATTAGATTATTGCAGCCCACCGAAAGTGGGCTCGTAATATTTCCGGGAACAACGAATACATCCTTCCCTTGTTCTAGGGCATGTGCGGCGGTTGATAATGTGCCACTTCGTGCGGCTGCTTCGGTGACGATAATTGCGTCCGACAGACCACTAACGATACGGTTGCGTTCTAAAAACTGAAAGTCACGTGCCAAAATACCAGGATCGTATTCGCTGATAATTGCTCCACCGTGTGCAATTATGTCTATGGCTAGGCCTCTGTGGCTGGCTGGATAGATTTGATCAACACCGTTACCTAAAATGGCCAATGTAATGCCCCCTGCTTCGATAGCGGCCTTGTGGGCGATACTATCGACGCCTAGGGCTAGTCCGCTGATAATAATTATCCCGTAACCAGCAAGTTCGTGGGCTAATTGATATGTTACCTCTTTGCCATAAGATGTCGGTTTGCGCGATCCAACGATTGCAACTGATGGTAGGCGTGTTTGCGGCAAAGTTCCGATAAAGTATAACTTTTCTGGCGGTTTTGCAATAGTGCTTATCATCTGTAAGTAATTGCTTGATTGAGGTGAAATTCTATTGATTTTTATCATAATTGTGTCGGTAATTGTTGACATAAAGTCAAAAACGTGCTAATATGGTCATCGATTGGTTACATTGCGAGATTAACCAAAAGCACCTTATACCCCCTATTCTAACTTATGTTAGACTACATGCAATGTGTTCTTAAGGTAGACTACCCTCCATCCTTAAGAACATATATTTAATTATAAAGCATTGCATGTACACTAACCCCTTTAACCAGCGGGCATCTGCGATTTTATCGAGATTGGCCTAGCTTACCCACCGGGTGGGTTAAAGGGTAAAATAGCGCCAACAGCGATGCCCACCCTTGCTGTCGGCGCTTTTTTATTGTTTTAAAATTCCGTTCTGCCGAATCATTGGGCTATCAAATCTTCCGGGCCGCTTTACGTGTGACTTCGTCAGCACGTGGCGCTAGGCTTCGCTACCGCTCTCAGCCCTTCAGATTTAATAACCCAATGCTTCGTGGTTTGCTGGTACCTTGAACGTTATTACTTTAATAGTGAGACTAATTTGCCATATTCCAATAGCCAAAAGCCACTAGCCAAAAGCTACTAGCTAACTTTATAGCTGGTGTGTTTTGTGGCGCCGGTGCAAAATTCGTTGATGATTTCGATTGTCTGGGGAATTATACTCTTTTTTAGTTGGCGGGTCTCGGCGTTGCGGAAGTTTGACACAACAAAGTTGGTATCGCCCATTTTATCTCGGAATTCGTTTAATATGCCAACGCGGATTCGAGTGTAATGGTGGCCCAGGTGAGAATTTAGTGACTTAATACCGTTATTACCGGCGTCGCTTCCCTGCCCGCGGACACGGATTGAGCCGAATGGCAAGGCCAAGTCATCATGAACGACTAACAGGTCTTTGGTTGGATCTAGCTTATAAAAGTCCACTAATTTTCGAGCTGCTTTGCCGGTTTCGTTGTAATAGGTCATTGGTTTGGCTAGCAATACTTTATCGTTGCCGATTCTTACTTCGGCAATAATGGCGTCAAACTTTGGTTTTTTTGTCCATCCAGCATCAAGTTTTTCAGCTAAGGTGTTGACTACTTCAAATCCGATATTGTGCCTGGTTTTGGTATAGTCTGGTTCGGGGTTGCCTTGGGCAAAGATTAGTTTCATAATACTAGTATATAGCATTGACTAAAAGTGCAAATAATGTTATAATGTGGCACTGTATGAATGAACAATTAACTCTTTCAGAGACTACTAAATCCGATATGAACACACGTGAATGGTGGGTTCAAGAACGCCTGCACCAAGAAAGATTGTATCGCAGAACAAGGAATATGATTATTGGATGTTTTGCTGTTGCTGGCTTTGTTACTATAGGTATTTTTAGAAATTCAGTCGCTAATGCGTTAGGTTGTGATAATTGTAAAATTTTAACAAAAGAACCTGAACCCTTACCTTATTGCTATACAGAAGATGAGTTTAACGAAATGCATAAAAATGACGATATCGCCTTGGATCTTGACGACAAAAAGACGATTGAATTGAAGCTAAGCCCAGAAAATAATCAACTAGATAGCATACCGAATGACGAACCAGTTTATGCCAAGATCGCCAAAGGTTCGACAGTCAAAGTCGATACCAGTGATGGTAGCGGTACTGGTTTTGTGATTGAGGATAAACGCCATAACAAAGTGGTTGCTACGGCTGCTCATGTTGTGCTGGGCGACAAGAACGACATACGAGTAATAACGGCTGATAACAAGAAGCTAAAGGTAGATGCTGGCTGTATAATACACGAAGACTCTAAAAACGACACTGAAGTTAAGATTCGCTACAATCACGTAGCATCTGATGAAAATGACTTAAAGGTTGAGCCTTTTGACATTGCCATACTAAAGGTTGAAAAGTCGGAAGAACTGCCTAGTCCTTTACCGCTGGCTAACACTGTTGTTATCAGGGGTGATACTCTTTACGTTAATAACTATCAAGTCAAAGAGAATGGTCGTGATGCAAAGATTAACGAACCGAGTAGTTTTTATATGATAGCCGGCGACATGGAAGTTGGTAATATTGAGACGATTGATGGTTTAGAGGTTAGGGATAGTGTTTCGGGCGATTATGCTCGTGATCGAACGATGGCTGGTGGAAGTGGCGGACCAGCTTTTAATGTTAGGGGCGAAGTTGTCGGTTTGGCTTATGGTGCCGAAGATCTAAACCTATATATGAATGTAGAAGATATAAAGTCGCGTGATAACATTATTATGAACGAACGAGATAACTTACTGGTTAAACCTAGCCACTCTGTTTATTCAGACGTTAATATGATCAAACAAGCGCTTGAGTCGCCAACGCTTTATAGATAAAAAAGTTTTAAATAATTAGTTATCTGTTTTTTCTTTTTCGAGCTGGGCTTTTTCAAGATTAGCTTTAATCTGTTTTTCGTCGCGGAAGCTGAATTTGATAGGTGTACCACTGTAATTATATGTCTCGCGCAAGTTGCGTTCCAGGTAGCGCTTGTATGACCAGTGCAGGAATTTAAGATTAGATCCAAAGATAACAAACCAAGGTGGTGTGGTATCGGTCTGGACCATATAGCGTAGCTTGGGGTGACTGTTTTTGAGCCCTGCTGGCGGATGTTTATGGATACATTCTTGCAGCATGTCATTTAATACCCTAGTTTTGGTCTGTTGGTGGCGTTTTTCGTCGATGTCGATAGCCAATTCAAATAATTTTGTAACGTTTTGTCCAGTAACGGCACTGGTAAAAATAAGTGGTGCCCATGGCACGAAGTCAAAAGTATTAGCAATTTTTGGAGCAATATCATCGCGCGTAAAGGCGTCTTTTTCTTCAACGCTGTCCCATTTGCTGACGACGATTGCCATACCCTTGCCGGCTTCGTCAATAATGCCTGCAATGCGTTGGTCCAGCTGAGTATTCAATTCATTGGCGTCCATTAGTAGGAAGCAAATGTCTGATTCTTCGATAGCTTGCAATGTACGCAAAACGCTAAACTTTTCAACGCCAACTTCTTGCTTGCCTGGTTTGCGCATTCCGGCGGTGTCAAGAATCTCGATGTCGCGGTCGTTATAGCGAACAGCGATACGGTTGACATCGCGAGTTGTGCCGGCGATATTAGCAACAATTGCCTGCTGTTTGCCAGCCAAAGTATTAAATAAAAAGCTTTTGCCAACATTTGGGCGTCCAACAAGTGAAATGCGCAAGATATTATCTGGTACAGGTTCGCTGACAACAGGAATAAGATTTACGATGCCGTCCAAAACGTCCAGCGTGCCCAGGTTGTGCTCGGCGCTAGCACGGACGATATCTTTGATGCCCAGACATTTGAATTCATCGGTTGGTAAGTTGCCTTTTAAGTCGATTTTATTAACGACCAGAATAACTGGCTTTTTGCTGCGCAAGGCTTTTTTAGCAACAAATCTGTCCTGATCGCTGACGTATTGAGTGCTGTCAACGACAACCAAAATAACATCGGCGGTTTCGGCAGCTTCGGTGATTTGCTCTTGAATCAAGGCTTCAAAATCATCATTTGGGTCCTTCAAACCGGCGGTGTCAACCAACCAAAAGCTGTGCTTTTTGAAAGTGACGCGGCCAATAACGTTATCACGAGTCGTACCGGCTTCACGGGCTACAATAGATTGTTGTGAACGCACCAAACGGTTAAAAAGCGAACTTTTCCCGACGTTCGCTTGGCCTATGATTGCAACTGTTGGTAGTTTTGATGCCATAAATTATGCTAATTATAACAGAGAAAGCCGCAGATTACGAACATAAGCGGGATTGGTAGTTGGTATATGTTATTTGGTAGGTGGTATGACCGCATGCTGTGGCGTTTACTATCTACTACCTACTACTTACCATCTACCACTCTGTATTCACCTGGCTTCATGCCAGTGACGGAATAGTTGCCAAAGTTGGTGCGGTGCAATTTGATGACGTTGTATCCAAGAGATTCGAATGTTCGGCGGATTTGGCGGTTGCGGCCTTCGTGCATAGTGACAATCCAATCGCGGCGGTTGTCTTCACCCATGCGTTCTAGTTGTAATTTACTTGGGCCGTCCTCTAAATTAACACCGTAATCGCTTATCATTTGTTGATGAAGTGGTTCGAGGTCTTTGTTTAGTCGGGCGTTATAGATTTTTACTTTAATAAAACTTGGGTGCGTCATTTGGAATGTAAAATCGCCGTCATTAGACAACAAAATAATACCGCTGCTGTCGCGGTCCAGCCGACCGACAGTTTTTAGCTGGTGATAAACGTTTGGCAACAATTCATAGATAGTTGGGTTATCACCTTGTTGTCGGCGCGAGCAGACATATCCGGTGGGTTTGTTTAATGCGATGTATTGATATTCAGTCTTGTCAGCAAGTTTTTTGCCGTTGGCGACGATTGTGTCGCCGCTAACGAATCTGGCGCCAAGTGTTGCGATTTGGTCGTTAATTGTTACCTTCCCCAAGGCAATCAAATTGTCGGCTTCACGACGCGAAATACCCAAAGTTAGGGCCAAATGTTTGTTTAGGCGCAATGAATCAGGTGTTTGTGGTGTCATATGACGCTAATTATAACAGATTAAGCTTGAGGCTGTGCTGGCGTAGCAGGTGTTTCGTGATTGCCGAGTTCTTTGGCGATCAAATCAGCGATATCTACGGGTGTTGGCTGAGCCATTTGTTGTGGCGCAGGACTGACGTCCTGAATTGGCGCAGCGGTTGGCTGCACTGGTGCTGGGGTCGGATTATACGTTGGCGCAGGGGCTGGAGCTTGGGATATTTCTGGCATTGGCTCGGGAGTTGGTGCAACGATTGGTTCTGGCATAGGCGCTACGGTTTCTGGGGCCATGGTGACTTGAATCGGTGTTGGAGCGACAGGTTGAGGTGCTGGTTGCATTGGCGCAACTTCTGCTGCTGGCATAGGCGCTGGTGCTGGAGTTGGCATTGGCATTGGAGCTGGCGTTGCAGCGGGTGCTGGTGCAATATCTGCCATTGATGTAGGCTTTATCATATTATCGCCCAGTGATGCTGGTCCAGATGACGAAAACGGTGCAGTTGGCCTTGGCATTTCGTTAGAAGTTTGAGACACAGCAACGGGTTGTGGCGCTGGTTTGGCAGCAGTTGGTGTATTGAAAGGACTGCTAAATGCTGGTGCAACTGGCTTTGTCGAATTGGGCGCATCGCCCAATACGTCATGGACTGTGCGGACGACGTCTTCGATGCCAACTTGTGATTTGACTAAATAACGATCGGCGCCAAGTGCTTGTCCGCGACTGCGTTGATCTTCGCTGGAAAGTGCGGTCATCATGATAACCTTAATATCTTTGGTCTCGGGGGTAGCGCGCAAAATATCCAACATATCAAAACCGCTGATTTTTGGCATCATTACGTCGCTAATCACCAAATCAGGGCGTTCTTTGATAATCATAGCCAAAGCTTCTTCGCCGTCGCCAGCCGATTTAATTTCGTAACCTTCGGCAATTAAACGGATACCATATATCTCGCGTAGGCTTTTGTCGTCTTCAACTAACATTATCTTAGTCATAATTACCTCTATTGTACTACAGTGATAGTTGTAAATACTATAGCATTTATGCTTATTGTTGTCATTGGTTAACTCTTCTGATTGGAATTGTCATTTCTTGGGGTCTTGGAGTAACAGGTTGAGGTGTTGTTGGGCGCTGCATCGTCTGAGGTGTAGCAGCGGCGATTGGCTGAGGTTGTTGCACCACCCGAGGTTGTGGTGCGGACTGTTGTTTCATAGCCAAAGCACGCTGTTTGGCAACGTAGGCTGCGATTTGCTCGGGGGTTAGCGCTTGGCCGCGTGGAACACTGGTGGCAGGCTTGACTGCCATTGCGGGCTGCTGTGGCATTACTGGTGTGGTCATGGGTCGTGTTGTTGGCGCTGCGAAAGGTTGTGGTGCTTGATATTGCGGCGCAACTGGACGCTGTATTTGTTGGGCTGGTGCAGATTGCGGCATGACTGGTTGAAGAGTTTGTTGTGTACGGAAAATTGGTTGCTGGGCTGTGGCGGCTGTTGGTGTTTGTGGCGTTGAGACGGTATTAACGGTTATTGGCATAGGCTGGCCAATAAATGCCCCAGTTGTTGGATTGGCAGATTGCGTCAAAGCGGCTTGGCTGGCTTCTTGTTGTGCCTTGAAAGATTCTTGCTCGATCAACAAGTTAGCTTCTTGGTTATCAACTCGTGGAAGCTCCAAAAAGAAAGTACTACCGCTGCCATAAACGCTCTCTGCCCAGATTCGACCACCCATGACTTCGGCTAGGCGGCGTGACAAGTATAGTCCCAGCCCAGTGCCGCCGATATCACGGGTGTCTTTGTTGTCAACGCGATAAAACTTTTGGAATAAGTGTGGCATGTCCTCGGTTGGAATGCCGATACCGCTATCTTTGACACTGACGACGACGTGGTCTTCGGTGCCGCTGATATCAACCATCACATCACCCTGTGGCGTGTATTTGATAGCATTTTCAATAAGATTATCGAGGATTTCGCGGACGTGGTCGTTATCCAGATTGATGTAATAAACCGGCGTGACGTGCTTTTCGCGGATGCCGGCCGTTGTTGGCTTGAACGCCAATTTAAGACCCTTGTCGATGGCTTTTTGCTCGAGTCCTTTGGTTATTTCGGCTGTAAATGTCACAATGTCAACGACTTTAGGATTATTTGATATGCGTCCGTCGTCGGTTTTGGTAACATCAAGCAAATCTTGAAAGAGGTGTCCAAGGTGTTCGGCGGATGCGTGAGCTTTCAATATAAAATCCCTTGCCCTGTCGTCGATTTGTGATGTCTGAGGATTCAGGGCCAGACCCAAATAGCCTTCAATTGAAGCGACCGGAGTGCGCATTTCGTGGCTGGCGGTCGAAATAAATTCGGCTTGTTCGCGTTCTTCGGCTTTTTCTTTGGTTACATCACGAAAGACGACGATGACTCCCGATCCCATCGTGCCTACTGGTGAAACAACCAGCGAGATTGTCAGATTTTTGCCACTGTTTGTCAGCAAATTAAGGTTGGCGCGAACTTGTTGGTTGATATTTAGCGCTTGTTGAATTGGGTCGCTGGCGGCGTCGATCGTTTCGCTTTTTTGGTCAACCAAATGCAAAATAGATTTGTAATTTAATGCCAAGGCGTCTTGTTTGCCCCATCCGATAATCTGTTGGGCGGCTGGATTTATCAGCTGGATAATTCCCTGACCGTCGATCGACATAACTCCGTCACCAATGGCGTTAATAACGACTTCGGATTTGTTGGCAACTTCGCTGAGTTCGTTTGACAGACTTTTGTAGGCTTTTTCTTCGCTGTTATCCTTATCGGACTTGTTGTGCCAAATAATCACACTGGCAATCATCGGTAATAGCGTGCTAAACACAGTGATTATTATCTCGGTACTGGTTAGGTTACTATTTAAATATTGGTAAGCGACATAAAAACCGGCCGTAATTATTATTGGCAACAGTCCCCAGATGCCAAAAACGCCCGAAAATATTACCAAAAGCATCCAAAATGCGATAAACGGCGACGTTGAATTGCCCGAGCTGATTATGAGGCTGACCGAAGTTGCAATTAGCAGCAAATAGATTAAAAAGGCCGACGCAAAAACGATTTTTTTAGGCGCCCAGATATATGCAATAATGCTTACCAACACTGCTGCTCCGGCAAAAATAACCGCCAACAAGCCGATTGCTAATGGGCTGGCCATCCCATTAGAGTATAGTGGCCAAAAGTACAGCGCAACAATAGATCCAGCTACTAAAAAAGCTGCTTCGCAGATTCGGCGATGCCAAAAACGTGTTAACGCAACTGGTTTGATATTGCCCCCTACTTCTTACGCTAATCTGTCGATATTATGATGGTTGTGGTTGTTTTTTGCAAGACGTA
>JBAQEV010000033.1:0-12156 GCA_049286925.1 Saccharimonadales bacterium (SeqCode)
ACGACTCTAATCCAACACCATATACATCTGTTGTTGCGACAGGCGGTACTGTTGTGGATAGCGGGGGTTTTCGCACTCATACTTTTACTACTCCTGGTGACACATTTTCGGTTACTAGTGGTGGGAACATTGAAGTCCTTGTTGTCGCAGGTGGGGGCAGCGGCGGCACAAGTAGAGTTGGGTCTGGTGGTGGCGGTGGCGGTGGGGCTGGTGGGCTAATTTATAATCCATCATACCCGGTTACTGCGCAATCTTATACCGTGGTGGTTGGCAGTGGTGGGGCTGCTGTTGTTAGCGATTCATTGACGGGTAATAATGGCGGGAGCTCTGTTTTCGATTCTTTAACTGCAATTGGTGGTGGGGGTGGCGGTAAGGGTAGTGGGCCTGGGGACCCCGGAGCGATTGGCGGATCTGGCGGTGGGGCAGGATACAAAGGCTATACGTATTTGGCGGGTGCTGCAGGAACTGTTGGGCAGGGCAACAAGGGCGGCGATACACTAAATAGCAATAACGCTGGTGGTGGTGGGGGTGCCGGTGGGGTTGGCGGCAATACGTACGATTGTCGACCAACTACATGCACGATAGGCAAAGGTGGACTTGGTGGGCTTGGACTATCATATTTAATCAGTGGCACATCGGTTGCTTATGCAGCTGGTGGATCAGGTGGAAGTCCTCCTGGTGGTGTTGCGAGCGGAGCGGCGAATACTGGCAATGGGGGTACTGGGGTGTATGCTGCCGGCAATAGTGGCGCTGGTGGCTCGGGTATAGTAATTATTAAGTACCCACTTTAATGCTTGCAAAATTGCGCTTTCTGTGCTATTATTATGTTGTTGCATTCAGTGAAATGCTAAGGGTCTCTTTCTAAGAGAAGCGCAAACCCCATCAAATAGCGCTTTCATTGAATTAATCTCTTATTTTTACGAAATTGAATTGCAAATTATTACTACATTACAGAAAGGCTATTAAATATGGCATATTATCAAAAATCGGGCGGTTTTCGTCCTAAAACAAGTGGCGGTTCACGCCCAAATGGCGGCTCTCGTAGCGGCGGTTTCAGTGGTGGACGAAGTCGTAGCGGCGGCGGTGGTGGCGGCGGACGACGTGGCCCAATGAAGAAATTCATTCACCCAAGCAAATTTATTAACAAAGCTGTCGAGAAGTCTGAAGAGATTGCATACGAATCACAGTACAAATTTACGGATTTTCCGTTTAACGGCCAATTGCAGCACAATATTGCGCAAAAAGGCTACAAAGCAACATCGTCAATTCAAGACCAAGCTATCTCTCATATCATTGAGGGTAAGGATGTTATTGGAATTGCGAATACTGGTACTGGTAAAACAGCGGCATTCCTACTGCCAATCATCAATCGCCAAACTGGCATATCACTATGTCCAAGCGTATTGATTATAGCTCCAACCCGCGAGTTGGCTCAGCAAATTGACGAACAATTCCGTGATTTTAGTCGTGGTTTAGGTTTGTACTCGGCACTAGTTGTCGGTGGAATGTCAGCTGATCGTCAAATTCGTGATCTTAAGCGCCGACCAAACTTTATTATTGGTACACCAGGCCGAATCAAAGACCTGATGAATCGACGTCATATCCGACTCGACAACATCACAACTTTGGTGTTGGACGAAGCCGACCGAATGTTGGACATGGGCTTTTTGCCTGATATCCGCGAAATCGTTGGCGCAACTCCAACCGACAGACAGACGCTTTTGTTTAGCGCGACTATTACTCCTGAAATTACAAATATCATCAATAGTTTTGCCAAGAATCCGGTCACTGTATCGGTTCGAACCAGCGAAACTAACGAGCATATCGAACAGGACGTAATCGAAGCCCGTGACAAAGCGCACAAGATCGAAATCTTGACTGAAATGTTGTCAGACAAAGCAAAATACGACAAAGTATTAGTCTTTGGCGAAACAAAATTCGGCGTTCAAAGGTTGAGCGATCACCTAGACAACAGCGGTATTTCGTCAATTGCTATCCACGGCAACAAAAACCAATCTCAGCGCCAACGTGCTTTGAAGCAATTCAAAGACGGTAATGTCCGAGTGATGGTTGCAACTGATGTTGCTGCACGTGGTCTAGATATTCCAAATGTATCACATGTTATCAACTTTGATACACCTCAGACATACGATGATTACATTCACCGCATCGGCCGAACCGGTCGTGGTGGTGCGATGGGCAAAGCCCACACCTTCATCGAACAACGTCGATAAGACCAAAAAACAAATACCCCCCGAAAGGGGGTATTTTTTTGTTGCTAGTGCATTTTTACGTGTTGCTGCGCTATAATTATTTTATGACAGAAATAACTCGTGATGATGTGCTTCATTTGGCGCAGCTTTCCAGCCTTGAGCTTACAGAAGGCGAAATCGAAAAACTTAGAGTCGATATCGGCAACATCTTGGGTTACGTCCAACAACTTGGCCAACTTGATACTAGTGGCATCGAGCCAACCTACCAAGTCACTGGCCTGGAAAACGTCTGGCGTGAAGACAAAATTATCGATTATGGCGTTAGCCGCGAGGATATGCTGCAGCGCGCACCCGAATCTACTGCAAATCAAGTAAAAGTACCAAAGGTTTTATAAATTTATGACAATTAATGAAGTTAAAGAACAGATTAAAGCTAGCTCGGCCCGTGCTGTGGTTGAAAAGGCGATTGCCGCAGCTAAAAATGTCGCTGATTATAATGCACTTTTATCACTAACCGAAGACCGCGCACTTGAACGTGCTGATGCAGTTGACCAAGGTAAAATCACCGGCAGACTGGCCGGTGTTCCTTATGTAGTTAAAGACAATTTTTTGGCGTTTGGCGGTCCAACAACCGCAGCCAGTCACATGTTGGAATTCTTTGATACGCCGCTTCAGGCGACTGCCGTTGAAAAGCTAGAGGCTGAGGGTGCGATTTGCATTGGCAAGTCCAACCTGGACGCTTTTGCGCACGGTGGAAGTACTGAAAATTCGGCCTATGGACCAACCAAAAACGCGATTGACCCAACCTGCGTAGCCGGCGGAAGTAGTGGCGGCTCGGCAGTTATTACGGCACTGAATGTAGTGCCGTTTGCATTAGGCAGTGATACTGGCGGTTCAATCCGTCAACCATCCAGCTATAACGGTGTCGTTGGCGTCAAGCCAACTTATGGTACGGTCAGCCGATACGGTGTCGTAGCAATGGCCAGCAGCACTGATACGATTGGTTCAATTACCTCAAATGTCGAGGATGCTGAATTTGTTATGGATATTTTGGCGGGGCGAGACGATCGTGACATGACGACGCTGCCTGATTATTTTGAAGTTCAAACCAGTGTCAAACCAAGCCAAAAAATCGGTTTGATTAAAGATTTTATGACCGAGCATGTTGATTCAGAAGTCCGTGCCCGAGTAAATGAGTACGTCGAAAAACTAAAAGCCGCTGGTCATACTGTCGAAGAAGTCAGCTTGCCGATGGCAGAATACGCTTTGGCAATTTATTACATCATTGTCCCAGCCGAACTTTCCAGCAACCTAGCTCGCTATGATGGAATTCGTTACGGTCACCGCGCCGAGGGTGTTAAGACTTTGGCGGAATTATATGGACGAACCCGCAACCAAGGCTTTGAGACTGAAAACAAGCGTCGAATAATGATTGGTAGTTACGTTTTATCCAGTGGTTTTTTTGACGCCTATTATTTGCAGGCGCAAAAAGCCAGGACGCTTTTGATTAATGAATTCAACAAATTATTTGCAACCTATGACTGCCTAATTGGGCCAGTCGCACCGTCAACTGCGTTCAGATTAGGCGAAAACACCGCTGATCCTATTAAAATGTACCTTGAGGATATCATGACCGTTCCAGCGTCGCTGGCTGGGGTACCAGCAATTAGCGTTCCGGCTGGGGTTAGCGATAAAGGAATGCCTATTGGCGTTCAAATAATCGGACCAAACAAAAGCGACGCGCAATTGTTGGCGCTTGCCAAGTCAGTGGAGAATAAATAATGAATATTTACGTAGTATTCTTATTCGCCGGGATAATTATTTTAGCAGCACTAATTTTGTTTTTGATGAATTTTGGTAGAAAATGTAATAAAATTCTGGATGTCGAAGGTTATCGTGCAAAGTGTTTATCGATTGAACATCAGTTAATAAAGGATGAACCTTCAAGTTATCAATTATCGGTCCTAAACGCTGATAAATTGGTTGACCAAGCTATGCGAGAAATCGGAATAAAAGGCCAGACTATGGGTGAACGGATGCGAAACTCAACCATAAAGTTTACCGACATCAATGGTTTTTGGACAGCACACAAACTGCGCAACAAGATAGCACATGAGTCAGATACCGTTGTTTCGTATGAAGAAGCACGCTACGCGCTGAATAGCTTCCGCAAAGCCCTAAAAGATCTAGGAGCAATCTAATGATAAATGATGATACTTTAGCAAAATACGAGATGACAATTGGCGTTGAATGCCATGTTCAGTTGGCAACTGCCGCCAAATTATTTAGCGGTGTTGATAATGATGCCCGCGACAAAGAGCCGAATAGCTGCGTTAGTCCGATTGATTACGCTCTGCCAGGAATGCTGCCGGTACTTAACCGCAAAGCAGTTGATTTGGCAATTAAGGCCGGCAAAGCCCTGAATAGCACAATTGCTCATGTCAGTCGCTTTGACCGCAAACACTATTTTTATCCTGATTTGCCAAAAGGCTATCAGACAACCCAAATGTATCAGCCGATTATTTTGGCGGGTGCAATCGAGGTACCTCTCGAGGATGGTACGTCAATCAATGTTCGAATTCATCATGCCCACCTAGAAGAAGATGCTGGAAAATTAACACATAATGGACAATATAGTTTAGTCGATTTGAATCGCGCCGGAACACCGCTAATTGAAATTGTGTCCGAACCAGATATACATTCGGCTGTCGGGGCAAAGGGTTATGCAACAGAACTGTATCGATTGATGACCTACGCTGGTGTGACAAATGGTGATTTGTATCATGGTAATATGCGTTTTGACGTCAACGTATCAGTAGCTTTGAAGGGCGCGGCTGAGCTTGGTACACGCAGTGAAACAAAAAACCTCAACAGCTTCCGAAGTGTTGAACGAGCGGCTGAATATGAATTCAGGCGACAGGTTGAGATACTAGAAAGTGGCGAAAGGGTTGTTCAGGAAACACGTGGCTGGGATGATGCCAAACAAAAGACAACTAGCCAGCGCAGCAAAGAAGATGCTCAGGACTATCGTTATATGCCGGATGCTGATATTCCGCCTATCGTGTTGTCCGATGAAGAGATTGCAACGATTCAGGCTGATATGCCACGTTTGCCAGGTGAGTGGCGAAAGATTCTTGGCGAACTAGGATTGGAATTTTTGCCAATCGAGACTTTGTTGGATGCCGAGAATGAATTTAAGGGCAAAGTTAATATTTTAGACTTGATTGAAAGCTCAATGGACGATCAAAACAAAGCTAAGTTTATTGCTAACTGGAATTTGAACGTACTTATTCCGATTTTGCGTGAAGAATCATTTATGCCGACTTCAATTGACTATTTGGCATTAGAGACTGGCATATATGAACTAGTCGAACAAAATAAATTGAGTTCGACCAATGCAAAACAGCTGTTCCGGGATATCGTGTCGTTAAACGAGCTGCCTGATATTGAGAAATTTGCCGAGGGAAAGGGGTATATACAAGTTAGCGACGAGGGCGCAATGATTGCGATTGTTGACGAAGTTCTGACTGATCCGGCATCGGCAAAGGCTGTTGAGGATTTGCGAAATGGGAACGAAAAAGTTATTGGATATCTGGTGGGCCAAGTTATGAAAAAATCGGGTGGAAAGGCCAATCCGGGTATTGCTCAAAAAATCATAAAAGAGAGGATTTAAACGTTTATGAAGCAACCAACCAAGGCAATTATTTGTGCTGCAGGGCTAGGAACAAGATTTTTACCTCAAACTAAGGCAATGCCGAAAGAAATGTTGCCAATTATCGATAAACCCGTTATTCAATTAGTGGTTGAAGAAGCTGTTGCGGCGGGCGTAACCGAAATAATTATAGTTACGGGCTATACTAAGCGCTCAATTGAAGACCATTTTGATCGCAGTGACGAGCTTGAAGCAGAGCTTCGCTCAAACGGCAAAGAGGACAAAGCTAATCGAATCAAGGCGATTGCCGAAATGGCGAACTTTATTTATATACGACAGAAGGGTTCTCCGAAAGGAAATGCTCGCCCGGTTCTTAATGCTCAGCACTTAATTGACGATGATGAACCGTTCTTTGTTTTTGCAGCTGACGATTTTTTTAGCGGCAAAATACCACGAGCTGTACAAATGAAAGAGGCATACAACAAGACCGGAAAGTCGGTTATATGTTTGAATGAGGTTCAGCCAGCTGATGCTGACAAATATGGAATGGCCGCACTTGGTGCCGATTTAGGTGATGGCACGTTCGAAGTTAAAGAATTAGTAGAGAAACCAGGCGAAGCAAATCGTCCAAGCAACTACATGTCTCCTATGGGGTATTTGTTAACGCCGGACATATTTCCGATTCTATCGAAGGAAAAAGTCGATAGGAAGGGTGAAATTACTATGTCCGAGAATATTAACGTTCTGGCAAAACAGGGTAAAGTATGTGGTCAAGTAATAGAAGGTGTATATCGCGACACCGGTAGTCCTGTAAAATATATACAAACAGTAGTAGATATGGCGCTAGAAAGCTTAGAATACGGCGAAGACTTCCTTAAATATCTGAAAGAGCGCTTGGGGTAATCATTGCTTAATCATGAACAGTAGTGTTAATATGAAAGTACAAGACACTATAAGTTTGTAATGAAAGGGTAAAATAATGAGTCCAGCAGCCGAAATCCTAGTAGTGATATTGTCTGTATTTTTAGCAATTTTCTTAGCACTCAGTATATGGCTAATGATTTATCTAATCATTTTAACTCGCCAAATCCGCAAAATATCCAAAGCCGCCGAACGAACAGTCGATAACATCGAATCTGTTGTATCGGGTGTATCGAAAGTTGTTTCGCCAATGTATGTAGCCGAAATGATTGCTAAATATGTCAAAAAATTTAATTCAAAAAAGAAGGAGAAATAACAATATGGCAAAGGGAAAAGGTAAGTTTGCAGTCGGTGCATTAATCGGTGTGGCTGCCGGAGTAGTAGCTGGTATTTTATCGGCACCAAAAAGTGGCAAGGAAACGCGGGCAGAGCTAAAAGCAAAAGCTAACGACGTTAAGGCTGATGTTACAAAAAAAGCAAAAGTTGTTGCAGGCAAGACCGAAAAAGTCGCAAAAACTGCAGAAGTTAAAGCAAAAAAAGTCATCAAAGACGCAAAGACCGAAGCCAAAAGTCTTGAAAACCGTACTAAACGAGCAATCGATGGTGCGAAAAAAGGCTTTAAAGCAAAAAAATAATCTGATTTTTTATAAATAACACACTATCTTTTCAAGTAGTGTGTTATTTTATTTATAGGAGCATTAGCGTGATAAAAAAAGCAATCAAAAAAATCAAAGGCGATAATGAGCGTGGTGCAAGACACGCATTAATGGATGAATTGTTTTACGATTTTCATCGAAGCCGCCATCAGGTCTATTGGATGAATTTTACTCGTGGGTTATTTTTTGGATTTGGTACGGTGTTGGGCGGCACGGTACTCGTCACACTGATTATTTGGATTCTTGGGCAATTTGTTGGCTATTTGCCAGATTTTATTGGTCATTACATCAATCAGATTATTGAGGCTATGCAGCACAGCAAATAGATAATAGTGTGTCAAAAAACTAAAGCAAAAAACTTCAAAATTCGCTATACTAGTATGTAGTATGGAGGCCAAATTAAAACCCTCTGATTATGTTCATTTACATAATCATACACACCATAGTTTGCTTGATGGTTTGACTAAGATACCCGATTTAGTCGAGATGGTCAAAAAGATGGGCATGGAAGCGGTGGCCGTTACGGATCACGGCACTATGTCGGGCGCGATTGAGTTTTATAAGGCCGCAACCGAGGCTGGAATCAAACCGATTATCGGTCAAGAATTTTATGTAGCGACTAGAAGCAGGCATGATAGGGATCCATCCAAGGACAAAGCGCGCTATCATTTGACGGTTTTGGCTATGAACCAACAGGGTTATCAAAACCTGATGCAACTTTCGACGATTGCCAATTTGGAGGGTGTCTATTACAAAGCTAGGATTGACCACGAAGTTATTGAAAAGTATAACGAAGGCCTGATAATTTTGTCTGGGTGTGCCGGTGGTGAGCTTGGTGAAAACTTGTCCAAGGATAATTACGAAGAGGCAAAACGAATTGCTCTGTGGTACAAGTCCATACTAGGCGACCGATATTATCTTGAGATGCAGGATCATGGACATGCAGATCATCCAGGTCGTTGGGATGTTCAGTACAAAATTAATAATTATTTGACCAAATTATCCAAAGACATTGACGTGCCACTGGTCGTCAGTAACGACGGGCATTACGTGTTGTTCTCGGACCAAGATGCACACGAGATTTTGTTGTGTGTTGGTACTGGTGCATATCTTAGTGACGAAGACAGAATGTCATTAAAAGATTTTGACCTTCACGTTAGTGACCCCGTTGATGTTATTAGCCGTTGGGGTAAAACCCATCCTGATGCTATTTTAAATACTAAAAAGATAGCCGACCGCTGCGATTTAAAGCTGGAATTGGGCGGGATATTAATTCCTAGGTTTCCAACGCCTGGTGGCGAGAGTGAAAAAGACTATTTGGACGATTTGATTTACAGTGGCTTGGCCTGGCGCTATGGTGGAGTCGCAAAAGAAGAAGCCACGAAAATGTCAATCAAAGAAGCTAAAAAACACATTCCAGCGGATGTGTTGCAACGTGCAGAGTACGAACTTGGCGTAATCGACAGTATGGGATTTAACGGATATTTCTTGATTGTTCAGGACTTTATTAACTGGGGTAAAAATAATGGAATTATCTTTGGTCCGGGTCGTGGTAGTGCTGCTGGATCGATTATTGCTTATTCGTTGCGTATTACCGAGCTTGACCCGTTAAAATACGACTTGCTGTTTGAGCGTTTTTTGAATCCCGATCGTATCAGTATGCCCGACGTTGACATCGACATCCAAGATACTCGTCGCGACGAAGTAATTGCGTATTGTGCTGAAAAATACGGTGTTGGACGAGTTGCAAATATTGTAACTTTTGGTCGAATGGCGGCTAGGGCGGCAGTCCGAGACGTGGCGCGTGTTTTGCAAGTGCCGTATGCCGAAGCCGACCGAATGTCCAAGATGATTCCACCGCCCATTCAAGGCAAACACATTCCGCTGAGTGTTAGCGTACAAAATGATGCGGATTTAAAACGTGAATACGAGACAAACCCAAATGCCAAGCGCGTTTTTGACTTTGCAATCAGGTTGGAGGGCACGATTCGTTCGCATGGTGTTCACGCCGCTGGTGTTGTGATTGCACCGGACGACATTGTTAAATATGTGCCACTTGAAATGGCTCAAAAAGGCGTAATCGCAACTCAGTATCCGATGGGTCCTGTCGAAGAACTGGGACTTTTAAAGATGGACTTTTTGGGACTTTCTAACCTTACGACCATCAACAATACTCTGCGAATTATCAAAAAAGTTTATAAGACCGAGATTGATATCGACAGTCTGCCACTTGACGACAAAGAAACCTATGAATTATTGCAACGTGGCGAAACGACAGGTGTTTTCCAGTTGGAGTCCGCTGGTATGAAACGATACTTGCGCGAGCTTAAGCCGTCCTCGTTTGATGACATTATTGCCATGGTGGCTTTGTATCGACCAGGTCCTATGCAATTTATTGACAGCTTTATCAAAAGGAAGCATGGTCAGGAAGAAATCGAATATCTGCACGAAAAGTTTGAGAATGCACTCGACCAAACTTACGGCATTTTAGTTTATCAAGAGCAATTCATGCAGATATCAAAAGATTTTGCCGGATTTACCGGTGGTCAAGCCGATACCCTGCGAAAAGCCGTGGGCAAGAAAAAGATTGATTTGATGCGCAAAGTTAAAGTGGACTTTGTCGAAGGCGCCGTTAAACACAGCAAAGCTGATCCAAGATTGGCCGAGAAGTTTTGGGCGCAGTTGGAAGAGTTTGCTAACTACTGCTTTAACAAGTCCCACGCTGCATGTTATGGATTAATTGCTTACCAAACCGCCTATTTGAAGGCGCATTACCCAGAGGCCTTTATGGCTGCCTTGATGACCAGTGACCACAATGACATCGACCGCCTTGCAATCGAAATCAACGAATGCAAAAAAATGGGGATTAATGTTTTACCACCAGACGTTAATCAAGGATTCGTCGAATTTGCCGTTGTGCCGGACAAAAAAGAAATTCGTTTTGGTATGGCGGCCGTTAAGGGAGTTGGTGTCGGAGCTGTTGAAGAGGTATTGCGCGCCCGAAAAGAAAGCAAATTTACCAGCATTGAAGATTTTGCTAAACGCGTTTCGTCCAGCAAGTTCAACAAAAAGGCTTGGGACTCATTAATTAAAGCTGGCGGTTTTGATAGCCTTGGTGACAGATCAGATTTGTTGTTTAATCTAGAGACGGTCCAGGCATTTGCCAGTAAGATGCAGAAAGAGGCCTTGAGTGGTCAAACTGATTTGTTTGGCAGTTTGGGTGACGCAGTTCACATTCAGGCAACAGTTACTATGCAGGCGTCTCCCGTAAAACATACCGATAGGGAAAGATTGGCCTGGGAGCGTGAATTAATGGGGTTGTATATTAGCGCTCATCCGCTGGACAATTATGATAAATATTTTGAAGAACAAACTGTTTCGTTGTCGCAAATAACGCCTGAAGTTGACGGCAAATCCGCTACAGTTGGTGGAATAATCACAACCGTTAGGTCAATTGTGACAAAAACTGGGTCCAAAATGGCCTTTGTCGGCATCGAGGACAAAATGGGTGAAGGTGAAATGATTATCTTTCCTAATTTATTTGAGCAAATTGGTGCCAAGTTGATTCAAGATGCTGTGATTCGTGCGACCGGTAAAGTTAGCGCGCGGGACCGTGATGGCAATGTTGGAACTGAGGCTAAAATTATTGCTGATGAAATCCAGTTTGTGTCCGATCAAGAGCTGATGACTTATGAATCAACGGGCCGCAAGATGGAAAAGCCAAAACCCAGCGCTAGGTCTCGCACTGCCAAGCCCAAACAATTCAACAAATCGGCTCCGTCTAAAGCTGCGGTCGTAACGCAAAGAGTTGTATCGGTGCCAGTCGAAGAGGATACTCACAAAAAACTATTCGTTCAGGTTAAAAACCCTGATGACCATGAATCCCTGATTTCGCTAAAAAAAGTCTGCAGTGATCATCCTGGCATGAACGAAATTATATTAGTATTGGGCATTGATAAAAAATCAGCAGTTAAATTGCCGTTCGAAATTGATTCTTCGCCAGAACTTGTCGAAAAGCTTGTCAAAATACTTGGCGAGTCCTGTGTCGTTTTGAAATAGATTAAACAGACAAAGCGTAAAGTGCGATACCAGCGGCAACGCTAACGTTGAAAGATTCTTTTTGACCCTTCATTGGTATCTCGATTAAGTCGTCGCAAACTACGCGCAGGTCGTCGGTGATACCAAAGACTTCTTCGCCCAGAAGTAATGCGATTTTTTTAGGTGATTTGTAATCATTTAACATGATACTGTTCTTATCTTGTTCGAGGCCGACAATCCGATAGCCAAGTTTTTTCAAACTATCTAAATCAGGCTGCGGTTGATACTCAAACGGTATCATCGTCTCGGCGCCTAAAGCAGTTTTGTGAATTTGTAGGGCTAGCTTGTCGGCGATATGTGGCAAACGAGTGTCGCCCAGCAATTTTGGATAAGGACTATATCCAGTAACAATAATTCTTGATACTCCAAATCCTTCACTCGTCCTAAAAATCGCCCCAATATTATGGGTCGAGCGAATATTGTGCGCAATAACAATAATTTTGGGCATTTATGCTATTGTATCATTGCTTTATTGCTATCCTCAACAATCCCCCAATGCTATAATAATCTCAGTATGTCCAATAAAATAATGGGTACCTTTGCTAAAATCGTACCAACAGCGTACCGCAAGTGTCTTGTTGTTGTTTTGGTTTTGCTTTTGCTGACTATTGGGCTA
>JBAQEV010000034.1:0-30032 GCA_049286925.1 Saccharimonadales bacterium (SeqCode)
GCGCGAGTGGTGGAATGGTAGACACGCCAGCTTCAGGTGCTGGTTTCCGCAAGGATGTGGAGGTTCGAGTCCTCTCTCGCGTACCATAAAAAATAGAGGCTGTATAAACCTCTATTTTTTATTAACAACTTAATTATTTTAGTGGTGAATATTTGGCGAATTCGCCCATTGTGTAGTCTGGGTTTAGTTGTGACACCAGAGTTTTGAGGTCAGACGACTGTTTTACGCCAGGGTTCAAAGTGCCGTATGGATCAAATGCTAAGCGAATTTCGTTATACATTTCTTGGACTTCGGTACTTAGTTGAGCATACGAAGCTGTTGCTTTCAAACGGCCTTCACCAGATTCGACATTATAACTGCCGCCGTGACGCGCCACTAATTCCATATAGTCGTTAATCAATTTAAAGGTCTTTTGTTTGTCGCTAACATGGTGCAATTGCAATACTGGTCGGGTGTGAATAACACCGCTTAATATTTCGATGTGTGTTGGCAAAGTAACGTGGTTCTTGGAGGCAAACTCATCAAGTGACGTCAAAAATTCTTCCATCCGTTCAGCCGGAATAGATGCACCGTCAAGCAGTGGAGGCATTGATTCTTCTTTGGCCTCCGGCAAAATAACCGTCGAACTGACTTCGCGAATTGCATATAATTGCTCGATTTGATGATCATCGCTAGTCAGAACGTTTGCAGAAAGCTTTGATAGCTTTTTAAGAGTATGTTTGACATGGCGGTGTCGTGCGCCATTGCTGAAATCGTTATAGGAAATATAAAGTACTGCGCCGATACTGTCGCCGTCTTTGTCGCCGAAGGGATATTTTTTGCCCTGGGCTTTTGCCATATCAAATAAGCGTCCATCGATAATCTCTAGCATTGCTGGTTTTTCTTTGGCAATTATACTTGCTGCGTCACGCGCTGCTTTATCATCACCAAACACCGCAACAACTACTGATTCCGCGTCGTTTGAAAAGTCGGTCTTTAACACGGCTTCGGATATGATTCCTAGCGTGCCTTGGCTGCCTACCATTAATGGCGTTAAGTCAAATGATCCATCGCGTTGTTTTACCTTGGCAATGCCAGAATATCCAGTATTGTCGCGCCCGTTAGAATCGATTTGGTCTTTAATAACTTGCTGATTATCATCTATAATTCCGTCAATCTTGCGGTAAATTTCACCTTCAAAAGTTTGTAAACCTTTCTTTTTATCTAATTCACGATGGCTAATCCGAGTTGCTTCGATTAGATCACCGTTTGCTAGCACGACCTCAAGTCGCTTGACCCAATCGCCGATTTGGCCATATTGACCCGACATAGGCCCAGATATGTTATTGGCCAAAGCACCACCAACAGTATTATATGATGCTGACACCGGAGCCGTCGGCAACATCATGCCGTGAGAGCTTAAAGTATTACTGAGCGTATTCAGGTTAACGCCTGGCTGGACATGGACAAATTGGTCTTTGCTTTTCAAATTGATGTATAGGATTTTATTAAGATGAGCGACGGTGTTAACAATTATTCCTTTGCCAATAGCTGCACCAGTTTGGTCAGATCCGCATCCGCGGACCGTCATAGGCAAAATATGGCCTTTTTCGGCAAGTTGCCAAGTAAACCTGGCTATTTTACGAATGTCATTAGTAACGCGTGGATGCGCAACAATTTCAGGGGTGATATTTAAAATACTACCATCGGTCGAAAACTGTTTTCTGACAGATTCAGCCGAGGTAACTTCACCCAAAATATGCTCATTTAAATATTGTGTGATTTTGCTCATTTTAAATATATATCCCCATCAGTCTTTACTCTATAAATAATCATAGCACAAGCTGGATGGTAGTTGGTAGATAGTATATGGTAAATAGTGAAAAGCTTTAGGACATTGAGCTTGTATAAGAGGTGGTTATTTTGTTATAATGTTACAGTTATTAAAAATAACGTGTATGCGCGAGTGGTGCCAATGAGTAATCGTTGACACGCAAGCGTGGTAGCACACAGTATGCGCGAGTGGTGGAATGGTAGACACGCCAGCTTTAGGTGAGAATGTCCAGTGGACATTCGCAAGGCCGGAAGCCGGATGACGAACGTCACCGACTGAGGCGGGGTCGAGAAAAATTCAGAATGAATTTTATCGTGACCTAGTGCCAGGCCACTAGCTCCGAAAATCGTACATTTTATGTTACAATCAATCAATACGCGCGAGTGGTGGAATGGTAGACACGCCAGCTTTAGGAGCTGGTGCCTCCGGGCGTGAAGGTTCAAGTCCTTTCTCGCGTACCAAATAAAAAAGACAGTCGAAAGACAGTCTTTTTTATTTGGTTTTCGCCGGGAAAGGTATTTGAACGTTCACCCCGTAGGGCGTGAAGGTGAAGACTGCCACGTCGGCAGTCTGCAAGGCCGGAAGCCGGATGACGAACGTCACCGACTGAGGCAGGGTCGACCGCGATTTCAAAGAAATCGACGGGTGACCAAGTCCTTTCTCGCGTACCAAGCATAAGCAATATGAAATAAGAGGTTATTTAGCCTCTTATTTTTGTATATAGCTATCAAAAGCCGACTATATGTGACAGAATGATATAATTATTTTAATGATAGAACATAATATGATTACTAAGTATCACTACCATAATTATGGCTATATATGCTTAGCTGTTAAAAATCCTATAAATCTACCTGCTCAAATAGAAGTAGATGGAAAAATATTATTTAAGAAAGACGAGCTTCATATTTCATTAATGGCTCTTAAATATCTTGTGCCAATGATTAACATAGGCACTAATAATGTAAGTGAAGATGATTTGGTTCAAGATTTTCTCGATTATCAAAGTACTACTGATTTATCTCAATTCCAACCGTCTAATATCTTTCGTTATGTCAAAAGAGATGAACGTGAATCAATAGTAATTATGGCTGATGTACCTAATCTTGAAGGTTTATTTGAAATGTTAAGAGCAAAATATGGTGTCGATCTCCCAATTCAACCAACACATATTACTCTATATACCTTACAACCCGAGGCAGGAATAGGCATATTGTCCCAAAACGAACTTGAGCGAGACAGTAAACAAGTAGATTTACCAGAGTTAAAACTTGTCTGGAATAATTAAGTTCAAAAGTCTTCAAGCTATGTTTATAATTGTCAACTTACTACAGTCGATACTGTGGCACAAGGCTTATCATTGATGCATCAATTTTAATATTCAACCAGTCAGTATTCGGGTTGCTAAGTAACCAATCGCTTATGCCGGTTAAGGGTTCAAGATTTTTCGCTTCTCTCGTACCATATATACAGGATAGTCGAAAGACTATCCTTTTTATTTGGTTCCCGCTTGAGACCTAAGTCTTCATAAAATTCGCTTTTAATAATTTGATGTGAAGAATCGCGTATGGAACAAAGTGAAAAGTGATTACATTATTTAGCAAGAAAACAAAATAGCGAGGATTTGCACAGAATGACAAATCGGTGAGATAGTCCTTTTCGGCCATCTAGTGTTAACCGTATTCTTGAATAGCTAACATCAACCATCTAAATCATCCCTTATTAATTCTTTTTCAATAATTTTAAATTATATCGCCCTCCATTTAACTAGCAATATAAAATCGTAAGATGGTATATAATACAGATATGGTAAATGAGTGGGCAACAACGCGAGACATAAGGCGATCTGGTTTTACTATTATTGAGTTACTTGTTGCGATTGTCATTATCGGGGTTTTAGCCACCATAACGATCGTCAGCTACGCCGGAGTTTCGCAAAAGGCTACCATTGCTTCACTTCAATCAAACTTAACTGATATATCTAAACAACTAAAGTTAGATCAGATATTGAATAGTGGCTATCCAGCGGACCTAGATGGCATCTCAGCCAGCACTGACACGAATTATCAATATTTCCATGACAATAGTGCAACACCACAAACCTTTTGTGTAACGGCTATAAGTAATGGCCAGAGATATATGACCACTAATGATAGCGCACCGACTCAAGGTGATTGTCTGAACTATGGGCTAGTGCTTGATTATGATGCTGGTAATTCAATATCATACCCAGGCATGGGTACAACCTGGACCGATTTGAGTAGTCTTAATAATACCGGTACGTTAATGAACGGGGTTGGTTATAGCGGTGCAGATGGTGGTGGTGCTTTGACATTTGATGGCGTTAATGACTATGTTGATATGGGCAACGATACTAGTATTAAAAACTTTATAGATAAAATATCGGTTACAGCCTGGGTCAGATATACCGCCTATGGCGGTGGCGGTCAATCATATTCGGTCGTTACAACCAAGGGTAGTCCATGGACTTGGTTGCTTGAAAACTACAATAATAAGATTCGATTTAGGGTCACGGCTGGCGGGGTTGACTCGAACGCTTCGGATTCAGCAATTCATAGCTTGAACACTTGGTATTACTTTGCTGGCACTTATGATGGCACCAGTATCAAGATATACAAGAATGGGGTTCAAGTTGGCACAACGGCTCGAACGGGTAATTTGGCAATAAATAATATAACTGCCAAAGTCGGTACATATACTGGCACGAGCTACAATCTAACTGGATCAATAGCCACAATTAGCGTCTATAATCGAGCACTGTCTGGTACGGAGATATTACAAAATTTTAACAATACCAAGACGAGGTATGGTTTATAAAAGTCGCGCTTTAAGATTGTCGAACTCTTTGTTGTAATTGTTGCTATTGTCATATTAGTCGCCATAACTATCTCAATCACTCTGATATTTCTCGAAAAGCTACGGTCACCTAAATTCAATCTGACTTAGTTAATACAGTAAATATGTTTAAAAAATTAGCCCTAGATCTTTTTCCAAAGTCTCAACCAAGCCCCACCATATCCTCTATCCTCAACAACTTCCAGCCCCTCAATCTCTGGCAACGCTGCTTTTTCTGGATGCGACAAAACCAACATTCCACCAGGTTTCAATAAACCCCCTAGCCTCGTAACCACCCCCAATTGCATATCATCATAAGGCGGATCGGCAAAGATAATATCAAACCGCTTGTCAGGATTCTTATCAATCCAAGTCGATGCACCAATTTGCGTTGCCTCGGTGACATCACTAACACCCAATAATTTAATATTTTCGTCTAATATCCTGCTGGCAATTCGGTCACGCTCGACAAATGTCGCCTTCTCGGCTCCGCGACTAAGTGCCTCAAGGCCCAAAGAGCCTGTACCAGCAAAAATATCCAGCACATCAGCGCCGTCCAATCTGTTGTTTATCATATTAAACAGCGAACCTCGAACCCTATCGCTCATTGGATGAGTAACGCGGCCTGTGGGTGCTTTGATTGTTCTGCCACCGAATCTGCCGGCAATAATCCTTAGATTCATTTCTTTTGCTCTGATAGAACAACGGCCTGATACCAAGCCAATTGAACCGAACGAATCATCTCGGGAACTAAAATAGATTTAGCTTTGCGCGCCAAATCGCGCGTCCAGCCCTTTTGGCAAAAAATATTATACATATTCATTTCATACACTTCATGAATAATGCCGGTGTACATTTTTTCAAAACCGTCGGTTTTAAGTTTTGAAATATCTTCGTCCGTCAAAGCACATTGTTTAAAACTACCAGGTGTTATTACTGACGCTACACCCAGTTCAAACAAAATATGGGCCACGACGCCACCCGAGCCCCATGATCCCCACTTTTCGATTAAACCACTACGTTTTTTGGCATCACGCGCAATATATCCTTCCTTTAACTTAGTAATTCTGGCATTGTTACTTATCCAATTAGCCCTAGCCTCGTCGTCCAGGCGGTAGTGATGCGGCGGAGTCAGACCATCTACAATCGCGTGCGCCAACCAAGCCGACTCAAACGAAGCGCGCTCATAATTATTTATCTTCAAAGCTTTCGATAAGTTAATGATGTGATCATTGATTACTATCACCAGCATATCGTCATTTGGGTCGGTCGGATCAATGACGTGCTCAAACTCGTCCTGCATTGGGCTCTTGAGTTTTATCCCGTCCGGACCGTTCTTGCCTTCAAAATGCAGAATGGCACCGATACTAGGAAAAATGGTCCGATTTTTGACGAGTTTTTCCAGATGGCGACGAGCGACCCGATCAATTTTTTGATGGGCTCCGACCAGTCTTCCTGAATCACGACGTAAAGTTGTACCTGAAT
The DNA here is from genome assembly GCA_049286925.1 of Saccharimonadales bacterium (SeqCode). Taxonomy (GTDB): domain Bacteria; phylum Patescibacteriota; class Saccharimonadia; order Saccharimonadales; family Saccharimonadaceae; genus UBA1547. The sequence continues at coordinate 6,155 of JBAQEV010000034.1, forward strand.
ACATTTAGTTAGCCTTTGGCTGTTAGCTATTGGGATATAGCTGATTATTTTAAATTTATTAGTTTAATGTAGTTAAACGCTGATAATAGCTTACCTGGGTAGCAAGTTGTTTATATTTTAACATGTCATCAGGATTAGACGCGAACTTGGCCGCCTGACGGTTAACCCGCGCAATTAATCTGGTGTCACCCAACGTTGCAATTTGCAGATTCAACGCTCCGTGCTGAGCCCTGCCATAGATTTCGCCCGGACCACGCAATTTGAGGTCAACTTCGGCCAAATAGAAACCGTCGTTTGACTTTTCAACCTCGCGCAGACGCTGAGACGGCTTGGCGCTAGAGCTATTTATTAAATAACAATAGCTTTGATGGACGCTACGACCAACACGACCACGCAACTGGTGAAGTTGGGCCAAGCCAAATTTGTCGGCATCCTCGATAATCATAGCTGTCGCATTTGGGACATCAACACCGACTTCAACTACTGTTGTACTAACTAAAATATCGATTTCACCACGCGCGAATTTCTGCATGACTGCGTCTTTTTCTTCCGACTTCAACTTGCCATGCAAAAGTCCAATTCGGCGATGCTTAAAGACAGAATTTTGCAGTTTGACATATTCAGTCTGGACACTTTTCGCTTCATTATCAGGATTGTTTTGAATCAAAGTACAGATAACATAGGCCTGGCGACCAGCTTCAATTTCCCTATCAACCTTCTCATAAAGCTGTGCTCGACTATTAGGCGACCAAATTTTAGTAATTATCGGCAAACGACCGCTTGGAAGTTCGTCCAGAACGCTAATGTCCAGCTCGCCGTAAACCGTCAGCGCCAAGCTTCGCGGTATTGGTGTAGCCGTCATCGCCAACAAATGCGGCATATAATGAGATTTTTGTAGTAATGCCTGGCGTTGTTTGACACCAAAACGATGTTGTTCGTCAATTACGACAAAGCCAAGTTTTGCAAATTTAACAGTTTCCTGAATCAAAGCATGCGTACCGACAATCACATCAACTTCACCAGACTCAATTTGGCCGTACAGTGTCACTCGGGCTTTGCCTTTGACGCTGCCAGTTAACAACCCGACCGATATTCCAAGCGGTTGTAATAATTTAACCAAAGTTTCGGCGTGCTGACCCGCCAATATCTCGGTTGGAGCCATAATAGCCGTCTGTAGGCCAAAATGGGCTACCTGACAGGCCGCCAGACCAGCAACGACAGTCTTGCCTGATCCGACATCACCCTGCAACAGGCGATTCATCGGCGTCTGACGTTCGAGGTCTTTGATAATCTCCCACGCAGAAACCCTTTGTGCCGTTGTCAGTTTAAATGGAAGCTTTTTGACAAAATTTGCAATTACTGGCTGTTCAAAAGGGATACTCCAACCCTCTAGCTTGGCGTTTTCCAGCCGATTAAGCTGGCTGGCCAGCAACAATTGAAATAATTCTTCAAAACCAAGTCGCTCACGCGCCCGCTCAACCTCTTTCATGTCATCCGGAAAATGCATCGCCATGACAGCCTCCTGCCTCGACATTAATCCCTCGTCTTTAACAATCTCGGTTGGCATAGTCTCGGGTAGAATCGAAATAAGCGGTCGGAGTTCGGCTAAAATCTTGCGCACCAGATTGGTTTTTAGCCCTTTAATTGACCTATAGATCGGTAGAATCCTGTCAGTCTGTACCGGCATATCTTTAACAAGTTCAGCACTAGGATTTGTCATTTGATAACGATTGTAATTAAACTCAAACTCACCCGAAAAAAAGAATTCGTCGCCAGATTTCAACTGAGTTTCACGATAGGGCTGGTTAAACCAGACTGCCTGCAACTTACCCGATTCGTCTGCTAATGTAGCCGTCGTAATACGAAGTCCGCGACGCACTGGACGAGTTGCGATTTTTTCACATTTGGCCTTTATCGTCATCTTGCCAGGTTCTATGTCAGAAATTTTAGTAACACGCGAAAAATCCTCGTACACCCGGGGAAAGAATTCAATCAAATCACCAACCGAGTATATCGAAGCTTGGGCAAATTGATCGCCGACTTTTTCTCCAACCCCTTTTACTTTTTCAAGCGGTGATAGTAGGTTCATGTAACTATAATAACAGTTTGATTATCAATTAAGTTCGCCCAAAACTTTTTCGAGGTCGCCAGAAAGTTTTTGCAGATAAACATCCAGCGTCTTGGTCTGCACTTCGGCATCGACAGAATTATCGTAATTCTTGTACCACTGAATATAAAACTTCAACTTTGGCTCGGTACCGCTTGGACGAATCGTAATTCGTTTACGATAATCGCCAAATTCCAACACTATAATATTGCCTTTTGGACAGTCGATTGGAGTAAGTTGACCAGTGACGACGTCTTTGCGTTGAAGTACCGAGTAATCATGAATTGCCGTAACTTTTTCGTCACCAACTTGGCCAGGCGCAGTTGCACGCAAGCTCTCCATAATCTTTTGCATCTTTTCAAAGCCGGTTGCGCCCAAACAATACATCGTATCAAGTCTTTCGGCATAAATACCGTATTGCTGATAAAGCTCAAACAGCCTGTCTTGGAGTGTTTTACCCTGTTTTTTAAGCTCGGCAGCATATTCTATAATTGGCAACGCACCAGTCGCAGCATCTTTGTCGCGCGCGTAAGTTCCCTTTAGTAGGCCATAACTTTCTTCGCACCCCAGCACAAAAATTTCATCGGTTTTTTCTTTTTGCAATATTAATTCACCAATATATTTAAAGCCAATTAACAAATTTGTGTATAATTTGACACCATAATAATCAGTTAGTGCCTTAATCATATCTGTCGTGACAATCGTTTTAACAACATAATGTTTTGGTGTCAATTCACCGCGCGCTTTTAGTTGTTTTAATACGTAGTCAGTCGCCAACACTGCCGATTGATTGCCGTTTAGATATACTGGCTTGTCTCCTTGGCGAATCATTACACCGATGCGGTCAGCATCTGGATCATTAGTAATCGCAATGTCTGCGCCTTCGGCCATCATCTGAGCAACTGCCATGTCATTGGCTGGCTTTTCTTCAGGATTTGGCTTACCACTTGGAATTGTTGGGAAACTGCCATCAGGCGCCATTTGATCCTCGACTGTCAGAATTTTTTCAAAACCGGCTGCTCGCAACACTGGTAAAACACTGGTTTGACCAGTACCATGAAGTGGTGAGTAAACAATATCAATATCACGATCAGTGCCCAAAGCCTCGGCGACGGCCGCTGCAATATAGGCGTCATCAACAAGACGACTAATAATTTCAATCTTGCCATCAAGAACCGCTTGGTTATAATCAATCGATTTTATCTCTTCAATGCTCGCTGCAACTGCCAAAACACCTTTGTCGTGAGGGGCCACCAACTGACCACCATCGCTCCAATATGCCTTAAAGCCATTATCTGACGGTGGGTTATGGCTGGCGCTAATCACAATACCAGCCGCACAGTGAAGATGTCTTACCGCAAAGCTTAATTCCGGAGTAGCTCTAAAACTGTCAAAAACAAAGGTTCGAAAACCATTCGCAGCCAATACCTGAGCAGCAAAACGACTAAGTTCGGGCGAAGTCAATCGGGTATCGCAAGCGATAACTATACCTTTTGATGCGGCGTCTTTGTCAAAAGACAAAGCGTACTCGCATAAAGCCTGAGCCGATTCGCCAATGGTGATTTTATTAATTCGATTAGATCCAAGCCCGGTTTTGCCACGTCTGCCACCGGTTCCAAATTCAATGACTTTGAAAAAAGCATCTTCCAAATCGTCCCATTTTTCATCCTGAATCATTTTTATTAGTTCAGGTTGATATTCTCGATACTTTAATTGATTCAGCCAATTATTGATATTCTCGATGGCTGCTGGCGACAATTTTCCCTCAAGTTGTTGCATTTAAATCCTTTCGTTAAACATTATCGAACAAGAATAAAACTATTTTTACCTTTTTTGATTAAAGATTTATCAGAAATTGTTTGGTCTTCGGCAATTTTTTGACTGTTAATAGATATAGAGCCAGCACTTATCAGCCTGCGAGCATCATTGTTACTTGATGCAATTTCAGATTCAACCAAATATTCTATAGCTGTTTTTCCGACAGTATTTGCAGGAATTTCGGCCGCCAACACATCAAGCTCGCTATCTGACAGGCTATTAAAATCAGCCCCACCAAACAAAACATCGGTCACATGCTCAACACTAGCCGTTCGCTCAGCACCGTGGACTATTGTAGTGACTTCGTGAGCCAAGACTTTTTGGGCCTTCCTGAGTCCTGGATTATCGTTTCGTTCACGCTCTAGATCTTCTAATTGCTCTTTCGATAATAAAGTATAAACCTTAGCGTAATCAATCACGCCTTCGTCATCAGAGTTCAACCAAAATTGGTAAAACTTATAGATACTGGTTCTGTCTGAGTCCAACCAAACTGCACCATCCTCGGACTTGCCAAATTTTTTGCCAGTCGCTTTGTTGATTACGAGTGGAGTTGAATATACGTGCGTCTCCTTGCCCTCAATTCGTCTGATTAAATCAACACCAGCGATTGAATTGCCCCACTGGTCGGCGCCACAAACCTGCAGTGTCACGCCATGCTCGCGGAAAAGATGCAAAAAGTCAAAACCTTGAATCAAAGAGTAGCTAAATTCAGCGTAACTGATGCCAGAACCGTCGGCCCCTAGTCGTGCTTGGACAAAATCGCGACCCAGCATTTGGCTCATTGGCACATGTTTGCCAACATTACGCAAAAAGTCTAGGTAATTTATATCTTTGAACCAATCATAGTTATCAACTAGCGTAAAATCTTGACCGGCAAAAACTTGTTTGTATTGCGCCGCGATTGCGGCTTTGTTTTTGGCTATCTCGTCTAGTGTTTTTAGATTACGTTCATCGGCCTTGCCGTCTGGGTCACCAATCATACCGGTCGCACCGCCAACCAACAAAAAGGCCTTATGTCCGTGGTCAATAAAATGACGAACCATCATGGCAGCCGCCAGATTACCGATTGTCATACTGTCAGCGCTTGGATCAACGCCAAAATAGAAAGAAACGGGATTTTCATCTAGGATTGATATGTCGTTGTAAGTAGTTTGGTTTATAAAACCGCGCCACTTCAGTTCGTCAGAAAGCTTCATGATTTCCCCTTATTTATCTAATATATATCTGTTAGTATATCAAACTCGTAGTCGTCTTGCACTAGCGATTTTTCGCTAAAAGACATGGGCACGTATTGCGCATGGTGGTATAATAATTTAAGTATTACTTATGGGAAATATTATACGTGGGTAGAAAAGTATTCAAAACGCGCAAGATAAGCGTTTATTCTAATTTAGTTCAATCCAGACGAGCCAAAAAAGACGCCGCTTCTAGGCGTCATGCTCAATATTTGGCGTCATTACCAAAAAATCCTATCAAGCGATTTTTTTATCGTATGCACCCTAAACGCGTTATCGGATACATCTTTAGCAAGCGCGGAGCGATTAAAATGCTGAAAATCAGCGGGATATTACTGCTTTTGATGGCAATTGCAGTTGGTGGGTTATTTGCATACTACAGCAAAGATTTAGATGCCATCAGACCAGGCGAATTAGCCAAACGCGTCCAAAGCACCGTTACTACATATCTAGACCGCAACGGTAAAGTTTTATGGGAAGACCGTGGCACCGGCAACTATCAATTAGTGGTTGAAAGCGACCAGCTAAGTGACTATCTAAAACAAGCAACCGTTGCGATTGAAGACAAAAACTTCTACACCGAAGGTGGAATCAGCCCCTCTGGATTAATGCGTGCTGCTATTAATAACGTCATCGGTGGCGACACGCAGGGCGGTTCGACATTGACGCAGCAATTAGTTAAGCAAGTCTTTTTTGCCGATGAGTCCCAACAACGAGGCTTGGCCGGTATTCCCCGCAAAATCAAAGAAATGATTTTGGCGATTGAAGTCGAAAGAATGTACAACAAAGAGCAAATTTTGACTTTGTATCTAAACGAATCGCCATATGGCGGTCGCCGCAACGGTGCCGAGTCAGGCGCTCAAACCTATTTTGGCGTATCAGCAAAGGAGCTTTCTTTGCCAGAAGCCGCTTTGTTGGCTGCTATACCTCAAAATCCTTCGATTTACGATCCTTATAACGTAGCCGGACACGCTGCATTATTAGATAGGCAGCACACGGTTCTAAACAACATGGCCGACCAAGGTTATATTACCAAAGACCAGGCCTCTGAAGCTATAAAATACCCTATCATCGACCACCTAAAACCAGAGTCAAGCCAATATACCAATATCAAGGCTGCTCACTTTGTTCAAATGGTCAAAGCCGAGCTTGAAAATGACCTTGGTAAAGCAACCGTCGGCCAAGGCGGCTTAACTGTTAAGACTACTTTGGACCTAAGTATTCAAAACAAGCTTGAAGAAGCAATGAATGATATGTTTAAATCATCGACACCTGAGTGGGCAGGCTTTTCTAACGGTGCAGCAACCGTCGAAGACACCAAAACTGGTCAAATTGTCGCTTTGATGGGCAGTCGCAGCTTTACTTACCCTGGGTATGGCCAGGACAACGCCGCAACAGCCTATATCCAACCAGGTTCAACAATAAAACCTTTAGTTTATACTCAACTATTTCAAAAACAACCAACTGGTATGGCTAATTACGGCAGCGGCAGCATTCTAAACGATACTAATATTGATTCTATATATGGCGCAAAACTATATAACGCCGATCACGCCTTCAAGGGTAAGATGACCATTCGTTCAGCCTTAGCTACATCACGTAATATCCCTGCAGTTGAAGCAATGTATATTTCTGGAGTCGAGCCAACTTTAAAAACTATTCGCAATTTGGGAGCAACAAGCTATTGTACTCAGGGCGATGAGACTCAAGTGGGCCTTGCGGCGGCAATTGGTGGATGTGGCTTGAGGCAAATTGACTTGGTTAACGCATATGCTACTGTCGCCAGACAGGGTGCGTACAAACCACAATCAACTATTTTGGAAGTTAAAAACAATGCTGGCGACGTACTGAAAAAGTGGACCGACACTGCCTCTGTCAAAATCATTGACGCACAGTCGGCCTATATTGTTAGCGATATTCTACATGACGATAACGCTCGGATACCACTTGATGGCTACCATGCGCTTGGTATGTATATACAAGATGTGCCAACCGCTACAAAGACCGGTACATCAGACAAGGGCGGTGATGCCAAAGATATTTGGATGATCAGCTATAGCCCCGTCCTATCGATGGCGGTTTGGCTGGGCAACTCGGACGCTACGATTTTGAAAAACGGCACATCACTTATTCCTGGGCCGATTATCGCAAAGGTGATGGAATATGCTCACAAGACTGTGTACGCCAAAGCTAATCTGTGGAAGTCCGGTGACTGGTTTACGCCGCCTTCAGGCATCCAGACAGTCAAGGGTGAAGTATATCCATCTTACTGGAACAAAACTCAAGGTCAGACCAAAGCCAAGATGACCTTTGATAAGGTGTCGAAAATGAAGGCTAGCGATTTTACGCCTGATGGCGCCAAAATCGAACTTGAAGTAACTAAGATGATTGATCCTGTTACTAAGAAGGCTGTATATACTGCACCTGATGGTTATAACGCCGAGAAGACTGATAATGTCCACAAAGCCTCGGACGTAATGCCAAGCTTATCTATTGATTGGGCGGCAGCCGGTGGTCCAGACAAGAATATCTATACTATTACCGTAACCGCAGCCAAGGGTACGTTCGATATCTCGGAAGTACAAATCAAAATCGGCAACACTGTCGTATCTACTCAGCCCGCAGGTGACGGCGATACATACACCTACGATGTCACACTGACATCAAGTGACACTAGCCAGAAGTCAATTTCAGCAACAGTAACTGATACTGGTTATTACACCGAATCAGCAACTGGTCCAACCAACCTACCGGTATATACAATAACCACACCGTAATTAATATATTACTGCTGTTTATTCACAAGATTTATCAAGTTATCTTCGTTGTTCTTTTTTTGTGGGCGGCCCTGTTGATTGCGACGGTTGTTGTTATTGAAGTTCTTTTTGGGACGACTATTTTGCTGGGTTGGGCGAGGACTCTTTGTTGCAGCATTTGGTTTATTCTGGCGAGTGTTTGCATTTATATTTGGACCAGTAAGTCGGGCAAACATCATCTTGCCAGCGGCTGTCTGCAGACTGCGAACAAATTCGATTTCAACCTGACGACCGATTTGACCGTTGGCATGCTCAACCACTACCATTGTACCGTCAGCCAAATGACCGACAGCTTGGTGTGAATCTTGACCTTTTTGCGTCAATTCCAGCAACATTTTTTCGCCTGGCAAATATGCCATGCGCAACTTCATCGCCAAATCGTTAACATTTAACACAGGGATTTTTTCAACCTGAGCAACTTTGTTAAGGTTATAATCGATTGTACAAACCGAACCATTGTGTTGCTTGGCTAGTTTTAGCAAGCGCTCATCGACGCCTTCCTCGGCTTTGTTGCCATCTTGGAATATATCAACATCAACATTTGGCATTTGCTGCAATGTCGAAACGTTGTCCAGACCGTGGCGTGCTCGACTGCGCTTTTCGCTATCGGCATTATCCGCCAGATATTGAAGCTCACCGACAACGCTGCGCGGAATATAAAGCTTGTTCATAATAAAGCCCGATTCAGCGACAGCGATAATACGACCGTCAATTAATACTGACGTGTCAACAAAAATCGGCTTATTATCCTTTTTGTGTGATAGTTTTTTTGTATTTGTAGCTATTAAGTACGATGACTCTAGCAATATTATGATTAGTATAAATACAATTAAGTTTTCCATTTATTTCCTTATTTCTTCTTAGTTTGTAAGTAGTCGATTAATGCGGTTCTTAGGTCGCTAACGCCTACTACAAATTGATTTTTTGATAATGTCTTCGGTGCTATGGCTTTTTTAAAGCCTAATTTTTTTGCCTCGGCTATTCGGCGGTCGGCTGAAACGGCTGATCGTACCTCACCACCCAAACCAACTTCACCAAATACTACGACGCCATCGTCTATGCGACGCTCAGCGGCGGCACTGGCGATTGCCATGCAAATTGCTAGGTCAGCAGCTCGGTCATTTAATTTGATACCACCGACAACATTGATATACACGTCTTTGTCGGACAAATTTAACTTAGTTCGGCGCTCTAGGACTGCAATCAACAAATTTAATCGATTTAAGTCAAAGCCACTAGCCGTCCTTTTAGGATACCCAAAACTTGTTGGGTTAACTAATGCCTGAATCTCGACCAGCAGCGGTCTGGTGCCCTCTATCGTCGCCAAAACGACTGATCCGTCAGCATTTTGCCTTTCGGCCAGCAGTGCAGCCGACGGATTCTCAACCAATCGCAGACCTTCTTTTTCCATTTCAAATATCGCAGCCTCGTTAGTTGAACCAAATCGGTTTTTCGCCGCCCTAATAACCTTGAATCCACCATATCTGTCGCCTTCAAATTGTAAAACCACATCTACAAGATGCTCCAAGACTTTTGGACCAGCAATACTTCCCTCTTTTGTAACATGTCCAACCAGAATTACTGCTGCGCCAGATTGCTTGGCTGCTCTGATAATAACATTACTACTATTTGTTATCTGGCTAACCGTACCTGGGGCTGATGATATTTCATCAAGCGCCAAGGTTTGAATTGAATCAATAATTATAAGTTTGTAATTACCAGACCTGATTGTAGCCGCAATATCATCGGCACTAGTGCTAGAGGCAAAATCAAGTCGCTCGCTAGTTTCGGCGCCCAATCTAGTCGCACGCAACTTGACTTGACTGGCCGACTCTTCGCCACTGGCATACAAAACGTGGGTGCTTTTAGCAATATAGGCAGATAGTTGCAAAAGTAATGTACTTTTACCGATACCAGGCTGACCAGCCAGTAGTATCACTCCGCCCAACAGTACGCCACCGCCCAAAACATCATCCAAATCCTTAAAGCCAGTTCTCAAACGCTGGACACTTTCGGTATCCGAGATTGTGCTCATATTTTGAACCGTCAAAATACTTCCAGATGAGCTGCTTTTTGATACGGCCGACTTTCCACGAGCGCCTTCGACAACCTGCTCGACAAGAGTATTCCATTCATCGCAATTATCACACTTACCCATCCACTTAGGATAACTGGCACCGCAATTTTGACAAACAAACTGAGTTCTTGATTTAGCCATCACTCTTAGTATAACCTAAACCGACGGCGCTGGCGCAAGAGTACTATCAATACTGTCATAAAGATTATCAGACTTAGCTGCATTTGAATTGTATTCCACCAACAACACGACATGTTTTTCGATATCGATGTTAATCTGGGTCCTTAACTCTTCTAGCGTCAATACTCTTTGTTCGAGAGCAAATCGTGCAGCCGCAAACTCAGACTGCGACGCAAAATAACCACTACTTGCCCGTCTATTAAACACTTCGATATCATTATTTAACGCCCCAGCCTCGGTGTTATATTCTGCCGTTCGCTTAGTGACTGATTTACTCAAGGTGTCCAATTGACCAGCTAGTTTATCAGCCTTATCTTTTAAGACTTTAAACTGGCTACTGTATTTTTCATATAACGTTACGGCTTTTTGCCTGTCGCTAAAGTATTGGTCGTAATAGGCTTCAAGCTCAGAACTAATATCTGACACCTCTGTTCCAATAACTGAATGTAGCTCATTGTCACGCTCGCCTGGCTCGGTTCGATCATAAAAAGCCATCCTATCAGCGTATCCGGCATCATGTTTAAGTATTTCAAATTCTTCTTCCAATAACGCGCCAACTCTTATCCTTTCATCAACCGTCAGCCTGTCATAAGCCACATGCAGTGTTTCGTGAGCGGCTGTTACTTCGCGTATGCCATCAAGTTGAGCATCCGTCACGTCATAAATATAAATCTTGTTGTTGGTATAACAGCCAATAACAGAAACTGTATTTTCAATTCTGTCACACGAATCGTTAAAACTTTGCGTCCCGTCCAACGTCGGCTGAGAAGCATGATATAAAAACAAACCACGGTCATTCATGCCCGCTCGTTCAACCAAAGAATCTATTGCGACCGTTGAGGAATACTGCCAAACGTTGATTTGGTCTATAATCCACTGTCGATTTAACACTATCAAAACAGCCGAGACGATCAAAGCAAAACTAAATACTAGATTGAGTATTAAGCCTAATCTGTTATATTTCTGTTCTGGCATCAATACTGATTTCCTTGTTTTTTAGACTTACAACCAGTACGCTACCCTTTTCGAGACTTCCAGACAGTATGCCATCGGCGATGCGGTGCTCTATCTCGTCTTGAATGGTACGCCTGAGTGGCCTAGCACCAAATTTTTCGTTATAACCCATTTCGATAATCTTTCTTTTGGCCGCAGGCTTAATCACCAAGTGTAAGCCTTTTGGGATTAAACGTTGCTGTAGCTCATTAATAAGATTATCAAATATTTTACTAATTTGCTTGTGCATTAATGCGCGGAAGGTGATAATTCCGTCAAAACGGTTAATTAATTCGGGTCTCATCATCTTGTTTAAGGCCGCTTCGGCCGCTTCGGCATTTTCTTTGTGAACATCCTCAAGCTTGGCTTCATCATTCTTCGTGGCAGCATGAAAACCAAGGCTTGACTCTTTGGCCATAATCTCGGACCCCAAGTTGCTAGTTAGAATCACAATTGTATTACTAAAGCTTATCTTGCGGCCTTTGGCATCAGTCAACACGCCGTCTTCCAATATCTGCAACAGCATATTAAACACTTCCGGATGAGCTTTTTCGATTTCATCTAACAAAACAACGCTATATGGTTGACGGCGAACTTTGTCAGTTAGCTGTCCCGCGTCCTCATATCCGATATATCCCGCTGGGGCACCAACAAGACGACTAGTGTTATGCTTTTCGCGAAACTCGCTCATATCGATTTTTATCAATGCTTCATCACTTCCAAAGACTTCACGTGCCAAAACTCGCGCTAACTCGGTTTTGCCCACGCCTGTTGGGCCCAAAAACACAAATGAGCCAATCGGCCTAGACTTGCTTGAAACACCGCTACGCCCGCGTCTAATAGCGCCAGAAACCTTAGATAGAGCCTCTTGTTGACCGACAATATACTTGCCAAGATGCTTTTCAAGCTCACGCAACATCTTTGCCTCGGACTTTTGAACACGGTTTACAGGTATATTAGTAATTTGAGCAATCGCCGCGGCAATATCATCAGATGTTAGTTCAATCGGCTTTTTGTTCTCGAAAGATTCTTTGGTCTCTTCAATTTTGACAGATATCTGACTAATCCTGGTTTTATACAAGGCCGCTCGTTCGTAATCCTCCGAGCTGACTGCCTCTTCCATTTTTTCATTCAAGTTTTTCAGCTGGACCGTAAATTCGCGCAATTTGCTTGGTCTTTTACCAGATTTTATATGAACAAGCGCCGCCGCTTCATCCAAAACATCAATCGCTTTGTCTGGCATAAATCGCTCGCTGATGTACCTATCCGACAAATAAACTACATCCTCGATAACTTCGTCGCTAATACTGACGCCGTGGTATTTTTCATATCTTGGGCGTAACCCCTTTAAGATTGCAATCGTATCCTTTGGAGACGGTTCTGGTACCTTAACAGTCTGCAGCCGCCTCTCAAGCGCAGTGTCTTTCTCGACATATTTGCGGTATTCATCAATTGTCGTTGCACCAATCAAACGAATTTCACCGCGTGCCAATGCGGGTTTTAAGATATTAGCCGCGTCAATCGTACCCTCGGCAGCACCAGCACCAACCAACAAGTGTATTTCGTCAATAAACAAGATGATGTTGCCTTGTTTTTTTATCTCGGCCAAGACTTTTTTTAATCGCTCTTCGAACTCACCACGATATTTTGTACCGGCAATCATACCAGCCAAGTCCAACTGAATCAGTCGCTTATCCAACAAATTATCCGGAACGTCTTCACTGCCAATACGCTGGGCGATTCCCTCAACGATTGCTGTCTTGCCAACACCTGGCTCGCCAATCAAGACTGGATTGTTTTTGGTTCGGCGGCTTAAAATCGTAATTGCCCGATCTTCTTGGGTACTTCGATTAATAACTGGGTCCAATTTGCCTTCGCTTGCCAGAGAAGTCAAATCAGTTCCATATAATGACAATGCGCCTTTTTGTCGATTCTTGGATTTATCAATGTAGGCTTGTGTCGATTCCTGATAACCATCATTGTTGTTTTTGTCACGGTTCAAGTAATCTTCAACTTGACTCAACATATCCGAGGAATCGATTCCCATATCACGTAACAAGACCGAAGCCCGAGCATTTCTTTGGCTAAGAATACTGTACAAAATATGCTCGGTACCCAAATAATCATGATGAAACTCTTGGGCGATTTCCCAACCCATTTTTAAGGTCAATTTAGCAGTTTCACTGAGGCCCTTTGCCTCGGGACTAACAATCACAGTAATTGGCGCCAAGTTTAATGCCACACGCGCCCTGTCAAGCGTTACACCAGAATCAGCTAATATCTTGGCCCCAGCCGACGTCATTTGCGCCAAGATTCCCAACAACAAGTGCTCGGTGCCAATATACGAACTTCCGTAGCCTTGGGCAATAATACTGGCATGGTGCAAGCTGGTACGCGCATCGTCAGTCAAGTGTGCGACAAAATCTGAATACTCATCAGCCATATTCTTACCTACCTCCTAATAAACAATACGTATAAAATTTCATCTTTTCCTATAACCAATTATATCAAAGCTAGCACTCCGGTCAATAGAGTGCTAGCTTGTTAATTTTTGACTTTTTATTATTCAGCTACTGATTGTAGAGCGTCAAGCAAACTGTCTTCAATATTCTTTTTCTTTGAAGAGACAGCAGGTGCTTTTGGAGCTGCCATTTGCTCGATATCAATCTCGTATCCAGTCAAACGACTAGCTAAACGTACGTTTTGTCCAGCACGTCCAATCGCGATTGATTGTTGGTCTTCGTTGACGTAAACGACGGCTTTTTTGTCAGCTTCGTTCAACTCAACCTTGGCGACCTCGGCTGGGCTTAGCGCGTTTTTGATAAATTGAATGGTGTCTTTGTCAAAAGCGATGATATCGATTTTCTCCTGATTGCCAATCTCGTTCATGACAGCCTGAACACGCGTTCCGTGACCACCAACAAATGTACCAACTGGGTCAACTCCAGGAACAGTACTGACAACCGCTAGTTTAGTTCGGCGGCCAGCTTCACGAGCGATAGCTTTAATTTCAACCGCACCAGTATCAATTTCGGGGACTTCTTGCTTAAACAAGTATTCGATGAATTGTTCGTTGCCGCGACTAAGAATCAGTTGTGGCCCACGATTGTCACGCTCGATATCTTTGATAAATACCTTAAGGCGACTACCAACACTGTAATATTCACCTTGGATTTGTTCGCTTTGTGGGATAATACCACTTGCTTTGCCCAAATCAACGCGAATAACGCGTGGTTCGACACGCTGAACGGTACCATTGACAACTGTGCCGATTTTGTCTTCGTACTCAGCCAAGACAACTTCACGCTCTGCTTCGCGCAAACGTTGCAAGACAACCTGTTTTGCAGTCTGAGCAGCAACACGACCAAATGAAGTGACTTCATGCTTTTCTTCGATAGTATCACCAATAACAGCATCTTTTTTGACTTTTTTGGCATCTTTTAAGCTGATTTGGTTAATTGGTGATTCGACTTCTTCGACTACTTCGCGAATAACGAATACCAGTGCGGTACCGTCGTTGATATTCAGCTCACTACGGACTTCTTGGTCGCGCTCACCGTTGTCACGGCGCCACGCAGCGGCGATAGCCTGTTCAATAACAGACATAACTGTCTCTTCTGGTAGGTTTTTTTCTTCGGCGATAGTATGTACCGCTAAAACCAATTGTTTTACATTTATTTCTTCCATATTTACTCCTTTGCTATTAAAAAAATCGACCTGCCGGCCGATAAAATGCAATGTACTAACCACTAGTATATCGCATATTCATGGACTTGGCAACAACTGGTCAGGACATTTTTCGAGGATGCCATTCATAGCGTCATGTTCGGCGGCAGTGACCCACAATTTATACTTTTGTTTTATGGCAATCTGGCGAGCCACGTATTGGCACCTAAAAGCCTTATTAGACGGCAGCCAAGTTGCCGTGTCTCCATCCAATTTTTGCTGATTTGCGCCACCGTCAACTGCTAATAATTCCAGCGGATCATTAGCAAGTGCCACTCGCTCTTCACGTGTTAGCTGCTGAGCTCCCTTTTGCCAAGCATCAGACAGCGCTACAACGTGATCAATCTGAACATCGCCACTGGTCGAACCACCGCGAATAAACGAAATAATTTTGCCGGTATATGGGTCATTCAACATTCCACTAACTACCTGACATTTGTCACCCACGACTACATTATACAAATCACGATTCAAAATAATATTGCGCGTATCGCAGCCAGCGGTGGTCAGCCATGACGACCCGAATTGATCGCGCGTATAGCCAGTTTTGGGCGCTCTTCCTTTAACCAATAATTCTTTCAAGGCAATAGCGGCTGGGCTTGAACCATTATTGACCTTAGCTACTGGTTGATTAGCCGGCTCACCAACCCAAGTTAACGAAATGATTACATAAATCAGCAACGTGGCAATAAATGTCAGCACAAGCGAACGTCGGCGTCTATACATAAGTGTTATTATAAACCAATTTGGTTGCGACTTGATGTTACAATATATACAAACAAACTTAATTTCTATCTTCAAATCCCCAGAAAGAGAGGCTTTATGCCAAAATTCGATAAAACATTACGACCTCAAGACGACTTTTTTCATTACGTAAATAATGACTGGCTAAAAGACAACCCTATCCCTCCAAGCGAAAACGCCTGGGGTACTTTCTATATCCTACGCGATAAATCAATGGATGCGATTAATGCGATTGTCGATGAATTAGCAAATACATCCGATGACAAATTAAATCACGACCAAAAATTGATAAAAACATTCTTTTCAACCTCATTAAATTACACGATTCACGAAAATAACCATCGACAAACTTTGGCGAAAGAACTCGAAAAAATCCAAAAAATCAGCGATAAGAAACAATTATCAAGCTATTTGGGACATGCTCATCGTCAAAGGTTAAGCTCTTTCTGGACATTTGAAGTCTCGACCGACGACAAAAACAGCCAATTGGAGGTGTTCCGCATATTTCAAGATGGCCTACGCCTACCTAATCGCGACTACTACCTAGAAGACAACAAACGAATGAAAAAAATCCGTCAAGAGTATGAAAAATTCTATACTTCGGTTGGCAGGCTTATACCAGAGTTACTGAACACCAACTGGAAAAATATATTTGATATTGAATTGGACCTAGCCAAAGCATCTTGGACTGATATTGAGCTGCGCGATATCGAAAGAGGCTACAACAGCTTTAGCATTGATGAATTAGGAAAGCGCTTTAAAGGTATCGACTGGCCAGAATACTTCAAACAGCTGGGTTGGAAAATACCAAACTGCAACGTTATTGTTGGCCAACCATCATTTATTGAAAATGTGTCAAAATTTTTTAACGATCGACCACTAGCCGATATCAAGGATTATTTATCCTGGAATATAATTAATGATTTAATGTCATGGATCAGCAAAGACACTACTGCTTGCTTTTTCAATTTTTACGGCAAGATAATTAGTGGTAAAAAGGAGCAACATCCACTCTGGAAGCGCACCATTATGCTGGCAGATAATTTGGTCATCGGCGAAGCATTAGGACGCGAATACGCGCAGCGACACTTCCCCGAATCTTCAAAAAAAGCCGTGCTTAATATGGTCGAAGATATTCGTGCCGCATATCACAGACGCATAGACCAAGTAACCTGGATGGAAGATGATACGAAAAAAATGGCGCACATTAAGCTCGATAATATGAGAGCATTCATAGGATACCCCTCCAAGTGGCGCGATCTAAATATGCTTAACTTCTCTAGCTACAATCATCTTGCTAATATATTAGCTGCTAACGTCGTTATGTCTGACATTGAAACCGCAAAAGCCGGCAACAAAACACCATATGAAGAATGGCATATGAATGCCCACACCGTCAACGCATACAACAACCTAAATCATCTGGCAGTTTATTTCCCAGCTGCAATCCTTCAGCCGCCATTTTTTGACCCAAAATCTGATTATCCAACCAACCTTGGTGGTATTGGATCTTTTATTGGGCACGAATTGACGCACGGATTTGATGACCAAGGCGCTGAATTTGACGAACACGGTAATTTAAAAAGATGGCAAACAAAAAAAGACCAAAGCAAATTCAAAGAGCTAGCCAAAAACATAGTCAAGCAAGCAGACAATTATGAAGTAGCGCCTGGTGTTTTCCTACGCGGCGATTTGATACTTGGTGAAGCCATTGCAGATATCGGGGGGCTAGAGATGGTTATCGATACGCTAAAATCAAAAACACCAGAAAAAGATATCAATAATGATTTAAAAAAGTTGTTTCATAGCGTCGCGTACCTTGAATGTTGTTCAATCAGGGAAGAATATCAAATTCTTTTAGCAAAAACCGACCCGCATCCACCTGGTGTCTTCAGAATTAACTGTGTCTTGCCGCACATTAACGCCTTTTATGATACTTTCGAGGTCACCGAGAAAGATAAGATGTACTTGCCACCTGAAAATCGCGCCCATATTTGGTAGTTTTATAACTCGATATATTCGATGACTTCTGGCGGTTTTCCGGCAGTAGAAATTACTGTCAAACGCATGTCGTTGTCGTACAAATTGTTTTTGCTGACAAATAAGTTGGCAGCGTATTTCATTTGATCTTGTTTTTTGGTAGTTATGGCCGACAAACCACCGCCCTGCTGGTCATTATTACGATGCTTAACTTCCGTGAAAAAGATTGTCCCACTTTTCTCGGACACAATATCGATTTCGCAGGTTTTGGTTTTCCAATTACGCGCCAATATTTTATGACCTAGTTTTTTTAGGTATTTAGTCGCCACATCTTCAGCAAAATTACCTAATTCTTTGGTGTTTTTTGGCGCATATTTTTTTAGTGGCGCAAATGACAAACGATGCAACAACGTGACACCAAACTTCTCAATCGCATCAGAGTGCTTTTTTGTTCCATAACCGACGTGCTGGTCAAAACCGTATTCGCGATAATCGTTGCCCTGTTCTTTCATATAGTTATCCCGGGCAACTTTAGCGACGATTGAGGCCGCCGAAACACTTGGAATTAACAGATCAGCTTTTGGCAAAGTTTTGACATATTTGCCCTTGGAAGTTTCGGACAAAAAATTGATGGTGCCGTCAATAATAATTTCGTGATATGGCGCTTTAATTTGCTCGACAGCACGAATTGTTGCCAATCGTAGTGCTGCAGATAAGCCAATTTCGTCAATTTCGCTGGCTGGAACCCAACCTAATCCAATACCGAGTGCTGTTTCACGAATAATTACGTCCAGTTCTTCACGGCGCTTTTTGGTCAACTTTTTACTATCGGTCAGGCCGTCAATTTGTGCGCCGCCCAATACAACCGCCCCAACCACTAATGGCCCCGCCCAAGACCCCCGCCCAACTTCGTCAATCCCCAAAATCATGGTTCAATTTTACCAACAGCTTTGGTTAAGTCAGAAAATTTATCAATGAAATAATCGACTTCATATTTATTAAAATCTGATCTTTGGCGCAAGCCACTTTCAAGTGTAGCGATGAATCTCATTCCTGCGCCGTTTGCTGCTTGCGCGTCGGTTGGAGAATCGCCAACATAGACGCATTCACTCGGGGCAAATTGATGATCATCAAATAGTTCATCAAACACGCGAGGGTCGGGTTTGTGATATTTGGTATTACCTTTATGATAAATCGCCCTCACCCGTCCATTCAATTGATGTTTCGGGTCCAGCATGTGTTTTAGCTCGTGTGGCGTTCGCGAGGTCAGCAAAATTACAATCTTGCCATCTTCGATTAGTTTATCAAGCGCATCATAATTGACCTGCGGTATATCGTCCAATTTGCCGCTGTTGATATATTCAGTAATAACTGGTTGAAAAGCATGAATAAATTCATCAATATCAACACCCGGCGAGCGCTCTAACATCGCATCAAACAGCGGCTTACCCCAAGTTGCCAAATGCACCGTGCGCGACATTGGCACCCTGCCCATTCGCCCCAAAACCTCGTTCTCCAAATCAAAACAAGCCGCCTCGGTCAAACAAAGAGTATCATCAACGTCAATAACAACTGCTTTTATCATTATCTAAGTATAACAGCGTTGTTACTGTAAGGTTTAGTTTATTTTTCGTTAAATGTAGCCTTGTTTTTGACGTACAGACGAGTGTCCAAAACTTAGTATTTTTTGGATGGATCTGTTTTGCTCACTGACATACGCGCGCTTTGAAAAACCCAACTGCGCGCAGTTTTTTATATATCAAAAAACCGCCTAGGTGGCGGTTTATTTGATTACAGGTCAGAATTAGATTTCTTCGTTGTGTCGGGCTGCGACTTCGGCTTGTTTGGCAGCTAGTTCAGCTTCGGCAGCTTCTTTTTCAGCAAGCTTTGCTTCTGCCTCTTGGTGTGCTAGCTCTTTTAAGCGAGCTTCTTCGGCATCAACAGCAGCGTCATGAACATCATTAATTGATTCACGATCGAACTTAACGCCTTTAAGTCGTGAGCCTTTGCCACTTCGGTTGCGCAAAAAGCCAAGGAAGTTTCGGCGAACTTTTGAACGCTTAACAACTACAACTTTTTCAACCAATGGGCTGTGCATCAAGAAACTCTTTTCTACACCAACACCGCTGGCAACTTTGCGAACAGTAATTCGTGCAGTGTGTGAATTCATTCGGTCAGTTCGAAGAACAACGCCTTCAAACATCTGAATACGCTCTTTGGCACCTTCTTTAATCTTTTGGTAAACCCTAACAGTGTCACCGCTTTTGACGTCAACAATGGTCGGTTTTTTCTGAGCATCATTAATTTTTTTGATTAGTTCAAAACTCATTTTCTTCTCACTTTTACGTTTAATAGATACAATCAGCTACTGACTATAACACATTATTTCGTTTATTTAAAGTGTTTTGGCCTAAATTGCGCGATTAATTTCGTCCAAAGTCGTCTCACCGCGAAGTGCGGCCAAAACTCCCCGTTCCATTAATGTTACCATACCGGCTTTTCGAGCAGAATCTTCGATTAATTCAGTGCTAACTTCCGCCTCGTCACCACGCAAATATCTTTGAATGCTTTCGCCAACCACCATTTGTTCCATAATGACAATTCGCCCATTAAACCCAAAAGGTGATTTTTCGCTGACAACTGGACGCCATAGTTTGAAATTATCAAAATCAGGCTTTTGTACGTGTGCCGGTAAATCTTTCAGCGCAGCCCTAACCCAGTTGCGAGTTGCCTCATCAGGCTCATATTCTTGTTTTGTTTCGTCATCAAGCTTTCTAACAAGCCTTTGGGCAATCACCAGGCGAATAGCACTGCTGAATATCGGGTTAACACCAATCATGTCAATCATACGCGTAAATGCCGCGGACGAAGAGCTGGCGTGAAAACTCGACAGTACCAAGTGACCCGTAATCGACGCCTGGATGGCAGTTTTTGCAGTATCAGCATCACGAATCTCACCAACCATCACAACATCTGGGTCAAGTCGCATAACCGAGCGCAAGCCATCGGCAAAACTTTGTCCATTGGTCGTATCAACCGGAATCTGTGAAATACCAGTGATGCCATATTCAATCGGATCCTCTAATGTAATAACTTTCCGATTAGTCGAATTGAGGGCATTAATAATGCTGTATAGCGTCGTTGATTTGCCGCTACCAGTTGGTCCAACCATCAAAACCATGCCGCGTGGATGGCTGATAACCTCGTCGATTTCGCGGCGTTCGGTCTCACCAATACCCAGCCTGTCCAAATTTAACATTGATTCGTCAAAGTTAAACAACCTCAACACAGCATCTTGTCCATACATAGTCGGAACGGTCTCAACGCGCAAGTTCAATAAGTGCGTTGCGCTGTCACGAGTAATCTCTTTTTGCATATGACCTGACTGGCCTTCGGTTGCTGCAGTCGAAATATTTGCGCGTGATGCAAGTGCTGCCAAAATAATTCGATAACGGTCATTCGTCAAATCTGCTACAGGGTGCAAAACACCGTCAATACGCATACGAATTCGAATATGAGTACGCTGGTTTTCGATATGGATGTCGCTAGCGCCCAATCGGTCAGCCTGGTCAATCAAATAATCAAAGACTTCATCAGTACCAACAGAATTTAGTGTTTTGCTGACCTCGCCAATTGTATCGCTGTCGCCTTCTTTGGCGATTTTAATATCGTCATGAATAACTCTAATAACAGGGTCGTAACGATCCATCAATTGCTTGAAGCCACTACCCGAAATCAAGAAAATCTGAATATTGTGACCGACGCTGCTGTATTGATTGGTTAAATCACGAATGTATGATTGTGGCGTTTGAGTTGTAGCGCCAAATTGCCAGGCCTGACCGCCCTCATTACCAGCCTGCAAAGGCACAATTCGGTTTTGATGCATAGTCGAAATCTCTAGCAGATTGTTGACCAGCGACATGGTAGCCTCAAACGAACGCGTATCCAGGTATTTGATGCCTAAAATAGCCGCACGCTGTGCAGTGGCTTGTTCGTCAGACTCACGACGATTATCCTGGACTTTATCTTCGTTCATTAAGTCTAATCATAGCACAAAAGCACTAGCGCTTTGTATATATGATAGCTAAAGATTGCTCGACTTTTAATTGGGCTGGGTGACCATGCAACCATTCGTCAACAGCTTTTGCCACACCTGGCAGCGCCGCATTGCTATAGTCGTCCACTACGATAGTTGCACCTGGTGCCAAGACACTATCCAACAATTTTAATGGGTCCAGCACTGATCGATAATAATCTCCGTCTAAATACGCAAAAGCTACCGAATTCGGCACATCGCTTAGCGTTAGATCACTAAACCAAGCTTTTTTTACACGAGGTACTGGCACGCCCGCCTGCATCATATTTTTGATAAATTGTTTTTTTGAAGCCAACAACTCACCGGCTTTGAATTGAATACCTAACGGACTGACATCTTGACTTGATTTTTCAGGCAGGCCAGCAAATGAGTCATAAGTATAGAATTGCCGACCCTCTCGAGCCGCCAAAACTTGCGCAATATAAACACTAGTTGTCCCGACATAACAACCAAATTCAACGACATCGCCAGGTACGCCATTACTAATGACCCGCTCTAATTCGCGAATTATCACGTTAATTTCTTTTTGGTCAACCTGATCTGAAAGTAAACTCATGTCTATAAGTGATAGAATAGCATAAATGCCTGAAATTATCGTTAATGCGCATAATATCCGATCAACGATTTTGCTACAATTTAGAATCGTCTTTGCTGCGTAGCATAATCACTTATCTATCAAATTTTAGTAAACATGAGCTAGTAGTTATTTGTAAAAGTCAGGTTATGGCAATGTGGTGAATGTAGCGTCAGCCGAATAAGTCGTGCCCTTACTATTAGTCGCATAAGCTCGATAATGAATCAATGTATTAGCAGGCAAACTTATTCTACCTTGAGTAAATGGTCCGGTACTAGATAGACGACGACTGTACATTAAAACTGCAGAAGAAGCCTTACTACCAACATAGAAAGATTTACCATCAGGTGAGAAAGCCATACTATAACATAGGCCACCAAAGTTCAGAACAGGCGTACCAGCTAGTGTCAGTGCACCAGTAGTAGTGTTGCGATTATACATATTTATATATAAATTATTATTAGAAACATAGACTGAAGTATTGTCAGGGGATACAACAACCAAACGTGGTGACCCAGTTGTCGCAATAGTTAACGGATCCATTGGCGTCAATGCACCATCGCTTGGATTGCGACTATACATAGCTAGCGTGTTAGTTGTTGAATTTCCGAAATAAATAGACTTGCCATCAGGTGATATGTCCATACCATACAGACGGCCACCGGTAGTAACAGTCAAAGGAGTTTCAGCAGTTAATAAACCCGTGCTAGGATCACGTCTATAAATAGAAAACTTAGCAGTATTAACACTTGAAGCATATGCTGTTGTACCATCATTAGATAAAACTACTCCATATGCACCCACATCAGACGCAATGGTGGCCGGAGATAGTGGCGTCAATTCACCTGAGGCAGCGCGGTTATACATTGATACGGTCCCGTTATTCCAGTTAGCAACGTAAGCATTCTTACCGTCCGATGAAACAACAACACCATATGTACTATTACTAGCAATAGTCGCAGGTGTTAGAGCTGTTAACAATCCCGTAGCAGGATCTCGACTGAATTGCGATATAGTGTTTGAGCTTGAAGAAGTAACATATACTGAAGTTCCGTCAGGAGCAATTGCTATTGAACTTGGCAACGAACCACCAGTTGCAATGCTTGCCGGAGATAGAGGCGTCAAAGCCCCAGTAGTGGTATTGCGACTATACATCAGTACAGAACCAACAGCATTATAATTAGCCGTATAGACAGATGTGCCGTCAGGCGACACTATAACACCGTAAGGACTGATAGGAGAAGCCACGGTCGGCGTATCCAGCGGCGCTAACCCATTTATGTCCATCGCTAAACAGTTAGTAGTAGGATTGGCAGTTGTTCCCCAACAGGTACCGCTGGATGTTATTGGTGAGCCTCCATCAGACGTTATATCAGCATTAATGTTAGCATTATATCTAGCTATACCCGTAGCAGTAGTCGTACCAAAAGTTGGAGTTGTTAGAACTAATTCTGCTGGAGCAGTATCATTTGTAACCTTATAAATTAAATCCCCATTCACAGCATTCAGCGTAAAAGTCTTGGGATTAGTAG
>JBAQEV010000035.1:0-37105 GCA_049286925.1 Saccharimonadales bacterium (SeqCode)
GTTATGCGATATTTATTATCACTATTTATAGCATAGAGAGAAAAGGTCTGAGAACCAGTATTGTTAGCTGTGTATTGATAGCTTGTCCCAGGACTTGGTTTTAAACATCTAGCACTATCAACTGGGATCGGGCAGTAGCTAGCATCCAGGCTAGTTGGGTAGGAACCGTTGGTTACTTGATAGAATTTCAACTGTTGAGAAGCATTGGCTAAATCGGACTTAATCGACGCAATTATCGCTTTGTTCGTAACTCCAGTGTAAGAAACTATTGTGATCGCAGCCAATACCCCGATAACTACTATGACAACCAGAAGTTCGACTATCGTAAAACCCCGATGGTGGTGCTTATTAGAATTTACACCTGTATGCATGAGATAAGTATAAGTGGAATGAGGTGGAATGGCAAGAATTTGTTAGAGCTTGTTTTTTATCTCGACGATTTGGTCGCGTAACTCGGCAGCTTTTTCGAATTCAAGATTGGCGCTGGCAAGTTCCATCTGACCAGCTAGCTCACGAATTAGCATTGGATACTCGTCACGCGGTATCTTTTTTAGGTTCAGCTTTTTACTATCGTCTTCTTTTTTCGGAATCAGGCCACGGAGGCCCAGACTTACTTCACGCGCAATGCTTTCAGGCGTAATATTGTGCTCTTTGTTGTATGCCACTTGGACGGTACGACGTCGATCCATCTCACCAATTGCCTTTTTCATCGATTCAGTCATATTGTCGGCGTACATTATTACTTTTCCCTCGAGGTGTCGAGCAGCACGACCACTGTTCTGAATCAGCGCACCAGCACTACGCAAGAAACCTTCTTTGTCAGCGTCCATAATTGCGACCAAGCTAACCTCTGGCAAGTCCAATCCTTCGCGTAACAGATTAATACCAACCAGTACATCATAAACACCGTTTCGCAGATCACTTAAGATATCGCCGCGCTCTAACGTGTCCACCTCGCTGTGAATATAGGCGGTTTTGATACCCATATCTTGCAAGTAGGTAGATAAATCTTCGGCCATTCGTTTGGTCAAGGTTGTTACTAGCACGCGCTGTTTTTTTACGACTCGATCGTGAATCTCATTAATTAAATCATCGATTTGGTTTTTGGTTGGTTTTACGATAACTTCGGGTTCAATCAGACCAGTTGGGCGAATAATCTGCTCAGCTGGACGCGGACTGTGCGTCAGCTCGTACTCACTTGGCGTTGCCGATACATAAATCGCCTGATTAATATGTCGGCTGAATTCGCTGAATGTCAGCGGTCGGTTATCCATGGCTGATGGCAAACGGAAGCCGTATTCAACCAATACTTCTTTGCGCGCTCTATCACCGTTGTACATACCACGGACCTGAGGCAAAGTCATGTGGCTTTCGTCAACAAACAGCAAAAAGTCGTCAGCAAAGTAGTCCATCAAAGTTGCTGGCTGTTCACCAGGTTCGCGATTCGTTAAGTACCTGCTGTAATTTTCGATACCTTTAACAAATCCTGTTTCTTCCAACATCTCCAGATCATATTTAGTGCGCTGAGATAGGCGTTGCGCCTCCAAAAACTTGTCGTGTTTTTGATAATAATCTAAACGCTCGTCAAATTCTTTTTTAATGCCCTGGATTGCTCGCTCGACTTTTTCTTTGGGTGTAACGTAGTGACTGCTTGGGAAAATCGATATCGTTTCGGGCTCTGAAATAATTTCACCAGTCAAAGGATTAATGCGGGTCAACCGTTCGACAACGTCACCAAAAAACTCAATTTTAAATGCCGTATCACTGCCAGCCGGAAAAACATCGACCGTATCGCCACGAACTCGGAAGGTGCCTCGATGAAAATCGATGTCGTTGCGATGATATTGAATGTCGGTCAACAGGCGCACAAACTTGTCTTGTTGGCGCTTTTCACCTTTTTTGATAGTAATCGACATCGTGGCGTAGTCTTCGGGCGATCCAATGCCATAGATACAACTGACACTGGCCACAATGATAGTGTCTCGACGTGTCAGAAGGGCCGTGGTGGCAGCGTGACGCAATCGGTCTATCTCGTCATTAATCTTGCTGTCTTTTTCGATGTAGGTGTCGCTGCTGGCGATATAGGCCTCTGGCTGATAATAATCAAAGTAGCTGACAAAATAGTTGACTTCGTTATCTGGAAAAAATGATTTGAATTCGCTATATAATTGCGCCGCCAAAGTCTTGTTGTGCGCTAGAACTAGCGTCGGCACACCACGTTTAGCGATAATATTCGCCATCGTAAAGGTTTTACCCGACCCAGTTACACCCAAAAGTGTCTGCTCTTTTTCGCCCGACTCTAACCCAGCCATCAATTGCTTGATAGCCGTTGGCTGATCACCAGTTGGCTGGTAGTCGCTGGTTAATTTAAACTCACTCACCTAGCTATTATATATCAGCCGCCGTTTTGCATGCGATAGCTGATGCCATTGTCGGTGCCGTCATGAACGAAATCGGCGTATTTTTTGTCGAGGGCTTTGATGACCTTGTCCACCAATCTGAATGGATCAGTGTCATACATGACGTTTTTTACGTCAGGCGCTTCGACGTTTTTTAACAGCGTCGGAATATAGTCAGCCAATCCGCCACTACCAAGTAATACTCCGACAATCTTTTGGCTTTCAAGCGCCGTTGCAAACTCATGCAAACTGCCCATTCGGCCACCAACAGTAATTACGGCATCGCTTGAACGGACCAAGTGAATATTGCGGCCAACATAGGCCATACCGGTAAAATTAATGTAGTCAAACTCGACGGTTGGCAAACGATAAACAGTTACGTGCTCACGGAATGAACTGGCTGGCGAAAATCCAATTGACGAACCTTCGCGGTCTTTGACACTAAACGCGCCCTGGGCTGCAAACCATGGCAAACCGACGGTTGCACCTGTAGTTAGCGTCTTGCCCGCCAAAGCAATTGCTTTGCCTAAATCGAATGCCAATTGGTGTGAAGCCGATACGGTAGTACCTGATGCCGCTCCGGATACGCAGATTTGATATTTCACTTTTTGCTCCTGAATATTTCTATTTTGCTTATGTTTTGTTCAATTATACCACGAGTCGCGCTCTAAAATTAGACCGATTGACCGCGCAATTTCATCAGTTGTATCGTCGTTTGTCCTGACATGTTTTTTGTAACGTGATACCAATTCGCCGCGTAGTTTTCGCTGACCATTCGTAATGATATGTTTGCTAAACGGCAATTCATGGTGTGCGCTTTCAATAACGTCAATCAAATTAAATGAAATAACGTGATTCTTTACTGGATACAAAACATAGTCTGCTTCAAACAAAATTGGCTCGGATACACCACGACGGACTGACGAGACCAAAGCATAATACAACTCTTCGCAAGTAGTATCCTTCACGTCCAGTCCTAATTGACGCATGATGATATGCGCTCTTTCGGTGATATCTGCGATTAATCTGGCGTCAACACCGCCACTGCCGGTTGTTTTTTCAAGTTTAATCAAACCCTGACTAAACATCGGCTCCTGCGTACCCAAAACTGATTGTAAAAATCGAGACATAATCTTAAAAAGGTTTTTCGCTTAGTGGCATAGCATGCAGCGCCACGCCTTTATGCAATATTCCAGCCTTGGCACCAATTTTAGTAACGACCGATGTCGAATTAGCGCTTGCAAAGACAATCGAGTCTTTCAGCGATTTGCCAATCGCCCATTTTGACAAAAATCCTGATCCAAATGCATCACCCGCACCAGTACGATCAACAACTTTTACATCTTCGTACATTCCGGCACGTACAATAGTTTTGCCATCGCTTGCCATTACCCCGTTTGGTCCGTCGCTGATGATTGCCAGTGGCACATAATTCAGCGCGTGTCTAACAAGTCCCTCTAGGTCACTTCCTTCAACTATCAGTGCGGCTTCTTCTTTATTGATTATCAAAATATCAACGTCCTCAAGCAGCGGTTTTAGTTTATCAACCTGTGCCAGCTCTTGACCGCCAGGATTAAAAGCAATTTTTACGCCTTGCTTTTTTGCCTTATGAAAAATTGTGTCCAATGCTTCAATCGCACCGCCGAATGACGAAACATACAGCCACTCAAAATCAGAAAAATCGATGTTTTCGTAATCGCTAGGTTTATGCGTATCAGCCGCACCGCGATAGACCAAAATCGTTCTTTCGCCGCTGTTAGTCAACAAAATAGTAGAGTACTGTGTACCGTGCTTTTCGTCATAAATCACGCGACTCGTATCGACGTTATCTTTGTCTAGTTCGGTTATGACATGGTGGGCCGCAATATCATTGCCAATTTTGCCGATAAAACTGCTTTCGAGTCCTTGGCGCGCAAACGTGACAGCCGCATTAGTTGCGCCACCACCAGTTGAAAAATCAAGTTTCTCGACATTTAGTTTTGCACCCAACTTAAACTCTTCAAAATACTCATTTTCGGACGGGTCAAATTTAGACTCAATTCCTCGTCCCGATATAAAGACATCCTGCGAAGCTGCCCCCAAAGCACATATTCTAACCATATGCACTATAATAGACTATTTGCTATAATAAAATCAAATGACAAATCTACACACACTCCACACCAAGCACCAGCAAAGTCCGTGGCTCGACAATCTCTCGCGAGAATTGATCGAATCAGGCAGATTACAAAAATTTATTGACGACGGCGTTCGCGGCCTGACATCCAACCCAACAATCCTCGAGAACGCTATCAAAGGCAGCGACGCATACGATCAAAAAATCAAAGAGTTTGCACTTGAGGGATTCTCTAACGAAGAAATATTTTTTAAACTTGCAATCGATGACATTCGTTCAGCCGCAAAATTATTAGAGCCGATTTGGCATGAATCAAAAGGTGAAGACGGTTATGTATCATTGGAAGTATCACCAAATCTGGCTGACGACACCGACGCAACAATTCAACAGGCAAAGTGGCTGTGGAGTGAAGTAAATATTCCAAATCTGCTAATCAAAGTACCTGCAACAGTTGCTGGGGTACCTGCGATTCGCAGTATTTTAGGCAGTGGAATCAATGTCAATGTGACTCTGCTTTTCAGTCTGGCGCGATATCAAGACGTAATCACGGCGTTCAAAGACACTCATATCACCGGCAATGGCAATACCACTCGCAGTGTTGCTTCATTCTTTGTCAGCCGTGTTGACAGCGAAACCGACAAGCGCTTAGAGGCAATCGGCACCGAAGAGGCCATGGCTTTACGTGGCAAAGCCGCTAATGCCCAGGCAATTGTAGCCTATGACATATTTTTGGACCGACTAGGCAAAGAAGCCGTGATTGATAGTCATGGGCCATCAGTACAAAGGTTATTATTGGCTTCAACTTCAACTAAAAATCCTGATTACGATGATTTGTTATATGTCAGCAACCTGCTGGCGCCTCTAACTATCAACACTCTGCCCGAGGACACAATCGGACGAATTATTGACCACCTGCCTACTGACTCAAAGTCAATCACTATGGTTGACATTGAAGACGCCCACAAAACACTAGCCCAAATCAAAGCGGTTGGCGTTGATATGGACGACGTATCACGAACCCTTGAATCAGAAGGTGTCGAAAAGTTTAAAGCGTCATATATGTCACTACTTGATGCAATCGAATCAAAGAAAACTGCCTAAAAATAGCTAGGATTGAAAAACCGCTTTATTGCAAAGGCGGTTTTTTATTTAATCATTTACTAGTTTGCGCTGCCCTTCATGTGAGCAATCATCTCGGCTTTGCCAGCCGAACCCAATGCCGCAATCTTTTCCTCAACAACAACTTGCAAAGCTTGCCTGACAGGCTCCATTATTTTGACAACCGCAAATTGGTCTGGATTTTCAGCCAAGACTTTTTCTAAATTAGTTCGATAGGTATAGCGCAAATCACTGTTGATATTTACTTTACTGATTCCGTTTTTTCCAGCTTCACCGAAATACTCCGGAGGAGTACCACTGCCACCATGCAGGCTTAAACAAGTTTGGTCCTGAACTGTACTGCGAATTTGTTTTAGTAATTCAATATCTAGTATTTTTGGTACTGGATACTTTCCATGTAGATTACCTATGGCAACTGCATAGATATCTACGCCAGTCTCTTCAATAAACGAACGTGCTTCTTCGGGTTTAGTAAAAAACTTTTTGATTTCTTCATAATCAATATTTTCGGTGTGAACGTTACTGCTACCGCCAAAGTAATGTGGCTCGCCTTCGACGATTGCCCCGGTAATCTTGGCGTATTCAACAACCTCATGGGTCTTTGCAATAATTTCATCCATCGTTGCGTCGTGATTAGCTTGGCTAATATCAATATGAACAAATTCAAAACCTGCGTCAATCGCCTGTTTTGAAACCTCGACCGATCGTCCATGATCCAGGTTTATATATATCTCGATACCGTATTCACGTTTGCAATTGTCAACTAAATCACGAACATTTTGAATACCAATTGCCATTACTTCATCGTGAGTTACTTCAACCAATACTGGCGAATTGGTTTTTTGGGCAGCACGTGAAATCGCGATTAGTACATCCTGGTTATCCATATTAAACGCGCCGACCGCAAAATGCTGGTCTCGACTGCGTTGCAAAAGCTGCCTAGCCCTAAAAGTATTGTCTCTAATTTGATCGATTGTCAGTCCCATATTTCCCCCTTAGTATTCTCGATGGTATTGCGGCGTACTACGTACAAATTTTTCAACTTTGTTGGCAATATGCTCACCAGTTAGACCAAAGAAATCTAGTAATTCGTATGGATCGCCACTTTCACCAAATCGATCCTCAAGGCCAATTCGTTTGATTGGCGTCGGCATCTTTTCACCCAATAATTCAGATACTGCGCCACCAAAACCGCCAGCAATTTGCGCTTCTTCGCCAGTAACAACACGGCCAGTCTTGCGGGCACTGGCAATTATCGTGTCCTCGTCCAATGGTTTTATTGTCGGAACATGCACAACCTCGGCATGAATACCGCGTGTCGCCAAAATATTTGCCGCAACCAGCATTTGGTAAGTCATAATTCCCGTCCCCATCAAACTAACATCGCCGCCATCGCGTACAACATACGCCTTACCAATCTGGAATGACGTCTCGGGCGTGCTGATTATTGGAGTTTTGACACGAGTTACGCGCATATAGCTGGGCTTGCCATTTGTAGCAATTGCCATCGTAGCTTTTTCGGCCTCAAGACTATCACCAGGTACAACAACTACCATATTTGGCAGTACACGCATAATCGCAATGTCTTCTAGCATTTGGTGAGTTGCCCCATCAGGCCCAACTGTTACACCGGCATGTCCACCAATAATTTTGACCGGTTGCTCATTCAAAGCGACAGTTGTCTTGATTTGCTCCCAGTTTCGTCCAGGATTGAAGGCCGCATAACTGCTGGCAAAAGGAATCTTGCCGGCTTGGGCCATACCGCTAGCTAGTGCTACTAGGTTTTGCTCGGCGATGCCTACTTGGACAAATCTTTCCGGAAATGCATCTTTGAATAAATGGATTTGGGTACTTTCGGTCAAGTCGGCACAAAGCGCCACAACTCGGCTGTCGGCTTCTCCAGCCAACTTAAGACCACGGCCCATACCAGCCCTAATCGGTTCTTGTTGTACATCGTCATTAAATAAATTTGGATTCAAGATATATTCGCTCATTTCACATCCTCCGAACTAATCTGGTCGTCATTAGCACGCAACTTTTGCAATGCATCACGCGCCTGATCACTATTTGGTGACACACCGTGCCACTTATAGTCGTATTCCATAAAATCAACGCCTTTTCCCGGAATAGTGTAGGCCAAGATGACACACGGACGGCTGGTAATTGCTTTGGCTGTGTCAATCGCGTCAATTATACCTTCGACGTTATGGCCATCGACTTCTAACACGTGCCAGCCAAATGATTCCCATTTCGCCCGCAAATCTTCCAGAGGCATTATGTCTTCGGTATTGCCATCAAGCTGAATATTGTTTCGATCAACAATAGCGACTAGTTGCGAAAGCTTGTATTTGCCGGCAAACATTGCCGCTTCCCAAATATTGCCTTCGTCCAACTCGCCATCACCCATTACAACATAGACAAAACGATGCTTGATATTGTCTATGTATTGCAACGAATATGCATAGCCTGCAGCTTGCGACAGTCCGCAGCCCAGTGGCCCGCTGGTACTTTCCATACCCGGCAGTTTTAGTCTTTCGGGGTGGCCTTGCAGACGACTGCCGAGTTTGCGCAAAGTCATAAGTTCTTCTTTTTCAAAGTATCCTGCCTCGGCCATTGCAGCATATTGGACCGGCACTGTGTGGCCATTACTCAAAAACAAAACATCACGATCTTCCCATTCGGGATTTTTCGGATGATGATTCATTACATTAAAATAAAGTGTTGCGAATATATCGGCCAGGTCCAACGAACCAGCACTGTGACCACTGCCAGCGGCTTCAAGCATCTTGATTACATCTTCGCGAATGTCATTTGCTTTGTGACGCAATTGATTAATCGTAAGTTTCCCACCCACAGTTTTTATATCACCCCTTGTTTGTTAATTTCTCTTACTAGTGTAGCATAGACACTAGCGGGATCTTCGGCATTATTAATCGCTCCACCAACATTTAATACATCGACTCCACCTTGTGCCAAAGTAAAAGCATTGTCAACATTGGCGCCTCCGTCCCAACCGATTTCAGCATTAGGGTTTATAGCTTTAACCAAACGAACTTTTTCAAGTTGCATCAAGCTTGCAGTTCCGCCATAGTGACCTAAGTCACCTGAAAATATCAGCACATGGTCAGCCGCTTTAATCATTTCAGCTACAGTCGCTGGAACGGTCTGCTTTAATAAACAAATGCCGGCTTTGATGCCACTTTTTTTGATCTTATCGAATAATGGAATCAAGTTTATACCTGTTTCGGCATGAAATGTAATTAGATTAGGCTTCATCGCAATCAACCTATCGATATAATCCATGGGTCTCATTACCATTGCATGAATGTCAACCGTCCATTCTTTGGGCCACCATAATTTTTCTGGCTCAACCAAAAAAACCGGCGCAAATTCACCATCGCTAATGTCAAAATGGACCCTTTGAACAAATGGCGTTAGTCTTTCGATGGACGCGCGAAGAGCATCTTCATTCTCAGTCAAAATAGCTGGTGCGATTACGCTCATTTTTAATACTCATCAATCTGCGCGTTACGCCTCTTGAACCTAGCAGCTCCGGCAAATGGAGTACTTAGCCAAGTTTCAATGATACCTTCCCAGGCGCTGTCATCATTCTCAAGAATACGCGACGGCAGACAAAGTACGTTACTATCGTTGTCGTTGCGTGTCATTTTTGCCTCAAATGCATCCCATATTACGCTAGCTCGAATGCCACTAAATCGATTGGCCGCCATAGCCATTCCTTGACCGCCACCACACAGTAAAATACCTCTTGGATCTTTATCGTCACTACCAATAATTTTAATAGCCGCCGTCTGGGCAAACTCTGGAAAGTCATCACTAGGATCCAAAGATTTGTCTCCAACATCCTCAACATCATAGCCACGCTTGGCAAGATATGCAAAAACTTTTTCTTTTAAATGATATCCTTGATGATCACTACCGATGTATATTTTCATATTATAAAGTATAAGCTTTATCAGGTCACTTATGCAAGTTTAGACCACGCAGGGAGTATTATTTATGATTCTAGGGTATAATGTAAAGTGTTATGAGCCGAGCAGAACTATTAGCAAGCGCCAAATTGCTTTATGAAGAAACTCAGATTCTCGAACTCGAGCATGCTATTGATATTGCCACCAAGGCTCACGAAAAACAAAAACGCGCCAGTGGCGAAACTTATATGGTCCATCCAATCAACGTGGCCTCTACACTTGTCAGATGGGGTATGGATATCGACAGCGTGCTGGCTGGCGTTTTGCATGATACCGTCGAAGATTCGTATGTTACTTTGGACGAAATTGAAAATCTATTCGGGCGCGATGTAGCCTTTATTGTCGATGGTGTCACCAAGGTTACCAAGGCCAGCGAAAGCATGCAGGATCACACTAATTATTTGCCTCAAACCAAAGACAATTTATCCAAATTATTGATTGCTGTGGGCCAAGATATTCGCGTTATTATTATTAAACTTGCCGACCGCTTACATAATTTGTCAACTTTGCAATATATGCCCCGCGAAAATCAAATCAAAACCGCTCGCGAATCACTTGAAGTATATGGCCCAATGGCCGACCGTTTAGGAATGGGTCGTGTACGCATGCAAATCGAAGATATTGCATTCAGCTATCTTGATCCACATGAATTCAAAAAACTAAAAAGCATGATCGATAGCCGACTCGGTAAAAGTAACCGCAAACTCGAGCAGATTCAAAAAGAAGTTGAGGATGCCTTAGCGTCACATAACATTAAATGTGAAATAAATGGTCGTGTCAAAAGCATCTACAGCTTATATAAAAAGCTAGCTAAAGTTGGCAACATTGACGACATCTACGATTTGATAGCCTTGCGGGTAATCGTCAACAAAAAAGAAGATTGCTACCAGGTGCTCGGCATCCTGCATGGCATATATCAACCAATGATTAGCCGTATCAAGGATTATATTGCTACGCCAAAACCTAATGGTTATCAAAGTTTACACACCACGGTTATCACTCCCCACGAACAAATTGTCGAGTTTCAGATCCGTACTTATGATATGCATGAATATGCCGAACGAGGCTTGGCCGCCAGCTTCCATTACAACGAAAATAAAACAACAAAAGAATACAAAGAGAATTACCGTGTCACAACTTTGCCTGGCAGCTTGCAATGGATAACCGAATTACAAGAAGTCGTCGGAAAGCTAAAAAACGGCGAAGAAATATCACGCGACCAACTGAACATCGACTTATTTAAGAATCGTATTTTCGTACATTCACCTCGCGGTGATATTTATAATCTGCCCGAAGGCGCCTTGCCACTCGACTTTGCCTATATGGTTCACAGCGATATTGGCAAACATGCCTACAGCTTTCGCGTAAATGGCAAAATACATCCTTTTGACAAACCCTTGCAAAACGGCGATATTATTGAGGTAGTAACCCGTAAATTATCCTTGCCTAAACAAGCATGGAAAGAGCTGGTAACAACATCCCATGCGCGCAACAAATTGCGCACCCAGTTGGGGCATTTAGGTATAAATAGAATAATCTCTAATGCTAACACGATAATTCATAAAAAAGCCACAAGCCGAAAAAAAAGAAATAAAAAAGAGCGCTCCTCAAGAGGTGCGCTCTTTTGAATGAATTATACTACCGTTTGTTCCAGCGATCAATTGACTTAAAGATAATATCTTTTGCAGCCGCTTCATCACCCCAGTTTTTTACAATTGTCGAACCTGGTTTTTTAAGGTCTTTGTAATGTGTAAAATGGTGAGAAATTTGGTCGATTTTTTGTTTTGGAAGATCAGACAATGAATTTATTACATTACCAGTGTCCCTTTCGTCAACTGGGACAGCAATGATTTTGTCGTCAATTTCACCATCGTCTTCAAATTCCATGACACCGATGATTTTTGCCTCTAAAAAGATGCCGGTTGGCAGTGGGTCGTTCGTGATAACCAAAACATCCAATTCATCACCGTCCTCATCCAAAGTCTGTGGAATAAAACCATAGTTAGCTGGTTTTGCAAAGATTTTTGGCTCTACTCGGTCAAGTTGCATCAACGCCAGTCCGCGATTCCACTCAATCTTGTGGCAGCTGCCTTCAGGAATTTCAATAACTACGTTAATCACGCCCTTATCAATATCGCCCGGTGTAAGTATTTTATTAAAATCTGCCATCAGAATCATCTCCTTTTCGCTAATTTAGCGAATATTTAGTAAATTAACTGGATAATATTATAACACGCTGTTTATTTGGTTTTACCAAAGTCGCGCAAGTATTCATCAATCTTGATTGCCGCCGTGACACCCTCGCCAACTGCAACCGCAATCTGCATAATTGCACCACTGCGTACATCACCACTAGCAAAAACTCCAGGCATGCTTGTTTCAAGCTTTTCGTTGGTTTTTATAAATTCTTCGCTATCCAACTCAATATCGCTACTGCTCAAAAAACTAGTGTTAGGCTTTAGCCCAACAAACACAAATACGCCATCAACCGCAACATCTACGGACTTACCATCTTTTTTGATTTTTACCGCCGACACACGACCGTCAGTTGACACAATTTCTTCGGTTGGCGAAGCTAAGTGAACAGTAATCTTGCCTTCATCGACATATTTTTGCAACTCTGCCTGCAAAACATCACTTGCCCGTATTACGCTTCGGACAATTAAATCAATATGACTGGCGAATTTGGTCAAGTAAAATGACTCCTGGACGGCCGAATTGCCGCCACCAATGACTGCTATTTTTTTACCACGATAAAACGCGCCGTCGCAAGTTGCGCAGTAATGTACGCCTCGGCCATAATATTCTTCTTCACCTGGTACGCCGACTTTGCTGTTAGAGCTGCCCGTGGCAATCAAAACCGCTTTAGCCTTAACGTCATTACCGTCAATTGTCAAAATCTTGTAATCACCCTCGACACGAATGCCCGAGACTTCACCAAATTCAACTTTCGCACCAAAACGTTTGGCTTGTTTTTCCATCTGCTCGGCCAAAACCATACCTTCGATTCCATCTGGAAAGCCTGGATAATTGTCGATCATATCAACAACCGCAGGAATACCACCAACAACAGCTTTTTCGTACAAAACTGTATCAATATCTTCACGCGAGGTGTAAATCGCAGCCGCCAAAGCACTTGGGCCAGCGCCTATCATTACTAAATCTTGAACTTTTTCGTTCATTATTTCACCCATTCTACGCTTTTGTACTGCTGTTATCTATCTTGTGAACCTGGACAATAAATTCAAGTGGAGCATTGGCAGGAATAATTCCCGATCCTGACGAGCTATAGGCATCCACGGCTGGTATAGTTAGTCTAACGACACTACCGACTTTTACGCCAGCTAACCCTTTGGTCCAACCAGTAATCACACCACCTAAAGAGAAGGTTATTGGTGCATCGGCAGTATCTTTCTTTTTGCTGCTATCAAAAATCGTACCGTCAGACAACCAACCGAAATAACTAGAATTTATTGAATCGGTGGCTTTTATTGTAGCGCCTGTTCCCTGCTTTAACACTTCGACTTTAAGTTTTGTTACTTTTGAGGCATCAAATTTTCGTGCCGAATAACCATCAAACGCCACCGAGTTGTCGGCGTTTAATTGAGCTGCTTGTTGTTGCTGTTCTTGATATGCTTTCAGCTGAGTAGCTGTATCAGTTGATTGATTTTGGACACTAAGCGCCATTACTAAAAAAGAGCCCAGTGTACCAAATGTTAACACAATTGCTATAATCCAAATTCCAACTCTTTGCGATACTTGAGTCGCCATAAATATTCCTCTCCAACTTTAATGTACCTATTATACCAAATTTATTAACTAAATTACGACTGCTTTTGCATCAATAATAACTGCACTGGTCACTGAATTGATAACCGAAGACACTTCTTCGCCCTTAAGCGTGTGGTCATGTGACGTCAGCCTGATGCGAATGGTGACATTTTTTGTATCAGATTTTTCTGACTGATAAATATCAACTGGGTTGATACTAGATTCAAGCTCGACTATAGCAAGAGCCTTAATGGCAGAATCAATAATTTGGCTATAGTTGATATTTTTATCAACCTTAAAACAAATATCACGCTCGGTCATAGGATAACGGCTTAACGGACGATATGCTTTTTGGCCATTTTTGACCGATTTGAATAATAGCCACATATCAACTTCAAATCCAGCCGCATTATCTGGTAATTTAAAGTTTTTTGTGGCGGTTTTTGTGTACTCGCCAATTATACCAATCGTTTCGCCAGTTGATTTATCGACTATCTTCGCACTTCTGCGATGCTCAAATGGTACTTCTAGCGCTTTGCCTGAATTATCAATATTAATAAATGCAAGCTCTACGCCTAGTAACGAGCACGTATATTCAAACATCTTTTTCGCCTGATAATATGGCGCGCCAGTTACTTGATTTTTATTCGCCATAACAAGGGCCATCATGTCCGATTCAACAGGCACAGACTCTTCGTTCAAACCATGTTGTTTTTGATGGGTTTTGTTAATCTCGAACAATGCAAAACTGTCATAGCCTTGTTTAATGTTCGGGTGAACCAAATCCAACAAGCTTGGCGTGATAGTCTGACGATAATACTGTAAGTCAGGGCTAATCGAGTTAACGATTCTGTAAGAATTTTGAGGCTCTTGGTTTACTTTATTCAAAATATCACCATGCACAAAACTATACGTCAGGACTTCATTAGCCCCAGCCCTAGCAAGGGCCTTGCGGACTCGCGTACGGAAAAGATCAAACTCACTTTGAGAGATTGCCGTAAAATCTCTCATCGGCAAAATCGGATTAATATTATCAAAACCGTTCAGGCGTCCGATTTCTTCAATAATGTCCTCTGGGATGTGGATGTCTTGGCGCCAATATGGAGTAGTGGCTTTGATTGTCTGGCCATCAATTGCAACATCAAATTCGACATTCTTTAGAGTTTTTACTATTTCTTCAGCGCTAAAGCTACTGCCAAGAATTTTATTAACGCTGTCAGTCGTAATATCAATTGTTGGACATTCGTGTCTTACGGGATAGGCTTCACAAATTTCGCTAACACTGACAGCACCTGACCATTCATTCATTAATCGAATCGCTTCGTTTAGTACTGGCAGCGATAATTCAGCCGACTGACCTTTTGTGAACCTGGTAATCGCTTCGCTAAATATACCGTGGCGCATTTGAGTGGCGCGCAGATTGTACAAACTGAATGTCGCACTCTCGATAATTATGTTTTTGGTTTCATTATCGATTGCCGTGTTTGCTCCGCCCATCGCGCCGGCCAAGCCCACTGCTGTTTCGCCAGCTGCAATTACGATATCAGCCGTAGTCAACTCGATAACTCGTCCATCCAACAGTTCTAATTTTTCACCCTTACGTCCACCACGAACATGGATTTCTGGCTTGCCACCCGATATGCGAACTAACTTATCGTAATCAAAGGCATGTAATGGTTGGCCAG
Source organism: Saccharimonadales bacterium (SeqCode) (assembly GCA_049286925.1). Lineage (GTDB taxonomy): Bacteria > Patescibacteriota > Saccharimonadia > Saccharimonadales > Saccharimonadaceae > UBA1547. The sequence continues at coordinate 15,083 of JBAQEV010000035.1, forward strand.
TCAACATCATCAAATAGTTCGTTACATCAACGACTGCATTGATTGACCTGATGCCAATTCGCGATAACATTGTTTGTACTTCCATCGGTGATTTTCGAGTGCTATCGGCACCTGACATAACTACAGCCAGGTAGCGAGCAGACAGCCCGGCATCGTCGATAGTCACGTTTATGTCAACTTTGTTATCAGCAGCAACATTTTGACTTACAAGCTCACGATTCATTAGCCACTCAGGAGTGTTGAATGCCTCGCCCTGGATAGCAGCAACCTCCCTTGCAAACCCCACAACGCCAAAACAATCCGGTCGATGTGTTAGTGATTTGTTCTCAATATCTAGTAAATAATCGTTCAGGCCTAAATATTCTGCCAACATCATGCCGGGTTTTGCGTTTGAGCCAATAACCAAAATACCCTCGTGCTCATCGGACAAGTCAAGCTCTCTTGGACTGGCAATCATTCCATTGCTCGTCATCCCTTGCAAACTGCGAATGCCCAATACAAAAGGTTCGGGTTTAGAAAAAGTTTCGGGCACAATTGATTTAGGAGGCAACCAAACGACCATCATTCCGACCGTAACATTTGGCGCACCACAAACAACTTGCACTAATCCACGATTGTCGCGCTCAACATCATCCGTAACACCACCATCATCGATTTTTGTTAAATTTAGATGGTCGCTTTTAGCAAGAGGCGCGCACTCAACAACTTGCGCAATCACAACATCTTTGTACTTTTCGCCCAGGTTTATAACTTCTTCGATCTCAACTAGGCGCGCCCCGATCAATTGTGATAAATCATCAATTGATAAATTAATGTTGGTATATTTTTTTAACCAGTTTAATGAAATAATCATTTAAAATTTCCTCAAAAATTGTAATTTACCAGATTCAAAGTGACGTAAATCTTCGATGCCGTATTTAAGCATTACCAGACGCTCGATACCACCACCCCAGGCAAAACCAGTGTATTTATTTGAATCAATATCAGCAGACTTCAAAACGTTCGGATGAATCATGCCACACCCCAACATCTCTAACCACTCACCCGGCTTGCCACCAAGTGCAGCTGGTTTTTCGATTGCAAATTCTAGGCCTGGCTCGACAAACGGAAAGTAAGCTGGTTGTGTCTTGATTTTTAATTTTTGTCCATAATATGTCTCGAAGAAACCACGCAAAGTACCCAGCATTTGCCCCAGGGTCGCATTCTTACTGACGAATACGCCTTCGCATTGATAGAAGGTATGTTCGTGAGTGGTATCAACATCCTCGTTTCGGAAAACCCGCCCATAACTAATTGCAGCAATCTGGCCGCCGGCTTCTAATTTATCGCGGCCGGCAAGCAATATGCGGTTTTGCATTGTTGAGGTATGTGCGGGTGGAATAAAGCCCTCTTCTGTTCGGAAAGTATCATATCCATCACGCGCTGGGTGATTCTCATGAAAGTTTAATGTGCCAAACATATGCTTGTCATCATCAATTTGCCTAGATTCAATTGCTTCAAAACCCATTCGTGTAAATATATCAACAACGTTTTCAAGCTCGGTCGTTAATGGGTGCTGGGTGCCTTGTTCGGTCGAAAACAGGCTTACTTTTCCAGTATTCACATCAAATGGCGCGGTGACATCCAGCGGTTCGATCGTTGAGTCCTCAATCGCTGACTCGCGCGCTTCAACTGCTGCCTCAAGCTCTTGACGTAATTCGTTAACTTTTTTGCCGTAAGCGCCCCTCTCCGCAGGTGGCAAAGTCGTAATCACTCCCATTAGTTGTTTTAATTCTGGAACCTTTAACAAATCGCGCGGATTGTCGCTATAAACAATCCGACTCAATAAATCACTTCGAACATCCTCGATATTTTGCATAACTATTGAATATTATACGACAGATTATTGTTTATTGGCCATACTTATGACCATTAACCAAATCGCAATTCCAACTGCTACTAAAATAATGACTATCCAAACGCCAGCTAAGCTGGTCGTCATCTTCGTACCTTTGATATATTGTGAGTCGTCAACCAAATCGGGCCTATCCTCTGCCTTAGCGCGCGATACTGCCTTTTGTTGCAACTCTGCCGCAATCCGCTGTTGTAGCTCGGAACGATCTTCGTCCTGCTTAATAAATAAACCCATATAATTTTAGTATAGCATTCATGCTTGTTTTATTGTATTTATGCTATACTTGAGTCATATTTACCATAAGGAGGGAAATTCATGGCACTTAAAACAGCCACAAAGACGACTACTGCAAAAGCAGTTAATAATAAAGCGATAGCAAAAATCAAAAAAGCAGCCACAGCCGTAAAGAATATACCAATGCTTGGCGGTATTATAACGGAGTTTATTGGCTCATTCTTGCTTGTGGCTTCTTTCTTAGAAGTTCAGGCATCGCCACTATTCGTAGCATTCGCACTTGCAGGTGTAGTACTGATGATTAGTGGAGCTGTAAGTGCTCACTTGAACCCAGCAATTACAATCGGCGCACTAGTCACTAAAAAAATTAACGCAATCACAGCTCTATGTTATGTGCTTGCTCAAATTCTTGGTGGACTAATCGCATGGTTAACTATCAATGCGTTCATACAAGCTACAACAACGTCATCACTTACTGGTGGAACAACAATTTTCCACGCAGCAACATTGACTAGCGGCCGTGAATGGACAGTATTCTTTACAGAGCTTATCGGAACAGTAATAGTAGCCTTTGGCTTCTCTGCTGCACTCCGAGCAAAAAAAGACAAATTATCAGCAGCATTCGCATATGGTTTTGCAACCCTAGTAGCAATGATTTTCGTAGGATCGATTACTTCAATGCTCCTCAGCGAATCAAACACTGGTTTGTCATTCCTAAACCCTGCAATTGCAATCGCAGCTAATACACTTTCATGGAATGTCTGGCCAATCGCAATCTACATCGTCGCCCCAGTACTTGGTGGTGTTATCGGCGTACTAATTCACGATTTCATCCAGTCACAACATACTGAATTAGAATAATTCTTTAGTAACACAAATAAAAATACCTCGCTCTAAATGGGCGAGGTATTTGTTATTCTTCGTCTATTTGAGGCTTGTCAATCAATAATTGGTCAACAACTGGACTAGTCTCGGCTATCCTTACAACGTCTTTATCTACCTTGCCAAGCTCTTTGTGGGCATTATTATAGTGTCCAACGGTTTGGCCCAACGACTTACCTAGTCTGCCCATATACTCATCAAACTTACCAATATGTTTGCCCAGTTGACCAACACGAATCTGTATATCTTTGGCTTGTTCTTCAATCTGCAAGCTTCTTAAGCCTTGTAAAACAGTTTGTAAATAAGCCATAAAACTAGTCGGGCTAACAATAATGACTTTTTTGTCCCTGAAGGCATATTCGATTAAATCCCGAGCGCTTGAACCGGTACCAACATCACCAATTAGCAAATCATAATAAAGTGATTCGCTGGGGATAAACATAAAGGCAAAGTCCATAGTGTTTTCACTTGGGCGGATATACTTACTGGTTTCGTCAATTCGATTTTTTAAATCAGCTCGAACGCGGGCTAATAATTTTTCGCGTTCAGGTTTTTTATCCTCTCCAACCATTCGATTATAATTTTCAAGGCTAAATTTGCTGTCAATTGGCAAAATCTGACCTTTGTCCAAAAAAACAACTGCGTCAACAATCTCGCCATCCTTAAATTTGTACTGCATTTGATAATTTTTTGACGGCAAAATATTGTCAAGCACAGATTCCAGATAATATTCGCCAAATACGCCACGCTGCTTTGGATTCTGTAATACATTCTGGAGTGTCTTTAATTCGTTTGCAACATCAACAACCTGTCGATTGGTCTCGTCTAATTTTGCCAACCTTTGCGTAACATCTGCCACTAATTTGGCACTTTCAGAAAGCTGTTTTTGCATTGAAGCCTGCATCGTCGTATTATTGTTATCAATCTTGCTACCAACGGCTTGTTGCAGATTATTTATTCCACGCGCCAACTCAGTAACATCGCCTTTTAACATATCCACAGCATTAACATTTTTCAAATCTGATATTCGTTGACTAAAGATATATAAGACTACACCAAAACCAACTATTACCACACCCAGAAAAATCAATAGAATTGTTTGATCCATACAACTAGTATAGCATTTATAGAGTGATGACAACGCGAATTGCTACAAGAACAATCAATGCGCCCACAAGTATTGATAGGCTATTTTTAAAACGCAATAACCAAGAGAAACAAACATAAGATAGCGTATATATAACCGCGCTCCAAGCAATAGCTTCAATCCAGAATAAGCCGTCCGTCCACTCCGCCAACCCCCATAGGGCCGCACCGGCCAGTACGGCAATTATCAGTGGTTGCGCTATCTGCAAACGCACCATTGCCGCCACTGCGATTATTGATGAAATAATTGTCGCAATATTACCAGCCAAACTAATTGAATCCGTATAACCATCAATCAGTTCTGCCGTGCCCCAAAACACCAGCCCAATCACCAACCCTACAATCGCTATTCTCCAAAATGGATAGAATGCACTAAACAGTTGCGAGTCCACATCACTTTTTATAATTTTTGCCATAAAAACCTCCGGTTAACTAATTACAGTATAACCTATTTCGGTTTTTTGCGAGGCTCATTCAAATACCAAAGAGCCCCTACAAGCGCTACGATGATTCCGCCAATAACGTCGGCAGGGGTATGAACCAAAGCCAATACCCTTCCTACGCAAACAACTACGACCAAACCAACTAATACAATAGTAGCCCATTTTTGTTTTGTTTCAAACCATACCGCCGCAGCTATGCTTGTTATAAATATGGCATGATCAGATGGAAAGCCTGGGTTATTCAAAAAAGATGCTCCAGCAGCAGCACCCAAAGCTTCAAATGGCCGCTCGTCTGACGGTTGATATATTGCCCCAATTAACTTCGCAATCAGATATGTGGTCAAACCCGCCAGTAGAACCCTTTTGTACGCATTTAGGCGTTGGCCCTTCGGTATATTAAAGACTAATACATACGCACCAATTAGTATTATCGGGACAACCGCTCCGTCAGCCATGATGCGGATGATTAGGTCACTATTCATGTCGTTGATTATATACCTTTGTTTTCAATTATGGTCGTAGCGTGCCAGCAAAAACCTGCCAAGCCAATAATGTTTTCGCTACCAAGCTTAAAATAATATAGGCTCTTTCACCATATATATAGTCTTTCCAAGCACCAACTTTCTTGTACTGCAAAACCATATTAATTGCAAAACAGTTAAAGAATACGAATATTGAAACAAATATCCAATATACAAAGCTCGGTGCGCTACTGCCGTTGTCAGCGCCCAGCCACATATAAAAAGCGATAACAATCCAAGGAATTAGTCCAGACAATGATCCAATCCAAAAACTCAACCAATTAGTATTTTTGGTCGTTTGATTATGAATTTCCATCACAAGACCCATTAAATTCATGACAGCGGTCAATGTAAATATCATGATCAAGCTGGAAAAATCATATATACCAACCAGCAGCGAAATAGCCACCATCATTATGCTGGCGGACAGCGAGTATTCAACCCAACGGAGCTTGTTTAGCCCAGTTTTCAAATCTGCATTATAATTTTTGTTATAGACAGTAGCTATAATAAAGTGGGCAGCCGAAGACATAAAAAAGAATATCGCTATTAACAGTGGCAATGACAAATTAAACATAACCTTAGTTGTTGGTAATAAAGACTGCGTAATTGCATCAAATTTTAAATAGCTACCACTAATTGGCAGCTCAAAACTGCGGCTTAAAATTAGTATGAATATTCCCTGCACAAGATGGAAAAATCCCATCCATAAGTTAAACGTTTTTAAACTGCCCGTGGTTATTTTTTTGCTCATAATAAAATTATAGCACAAGCTTAATAACTAGACTTGACTAAATTGGCTTTCGTAAAGCTCGAAGTAATAGCCCTTCTTTGCCAATAATTCATCGTGCGTTCCTTGTTCGACAATATTCCCATTTCGGACCACCAAGATTACGTCGGCACTGCGAATTGTTGATAAACGGTGTGCAATCACAAAGCTAGTTCGTCCGTGACTTAATTTGTCCATAGCTGACTGGATTAATGATTCGGTGCGAGTATCAACCGAACTGGTTGCTTCATCCAAAATTAGCATTGGCGCATCAGCCAAAATCGCTCTTGCAATCGTCAACAGCTGTTTTTCGCCGGCCGATATGCCATCGGCCGACTCGCCAATGACCGTATCATAGCCGTCAGATAATGTACTAATAAAGTGGTCGGCATGAGCGGCCTTGGCGGCAGCAACAATTTCATCGTGAGTTGCGTGTTTTTTACCATAGGCAATGTTTTCAGACACCGTGCCCTTAAATAACCAAGTGTCCTGAAGTACCATGCCAAATAACTTGCGGACCTCGTTACGCTTTATGTCGGCAATATCTATTCCATCAATCTTTATATGTCCACTGTCAATATCATAAAAACGCATCAACAAATTAACTAGGGTAGTCTTGCCTGCGCCGGTTGGACCAACTATCGCTACGTTTTGTTTTGGTAAAATATGGGTCGAGAAATTTTTAATAATTGGCTTATTTGATTCGTAACCAAAATTTACTGAGTTAAACTCAACTTCACCTTTGATGATCCTTGGAGCGTCTAATTTGTCCTTTTCCGAAAGCTCTTCATCCTCTCCCAAAAAGTCGAATACTCGTTCGGCGGCAGCGGCCGTCGCCTGAAGAATATTTGCAATATTCGCCGTCTGAGATATCGGCTGAGTGAACTGGCTCATATACTGAATAAACGCCTGGATATCGCCGACCGTGATATTGCCATTAATTGCCAGCCAACCGCCAGTAACAGCAACACCGACATAGCCAAGATTACCGATAAACTGCATGATTGGCATCATCAGACCCGATAGAAACTGAGATTTCCAGCCACTTTCATATAGTTTTTTATTTACGACTTCAAATTTTGCTATTGATCGCTTTTCGCCATTGTAGGTTTTAACGATAGCGTGATTTGAAAACATTTCATCAATATGCCCATCAATTTCGCCTAATGCTGCCTGCTGCCTGTCAAAGAATCGTTGCGACTTCTTAATAATAAAACTAATAAAGACCATGCTTAGCGGCAATACCAATATTGCTACAATCGTCATCTGCCAACTAATACTAAGCATCATCGCCAATATACCAATAATAGTAATGACCGAAGTGATCAACTGAGTCATGCTTTGATTCAAGTTTTGACTAATAGTTTCGATATCATTCGTAACATAGCTGACGATATCGCCATTTTCGTGTCGGTCAAAATATCGAAGCGGCAAGCGAGCAATCTTTTCAGACACCTCTTTTCTGAAAGCGTAAGTCACCTTTTGCGATACAGTCGTCATTAGCCAGCTTTGCAAATAACTAAAGGTAGCACTTATTACATAGAGACCAACTAGCCAAAAACCGATTGAAGCGATAACACCAAAATCAATGCCAGTGTATGTCAACGCGCCACGAGCCCCTACATGAGGTATGATTCCCTTAATAATCTCATCCGTCATGTTACCTAGTATCTTTGGACTAGCGATAGCAAAAATAGTGCTGACGATCGCAGCGATTGCCACAAATGCCAAATACATCCAATATGGCTTAAGGTAGCCGGCAATCCTAGCCATTGTCTTTTTGAAGTTTTTGGCTTTAGGAGGAGTACCACCACGAACCGGACCGCCCATTGGCCCCCTGAATCCGCCTATCGGTCGTTGCTGTATTGCGGGTTTTTTATCTTCCATGTTATTTGTCCTCCCCCAACTCTTCGGGCGACAATTGCGATTCGGCAATCTCACGATAAACCTTGTTGTTTCGTATTAATTCGTGGTGAGTGCCGATGCCAACTATCTCGCCATCATCCAGAACAACTATTTTTTCAGCCTGCATAATCGTACTGATTCGCTGAGCAACTATAATCAACGTAGAGTTAGCAACTTCTTTGTTTAGGGCACGCCTCAAAGCAGCGTCGGTCTTAAAATCCAACGCCGAAAAACTATCATCAAATAGGTATATCTCGGGCTTTTTTGCCAACGCCCTGGCAATAGACAGGCGCTGTTTTTGTCCGCCCGATACGTTAGTAGCAGCCTGAGCAATCGGACTTTTATACTTTTCCGATAAAAAATTTATAAATTCACTAGCCTGAGCAGTATCGGCCGCTTTCTCAATCTCTTCAGCAGAAGCAGTCGGTCGCCCATAATTAATATTGCTTTCTACTGTGCCTGAAAATAATGAAGGTTTTTGTGGCACATAGCCGATGTGTTTTCGTAAATCTTTTTGAGACAACTTGCGAACATCAACCCCATCAATTTTAATCGAACCACTGATCACATCATAAAGTCGCGGAATTAGATTGAGTAGGGTTGATTTGCCACTACCAGTGCCGCCAATTATAGCAGTAGTTTGACCAGGCTCGGCGGTAAACGAAGCATTACACAAAACCTCTTGTTCAGAGCCTTTATATCCAAATCCAACATTACTAAATTCAACAACGCCTTTGATTTTTTTTGGTAAGACCGTTGGCTTTGATGGGTCGGTAATCGATAATTCCGTCGATAATACTTCGCCAGCCCTGCGCCAAGAAACAGCAGCACGCGGTACCATGATGAATATCATCGATATCATCAAGAAAGCAAAGATTGTCTGCATAATGTACTGCATCAACGCCAACAAATCGCCAACTTGCAAACTGTGGTCATTAACAAGATAAGCTCCAACCCAGATGACTGCCATCGACGTCAGTCCCATAACCAAAGTCATCACCGGCTGCAACAGCATCATTACTCTATTAACAAATATATTCAACCGAGTAGATTCACGATTAGTCGTGTCAAACTTTTTTTGCTGATGCGCGTCATTATTATACGCGCGAACCACTCTTACGCCAGTCAACATTTCACGTGTCTGCAAACTTAATTTGTCCACTAACTTTTGGATAACAGTAAACTTTGGAATAACAACAAAAAATAACATCACAATCATCGCAACCAAAACACCGATTGCCATCAACACAATCCACGACATCGAAGGTGCCAACTGATGTGCTTTGATGATCGAACCAACCCCCATTAAAGGCGCCAGAAATGCAATTCTCAATACCATAGCAATCACACCCTGAATTTGTTGCATATCGTTAGTTGCTCTAGTTATCAATGATGACGACGAATAATTGTTAAATTCAGCCAATGAAAAATGCTCAACCTTAGTAAAAATTGCCTCTCTTAGGCGCCTGACGTAGCCGGCCGAAATCTTAGAAGCCAAAAAGCCAGTTGCAGCCGCGCTCATACCTCCCAAAAGTGTAATAAACAACATCTGCAGGCCGTTACTCCAAACTACACTTAAATCTTTTGACACTATCGCCGCATTAATTATCTTTGCCGTATAATCCGGCAAGGCTAAATTGACATAGGATTGCCCCCAAACAAACAAAACTAGAGCAAAAATTGCGAATAAATAGGGTTTAAAATATTTTAATTGCTGTCTCATCTACCCCTCTAGGCTTTTCATATTTATAGTAAAGTTGACAAATAGTATATTTGAGTTTGATATTTCATACTTTTCATACTTTTCTTATTATATATTGTACACCCATGCATGGGTCTTGTCTATGTATTATACTGCCTACGCAGCGACAAAATTGTGTCGAATCTATTATTAAATTTACTAAAACATAAAACTTAAAAAGGTTAACGATAAACTGACATTTTCAAATATTTAATATCTTTATTTAAGTATATCTTCACTGGCTGACATAAAGACGGTCTTTATTTTACCATCACAATCGAACGAAAATGATATGACTTTATTATTCGCAGATTTACCAACAATAGCTGATCCAGGGAAGTATTGAGCATAGTAACCTTTACCGTAAGAGCCCAAGACAGAGGCAGTTAGCTCAAAGTCCCAAGGTGAAGTTGCATCAGCAATGAATGCGGTTATATTAGAGACTGCTTGTGTTTTATTATATGTACCACCCTCTTCAGATGCAGCCAACACCGTTGTTACACTTGATGCCATATAGCCTTCAAGTGGTGCTGTATTAGCTGATGTAATAGACGCTTTGATATTCTCGGCTGCACTTACTGACGGAGATTTTACCGTACATGCGCCAGTATCTGTGTCCGTCGTATTTGTCGCCAACTTGTCGTTAGCTTCCCTTAGAGACGCCTGCAGACTTGCAATTCGAGAATCTTTTTCTGCCTCAGTATTCTTAGCCTGGTTATCTCGCCAAATATACGCTCCGCCGGCTGCTGCAAAAAATAGCCAAACAACAATAATAACCAATACACTTATAAAGAAATTCTTATTTTTTGGCTTTTTCTTATCATCAACAAGCGCTTCTTTTTCTTTCACCTCTCCAGGAAAAGCTTTTTTATCAGCAACCGGCTGAGGCATATTTGGCCTGTCGGCGTATGACTTTGCCGTATCGCTCGCTGCCATGTCCTTATCTGATCGTTCTTCAATTTTAGAAACATTAATGACATCAATCTTTTGTGACTCATTACCGTTGCTATTCTCATCTATTGTTATATCTTTTTCTTCCATGAAACATCCCCTACTAATGATTCAAGTATAGCATAAGCATAAAAAAACGTAAGCTATTCAAAAGGTATTTTATTCTAAAAGCTCTGATTCAATTGAATAATCGCTTGGTTTTTCGACTGATTTGCTTTGGTTATATTCAGAGAAAGAGATTGTACCCTCCATGCTGCCATCGCTCGACGTACCTTCGTAGGCAATCTTTATGATCTGTCTAGTATTTATATTCACCCAAATAGTTAGTGCTTTAATTTCACTATCACTATCGTCGCCCGAATCAAAGTATGGTACATAGCCAGATATGGCCTTCGCTACTTTTTTATAATGGTCTTTATTATATTTCAATGAGTACTTGTATGCCGATACACCAGCGGTATCAACTTTGGCGACTTCGTCAATAGTGTACATACTTTTATCTTGCAACAACGTCAGCACGTCCTTTCGCTGAGTATCGTTCAAATTAGCATACGGGGTAGGCAAGACACTTTGCACAAAATCTATAGCCGAACTTGCTAATGAAGCAAAACTGTCTTTGCTCCGTATTTTTATCCATTCATCGCCCAACTTAGCCTCAATTGCGGCAAAGTTTGCCGACAAGTCACTTGAGGACGATGATAGATCACTAATCTTTACATATTCATCATTGCCTACCTTGACGACATCACCGCTGATTGAGAATGGTTGGTCACCCTTCATACTCATCGAAAAGTCACCAATAGCATTCATGTCTTTACTACTGTTCATGTCCAAATACATCTTTGAAGAAATTTTTCCACCGCCACCAGCCATAGTTAGTTCGGACGTCTGGTCAATCGTCACAGATTTAACTTGTAGCATTTTATCATTCATGTCTTTAAAAACAGTTTCCGAGCCTGGTGTGCCGAACGCCAGAGCGAAGAATATAATCAACGCTAACACCCCAACTACCGTACTAATAATCGTCTTAGTTTTTTTATCAAAATTTATTTTTTTTGCTTTTGCAGGCATAAATGTCTCCAATTAATTAATACAATCGTAGCACAACATTCAACAAATTTACATAAGCAGCTTGGTTTTTATACACGCACTAGCTTACGTTCTATTAATCCACCATACAGTCTTTTTTTGATTAATTCGGCTAATATCAGATACACGGCAACCAGTCCGGCCAAAGCTAACACTTGAATAACAGAGATCGCACCAAATCGAAATAGTTCGCGTAGTGGTGATAATATTGCGACAAACGCCAACAATAATGCTGTTGATGTGCTAATTATCAACCAGTGTGCCGGGCGGCTATCTTTAAATGGCACAAGTCTAGTTCGGATTATATATACCACCAAAACCTGCGTCATGATTGACTCGATAAACCATCCCGCCTGAAATATCCCTTCATTTGCATGAAAAATTAAAAGTAGTACGCCAAATGTCGTGAAGTCAAAAATCGAGCTTAGAAGACCATATGACCACATAAACTTTTTTATCTCTTTTATGTTTAATGTATGGGGCGCCCTTACTTCATCATCATCAACATTATCTAAAGGAATTGCAAATTGCGATGCATCATATAACAGATTATTCAATAATATCTGGGTTGCCAACATTGGCAAAAACGGCAAGAATAACGAGGCGCCTGCCATTGAAAACATATTACCAAAATTCGAGCTTAGACTCATTCGCAAATACTTCATCGTATTAGCAAAGGTTTTTCGGCCTTCGATTACTCCATTGATCAATTCGTGAAGGTTCTTGCGCAACAAGATAAAGTCAGCCGCATCTTTGGCGACATCAACCGCATTATCAACCGATATTCCAACATCAGCTGCACGCAAGCTTGGCGCGTCATTAATGCCATCACCCATATATCCAACTGTGTGTTTATTTGCTTTTAAAGCCTCAATAATTTGCATCTTTTGCTCGGGATTAACCCTAGCAAAGATAGTGGTGCTATCAACAATATTGCGAAGCTCGGCAAGCGACAGCTTGCTAATTTCGCTGCCGCTGATAATACCATTAATCGGCAGATTAATATCTCTGGCTATTTTTTCGGTCACAAATACGTTATCACCAGTAATAATCTTGATGGAAATACCCATATTACGCATACGTTCCAGGGTTGCCGATGCCGAAACTTTGGCAGGATCCAAAAAGGCCAAGAATCCATAAAAAGACATGGCTATCTCGTCATCTTGTTCATAACGCTTTTCAGGTTTAATCTCTTTTTGGGCCACAGCCAAAACACGAAATCCATCCTTACTGAGTGAATCATAAGTTGCCTGAAGCGATTCACGCAGTTGATTATTCAGATGTTCGCGGTTCGGACCATAAAAGCTAGAGATATTCAAAACCTCTTCTGGCGCACCTTCGACTATCAAAAATCGTTGCTCGTCATTTACGTGATGAACAACTATCGCCTCACGCTTGCGCTCAAAATCAAACGGAATTTCGTCAATTTTTTGGTAAACCGAAATATCAATTCCCTTTTGCTCCCTGACTGCGGCGTCAAGTGGATTAGCAAAACTTGTCGAGAGTGCGCTGGTAACGTATCCCAGGCGCAGTACCTCGTCGGAATGCTCACCAAAACCATCGACATATTTAACCAGATGGATCTTGTTTTCGGTCAATGTCCCGGTCTTGTCGGTGCATAATATATCCATACTGCCAAAATCTTGAACAGCCGATAATTGCTTGACGATGACGCCTTCCTTGGCCATCCGCAGAGATCCTTTTGTAAGATTCAAAGTAATTATTAACGGTAAAAGTTCGGGCGTCAAACCAACAGCTAGCGCCAAGCTAAATAATATTGATTCCAACAAATCTCGGTGAAACAACAGGTTAATCAGCATAACGAAGAGCACTAGAAAGAAGGTGATCTTGATAATTAGCGTACTAAACTCACGAATTTCATTGTCAAACTCAGTCACCTGATGTGCCGACTGCAATGATTTTGCGATATGCGCAAATTGTGTTGACTGGCCAGTTTTGGTAACGCGCATAATCCCCGTTCCACTAATAACACCGCTACCCATGAATACTTCAGCATCAATTGGCTTTCCCTGAGGGAATGACTCGCCTGTTAAGGCCGCCTCATTGGTTGACAAATCTTTACCATCGATAATTACACCATCAGCTGGAATCACTTTGCCAGCCGACAGCAAAACAATATCACCGGGCACTAATTCACTAACCGCCACTGAATGTTCTTCACTGCCACGTATAACAGCGACTTCAACTCTAACTCTATCTTTTAGCGCCTCGGCAGCTTTTTCGGAACGATAAGTATTAGCAAAGTCTAAACCCACACTCAGCGCAACAATTGCAGCGATAATAAAAAAGCTTGTACTATCACCGAAGAATAAAGACAAAGACGCAGCCAAAATTAAAATTATAACCAGTGGGTTCTTGAATCTTGCCAAAAAAGCCATCAGCGCCCGATTATTGACATGGTCGTCTTGCAGTATGTTCGGGCCATACCGCTTTTGCAGTTTTTTAACATCAATAAATGAAAGACCCTCTAACATATCACCATTATACTTCAAATCTAAAAATATCTAGCTACAGTGCAATTAGGTTAATTTATTTACTACTTTTTTAATAGGAATTATTGCCATTATCGACACTGCGCCAACTAATACACCTATCAAGTATTCGATAGCCGTAAGCGGACTAAACCTAAACAGTTCGCGTAGGAAAGGCACACTGAATACCAAAACCAAAGCAACCGACGTTAGTGTCAAAATAATCAACATCGCAGTATTCTTCTGACGAATAACATCTATAATCCTCTTCTCACTGGATGTAATCAACGTCAAGAAAATATTCGCAGAAATCAAAATCAAGAAAGTCATACCCCGAGCTTTGTCCTCATCCCAACCCATATTTAGAAGTACTCGATAAGCGGTTGTCACAAAAACCGCGATTAACAAGCCCTGCGCCAAACTACGCAATACCATTCTTTCGCTAAATACTGGTGCGGTTAGTCGGCGCGATGGGCGATTCATTATGCCCTTTTCTTCTTTTTCGTTTTCAAAAACTATCGTACAGATTGGATCAATAATAAATTCCAAAAAGACGATGTGCGCCGGAATCAAGACTATCGGCCAACCAAAAAACACTGGCAATAGTGACAATATCGCAATCGGAATATGTATCGTTAATATATATGACATGGATTTTTGTAAATTATCATAGATTCGACGGCCCAATCTGACGCCACGCACAATCGACGAAAAGTTGTCATCCAACAACACAATCGTTGCCGCCTCCCTGGCAACATCTGTCCCGCGCTTGCCCATGGCAATTCCAATATGCGCAGATTTCAAGGCAGGAGCGTCATTAACGCCGTCACCCGTCATTGCAACAACCTCGCCATTTTTCTTCAAAGCGTTGACAATCATCAGTTTATTCGACGGGCTAACACGACAAAAAACCGAAACATTTTGAATTGCGCTTTGCCTATCGCTATCGGATAATTCAGCAAAATCGACTCCCGAAATAACATGTTCGTGATCCAAGCCAATCTCTTTGGCAATATTTGCCGCCGTCTCGTGATAATCACCAGTTATCATAATTACCCGAATACCAGCATTTTTGCAGGTTCTTATAGCACCAGGCACTTCTTTTCGAATCGGATCAGCCAACCCAACTAGTCCCATAAATTTATAGCTTAGCTCTCGCCTATCGTCTGGCAGCTTTGACTCATTATTTATGCCTTCAGCAACAGCAATAACTCGCAAACTTTCATTTGCCATTTCTTTAACCTTTTCAGTCAGACTTCTCTTTTCAGCCTCGCCCAAATGACAAAGTTCAAAGATGTGCTCTGGCGCACCTTTTGTTGCAATCGTATCGCTATCACCCCAGACATAAACAACCGACAACAATTCTTCTTCTAATGGATACTCTTTGCTAATTTTCATATCACGATAGATGTTATCAACGCCACCATGTATCTCTTTACCCAAGTCAATAAAAGCCTCTTCCATCGGGTCAAATGGATTCTTTTGTGAAGCCAATACGCCGTATTTAATTATGTCTTTGACTTTATCGAAATCATTATCAAATAATTCGCCATCGGCATTGACGACTTTCATAATTTTCATGCGGTTTTCGGTCAACGTACCGGTTTTGTCAACACACAAGACCGTCGCACTACCAAGTGTTTCAATCGTGTGTGCCCTACGAGTCAATACTTTATTTTTTGCCAACCTCCATGCACCAAGTGTCAAGAATAGCGTTAAAACAATCGGAAATTCTTCTGGCAGAATCGCTATTGCCAAAGTCAACCCAGCCAAAACACCATGAACCAAACTATCATTTACAACCCAGTAATATACCGCCAGCAGTACCGATGCGCTAACAGCAACAATCGCCACGACCTTGACTACTTTATTAACTTCTTGTTGAAGTAGGGTTTTTTCTGTGCCAATGGACTTCAGCGATGTACCTATTTTTCCAATCTCGCTGCTGGCGCCGATACCAGTGACCACTGCAACGGCATGACCCTTAATAACTAACGTTCCAGAAAATACTAAGTTCAGACGTTCGTCTTTAGATTCGCTTGTTTGTTTTTTTACCGCAACCGATTCACCAGTTAATAATGACTCGTCAACATGAAAGTTTTGCGCATCAATTAGCCTGGCATCCGCAGGGACACGACTACCCTCCGACAAAAACATCACATCATCAACAACTACTTCGCGGCCAGGTATCGTCATCCTTTTGCCGTCCCTAACCACATCACAGATTGGACTGGATAAATTGCGTAGTGCTTCAAGTGATTTTTCGGTTTTACCTTCCTGATACAACTCAACCCCCATGATGCCGAATATCGACAACATCAACAAAAACGCTTCGCTTGCATCGCCTAAAAAGAAATAGATGGTTACCGTGATAATCAGCAATGCTATCATTGGCTCGGTCACCAAACTAAAAATCAGCTTGGCGATATTTCGTTTGTCTTTGTTGGGTAATTCATTAAAACCAAATTTTTTTCGTCTTTTTGCAACTTCTTCTGAAGTTAACCCACAAGTCTCATCAATGTTCATTAGAATCTTTCTGTATATCTATTTTAGTAGGCAATTATTATATATCCTTGAATTAATTATAACAAAAATTTTGACACTGATTCGCGAAGTATTAATATTAATTTATTGACCAGAATTTAATCTATTAGTAGATACACGTTTCAATTTATTATCAACTAATACTTAACGTGATCGATGGCTTTACTTCTATAGTCCACCAGGCCATAGATTGCATTTCTTATTCTTTTTTCAAAAGGATTAATTGATTCTACAAGTTTTGCAATATTTTTTTCATCTTTTTTGTCAGTCATATTATTAATACGCCAGTTAATATGAGCTAGGTTTTCAGTCAAAACACTGATTTTCATCGCCTCAAACCGATTCACATCAAAACTATCACCTGACCCCAAATATTCCTTTAAAAAAGCATCTGTTGCTGTTTTGTTATCTGAAAGCTCAGACAAAAGCTTGCCAGCATCTTGGCCGATAAATCCAGTCGCAGCAGTCTCCCAATCTATGAAGGTTGCCGACCCATCGCGCTTCAAGATGATATTCTTTGTTCCTAAATCACCATGAACAAATGCTGGTTTTAAACTTTCACTCAAATCAATATTACTATTAATCAGTTCTGTAGTACCCTCGTCAATAAATTCCAGCCCAATTTTCATCATGCCCTTTAATCGATCGGTCGCATTAATTCGCCTTTCAAATTGAGGCATAGCTTTTATGCCTTCTTGCATATTATCTAAGTCATAATCCTCAAGCACTTTGATGCGCCTTGCAGCACTTTCGGCATGTATCGGCAACCACTCCTTGCCATTAGCCGTTCTACCATCAGACAAAGGGATTGCTTCTGTTACGATCGAGGTCAAACGCTTGGTATCGCCATGACAAAAATTTATTAGTTTTACATGGTCTCTTGCAGGCAATTCACTACTCAAGATAACCGCTTCGGTCCAGAGAGAATTTACGTCGCTTTTTTCTTTTCGAATTTGAGTTTTAGCAAATCTGACGTTTCCTTCTTGGTCTTCAACAAAACTTGGGTAAAACTTTACCCACCTATTATTTTTTAAGCGAAAATCAACCCACTCATTTAATTCTGGGTATTTAATATCGCCCAGGTCAGCTGTTTTATAGCCCATCTTATACAATGTAGCGTCATATCGTGTTTCAATATCAGCATATATCTTAAAGGGTTCACGACTTAGGCCTTGCTCGGTTTTCCCAATGGCATTTTCTGGTTCTTCCGACTCATTTTCAGCCTGATTATCCGAAATATCAAACATCCCCTCACCACCATCAAAAGAGCTACCAATTATGTACTTGTCGTAGTCAAAATCATCTAATGTAGCAGAAGTTTCATGTTCAATGGGCATTTGTTTATTTTTCTTCTTTTTTTATTGATTTCTCGTCGATATACACACCCTTAGCTAACATTTCCCGTAACTCATCACGAGTTATCTCTTTATCTTTGCCATTTAGTGGGTCAGTAACAATAATTTTTTCAGAATCATCATCTGTCATAAGCTTTATGATAGCATTTTTTCAGATATAAATATAGCCACAGGCACTCACACCGAATAGAGGTTCTCTAAATCGTGAATCAACGTATCGTTTGCCATACCTTTTGCTTCCAAAAAGTTAAATGACTTTTGGCCTGATGACCTTAGCGCCTTAATTGACAGTTCATAAATATCCTGGCTCAGTTCGTCTTTGTGCTGCTCATAGACATTCTTCATCTTTTCTTCATTAGCTCTGTGATATTCTTTATAAACATCAGCTACTATTTTGTACGATTTTTTATCAAACACCTCTTTTTTATATTGCATCTGCATATGATCCAAAACCTTCAATACCTTACGCGACATGATTGATTGCGCGCGATAGTACTGATAGTTTTGTTGTGGCATTGTTTTCAAAGATTTTTTGACGACTTTGTTTTGAAAAAACTGAATCATTTCATCAAAAATATCTTTTCTGTCGGTATGCTCGGAGGGATTAATTTCATCAAACTTACCTTTCTCGATTTTCTCTCGCTGCAAACTTAACTTTCCGTTGATTTTGCGATATACAGTTTCGTTGATCTCTTCATTACTGTAAAGCTCTTTTAGGTAATGCTCTTCAATATTTATTGCCGCGTACCGCAAAGTCTGTTCGCTCAATTTTTGCCCATAAACCTGCAACGAGACTCTTTTTTGCAACAATGCATCGTCGATTTTTTTATCAACCATTTTTATAAGCTTGTTGTAGTGATCAGTTTGGATAAATCCACGCTCGTGCTGCTTACTGACTCTGTCAGACTCGGTTAATAAATAATATATGCCCATATCGTTGCGATAGGCTTCCCTAAAAGGCGTTGGACGACTGACGTTAAGCTTTTCAATCAGCGGGCCGATTGTCATCGCCTTAATAAATAGCGTTGCCAAAATACAACCAATGGTCATCGCCAACAACAACTCTTTGACCGAGAAAGCATAGCTCCACCCGTCGATACGCAAGTCGTCCGGAATCAACAATACAACAATAATCGCCAGTGCGCCCCTCAAGCTTCCCCACGCCAACAGCATTTGCCAACTGTCAGGTATATTCGATCCAAGCTTGAAATAGTTAATTGGTTTTGTTACCGCATAAACCGACAAAATTCTTGCAATAGCGACAACAAAAATTGTAATAATTATCGGCAACATCAAAACGTTAAAATCAATTTTGGTTGACCCAAACAAAATACCCGCCAATAAAAATACCAGCGAGTTTGCGATAAAAGCCAAGTGCTCGACAGATTTATTCAAATACTCATCTGACCTTGGCGACAAACTGTGGCGCGCATAGTTTCCCAAAAACAGTGAAGATACTGTTGTCGCAATGATTGATGATATATGAAAATGCACACCAAATATCGGATTTGCATTTATTAATTCGCACAAAATAAACACAATGTGTGCCGAAACAATTAACATCGTGATAGACACAAACTCATTTGATCGGGTATATCTCAATCCCCTACTAAATATAAATGCTACGCCTAGGCCAAAAATAACGCCCAAGACGACCATCATCAAGAAAACGCCTGCTCCGTCCAATAATGTTTCGACCCCATGAAAACCATATTGCGCGATTGATAAGACTATCAAAAAAGCGGCGACGGCCGTTCCGTCGTTAAACAAGCTTTCACCCTCAAAAATCATTGTTAGCCTCTTTGGCGCACCAAATTCTTTAAATAGGGCTAATACCGCCACAGGGTCTGTTGATGAAATAATCGATCCAAATAACAAGGCTACAATAAACGGTATAGATAAACCAACCATCGGTAGCAGCAAATATAGCGCCGTGGCGATTAAAAACGCCGACACCAACAACCCAACAATTGACAGTAGCGAAATTGCCCAGGCATTCTCGACCATTTTTCGTATGCTCATATTAAATGCTGACTCAAAAATCAATATCGGCAAAAAAATATAAAACAACCATTCCGGCGTCAAAACTACCTCAGTTAAAAATCCTAAAAATGGATTCAAGGCAGGCAGCTGTACTAAAGGCACCAACAAAATACCGACCAACACCAGCAAAACCGTGTACGGAACTTTTATTTTTTTAGACACCAAATATACTATCGATGAAATAATTAACAAAACGAATAAAGCCAAAACCGAACTGATACTTAACATATAGTGTTTATTTTTACCCCTGATTTAAGAATAATTACTTGCTATATTATACACTCATGACTTTTCTGAAGCAATGGCTATGCACGCAAATAATATTGGACACGGCGTGTTAGCCCTGACAGCTATAGATCGAGGCAGTGCCAATACCAACGCTTGTTGCATATACCGAAGCGCCGCCAGCTCCTCGATTATAAACATGGCAATAAGCCGGAACATCATATTCTCGAATTGTATTCTTTGACGGCATAGATATATTATACAACCTATCTATTCCGGACTTTTTTTATCTGTTAAGGGTTAGGCCTGAATAATCCCTATATTATAATTAACTTAGTTATAAATTATAGTGAAATGGGGGTTAAAGGCACAAGCTTTTAGCTAGTTGTTACTTGTCAATAGCCAGATTATGGCAAGGTGCTAAACGTAACATCAGCCGAATAACTAGTTCCTAGGCTATTTGTTGCGTAGCCCCTAGCATAATAAGTGGTACCAGCAGACATACTTCTATTCTGTGAGAATGCTCCAGTATTTGATGTACGACGATTATACATTGCGACCGAAGTAGAACTGTATTTGTTGGCATAGAACGTTTTGCCATCAGGCGAGAAAGTCATACCATAGCATAGGTTACCAAAGCTTAACGTAGGCGTACTAGCTGCGGCTAGCGCGCCAGTGGTAGTATTGCGATTGTACAGACTTATAGTATTAGTGTTAGAAGAGGAGTAAACCGACGCGCCATCGGGCGACACGATAACATAACGTGGTGAACCACTAGTTGCAATAGTCAAGGGAGTCATTGGCGTTAATGCTCCATCGCTTGGACTGCGACTATACATTGACAATGTGTTGGCTGTGCTGTTTACAAAATATAGCGAAGTACCGTCAGGCGATATGGCCATGCCGTATAGAAAGCCCCCAGTAGTAATAGTCAAGGGAGCTTGTGCAGTTAGAATACCAGAAGCAGGGTCACGACTATAGATTGACATTTTAGTGTCATTGCGATTTACAACGTATGCCGATTTGCCATCATTAGACATAACAATAATAGAAGGGCTCACGCCGGCTGCAATAGTTGCTGGAGATAGTAGCGTCAATTCACCCGAGGCTGCTCGGCTGTACATCGATACGGTTCTGCTAACCTCATTAGTAGCATAGACATTCTTGCCATCAGATGAAACAACAACACTGTACGGAACATTGCTAGCAATAGTCGCAGGTGTTAGAGCTGTCAACATGCCAGTAGCAGGATCTCGGCTGAATTGCGATATAGTGCTAGAAGCTGAAGCGGCAACATATACTGAAGTTCCATCAGGAGAGACAACTATCGTAGCCGGTAATGATCCACCAGTTGCGATGGTCGCTGGAGATAGAGGCGATAAAGCGCCCGTACTCACATTGCGACTAAACATTGATACGGTATTACCACCATAGTTGGCCGTATAAACTGAAGTACCGTCAGGCGATACGGCAATACCATATGGATTAGCGCTGGTTGTGGAAATAGTTGGTGTATCAAAAGGCGCCAGACCACCCAGACTTTGGGCTATACAGTTGGTGGTTGGGTTCGGCGTAGTGCCATAACATGTGCCACTTACCGTTATTGGAGATCCACCATCAGAGTTTATGTTCACGTTAAGATTAGCACCATACCTAGTGATGCCCGTAGCAGTAGTCGTACCAAAAGTTGGAGTTGTTAGAACTAATTCTGCTGGAGCAGTATCATTTGTAACCTTATAAATTAAATCCCCATTCACAGCATTCAGCGTAAAAGTCTTGGGATTAGTAG
>JBAQEV010000036.1:0-1853 GCA_049286925.1 Saccharimonadales bacterium (SeqCode)
ATCATGCACGCCAACGGGGTCACGTCCGTGAAGACCGCGCATGGGACGGCGTACATCGCCTACCGTGAGTCCGCGACCGTGGCGGACTGGGACGTGCTTCTCGGGTTCATCAAGAAGTCCGAGGCGTGGGACCTACTCGAAAGGAGGGTGAGCAAGTCGGCGGTCAAGGACCGCATGGAGGAGGACAGGAACGGGCAGTACCAGCATGAACCACCGCCGGGGGTGAACTTCGTCAGGATCGAAGGCGTGAACGTCCGTCGCAAGTAGCGACGGGAGGAGGAAGTAGGTCATGGCAGATCCGTATTTCGGAATGGGCATACTACAGCAGTACCAGTACGCGCAACAGATGCAGCAGTATCAAGGTACCGTGGGGATGGCTCAGTACGCGACAGGGGTAGGAGGGTTGGCGTCATCCGCACCGATGCCAACCGAACCATTGCCGAACAAACTTTTACTGCTCGTGGAGGAGGGAGAGGAATGAAGCTGAAACCGTACAAGGAAATTCTCAAGATGGCGAAAGAGGCGGTTGACGAATGCCTCGCTCCTGTCCGTGCGATGCGGGCGAAGAAGCAGGCGGAACTCGAAGTCGCCAAGATGGACGAGAAGATCGCTACGCACGAGGCGAAGATCCAGGAAATCTGCACGGAGAAGGACATCAACTTCGACAAGCTGATCTCGGCGCAAGACGAACTCGCCCTCATGGAGCGCAGACGGAAGCAGTTCACCAAGATCATCGAGGAATTGTTCCCCGAGGATTAACCCCCCAACCGTAAGAGGAGGAAGTAGACCATGAAATTCGAAGTCGAACTGATCGAAGGCGGACGTTGCATCATTCCGATGGAGGGACAGACGGGGCTGATCGTGCCGGATGCCGATCTCGGCGCGGCGTTGCGGTCGATCACGAAGCCGGTCAAGCCTGCCGCGAAGACGACGCGGAAACCCCGTGGGCCGAACAAGAAACGGGCAACGCCCGCCGCGAACTCCGACGCCCTTGCGGGACTCACGTAAAAGGAGAACGAAGATGGTACGTGCGAAGATGGAAGTTGATTTCGTGCAGAAATTCACGTGGGGCGAACAGGTGAGTTTAACTTGCCGGTATTCGGATACCCCGGAGGACAACTCGTTCGCGCAGGCTACTCCGACTGGAAACACGAGCATCACCGTTTCGAATCCCGCCCTTGTTGGGTTCTTTCAACCCGGCCAGAAGTTCTATCTGGACTTCACGGAGGCGAAATAGGGTAACGTGGTATTCCGCCCCGCATACCCGCCGCAAAAGGCGAACGCCACATGTTCTCGGTGTGGGATGCCAGTGACGCTCTTGCGGCTGAAAACGAAGGTGCGGGTTCTGAATACCTGCGGATCGGGGCACATTCATACGTGTGCCGCAACGCACGACCCTAAAGAGTGGGAGGGGCAACGGATTTACCGAGACGCTAACGACGAAAAGAGGCTGTTCGAAGAAATCAGCACCAACCAAGGAGGCATTGCCCAATGAGCACCGATCTGGTACAGATTCCGAAGGACATCCCGAACTACGCGGTGGCCGTCAACGAGGCCAAGGCGATGAACGCCGATGCCCTCGCGGGCATCTCCACCGGCTTCCCGCCGTCGATCCGCATCAAGCGCAACGGGTTCCGCGTCGTGGACGGCAACGGCGACGAGATCAACCTGAAGCCCGCTGAACTGGCCGGGGGGGAGTATCTGGACATCGTAATTCTTGCGGCGAAACCTGGACTCAATAAGGTTTATTATGAAGCTGCATACGACCCGAACCAGGTGGACCCGACCGCACCCGACTGCTTCTCGCTCGACGGCGTGACGCCCGACAAGTCCGTCAACAAGCCCGTCAACCC
>JBAQEV010000037.1:0-4679 GCA_049286925.1 Saccharimonadales bacterium (SeqCode)
ACTTCTCGGTACCAAAATTGGTATGACCCAAATCATCGGCAAGGATGGTGTTGCAGTTCCTGTAACGCTAATTCAAGCTGGCCCTGTGACTGTGACTCAGGTCAAGACTGTCGAAACCGACGGTTACGCTGCAGTACAGGTGTCATATGGTGAGGGTAAGAACCTGAGCAAGGCCGTGGCTGGACACACAAAGACAGCCGGAAGTACCCCGAAACACATTCGGGAATTTCGTGTTAATGATCTACCAGAAGGCCTCTTGGTAGGAAACACGATTAACGTATCAAATTTTGAGCTGGGCGACGTTGTAAACGTCACTGGCACAAGCAAAGGTAAAGGCTTTGCTGGTACGATTAAACGCCACAACTTTAATTCAGGTCGCAAGACCCACGGTGCATTTGCGTACTCACGCAAACCAGGTTCAATCGGATCTCAGTATCCACAAAAGATTCTAAAAGGTAAACGAATGGCTGGCCGCATGGGCAGCGATCGCGTTACTGTCAAGAATCTGGTTGTATCCTACATCGACTCAGACAATAATCTGATCGGTCTCCGTGGTGCCGTTCCCGGTCCTAAAAAGGGCTTAGTTATCATAGGAGGTAAAGCGTAATGGCTACAACTACTAAAACTGCAGCTGTAAAGACGACTTTACCTAAAGAAATTTTTGCAGTTGATGTCAAAAATCATGAACTTTTGAAGATGGCTTATGACAGCTATCTTGCAAACTCTCGTAAAGCTTGCGCAACTACTTTGCAACGTGGCGAAGTCAGTGGCGGTGGCCGAAAACCTTGGAAGCAAAAAGGTACTGGACGTGCTCGATTCGGTTCATCACGCAACCCAATTTGGCGCGGTGGTGGTATCGTTTTCGGACCACGCGGTAACGAAAACTACAAGATTAAATTGACTACAACCAGTAAGCGCGTAGCTGTTCGACAGGCGCTGAGCCTATCTAACAAAGCTGGCAAACTTGTTGTTTTGGAATTCAAACCAACTGGCAAGGCGGCTGATACGGCTAAATTCTTGGCTGACAACAAATTAGACCGCAAGGTGTTATTGGTTGTTGACGAGAAGACCCCGATGATTATGCGTTCTACTAACAATATCCAGAATATTCTGTTGGTTCGTGCAAATTACCTAAGTGTTTACCATATACTAAATGCCGATAATGTTGTTTTGACACCTAAGGCTGTCGAAGTTGTAACTGCATGGCTGTCGAAGGAGGAGAAATAATATGATAAACGTATTCCCTCGTAAGACCGAAAAGGCCTACGCTATGTCACTAAAGAATATCTATGTCTTTGACGTGCCTACGACTGCTAACAGTGCAGAAATAATCGCTTCAATCGAAGCCCAATATGGTGTAAAGATCGCCGGTATCCGAACATTAATCCAATCTGGTAAGGCTATTCGCTACTCACGTGGCAAAAAAGCTTACCCAGGCAAAACTAACCGAAAAGACGCTAAAAAGGCCTATGTAACATTAGTAAAAGGTGATAGCATCAAGATTTTTGAAGAAGCTGAAGCTGAGACAAAGACTACCAAGAAGGAGAAGAAGTAATGGCTATAAAGCAATACAACCCAACTACTCCGGCTCGTCGCGGTATGACTAGCCAAGATCTTAGTGAAGTCACAACAAAGAAGCCTCTAAAGAGTTTGCTAAAGAGTAAAAAACAAAATGCTGGCCGCAATAACACTGGACGGATTACTGTTCGTCACCGTGGCGGTGGTGTTAAACGTCATTACCGACTAATGAATCACAAATTGGCTCCAGGTTTGATTGTAACCGTCGAAGAAATCGAATACGATCCAAACCGCAGCGCCCGAATTGCACGTGTCAAAGATCAATTTGGTCTTTACCACTACATTTTGGCTGATACATCTATGGTAAAAGGTAAGGTTATCTCAAGCGGCAGCGATGCTCCTGTAGAGACTAGTAACCGTTTGCCACTAGCAAATATCCCAGTTGGTTCACAAATCTATGCAATTGAGATGACACCAGGCAGAGGTGCCCAAATGGTACGCGCCGCTGGTGCTGTTGCTCAGTTAATGGCCAAAGAAGGTGAATATGCCCAGGTACGTTTGCCATCAGGTGAAGTACGTCGCATTCTACAGACAGCTACGGCTGCAATCGGTATGGTCGGCAACGTCCATCACCAAAACGTTAAAATTGGTTCAGCTGGCCGCAAACGACATATGGGTATTCGCCCAACCGTCCGCGGTGTTGTTATGAATGCTGTAGATCACCCACACGGTGGTGGTGACGGTGGTCGTCACGGTACAGGCAAGGCTCCACGTACACCTTGGGGTCAGTTAACCTTAGGTTATCGCACTCGCCGTCGCAAAGACGTTGCGAAAATGATAGTTAAAAGTCGCCATGATGCGAAGAGGAAGAAGTAGTATATGAGTCGTTCTCTAAAAAAAGGACCTTTTGTGGACTTCAAGCTCGCTAAAAAAGTGGCGGCGCTTGGTCCGGATGATCGCACGGTTATCAAAACCTGGGCACGTGCAAGCACAATCAGCCCAGACATGGTAGGGCGCACGATTGCTGTTTATAACGGCAAGATGCACATACCAGTACTCGTTTCTGAAAATATGGTTGGACACAAACTCGGTGAGTTTAGCCCAACTCGTAAGTTCAGGAAACACGGTGGTGGAGGAAACAAATAATGTCTAATCTATCAACTGTTCGTTCATACGCTAAAGGTATCGATCAACCACCACGCAAACTTGGACTGGTTGCCAGCCTTGTTCGTGGCCGAAGCGTCGCTGATGCCTTGGTTATCTTGGCGCACACCCCAAAACGAGCTGCAAAGCCAGTTAAGGATGCAATCGAGAGTGCCAAAGCAAATGCCGTGAATAACCACAATATGGACGCAAAAACACTAGCTATCTCGACTTTGTCAGTTACTGCTGGTCCTCGCCTAAAGCGATTTAACCCAGCTAGCCGCGGCCGTGCATTAGCTTTTCAGAAGAAATCGTCACATATACTAGTTGAAGTAACTGGTGATATTAAGCCGAAAAAAGTTGCAACTAAGAAAGCTGACTCGAAAAAGTCAGAAGCGAAGGAGACCAAGTAATGGGACAAAAAGTAAACCCAATTAGCTTCCGTCTTCAGGTTCACAAGAACTGGAGTTCTCGCTGGTTCGCTGGTAAACGTGATTTTGCGAAATGGATTGAAGAAGATGCAAGAATCCGTATGCTTATCGAAAAACGATTTAATAGTCGTCCAACGATTAACGGTATCGAGATTGAACGTTCTGCTAACCTGATTACGATTACGATTCACACAGCCAAAGCTGGTGTTGTTATCGGCCGTGGTGGTGCAGGTGTAACTGAATTAAAAGGTATGATCGAAAAACTCGTATCTTTACCGGTTCGCCTGAATATCGAAGAAGTAAAGCGACCAGAATTGGCTGCTAAACTTGTTGCCGAGAATATCGCTCGTCAACTGGAACGCCGTGTCAACTTCCGCCGAGCAATCAAAATGGCTGCTCAAAATACTATCGCCGCAGGTGCAAAGGGTGTTCGCATCCAAGTAGCTGGACGATTGAATAATGCTGAAATGGCCAGGCGCGAAAAAGTTATCGAAGGCTCCGTGCCTTTGCACACGCTTCGCGCTGACATTGATTTTCATACTGCACGCGCTCAGACTACTGCTGGTATTATCGGCGTAAAAGTATGGATTTACAAAGGCGAAAGGGTCTAGGATATGCTACTACCAAAGAAAACCAAGTATCGAAAAGTACGCAAAGGTAAAAACACTGGCACCGCAAGTCGCGGCAACTATCTAGCCTTCGGTGATTTCGGTCTGCAATCACAAGAAAATGAGTGTATCACCGGTCGTCAGATCGAAGCGTCTCGTCAGGCAATTACTCACCACATCCAACGTGGCGGCAAAATCTGGATCCGAATCTTCCCACACACTCCAGTTACCCGCAAACCACAGGATGTCAAGATGGGTAGCGGTAAGGGTAACCCTGAGTTCTTCGTAGCCAAGGTCAAAGCCGGCACTGTATTGTTTGAAATGAAGGGTGTCACCGAGGAATCAGCCCGTGAAGCTATGCGCCTTGCAGGTCACAAACTTCCGGTCAAGACTAAGTTCATAACAAGGGAGCAACTATAATGGCTAAAAAAATCACCAAAGACGCTCCTGAGGTTAAGACAATCGACCAACTAAAGCAGGATTTGACTGCTAAAAAAACTAGTATGATTGAAGCAAAACGCGGTCACAAATTAGGCGAACTAGCCAACCCACGTTTTATCACCGTAACACGTAAAGAAATCGCTCGTCTTCACACTGCCATCCGAGCAGCTGAGATCGACAAGCTAAAGGAGATTAAGTAATATGGCCAAGACATTGACAGGTGTCGTTACGTCGGACGTAGCGGACAAAACTATTACCGTCACTGTTACTAGTCGTGAAACGCATCCTATTTATGGCAAACAGTACGCTGTTAACCGCAAGTACGCCGCACACGATGAAAGCAATCAGGCAAAGAAAGGTGATAAGGTCGTTATCGCTGAATGCCGTCCAATTTCAAAAAGAAAGAACTTTAAACTCGTCGAAGTCATCGAAAAATCACATGGTTCAATCCAGTTGAAAGAAGATGTCGCCGAGGTGGTAGAGGAATAATATGATACAACAAGAATCACGTCTAAAAGTCGCTGACAACTCTGGTGCA
>JBAQEV010000038.1:0-83888 GCA_049286925.1 Saccharimonadales bacterium (SeqCode)
GCAAATAGTAAGTTACACCTTTTGAGTTTGTGTGCTTGTAAGCCATAGTATTCCTTATACCTCCTATTAGTGCTATACAGGAGTAAGAGTACATTGAAGCAATCAAGATGTCAACGGCTAGATTCGCTTGTAGCGGTGATGGAGAAATATTTTTAAGATAATAACACCGGTAATACGGGCTAAAATCATTATCAAAATCACTACACATATAACCACTGACAAGCCGGCAAAATCGGGCGACCAAAGCGGTGAATTATAAACACGCAGATAGGCTTCGGCAGGTGGCAATTGAATATGACTAATCAAATCTGAGCTTTCCGGATACTTGGCTAGTTCGTTCATCGTGCACTGCAAATAGGCATACGAGTAATTAGTAAATTGCGGAGCACAAACTTCTTGGGCTTTCTTGTAAATATTACCGTTAGGATTACTGTCGTTTGAGGCTTTAGCATAGGCGTTCTCGGCATCTCGCTTACGAGCACCAGTCAAAAAGACACCCTGGCCCATATCAGTATTCATATGAGTAGAAACATATTTTTGCAAATTATAAAGGCGGTTTTTTGTTACCTGATCGTCACCTTTTTCATCGGCATTTATTACAGCATTACGCCTCTCAACCATTCCAACATTATTCAGGCGCAAAAAAGTAGCCGTTACAAAACTCATCAGTATAAATACAACAATTAACTGCCACGTCTTGATACGTTGCAACCGCTTGATACTTTGTTTGATTTGCCTTTTGTCTGACACTATTTAGAGAACCCCACGCCTATTACTGTTAAAACCAGTATATCACGCAGCGTTTTTGCGGTAGAGACTGAAATTTGCCGTTCCGATCAACAACACAGCACAAGCCGCAACTAGGAAGTACACTTTCATCCCGTTAATATCACCAGAGAAGGTGCTTAATAGATACAATATCCCACAAGCTAACGCCGCGCCTAGATTTAAAATCACATCACACATGCTGAGATATAATACTCTGTGACCAGATAAATCGGCAGTATCAAAGACGCCA
The DNA here is from genome assembly GCA_049286925.1 of Saccharimonadales bacterium (SeqCode). Lineage (GTDB taxonomy): Bacteria > Patescibacteriota > Saccharimonadia > Saccharimonadales > Saccharimonadaceae > UBA1547. The sequence goes on from JBAQEV010000038.1 coordinate 1,019, forward strand.
CGCATAAATGCCATCGTGTAGCCAGTCGTTTCCATCTCGTTGACGATATTAGTACCGACTATTGCAACTGGCGTACTGACGAACGGCCTAAAGGCATGTATTACGCCGTTGGCGACCGCGCTAACCCGCAGCAAACTGCCACCACGACTGCCGTCGATCAATTTACCATAAGCATACGACGCGCTAATATCAGCCAGAATTGTGACGGAGGATAAAATACCAAGCGTCACATAAATATCCCAGCCAGCACCCGGAAATATCGCAATTACAATAAACATGCTCCAGACGACACCGCTGGTTACCGTATCAAAACCGACTCCCATCTGAGCAACAATACTTCTGATGGTAGTGCCCCAAGGAAAGCCTTGAAAATCAATTTTTTGATTAATTTTGACCGGTTCACTGGTTTTTAACAGCGGCATAGCCGCAATTGCAAATAATACTGCCGCAACCCAAATAACCACCTGCAAGCCAAACCAAAGCGCAATTACTCCGCCAATAACTGGGCTTATGCCGATAGACACCTTTTCGAGAATGTTCATATATGCTATTTCTTTGCCGGCATGCTCTATGTTTTTTACCTTTGAAAAGTCAACCATATAACAGATATGGTAGAGAGTCGTCGAGACCGCCATAAAAAGGCCCCAAAGAACAATACTGATTATGCCCAAACTTGGCATAAATCCTAAGGCAATAAGTGACGGAACATAAAGAATATTGCTGACAAGTATTCCGTGTTTTGGACCAAACCTTGCGATAAAATAACTGGCAAAAAACGACATCGGGACTTTTACAATGTAGAAAACTAGCCAAAAAGCCATGATAAACTGCAAACTATAGCCAGACTCGTAAAGATAAACCGAAGTAAATCCAGCCACAATATTCATCGCAATAACTCTTAGCGTGCGTGACGCATAAACTTCAGCGATTTCACTAAATGACGCGTATCGCCAAAAATGACGGCTCTCTAGTACTTTGGATAATATTGATTTGAACATATTTTTGTATTTAATTTAGTTAATTACTGTATTCTATTACACCACACAACTTGCCAAAGATGAAATGATATAATAAAAATAATGAATATATACTTTTCTGGATTAGGTGGAGTTGGTATTGGCCCCTTAGCAGAAATCGCTCATGACGCTGGGTTTGATGTAATTGGGTCTGATCTAGAAGAATCGTTAATGACCCAAGAACTGCGTCAAAAAGACATAAATGTTAATATCGGCCAAGACGGCAGCTTTTTAAAAGATTGCTATTCCAAACAACCAATTGATTGGTTTGTTTATACATCCGCCCTGCCTGCACATCACCCAGAATTGTTGCTGGCCCAAAAGCTTGGCATTCATACCGCCAAACGCGACGAATTACTGGCCTACATCATAAAAGAAAAGAGCTTAAAGCTAATTGCAATCGCTGGAACACACGGAAAAACTACTACAACCGGCATGATGATATGGGCACTAAAACAACTGGATATTCCTGTTAGTTATTCAATTGGCACGACCATATCTTTTGGACCGAGCGGTTATTTTGACAAAAACAGCCAATATTTTGTTTACGAATGTGATGAGTTTGATAAAAACTTTTTACAGTTTAGCCCATTTTTGTCGCTAATTACATCCGTTGATTATGATCACCCCGACACTTACCCAACCCCAGAAAGCTACCTAGATGCGTTCAAACAATTTGGAGACTCCAGCCAACAAACAATCTGCTGGGACGACCAGCACAGTGAATTATTTAAAAAAGGTGGGAATGTAAAACTAAGCTCGACTGATATAAATCAAAATATAAAACTGGCCGGCATACATAATCGACGCAATGCCAGTCTGGTTCAAGCTGGGCTCGAAAAACTCGGAATCTCACAATCAACTGACGATATATTGTCGAGTTTTCCAGGCACATCCAGACGTTTCGAAAAACTAGCTGATAATTTATACAGTGATTATGGGCATCATCCTGTCGAAATTGCTGCAACTTTGCAACTAGCCCGAGAGCTATCTGACCATATTGTTTTGGTTTATCAACCGCATCAAAATATTCGTCAACACGAGATAAAAATGGACTATGCCAACCAGTTCGAGCTGGCCGAAGAAATATATTGGTTGCCGACTTACCTATCCCGCGAAGACCCGAATTTACAAATTTTACGGCCACAGGATTTAATTGAGAATATCACTAATAAAAATGACATCAAAGTTGCTGACTTTAACGACGAATTGTGGCAGGCTATTCAAACGGCACGATATGAAAACAAATTAGTGGTCTGCATGGGCGCTGGCAAAATCGACGGATGGGTGCGCGACAAGATTGAAGAAAAAACTATTTAGAGACGATACTGGTTAGACCTAAAGATTTAGCGCTGAGTGGGTCTCCGCCAAAAGCATCAACTGATTTTACGTTTTTTACTTGTTCACTAAAGATTTCTTGAAACTCATCAATAGCGCTTTGGTCGATTGCGCCTTTGTTGGAATAATTTATATCCTCACCGCCATCATTAGCCTGCGAACGGACGCTGACATAGCCAGGGCGACTCAAATCAAGCTGCGCCGCCCCACTGCTATTGTATATATGCATACTAACCAACACCAGAATAAAAGCTACAATTATCGACCCAATAATCATCGCGACAAAGCGCCTTTTGCTATTTTTTGTGATACCGTCTATGGCTGCCGTCATATGATTGTCTTCCATTATTGGTTCCTCGTGAGCGATTTTTGATAATTCTTTTCAAACTGACCTAGTGTTGATTCATATTTGGCTGCGAATTGGTTTAACTTTGTAATATCCCCATGCACCTGGCCACGTTTAGTCTGCGCCAATACCACTGCATCATAAAAACTGACTGGTTGGCTTGAGCAATCAATATCAATCGCTGAAGACAGCTGTTTTTCGTAGGCGATATAATCCGACCTAAAGCTATCAAGTGTCGATCTGTAATTAATCGATATCGACACAAAATCACCGTTACCATAGTCGTTACTAGACAAGCGACCATTAAGCTTCTCCATCAATTTTGTTAGTATCGTCTCGTAAGTTTGCCCCATATTAACACGCAACAAGGCATCGCTGGCTTGCAACTGCTTTAGCTTGGTCTTGGCTGACACACAGTTACTTCGAATAATCTCGGTCTGAGCACTATTCATTGCGATACTCTGCGCCGCAACATTAAAAACTGGCGCAATGCTTAAAATCAACGCTAGGCCTAAAGTTATTGCCGACAGTTTCTTTGATATATTCATCTTGTCTATTATCTAACGACTTAACCTGTTTGGTCAAATTATTATTGCTGGATTGATTTGAATACTTGGTCAAGGTCAATGTTTTGTGATTGATTTACGTCAACTTTGGGCATAAATTGATCAAGACCACCGTTGTTCATAAATTGACTTATGCCATAAACCAGAAAAATACTAGACATCAAAATAATCGCACTGAGTGAAACAGCGAAAATCGCAATCGTATTAGTAGCAAACCTCTTGTACTTTGCCGCATCAAGCAACTCATTGCCCTGCTTGTCGCGCATACCACCCGACATAATTACCGACAGGTCAACAATTGCCCAGATACCAAAACCGCCAAATGTCAGCATCTTTATCAGACCAGTCCATATTTTGCCCAAATAAAACCTATCAGCTCCAAACACACCCCACATAAAGCTTAGGAAAAACGCCGCCAAAAAATGACGCTGCCTGGGCGGTTTTACAGAAGCTTCAACGGGGGCTGAAGTGTTAATCACTGGTTCGGTTGATGTTGTTTGTGCGTCTTTTTGTTCTTCCATAATTCACCTATGGGGTTAATCGGTTAATATCGCGTGGGAACAAGCAAGCCTCTTTGACGTTAGCCAGGCCAATAGTTTTTTGGACCAGTCGGTCAACTCCAAGGCCACAACCACCGTGCATTGGTAGGCCGTATTTAAAAGCTTGCAGGTAGTATTTAAAGCCTGGATGTTCAACGTCAAGACCAGCGGCGGTCATTTGTTGTATCATCTTGTCATAGTTATTTTCGCGCAGTGGGGCGGTCGAGATTTCAAGTCCCCTGAACAATAGGTCGCCTGAAACCACTGTACCATCTGGTGTATCGACTTTATGATAAAATTTAGCCGCCTCAATTGGGAACCTAATTGCAAAAACCAAATCTGTGTCCAATTGTTTGCGAGCATAATCACTAATCCAACGCTCTTCATCGGGTGTTAAATCCTTGAAGTCGGTTACTTCAATTTTTGTCGCTTTGGCATACATCTCATGAATTGTAGCAATTGTAAACCTCGGGACTTTACCATCTACAGGTAATTTAAGCTCTGGGGCGTTAAAGCTTTTTAGATCAGCAGCATGCTCATCATAGACTCGTTTTAAAACATACTGAGTCATATCACCAACTATGTCCAAGACTTCATCATGCCCAGATACAAAACCTATTTCAATATCTAACATTGTAAGTTCGGTTAGATGACGGGTTGTAGCACTTGGCTCAGCTCGATAGGAATGTCCAATTTCAAAGACGCGTTCGAAGGCGCCAACCATAATTTGCTTATAGAATTGTGGACTCTGCGCCAGCGTGGCTTCTTGGCCAAAATAATCTAACTTAAATACTTCAGAACCACCTTCGGTTGCGCCAGCTAACAATTTTGGGGTGTCTATCTCGATGAACTCATTTTGACGTAAAAATTCACGAATGTAATAGGTTAAATCGGCTCGTATTTTGAAAATCTTTTGCTCTTGAATATTACGAATGTTTAAAACACGGTTGTCAAACAAGTTTTCCAGGTGTTCTGATTTGTGTGAAATTGGCTTATCAACTTCGATTGATGGTTCGTCAGTTACCGGCACGTCAACAGTAACTTTGACTTCGTGAAGCTCGGCGCCGCCAGGTGCACGCTCGTCGGCAACAACAGTACCAGTCAGGCTGAGAACCGTTCCAATTTGCATACCACGTAACTTTTCAATCTCGTCTTTATCTTCGATTAATGTCTGCGTCAAACCGCTTCGATCGCGCACAGTAATGAAGTTTAGTCCGCCTAGTAAACGTTTTTTATGTAGCCAGCCGCTAATAGTTACGGTCTCGCCTATTTTTAATATTAATTCTCGACTTAATGTTCGTGCCATAAGTTTATCCTTATAAAGTTCTAGTAATAATGTGTGGTTGCTGATTCAGGGTCGATGGCACAACAAGCTCGCCAGCTAGTTGCCGACCCGGTAATTGTTATCGTTATTTGACCACATCATTGTCATCTTGGGGTCATTTTACCACTTATTCACCTGCCCGGCTAGACTTATTTATCCTTTGGCGACTGCGTGCAGATTATCATGATCGTCAAAATTATCAACCACTCGGCGCCCCAATAGCGACGCCATCAAATCCTCAAACGTTAATAAACCGACTGTTTTGCGCTCTTTGTTGATTACAATTAACAGGTTAGTGTGGGTTTTTAAGAATGTTGCCATTGCCCTGTCTAGTTTTTGGTCTTCGCGAACATAAAACACTTTTGGTTCCATTGCTTTTTCGGCAGTCACCGAACGTTTAATATCCAGTTCTAATAATCCCCGCAGATTCAATATTCCAATAATATGGTCAAGGTCGTCACTTATTACCGGCAAACGCTTAAAGCCAAGTTTATGCAAATCGTTCAAAACCAACGGACCCAAAAACTCACGTTTTTCAATAGTTAAGATTTTGTCACGCGGCACCATAATCTCGCTGACTTTTCGATCGCTAAATGACAAGCCGTTAGCCACCAATCTTTTCTCGTCATCAGACAGTATTTCGTCCGATTCGTCGATTAAATGTTGCAATTCTTCTCGGGACCCAACTTTTTTTACCACTTCTGGCGCTGCCACAAATATTCGCGACATAATCGGATATTTTTGAAACAGCCCCAACAGCGTTTTTTCTACCCTACCGTAAAGTTTGTTAGCGAGTTTGTGCATTAATTTAATATTTGAAATAGGCTTAAAAACAAATCCAACTATAATAATCACGACGATACCCCACCCCAAACCAAAGCCAGCTACACCAACAAATGCGATAGCAACCAACAACAGTCCCGCTTTGACATCAAGCAAAGATATAATATTACCCAGGTATTGTTCACGCACCAACTTGTTTTCGATGCGTCTATCACCCGCCTCAACCCGACGAGTCAACTCAAACAGGCTTAAATCACTTCGTGGTGGTTTTGCCGAAGAAACTAGCAACAGCATTACGACAAGTAGGCTGACGATAGTAACTGATAATACAAACATGTGCTTCTATTGTATCTCAAGCGACAGTTTGTTTATACTGCACCTCGTGTTTTCTTGCTATAATTAACAAATAGATATTTAAGGAGATTGTTTTGAGTAAAAAAGCCTGGATTATTTTTGCAGTTTTAACTATTGGCATATTCGCACTTTTAGTCGTGTGTTCCAACAGCACAAAGGTTAATATAAGCAGCATCGATGAAAACGCTATTCAAGTTGGCAATGCCCAAAACGGCAACATTGCCGATCATGTATTTGGTAAAATCGACAGTAAAGTTACATTAATCGAATATGGCGACTACCAATGCCCTGGTTGTGGTGCCGAGCATGTACTCGTAAAAGCTATTCTAGACACATACAAAGACAAAATCCGATACGTTTTTCGTAATTTTCCGTTAACATCAATACATCCAAACGCCAAAGCCGCCTCTGCCACCGTTGAAGCTGCTGGCTTGCAGAACAAATATTGGGAAATGCACAACAAAGTTTATGAAGCTCAATCGGCCTGGGTTAACTTATTGGCTGGTGAACGCGACAGTCTATTTACTACCTACGCCAAAGATTTGGGGCTTGATATGGATAAGTTTAAGACCGATATTGTATCAAAAGAGATAAACAACAAAATCAACTACGATACAGCCATTGCCCGCAAGCTTAACATTAATGGCACACCATCGTTTTATTTAAACGGTACGGCAATCAAAGGCGAAACCTGGGGTGACGACGCCAAATTTAGAGCCGCAATCGATAGTGAACTAACCAAAAACAACATCGCATTGCCTAAGCCAAACAATTAATATTTAAAACCAAAATAAAACACCCCGGTGCCTGGGGTGTTTTTAAATATTAGACCCTATCATTCGACAGGGTGGATTTTGAGTCTTATGACTCTACTGTTGCAAATACAGTTGCCATTCGGCAGGCACCACATCCACTGCTATCTTTTTGCGTCTTGACGACACAAATTCGATGGCTATTGGCATGTGATTTTAACTCCTTCAGCCCCACAAGCTCCGAAATTATTATTAGCTTCGGTGCGAGACACATCATTAATAGTATCAAAATTCGGCAACAACGTCAAGACTGGCGCTAGTTAATAACGCTTGTGTCAATATAATATCACCTATTTTTGATTAGCGCAAGCAATAATTAACATAAACAACACAAAATTGTATTTACAGATACGAAATAACATTAGCTGTTAGTAAAATGTCTATTAAAGAGCCAGGTTGTTTTCAGTCGGCCTGGATGTTCGTAGTGTCTTTTCAGTCAACATAGTTACGGTTATTGCACCACAAGCCACCAGGACGGCAACCACTATAAATATACTATGCATACCGTCACTATACGATTGGACAATGACAGAAGAGTAATCGCTTTGTTGTTTTTGCAGCTGAGATAATATTTGTTTTTGTGTAGGCTTTGGTAATTGGACTATACCCTTTTGTGCCTGCTCATATATTTTGTTTTTTACCGTCGCCGTGTTAAGCATCAATAAAGTATCAGAGTTATTTAAATCACCAAACTTAGCCACCTCAGCGTTCTTGCTAAGAGTCCTTAAGTATTCGTTGTTATTTGTGTCACCTATACCACTTATAACAGAGGCTGTTAACATAGCGCCAAATATTGCAACACCAATGGTCGATCCTAGGCTCCTAAACAGCTGGCTAGAGCTGGTTGCTGCGCCTAAATCGGATTGCGAAAATTCATTTTGAACAATCAGGTTGATGATTGGTAGAACAGTACCAACACCAAAACCAAAGAACGCCATAACGATTGCTTCAAACAAGTAACTAGATTTGGGATTAAGTGTCAACAAGAATAACGCTGCAATCGTTGAGATTATAAAACCCATCATTAGCAATATTTTATATTTTCCAGTTTTTGTAACGATTTGGCCCGCTCCAGCACTTGTCAAAGCCAGACCGCCCACCATCGGCAAAAGCATCAGCCCAGATTGAGTTGGGGACGCACCAAAAACCTGTTGATTAAACTGTGTCAGATACAGAATCGAACCCAGAAAGGCTGCGCCGAATAGCAAAGCGGCAATGACGACTAAAATAAAATTTCTATTTTTGAAAAAATACATTGGCAAAATCGGCTCATCGGCTTTTTTCTCAACAATAATAAATCCAATGACGGCCAATATTACCACTGCAAACATAATTGCGCGCAACACAATTAGGCTTACGCCAGTTGATTCCATAAAACCCGCAAAAATAGACTCAGTATTATCAATCGCCATTATCAAAGTGGACAAAGCGACCGCCAATAAAGAAGCTCCGGCAAAATCAATTTTCGTTTTCTTGCGTTTCTTTATTATTGGATACACTACTGTAATAACAAGGAAAGCAATCATTGCAATGGGCACGTTAATAAATAGTGTCCAGCGCCAATTGGTAGTTAGCCCCAAGATATTATGTGACTCCGTTAAGAATCCACCTAATATCGGTCCAATGACAGAAGCAATACCAAATACAGCACCAATCAACCCCTGCCATCTTGCCCTCTCGCGAGGCGCAAACAGATCGCCAATTACGGCAAAAGCATTAGCCATTATTATTCCACCACCAATACCCTGAACTGCGCGCCAAATTATTAGTTGCGTTATGCCCGAGCTCATGCCTCCACCCAGTGAAGCAAGCGCAAATATACCAATACCCGACAGAATCATAAGCCGACGTCCAAACAAGTCCGACAACTTACCGGCAATCGGCACCGTTACTGTTAAGGTGATCATATAGGCAGTAACTACCCATCCTAATGAAGAGAAGGCGTTGAATTCTTCAACAATTTTACCAAGTGACGTTGCAATTATCATCTGGTCTAACGCTACAAGAAAAAGGCTAGTCATCACCGAAAGCATAATAATTATTTTACTTTTAATACTTAGATGATTTTGCATAGCCTACCCTCGTTTTTTACTTGCTTTAAATATTTCAACCTGTAAGTTCATTTCTTCGATGAACTTTTCTAATATCTCTTCTTTGGCTAGCATCATGATACCTTTATGATGTGATCCAATGACATATAGCCTGTCTCCAGTGTTAATATTCAATTCTTCACGAGCTGACGAAGGTATTACAATTTGACCTTTTGTACCAACAACTGACGTACCAAATAATTTTTTTCCATGCATAATTACAAATTATTGTACATAGGTATGAAAAGTATGTCAAACTCAATCAATATCTATTTCCAAGTATCGTCACGAATCTCGCCAATCAACTTTTCGATGACGTCCTCGAGAGCGATAACGCCAATATATAATCCGTTTTTATCAACTACTTTTGCAAGGTGAGACCCTGATTTTTGCATAATCAACATTGCATCGCGCAAAGTCACGCCGGCTTTTATATTAACTAGCGGTCTAAATAATTTTGACGGAAGCGGCCTATTATAATCACTCTCCGATAAACGCAAAATATCCTTTAAATGCACATAGCCTTTTGGTTGACCACTTTTGCCCAACAAAGGAAAACGCGAAAAGCCAGTGCTTGAGGTTAAAGACTCAATCTCGGATGGCGTTGGCTTGTTGGACGCAAAAACGACCTTGCCGAGCGGTATTATTACCGAATCAATCGTAGTATTATCCAGACAAAGCGACCCAGACAGTAATTGTTCTTCTTTGGTGCTTAACAGCCCTTCACGCAGTGATTCTTTGACTATGCCAGCAACCTCATCTCGATTAAAACTGCTGGTTATTTCTTGTTTTGGATGGACACCAATCAGATGCAAAACACCTCTTGAGATAGCATCAATTACGATGATGGCTGGCTTGAATATTTTGACAAATAGGACAAGTGGAGGTATCAGGTACAGGGCCGTCTTGGCTGGTGCCGTTAACGACAAGTTTTTTGGTATCATTTCGCCGATTACAACATGCAGATATACCATAATCGTAACTGTAAATAATAGCGACAACGGTGTTATTAAATCACTTGGTAACCCAAGGCTATGAAATGGCTGCTCTAACAGCTGTTCAACCAGAGGTTCGCCAATTGCGCCAAACACAAGCGAACAAACCGTCACTCCCAACTGAGCGCCAGCTATCATAATAGCCACCCGTTCCATGGCTTTTAGCGTAATTTTGGCCGTTAACGAGCCTTTCAGTGCCAACATTTCGATGCTGCTGCGCCTGACAGATATTAAACTAAACTCAGCGCCGACGAAAAAGGCGTTTCCAGCTAGCATCAACAAAGCGACTATTAGCGTCATCCAGATATTCATGATTTTTCCTCACAAGGCTTAGACAAGCGACTGACCGTCATTCGAATGCTGTCCACTCGATGGCTATCCATTTTTTCGACTTTCAGTAGAGCCGACCTTTTAGTGCCACTTCGACCAACAACATTAACACAAACCTCATCGCCCACTCTTGGCATGCGCTCCAAATAAAAGATAATCAATCCAGCCACGGTGTCAGAGTCTTCGGCTTCGGGTAGATAAATACCGATTTCTTCGCTGATTTCGTCTGGACGCAACAATCCCGAGAAAGTCCAGCTACCATCTTCGCATTTATTAACCAATGTTTTATGGCGATCGTGTTCGTCACGAACTTCTCCAACCAATTCTTCAAACAAGTCTTCAATCGTGACAACACCATCTGTTCCACCAAACTCATCAATTACTATTGCCATTTGCAAGCCACCGTTTCGAAGGTGGCCTAGCAATACGTCCAGCTGGATATTTGATGGCACAAAAACCGCCGATTGCATAATCTGGCTAACTTTTGTTTTGTTGCGATCTGGCCCTGGTATAGACATGACATGTTTGATATGGACAACGCCAATAATATCGTCAAGGCTTTCGCCAACAACTGGAAAACGCGACAATCCAGTTGATTTTGCAAGCTCTACTATTTTTTGTGTTGCATCTTCGCCTGATAGCGTTTGCATTCTTACCCTTGGCGTCATCACCTCATCTGCCGACAAATCGCCAAAATTTAGTGATTTCTCTAACATTACTGCTGTTGTCTTTGATAATGTACCTTTGTTTGAAGAATGTCTGACAAGTGATAAAAGCTCGTCAGCTGACCGTGCGGTCGCTAGTTCATCAACCGGATTAACACCAAAGCGCCTCAAAACAAAGTTGGCACTGCCATTTAAGAACTGAATCGGAAACCTGATGAGGCGACTAAAAAAACGAATTGGCTTATGGATAAACCTGGCTACAGCCAACGGATTTGTAATTGCCATGTTTTTTGGCACTAATTCACCAAAAATCATCGTAACAACAGTCGCTAGGGCGATACCAAAAGTAATAGCAATCGAGTGTTTTAAATCACCTTGAACGCCAATTGACTCCAACGGCGGACTAATCAACCTGGCAATCGCAGGTTCAGCCAAAAAACCAATAGCCAGGCTGGTAATCGTAATACCGACTTGAGCGCCGGACAATTGAGCATTCAGTTTGCCGAGAGCTCTTTTAATGCCGATAGCACCGACATCACCTTTGGCTACCAACTTATCTATCATCGTTCTATTAACGGCAATCAAAGAGAACTCAGCTGCTACAAACAAGCCGCATAGCACTACTAATAGTATCGAGATAAACAAAATTAATATTGTCGTCATTTTGAAGGTGTTATTTGACCTACTAGGCCAATCTACACATTGTTACGATTATACAACATTTTTCATTAATTTGAAAGAGCTTATGTGAATAAGTATGGACTTTGGTTGGTGCTATAATAATATTTATGAAACAAAGCATAACCATTAGACTCAACGCGTGGATCATTTGTGCAGTTTTATTAGCAACTAACCTTATATCTGTCGGGTTTTGGCAACCATGGAATAATGGCAGTTTAAGTGATCGAAAAATATCAATTACCGGCACAACGACCATTGAGGCCGAGGCGGATCAATTCGTTTTTAGCCCATATTACCAAAAAACCGGTACTGACCAAGCTAAAATAAATACCGAGTTAAACAATATATCAAAAACCGTTGTAGCCAAATTAAAAGCGCTGGGTGTCAGCGACTCATCGATTAAAACCGATGCTAGTACTTACAACTATGAAATCTATTATGGCAATACTGGCGATGAAATTAACGGCACTCTATACATTACCGTAACGGTCAAAGACAAGGCCTTGGCTCAAAAAGTTCAAGACTATTTAGTCACTACGTCCGCCACCGGTTCAAGCACGCCGGCTGTTAGCTTTTCAGTTGCTAAACAAAAAACTCTAGAGACGCAAGCTCGTGATGAAGCCCTAAAAAATGCTAAAGAAAAGGCCGAGGCTAGCGCCAGCCAACTTGGCGCAACGCTAGGTAAAGTTATCAGCGTCACTGACTCGACCTCAAACGGCGTTACACCGTTTCCATGGGGTGTAATGCCATTGTATGACGCAGCCGAAGGCTCGACATCATCCAAAGACTCTTCTAGTGCCTCGTCTCTTTCAATTCAGCCAGGCCTAAATAGCTACAGTTTTAGCGTCGAAGTAACCTACGAGCTTAAATAGGTTTACAAATATCTGGCGTTGACGATGTCTTTGTTAATACCGTTTGTTACGTTGGTGTATCCAAGCCTATCAAGAATAATCTTGGCGACATGTGAACGACTGCCTGTTCGACAATAGACAATTATTTCAGAATCTTTTGGCGTACCGTCCAACTTTTTTGCACCGCTCATTAGTTTGTCTGGGGGAATATTAATAGCGCCCTTGACATGGCCAGTTGTAAATTCATAAGGCTCACGTACATCTATAATTATTTTATTCATATTTTCTTATTGTAAACTATTTACATTAATTAATAAACCTAGTATACTAGATAACAAATGAATACGTCAAATTCGATGCAGCGCCAAACCAAATATTGCCTGGCTATTAGGCAAGAATTGACTGGTTTGGGACATGCTACAAATGCTGAGTTGCTGGACAATCTGCGTAGAACATTCCCAACCCTAAGTGCCACTACTGTCCATAGGGCTACCGCCAGGCTAGCATCTCGTGGCCACGTTGCAATTGCGCCATCAGCCAAAGATGGTTCAACTCAATACGACATCAATACCCATCCCCACGATCACTTTCAGTGCTCTAGTTGTGGACTTCTGAAAGACACTGACATTAAAGATAAGATAATTCCAGCTCTAGAATCGTCAATCGGTGACTGCAGTGTATCAGGACAGCTGACAATCAGTGGAATATGTAAAAAATGTATGGAAAAGGAGAAATAATATGAAAATTAACGTTTATAGCACTCGACAATGTCCATATTGCGTAATGTTAAAGCGCTGGTTGGATGAAAAGTCAATCGATCACACCGTGTATTACGTCGATGAAAACCCAATCGCCGCTCGCGAAATGATCAGACTAAGTGGCCAAATGGGCGTGCCTTTCAGCACCGTTGAATGGGGCGACAAGCAAATGCGCAAAATCCTTGGTTTTGACCGAGCCAGTTTTGACGCTGCTTTGAAGTTAGCCGAAGCTAAATAACACTAAGTCGCTTTGCCACCCAATGATATCCAGTTGTCCAAGCTGGTGATACTGATAACATGCGTAAAGCCGGCTTTTTCTAGGATAGTTTTGGCTTCGCCAGCCCGACGCCCACTGTGACAATATAAATAGACGATTCTGTCTTTGGCGACGTTTGGCGTTTCGCCTGTTTCGATTTGCTCGACGGGCAAATTAATTGCGCCTACAGCGTGGCTGTCGGCGTATTCTTCGGGCGTCCTGACATCAATCAAGGGCGAGCCCGAGTCGATGTTTTCCTGAATCTGGCTATACGATACTTTATATAAATCTTTGCTGGTTATATTACCACCGGTCAGATAAAAGATACTGCCGACTGCCAAAATGATAACCCCAAGTGCAATTAAAATCCTATTCATTAGATTAATTATAACCGATATCAATCCATAAACATAAGGACTATAATAAAAAAGGAGGTTACTATAAAAATGAATGAAAGCACAACCGACAGAATTACAAGAATAGTTTTGGGAATAATACTAATCTTAACTGGGTGGTTAATATTTAGTAACGACACAATTGGAATAATCCTAGACGTATTGGGCGCTATTGCCCTAGTCACTGGAATTACAGGATTTTGCATGCTTTATAAAGTATTTGGTATCAATACCAAAAAATAACTAAATATAACTGCTAAAACGAATAAAGTGACAAGTATAGCCGTCTGGGTGTTTTTGCAGATAGTCCTGATGATAGCCCTCAGCAACATAAAATTTATCAAGCGGCTCGAGTGTAGTAATCACTGGATCTTTCCAGCGACCAGATTTATTAACAATATCGATAAAGTCCTTGGCTTGTCTCTTCTCGTCCTCATTCGCATAAAAAATCACCGATCGATAAGACGAACCAATGTCGTTTCCCTGTCGATTTAGTGTCGTTGGATCGTGAATTTGGAAGAAAAAGTCTAAAATATCCTGGAACGACGTTTCGTTATCATCATACTCGATTTGCAATACCTCGACATGTCCCGCGTGGTTTTCATAGGTCGGATTTTTGACTTTGCCTCCAGAATAGCCAGCCCAGGTTTTTATAATTCCGGGACGAGCCCGTATTAGTTCTTGCATTCCCCAAAAACAGCCTCCACCCAATACCATTCTCTTAATCATGATTTGCCCTTTGGAATAAACTTCATAGAGATTGAATTTACACAATACCTGGCATTTTTTTCAGTAAAATGTTCGCCTTTGAATAGATGTCCCAGATGAGCTCCGCAATTAGCGCATGTTATTTCGGTCCTATGACCATCAGCATCTAGGCTTTTATTAACCGCGCTTTTAATTTCATCGTCAAAACTCGGCCAACCACAGTCAGATTCAAACTTGTCCTCGGACCGATACAGGGGCGCCTCGCAGCGACGACAAATATAAGTACCGGGGTCCATCAAATAAACATACTCTCCAGTAAAAGGCGCCTCCGTACCCTTATCTTCAATTACCATTTTTTCAGATTTAGTTAGTTTTTTCATACACCTAAATTATACTCCAGCTAACCTTTCGAAATACTGAGAAGTTTGCCGCAACAGCCGTCATATACTAGACTGATAATATGTCTTTTCAAAAACCTAAAATGATAATTTTGTCAGGTAAAAAGTGGTAAGATTAGCCAAAGAACGTTTGCGACAGATACTGGCGTTTTTTTGTGATCAGTATTTAGTCTTGTTTTTTATACTGACTACCACTGTCAAATTAACAATTATTAATACCTACATCCTGCACGTAACTTGGCCATTTAATCAATATTTTTACGGAATAGTGATTGGCTTTTTGGTTGTAGCTGTCATCTTTTCACCACTTTATTTTGTCGGCAAACATAAAAACAAATGGGCTTCTATACTGGCAACCTTATTAACGGTCTTACTGCTGATTGACACTGTTTATTTTTTGTATTTTTCGGCCTTGCCAAGTGTTGGGCTGTTAAGTTCACTAGGTCAAGTCGGTGATGTTGGACCAGCAGTTGGTACATTGCTGCAATGGTGGATGCTGGCATATTTTGCTGATATCGCATTCGTTATAGCCTTTAACAAATTAATAAAAAGACTGATTGGGGCATTAAAATCAAAAAATCATTATCGAAAGACTGGCAAAAAAACTTCTCTGGCCTTTACTGTCATCAGTTTTGCCATATTAATGATAGCTATTTCATCACTTGGGTTTAACAAACTATCTGATATGCTAGACGAAAGCTACGACACGGTATCAACTGCCCAATATTATGGATTGCTTATGGCCCACGGCATTGATATCACTCGTTTTATCAAAGAAGAGACAGTCAGTCTGTCTGCTAGCGAAAAACAAGCAATATCAAACTGGATAAAAAACAATCCCAACCAGGCAACTAGCGACTTGAATGGTGTTGCCAAGGGCAAAAATATCATTGTTTTGCAGGTTGAGTCATTGGGCGGATTCGTCATCAACCAAAAAATTAATAACCAGGAAATCACTCCAAATTTAAATAAATTATCTCAGGCCTCACAATTTTTCCCCAACAACAGGTTTATAATCGGCGCTGGGCATACTTCAGATACGGATTTTGTCGCTAATACATCGTTTTTTCCACTGGGCGACGCTTCGGTATTCGTCAGATATGGTAACGATGACTTCTCTAGCCTACCTAAAGCTCTGATAAGTGAGGGTTACAGCGCCTATGCCTTTCATGGATACAATCGTAATTTTTGGAACCGTAGCGTCGCTCTTGAATCACTGGGCTATCAAAAGTTTTACGCTGCCGACAATTATCCAAAAGGGACGCTGATTAATATGGGGCTAAATGATGGCGACTTTTTAGATAAAACTGTTGATTATATCAAAGACCAACCAAAACCAAGCTTCAGCTATGTCATCACTCTGACATCACACACGCCATTTAATATTACGAGTGAGACTAAAGGTCTAGACAATGTTGACTCCAACTCCTACCCTAACGGTGTCGGAGGATATCTACAAAATATCAATTACACCGACCGTATGATAGGCAATTTTTTTGACCAGTTGAAAAGCGAAGGCCTGTACGAAGATTCACTGATTTTGGTCTATGGCGATCACACTCCAGTCTTGCCATCATTTAATGCGGGCACTATTAAATATAGTTCTTCATCAGTTCAAACAAAAGAAGTCCCTTTGATGATAAAACTACCGAACGAATCTAGCGGTAAAACATACGAAAATACCGGCACCAATCTGGATATTATGCCGACGATTTTGGATTTAACCAGTACAAAAACAAATCAAGTGATGTTTGGACAAAGTTTATTTATAGTTGGCGATGATGCCCTAAAAGTATGTACCGACCAGCTTGTTGCATTGACAGACAAAAACTGCGAAGCCGTTTTAAACGACGAAAAAGATAATTCAGCCAAAATAATTCGCTACAATTTGTTCGACATTTTGCCAAAATAAATGTTATGGCTTCTCTTTTAGCCTCGCAACTTTGCGATCAAAAGAGTTAAAAAACTAGTTAGCATTCATCAAATAAATAACAGTAATTCAGACTACCCTCTCCATTTTGATACCACGTTTAAAATGACTTTTCTTTGGTATAACAATCGAGCCATTCATGCTATTCGTCGCACCCTCCATTACAAATATACCTCTAGTATATTTTTTCGCTTGGATTAATTAAACTATAAGGGGTATAGTTAGACAATTAGCAGATTAAGTTTATTTATTCAACAAGGCTAACAATTATTTCGTTCGAGTATTTGCCGCACTTGCCGCCCAAATACTCGCATACTCTAACATAATAATCACCATCGCCATCAAACGCCGTTACCGTGTAAGTCCGAGTTTCACTAGACGAAGAATAATAGTATTGATCACCATCCCTTTTTGGATAAGTTGGACCAGCCGTCTTGGACCAGACAATTTTAAATCCTTGGTCAGAATGTCCATCAACCGTCCAATTTATTGCCCCAACAACCCCAGCCGTTAACACAATACTATTAACACTGCTGATATCTACGAATGGGACAGTTGCGCTGATGTCATTAGAATAAAGACCACACCCACTACCCGTATATTGGCACACTCTGAAATGATAGGTTTTGCCATCAGTTATTTTCCACGTATAGCTTCTGGCTTCGGCCCCCAAATATACATACGAGTCACCTGGATAAACTGGATTTTTTGATGTACTTTTAACCAATTTAAAACCATTCGACACATCAACGCCAGCTTTTGACCACTTCAAAATTACGCCGCTTGATGTAGTTTCTACTGATAACGAAATTGCTGGCGTTACTTGTTCGACAGTATTATTAGTGTTTTTGGTTATCTCAGTGGTCTCGGCTTTTTCCTTGGTTGTAGTTTTTGAGGCTACTTTTTCCTTTGATTCTTCCAAAACACCCATATACTCTTTGAACTCGTCGCTACTCAAATCCTGTTCTTTGTTCCACTGCACAAAGTCATCTTTATTAATATCATCCGATGATATATCTACGACTTTTGCAACCAAATCCTTTGAGATATTATCCTCAAAGTATTTTTTACCAGCAGAAATTTCGATATCTTTTGAAAGCGCCTTAACAGTGCTCTCATACACATATACGCCTTTTTCGCTATCTAGGTTTGTCGTTTTATATGCAGTTCCAAGTGATTTATATGACTCGTCGCCCACCTTAACCGCAAAAGATCGATCGGCTTTTACAACCCTAGTATATACTTCGCCTTGCTCGTTGATTATTTCGATGTTTTTTGGATCTAATGAACTCAGGCGGATCCTAGAATTATCGCCTATACGTATCGCGCTGCCGTCATCAAGAGTTATCACCGCCTTACCAACACCATTAACTCGCACTAATACACCTTGTTTGACACTATCGTCATTCTGCAGCTCAACCCATTGGCCAGCTTTTTCGCTTTTTTCAACGTTACCACTAACCATTGATACCTCTGCGCGATAAGGACTAAGCCTTAACGATATATCGCCATATACTAGTGCACCAATTGTTATGATGATAGACAATATCAACACCGATAATGATATCAACAGGTGCTTACCGTCAAATAACTTTCGTATATTCATTTTTATACTATCCTTTTTATTATGTATGGGTTAATGTCTCTAATATATCACAAAACAGCTAACGCTTAACGCGCTAGCTGTCACTTATCTAAAGAAAGCTATTTTATGTCTTTTACTAGATTCTTTGCATGATTTATTGGTACCGAAAAGCCAATGTTTTGGCCGCTGCCCGATACAGCAGTGTTGATACCAATTACCTCGCCACTCATATTTACCAGTGGGCCACCCGAATTACCAGAGTTGATTGCTGCGTCAGTTTGGATAAGATCGCTAAGCTGCTCGAGGTTACCATACAAAGCTGATCCAGATGCCACAATCGGTCGCCCCAGCCCCGATACAATTCCTTTTGTAACCGAATAGCTGAATTGGCCTAGGACATTGCCAACGGCAATTACTTCTTCGCCAACCCGGACTTTATCCGAGTCACCAATTTTGGCCGCTGTCAGCGTAACATCGCTTTTAACTTTTATTACCGCCAAGTCCTTAGAGGCGTCGGCAGCAATTACCGTTGCAGTCAATTCTTCGTCATCATTAGTTATAATCGAAATACTATCAGCACCATCAATAACATGATTGTTGGTCAAAATATATCCGTCATCCCTGATAATAATGCCCGTACCTGCTCCTTCAGACACCGATCTTTGTCCAAACCAACCATAGACAACAGTTTTTGTTGTGATGTTTACTACACTTTTTGATATCTGATTGACTATCCCCACGACATTGCTATCATCACTAACGTTATAGACCTGAGTCGTGTTTGTTGTTGTCTTGATACCGGACTTAATCATATATGCTGTAAGATAAGAACTAACACCGCTACTCGTAGCGATTAGCAATATGACTGCTAGCACCCTTAATAGCTTTCGACTATTAATTTTCAGAAGCTTAAACCGCTTCTTTTTTGCGATAGGTGTTACATCTTTTTGTTCTTCCATACGATAACATCATTCCCACTAAATATTATTTTGTTAACGATAGTCTATACAATTTATCTTTATAATAGCTGAAAGAAATTACCTTATCAACTAACGCTTTTTGAAATTATTTTTTAATCGCTCGATATATAGTATGTAGTTTTTGCGAGAATAGCTAACCATTTTTTTGATACGAAGTTTATTTAATTCAAAACTAACCGTCTCACGCGTCATACCTAGCAGTTTAGAAATTTCTTCTTGAGTTATGGATATCTCTTGTAACCTAGGCTTTGCCCACGCCCTAGCACCCAACCTATCAGCTAAATATATCAGGGTAAGTGCAACTTTATTACTCGCTCGTGATTGTCCGAGCGCATGTATTCGGCTTAGCGCAGACACCAACTGTTCGGAGTTATAAACACTCGTTTGGTGCATTAGATCAATGTTTGAACGTAAGCCATCTATAAAAGCTTCTTTCGGAATAATCCGAACTACGCATTTTGTATAAGCCTCATAAAAATACTGTGACTTATTTACTAGACCAAACGCAAAACCTATTGGTATATCTTCACCCTTAGAATGAATAGATATTAGCTGCTCTTGACCGTTATTAGCAATCGTATAAGATCGAACTTTACCCGTTTCAATAATAAAAACTCCCTCAGGAGTTTCATTTTCTAACAATATAATTTGGCCATTCGAATACAACTCGTACGGAAACTGCTCTATAAACTGTCGGAACTCGAGCCTGCGTCTTATCGCATCCGCTCTGCCTGTTGTATTCATTACAGAAGGTAATTCAAACATATAGACCTCCTGCATCTATAATACTCTGGCTGTCAATATTGTTACAAGTTAGCCCTTCTCATAAGCCTAATCTGATTTAGGCCCGCCGCTGAAATGATTAGTAAGAATATTGTTCCAGCTATTAGCGCCAGGTTAACACTTCTAGTTGGTAATTCGTTCAAAAATACAGCACCAATCCCATTGTTGCCAGTGGCTTTGCTGCCCAAAATAGCTACATCGTCCGTCGAGTCATCTTGAGTATTTATAACAGAAAACTCATTACCACTATTTCGGCTAATCAGTGTGATTTCGGGTGCGTCTTGTGGTACGGATGGAATAAATTCTATTACTCGTGTCGTTGGACTTTCAGTTACATCAGGAGAGGGATTATTATTAATAATCGGATCGCCATAAGCTGTATTTAGACCAAAGCTTCCATGCCAAGTGCCGAACACATTGATAAATAATATTCCAAACCATCCCGAAAGTCCAAACTGACTTCCAGCTATATTTGCAATGTTAGCTGATGCAGTCGCATTGCCGGTTATAGCGTTGCCTGCATTTGTGTTGCTTGCGACTGTCGCATTGCCGGTTAGTGATAGCAGGTTGATGTTATTTGTGATTTGATTGGTATTATTACTAACGATTGTAAGGTCGGGCACAACGTAGTCGTCGGTTGTTACGCCATTACCAATTGCCGCAGCCGTTGCGCCAACTGGCGCATCGACAATAACACCAACCCATTGACCCAAAACATTTACAAAGACCAGTAGGCTGTTACTTGCAACAATTTCGTGGCCAGATAAGTTGAATATCACCACATTAGTTTTGGCATCACCAGATATTGCATCGCCTGCATTTGTATTATTGGCAACTACGGCCTTTCCGCTTTCGGCAGCTAGCGAAACATTATTTATAACCGATTGCATATCGGTCGAATCGATTGATAACTTTGTAGATTCGTCACCTTCAATAACCCCGTTACTAGCAATTAACTGAGGTATGAAGTCTGGTGCAATTAATATATCGCCGTTCAAATTACCATAGATATTAACCGTACCAATGAATGATTCGTTAGCAGCCACTAAGGAATTAATTATATTTACGACATTTGCAACCGTGTCGGCTGACCCCGAAGTTGCATCACCTGCGGTCGTGTTTCCAATAACACCTGCATTACCTGATATGGCTTCAAGATTAATATCATTCGTAATCGTGTTGTCGTTGTTTACGTTTACCTCAGTCGATGGCGCCGAGCCAGACTCCAATAGAGTCTTCAAAAGCATTGGCTGTAGCAAAATGTCACCATTAACATCGCCTGTAATGTCAGCTGTAAATTCAGCCGCCTTCTGATTATCGCCAAGCGATAGAACCGAACTTATATTATTTACAATTGTCGCCACTGCAGATGCATCACCGCTTGTTGCATCATCAGCCAAAGTATTCGATATTACCGTCGCATCACCCGACTGGGCCAGTGAGTCAATTTCGTTCAGAATATCGGATGTCGTAGTGCTATCAATAGTCTTTTCTAAATCTGTTTCATTAGATATAATTCCCTCGCCAGTAATGGGATCAATTATCAGTGGCTCAGCTTGCAAGTCTTCTGCGAGTGGTTTTTCTTCGGTTGTTATAGTTGGCAAAGGCTCAACAGGTTGCGGTATAGCCTGATATGTGCCAGTTGTAGAGTCATAATACCACTGGTCAGTATTCCATCGACCAGTGGACTCATCGTAAGTATAGGTTCTAACCGGCTCACTGTCTGGTGATGACGAAGGCGCGGGATCTTCTGTCGGTGAAGTAATTATCTCACCTTCAGCCATCACTGATAGTGGCATACTGACCGAAAGAACAAGTGCAAATATATAAACCGTGATTGTCCGAATTGTTCGATTAATAGTTCTCATATAACTCACTCCTTTCGGTCGCTGCTTGGAAAATAATTTCTTGGTGAGAGGGTATCCAGCGGCGACACCCTCTCTGAAAGTCACAAACCTCTTATAAGACTCTTGTTAAAAAACTAGTTAGTAACTTTGAAAGTTATAGACGTTGAGCTTTCATTTGAAGCATCACCAGTGATTGCGTCGCCGCCGGTTGTATTATCTTCGACTTCAGCATCACCCGATGTGGCTCTCTGGACATTGGTGCTAACAACACTCAAATTGTTATCATTCTCAATATCAATCTCAATCTCATTTTCTACTTCAATCTCGTTATCCGAGTCTGGACCAGTGTTTTCAATACTGCCCGTGAAACTCTCAGCTTCGACATCAAAATCTGCTAGTAAATCTGATGTGCCGGCAGAGTTATCTACGGTCACGCTTGCAGTAAAGCTGCTTTCGTTGCTTGCGCTACCAGTCTCTGCATCACCACCAGTGGTGTTATCCTCGACCTCTGCCTCTGCCGTCTCAGCAGATTGCATATTCGAGTTAGCAGCTGTTAGGTTGTTATCATTTTCGATATCAACCTCTGTTTCTGTCTCATATTGAATTTCGTTATCAGAGTCTGGACCAGTCGTATCAATAGTGCCCGTTTGAGCTCCTACCATACCGCCCGACAAGCCAACTACTAGCCCGAGTGATGCTAGTGCTGCGCCAATCGTTTGTTTAATATTTTGCTTTTTCATGTCAGTTCCCCCCTTAATTATATTAATATAATTTTTCGGGTGTTCACCCGACCCAAAGAGGCACCAACCGGCTGCAGTCTTTGGGTCGATTGACCACAAAACTCTGACCGACGAAAACGCAAACCCTACTGTAAATTGACAAAACCTCGCATTTTCATCTTGTACTTCATCACCAAACTCTCAGTGATGTATTAATATTAGCTTAAGATTTACAACGCGTATATGAAAAATCTCACATAAAACGCACTTTGTGAAGGATTGCCCCAAGATATATCAGCTAATCTTATTAAAATTAACGTTATTTAAGCGATTAAGCAGAAAAATCAATCGAGTAGTCTTAAGCAATGTTAGAGTCATCAAATGCATATATATCAAAAAATAGGCAATCGGTGCGCAAAAAGTGATTAGTATTTTTGTAGTAATCCTAGAGCTTTCGGCTTGCAATGTTATCAGCAGAAGCCAAAGCCCAACCCCCAACCACCCCAACGTTAATAATAATGTACTTTGATGAGTGGCGGCTGCTAACATTGAATACGTCTGTAATAACGCGCCAAGAACGATAATCATAAAAATAAACATGTCATTAATTGCACCCCTTCTTTTATCAAAATAGCCCAAATACATATTTCTTATTGCACTGTTGTCGGCAAGCACTGATTTGTCTATGATTGTTAATTCACCATCATATAATCCACGCACGTTTGACAGTTTTAATGCGCTCTTAAAAATATCGCGCCGATATATATTACCGCTTGCCTTCACGGACAGATTATATTTTGATGCAATTGACATGTATTTGTCCGCCAAGGATTTACTTAGTTGTAAAAAACGATCATAAATCAAAGTTATACTGCTCATAGTTTCGTTTTGAGTATTAAAATGCAACGCACCTAATTTTTTATCCAAAAACTTAGTGACGCTATGCCTCAACAAAGCCACCGGTATAACGCTCGTCGAATCAACAACTAACACATAATCGCCTTTTTGGCTGCGCTTATAGCTTTGGCTTAACGCATCGATTCTACTGCAGTTGTTTTTAGTTAAACATATCCTGACAGGCATCAATGGGTATTTTTGTTTGTACGCTTTTAATAATCGCTTCATTTTAACCGACGAAGCGCTAACTACGACAACATCCAGACGCGAATAGCGGTTTTTTCGAATGCCATCTAGGCAATCAATAACCGAATTGTCGCTTTCTTTTGCATAAACCAGCACTGTTATAGTTGGCAACCGCCTCCCTCTAAAACTTGGGTGCAGCTTCTTCATTTTTATTCCTCGTATTTTTTGACGGATGTCATAAATGTTTGCGATCATCATTACCATAAATGCAGCGACAAAAAATGACAATAATGCGCCTTCCGATAAATACACAATCAATTGCTGATTCATATTTTTTTCACCGATACTAACTTAAATGAAAACAATGAACGATATGCGTCCCAAGCACCGGAACAAGTTTGCAGCACCAAGGTTGGGTTACCGTCATTTCTAAAAACACTTACGTCAGTTGGTGAAACTTGTTTCATTGATTGATAAACATAATGAAAACGATAGCCGTTATTGGTATCGACATAAGCTTTTGATTGTGGCTCTATACTATGCAAATTGCCAAAAATAGGCCACTGCGCATGGCCATATATCAGTGTAGTTCCGCGTGTGTCGTTAGTTTTTGTTGATGCATCAGCATAAAATACCTTCGTCGCATCGATTGTCCAGCTTCCACTCATCTTGTCGAATGAGCCAACCCCAACAGCCAAATCCATATCTAGACTGCTAATAACCAGTCTATTGGGAATGCCAATTTTTATTGTTTTTTCTTGTGGTTTTGGTTCCATGTAAATAGGCATGAAATTATTCAAAACAACCGCCTGGGGTACTGTTTGATTGACTGAGATAAACATTATAGCGACAGCAAAGTTTAAGGCTCCCACCCGTAAAAACAGCCAAAACTTGCCGCTACCATTCTTCATAAACTTCCTCTGCTTGAAACTAATTATTGTATCGGCGAACAACCATTGTAATCAAGTAAGAAATAACTGCGCCTACGCCCAATAATGCAGCAGCTACAACAATATATCCACTTGTGTAATCAGCACTTGTATTAGGCAAAACCGTAGGTTTATTTTCAATAGGAGCTACAGGAGTTACGGGAGTTACATTCTCCTCCTCTTCCTCCTCGTCTGGCGTGACATTAGCTGGCACTACAGCAATGGCTTCACAGACTCCCTCATTCGAAACCGTAACGTTGAAAGTTACGTTATTATCATTAGAAGCTGAGCCCGTACCCGCTGAGCCGCCAGTTGTATTATCTTCCAATGAAATATCACCACTAATTGCAGTCTGATCGTTATCAATAACAACCGCAATATCAGTTTCGTTGTCCACTTCGCATACATACGTAGTTACGGATGTACATAAATTATTTAAATCTGGTCCAGTGTAACCTACGTCGCAGGTGACTTCCGCGTAAGCCGTGCCAGTCATGGCAAATGGTGCCAAAACAATGGCCATTATCGCTAAGATTTGTGATAGTTTTTTCATAACACTCTCCCTCTTATGATTAATCATCTACTGTTTGCGATGTATTATATGTATATTAATAGTAATACCTTCGCACATATTTGTAAACATATCAAATATCGTATATGCTTATGCTTTCTTATCCGTAAAGCATAGGCAAAAATCACAAAAAGTCATCAATCATCAATATCGCGTATTATGGAGTCTATTATTATATCCTAGAAAATATTTGAATCGTCTCCGAAGTGACCATACTGGGCTTTCTGCTCATAAATTGGGCGCTTCAAATTAAGGAACTTTATTATTCCGTTTGGCGATAAGTCATAGCCTTCAACTTGGTGTTGCACCCCATCAATAATAACCGTTGCCTCAAGTGGTTGTTCAAAGCCAATTGCGTATGCTAAATAAACATAGACTTCTTTGGCGCCAAACTTTTTCAGATAATCAACAGCTACTTTGCGCGCCATATACGCCGCCGAACGGTCAACCTTGCTGGGGTCTTTGCCACTAAATGCGCCACCACCAATCGGAATACGTGGCCCATAATTATCAACAACTAATTTACGTCCAGTTAGACCCGAGTCAGCGGTAAAACCACCGATTTCCCAATCACCAGCTGGATTAATATGAAAATCAACATTGTCATATTTCGCAAGTTTTTCGCTGCGCAGCCAATGTTTGACTCGCGCCAACAGCTCTGCCTGAGGGGCATTCTGAAAACTAGCAACGACACTTACAATTTTGCCGTCTTTAGTAGTAATTTGAGTTTTGCCATCATAAGGCCATTTTTTGAATATATATCTATTCAAGCGACGAGCCAAAACATACTCAAGCGGCAAATATTCAGGAGTTTCATTAGTGGCGTATCCTACCATTATTCCCTGATCGCCAGCACCACCAATATCAACGCCTCTCGATATCTCGGGGCTTTGTTTGACAATATTTTCCGTAACTTCAACATCACCGGCCAGCCTTTTTACTATTCCTACGATATCTATCTTTTTAGACTTTGAGGTTACCTCACCTGTCACGAATACTTTTCCGTGACCACCAGCGACATCAACCGCGACGCGTGAGTTTGGATCATTCGTTAAATATGCATCTAATATCGCATCCGATATTTGATCGCATAATTTGTCCGGATGTTTTGGCGAAACACTCTCGGCAGTTCTAAAGTTTGACATATAAATATATCCTTTCTGTATTAGAAAGGACAAAGTGTTTTTGAGTTCTTTATCCTTCCCATACGGGCTAGGTTTAGCACCTTACGCGTAAACGTAGGCTGCCGGCAGGTCATAAAGCTAGATCTCTCGCTGCACTCTTGATATTAAATTGTTAATTATTTTACTATACACTAAGCGGGTTAAAATGTGAACTACCTTAACGCCTGCATATTATAACCTCTTGCCGCCAACCCCTCAACGATGCACGGAAAAGCCATTGCCGTTGAGTAATGCGTAGAATGCATCAAAACACTCGCACCTGGATACGCGCCTGCCAGTACATTAGAGCAAACAGCCGATGAGCTAAGGCCACCAACCGTCGCATCCCTTGATGAATCACCCCACAATATTAAGTTTACTTTATTAGCGACGGCTGCCTTATAAGTATCATCACTTCGATTACCACCAGGTGGGCGAAAATATGTTGGTCGCACGCCAGTCACGTTTTCAATCGCCTTGATTGACTGTTTTATGTCATTGTATTGCCAATCATAGCTGTGGTCGCCATAATCGTACGCCGCATGCTCATAGCCATGAGATTGAACTGCATGACCTTCGGATACAGCTCTTTGAAGCGACGCCGCCTGGCTACTGGCTATCGAACCAATCTCAAAAAAAGTGACTTTCACTCCATAACATGCTGCGTAATTCATAATTTGATCTGCATAATTCATGCCATCATCAAAAGTTAAATAAATAGTACCACTGCTTCCTCTATTTGATACTGGCTTTATTGTGCCAATAGACGCTCCGTGGTGCACAACCGGTAGTGAGTAATTACGCGAACTACTGTCTCTAAGACTCTTAATGTATTTTTTTGTCGTCTCTTTGTCTAACCAATTTCCCCCACTGCTAATCACATATTGGCACCCTCCCAAAGACGGCGCACTGTCATAACTATTAACATTATTTGCGATATCATTAACCAAGTCGTCCACTTTTGACGATACCCAATCGACTTTTACTTCCGAACCTTTTTTTGAAATAGAAACCATAGCCAACAGCTGTTTTGACGTTAGTGTTTTTGAGTATGCGCCGCTTGAAAGAGTCAATGACTTGCCGACCATCGATTGAATCATCGGCAGTTTTGGTTCCAAATCAGATTTCTTGATATTGGCCTGGAAAACATCTAGCGAAACATTCGTAACAAATGAGTTGGTGACTAATGTTTTTGTTATATCCTGACAGGTTAAGGCCGCATTAAATTTTGTGCCAGGCTGGTCGGATTGAATTTTTACGCTTTTATCAAAGTAAACGCTGGCATCCTTTGGTTTTGTTTGAGTTGCCGGTATGACAGACAGCGCTTTGACGCATATCTTACTATCAACCACTATCGTTGGCTCTACTTCCGAATTCATACCACCAGTTATCAACTTATATTTGTCCACGATATCTAAATTATTAAACCGCCAGATTGCCTGACTGGTAACACCTGCATCAAAAGTCACACCCAGTTTGCTTGCCTCAAAAGCCCATTGCTTCTTATCATTAACCAAAGTTACTTTTTTGGCTTCGAACGATGACTTCAAGCCAACTAATTTGTCAGTAAGCTGGCCACTATCTAAATCGCCAACGTTCATACTAAAAACCGAGGCATCAGGATACGTAACTGCACCAGAAAAATATGACCGAACAATCCAAGACTGTGAGATTGGCCAGGCTAAACAAGCCGCCAACAATACTAGTATTACCACAGCCCAAATTATTCTATGATGACGTTTTAGTATAATCTTGGGCTGGGTTTGTAGTAATTTTACCGGCAGTTTCTTTGGGACTGTTTTGTTAACAATATTTTTCTTAACGGCTAGAAGAGACGACGTTTTTTTATTACGTTTTGCTTGGACCTTAGCCCTAGGTTTAGACTTAGATTTGCCCACTTTTTTCACAATTTCCTCTAAGTACAGTATCCGTCAAATATATATAGTTATCAAGATAATAGTTGATTAGCCCTTACAATAGGGTCACTATTTTGCTATTTAATCAGATAATTACTATAATAATACTAGTGCTTATTTGGGTGCGCATTAAAATAAAAATGAATTACTATATACAAGTTATTAGATTTCGTTTAGCTAGAATCCCAAAAAAGATTTGGGCGGCATTCTTGATTGTTGCCGTCGTCTTGTTATATATCTTCCTATTTATAGTTCCCAAAAACATAACTTTTGCATATTCTCAAAATAAATATTGCTCTAGTGTGGTAACAGTATTCCCTGACCTTCACAAACAATCTGAAGGCCAAGGTTTCAAGCTACAGTCCAGCGGCGGGTTTAAAGTAGGGGATTTATATCTATTTTCTAGTCAGATTTGCATAGAGCCGATAACTCCGCCTGAAAGTGGGTCAATACAGATTAACTATTCACCTTTTGGCGGACCAATATTCCGCAGTAGTTACATCGTCAATATCGGACAAAAACCAAAAGTAAACTCCGCACCAGATCGCCCCGTTGCCCTGACGAAACCTCTAGAGTTTAGGCTCGATCAACCTGATGGATTGTTTGCATATCTTTTAAAGATTGACGACAAAAGCAACAAATGCAATACGTCTTTTGAAGTAATAACCTGTCGTATTGATTCATTCGGGTTGAAGCAAGGCCAAGAATATTCCTACAAACTAGCTCGTCTTTTTAACGACACCGAGATATCCAATGAAATCGATGGCAAACTTAGTCTATTACCTCCAGTCAAAGTTAAAAAAACGTCCATAAAAAACAACGAAGTAGTATATTCTTTACCAAAAACTTTTACATTCGAAACAAGCAAAAAACTTGCCTCGGCAGTTATAACTCTAGAGAATACGGACGACAAAAACCCAGTAAAAATCGAATCGACCAGCAAAATTGCCGGATCAACCATTGAAGTATCTATAAAAAACGATTTAAAAAGAGCGTCAAAGCATCGGCTAACACTCAGTGAAGCTTCTGGAGAAGACGGCAGTATATTGGATGGTAAACACGTTGTATCATTCCAAACATCCGGCGGCCCTCACGTCTCAAATGTAAATATTGGCACGGGTGGCGTGGACACAAATGCTTTAATTATAGTCACTTTTGACCAAGCAATTTCAGGGACTCAAGACATATCCAAACTTGTTAGTTTTTCGGGTGGCAACGCAACCATCGGTCGTACCAATAACCAAATTACATTCCAGTTGCATAGTCTAGCACCTTGCAGCGTATTTTCGCTTCAAATAAACAGCGGACTAAACAGCAAATATGATATCAAATCCAATACCAATTGGTCGTATTCATCACGAACAAGTTGCCGTACATCCAAAGTGATTGGCTATTCAGTCCTAGGCAGGCCAATTATTGCCTACTACTATGGAAGCGGCTCGACAACCATACTCTTTACCGGCGGCATACACGGCAGCGAATATAGTGGAGTGTACACGATGCTAGACTGGGTTAATTACCTCGACTCAAACGCATATAAAATACCCAGCGGCAGAAAAGTTGTCATAGTACCGAATGTTAATCCAGACGGTTTCGCTGCTGGATCACGCTATAACGCCAACAATGTTAACCTAGACCGAAACTTTGCATCATCCAGCTGGCAAGCAGATATTGATACCAGCACCGGTATTGTCGTAAACGGCGGCGGCACCGAACCCATGTCCGAACCCGAAACCGAAACCCTGGCAAATCTGACAACCAGCCTTCGACCAAGGCTGGAAGTATCCTTTCATGCCCAAGGCAGCCTAATCGGTGCTAATCAATACGGCGACTCCGTAAGTATCGGTAATCTTTACGCAGCCGACGTTGGCTATAGCAGCATGATTGGCATAGCTGAAGAAACAATGGGATATTCCATAACTGGTGAATACGAAGAATGGGCTGGCGAACAATACGGCACTCCGGCCATTCTAATCGAATTGCCAACAGCTTATGGCAGCTATTTTTGGAGCCACCAGTCAACCCTGTGGGGAATGGTCAGTATATAGAAAACTTGCTTAGTTAATAAATTATCCAAACATCAACAATTCGGGCTTGAAGATTAAAAGTAGCCCAATAATCAACATCAATATACCACCAATTAGCTTTGACCATTTGCCATACCTTGTAGATATTCCCGTTGCTTCGAGTGTAAACATAGCGATAGCAAAAATAATCATGTCATCCAGCATAAAGAAGAATATGTACAAAATTATATAGGCGTAATATTGCCAGGTTGATAAATCACTAAGCGACAAGACCTGTGTAAAGACGGCCGGAAAACCAGCCGAACAGACAAGCTCGACCAGATTAACCGCAAAGGCTAATAAAATTATGCCCCCCAGTGCCAGCCATAAACTATTTTGCTGAGCAATTGCCTTCATTTTTGCGAATACTAGTTGGCGCTTCTCATTACCAGTAATCTTACATCCGCCCTTTTCTTTCACATAGCTTCTCAAGTTATAGCCACCACCTACGACAGCCAGCAGTCCAATTGCGGTTCGTACCCACGCAATAAATCCCAAAAACAGAATCAATTGCAACCAAGCTGCCATAAACAAAAAGTAAACAAAAGCCGATGTTACTATAAAAGCAGTTCCTAAAATCCACATCCTGCGACGATTTTTTAGACCCAGTAACAGGCTAATCAAGAAAAGCAAAGTCCACATAGCACATGGGTTAAAACCATCCAAAGCGCCCATAAATATCGTCAAAAGTGGTAGGGAAAAGTCGAGTGCATCAATCTCGCCAATTATTGGTAAATTAATAATTTTCTTTTCTTTATTGGAAGTATCCTCGTCTTTGGCTGTATTTTGATTGATATTAGTATCTGCTGGGTTAACGATGGCGCTCACTGAATCGGGACAGTCGTTTTCAAGACAATACTTGATTCTGGATTCGACTTCTTTGTCGGTCGTACCTTCAGCAAAACCAACATAATGCTTGTCGCCGATTATCAAAAACGGCACGCCGCCAGCATTAACTCCCAACTCGTTCGCTGTTTTCTGCATCAGGCTAACATTAACCTGACTATGGTAAACCTCGTAAGTATTTAGCTTGACGCAAGGATAGTTTGGCAATATTTCCGCAAAAAACTCTTTTTCTTTTTCACAGTGGGGACAACCATCGCCCCAGAATAAATATATATTTAACTCACTAGTGGCATGTGCATTAATCGGCACAAAACTAAATAACCCAATTAAAAGAAAAAGGGGCAACAGTATTCGGGTAATTTTTTTCATTCTATCGATCTTTATTTTCGTTGATTATCGAGATTAATTTATCCTTTTCGACTTCACCAGTCATCCTTAAAAATTCATCGCCCTCTTTGTCCAGGAATACAAAAGCCGGCAAAGTATCCGTTATATTGAACTTTTCGACAGCTTCTTTATCTTGATCAAAGTCGTGCATTTCAGTTTGCAGCCAAGGATTCTCGGCTTCGATTTCTGCCCATCTTGGCTTCATAACCAAGCATCCCGAACACCAAACAGCTCCAAATTTTATCACCTTCATAACATTCCCCCTATTTATTAACTATCTTTATCGCTTTGCCATTTATGATTGCATCGCTTATTTTATTATACGCGCTTGATAGTATTCTTTGAAAAGTGCTCTGACTGGTATTCATCCTCTTTGCGCCTTCATCCTGGCTTAGCCCCTCAACATTTTTTAATCTAAGCGCCTCAGTCTCTTCAATAGTCAAATCGACGACATCCAAAACAGCCATAGGTACGCCCTGTGGTTTAAAATAAGTCACATCCGGGTTAAAAAATATTCTTCGGTTTAGTCTGGGTCTTGGCATAATTTATCCTCGTCTAGTAAAGATTATACAGCCCGAAGTAATTGTAACGACATAATTTTATTTGTTTGATTGATTTTCGATTTGAGAAATTTCTTGTTTTAGGTCGTCAAGATCTTCAACAAGTTGCGTCTCAATAGCCTTCAAGTCAGCCAAGCTATTCTTTGGTGAAGCCCAAAACCGTCCGATACCAAGTCCACAACCCCTGCATCGGGCCATGCCTCTATATTGTCCACCGCAAACCGCACAATTACCTAATCTTTTTCCTGTCATTGGCCCCTGGCCCATTCGACCTGTTCCATCTAAATTTGACATATATTTCCCCTTCTTTATATCTACTATCTTGGATAGCTTATTTGCTAAACTATCTATTATGAGTATATACCCAAAACTAAAATAGGTCAATTACTAGCTTGCAGCTTCTTTTAACATCGCAATAAAACTGTTTAGTTGTTTTTCCAAAGTAAATTTATCACTGATTGTTCTGATAGCCGCTTGGACAAAGTCATTTGCAACGTCTTTTTCACCAAGTAGTTGCTCAATTCTATGCGCCAAAGCACTGACATCATTTGGTGATATTAAATACCCATTTCTTGATGCGCTAATTACTTCGGGAATACCGCCAACATTGGTCCCAACGACTGGCGTACCAGAGCTCATCGCTTCGACGAAAACTTGACCAAACGTTTCATTCTCTGAGGCAAGTACAAAGACATCGGCTGCTTTATAAATATCGGGCATTTCATCCAACGTGAAAGCTTGGATAGTTGTCACTTCCTCTATGCCATGGAGTTTTACGTATCCTTCCAACATATGAAGAGCACTATTAAACTCATCTTTTAACCTATCTGGTGCTTTTCCTACCGCAATCAAAAGTCGAGCATCAGGTTGTCTGCGCAGAATCTTTGAAAATGCCTGAATTAAAACGACCAAGCCTTTTGCTTGTAAGATATTGGTTTTACCCTGAACAATCCTCGAGGCAGTCATGACGATTTTGTCATTGGGCGCAAAGTGCAATCGTTTTCTCATATGATTGTTCGTAGGCGCGTTGTCGTTGAACAACGTCGTATTAACGCCTAAATAATCAGTTGACAGGATATCTATATTGGCACCTTTTTGAAAACAATCACCCGTTACGCTTTTACTGACACAACTAATTTTATCCCACATCAGATTATTGATAAGTTCGGTTTGAAGTGGTGAAGTCGCAAAAGAATGTAACCTCAGCACTAGCGGAATGTTAAAACGGACCGCTACAATGCTAAGTAGTATGCTGTACGCAGGCGGTAAACCAATAGGGAAGTTTTCGGCGCATATTATATTGATACCATAATCAGCAATAATATTTTCAACTATCCCAGCAAACTCTTTTGCTCTTTCGCCCGCTATTTTGGCTGAATTACTTTTTGTTAAATCAATACTTTTTTCGGAAAAGATAGTAACCCCGCCAACTTGTTGAACAAAACTGTCTTTGCTAGTCGGCACTAACAAGAAAACCTTAAAATCGGTTCTCTCTTTGCTATATTCAATTAGATTAGTAAGATAGCGCTCGACACCTCCGACACTCTCAAAGGGCGAGTTAGGGCTGATAAATAGAATGTTCATGATATTTGTCCTTTCTGTACGATAAAGACAAATATTTCCAGGAACAAGTGTCAAATTGTATATGAGTTGGCCGAAGCCTTTAATATAGTACTCATTATACGCCGTTATTGCTTTTTTGGCAAATTATTGTATTGTTCTAAACCCTCTGATACAGGCAACCGCTACAAACTGTTTTGTAACAAGTTTACTATGGAGCTACGATTACCTCAAGGATAGCATCCGGACTAACATCGGCTGGTGTTGGGTTGGTAACACTTCCCGTTTGGTTACTAACTGCTGCTGTTGGGCTACTGAAGGCTGCAATCGGGTCAGCAACTGTTGCAGTTGGGTCTTGACACATTGGCGATGAACAATTAGTTATAATACCGTCAGTACTATATTTAGCCAAAAACATATCAGCAAGTCCAGCGCTATAGCTATACGAAACACCAGTTACGGCAAAACCACCATCACTGCTTGTTTGGATAATTGATTTTCCAGTATCACCACTGCTTAAGCCTCCCCATGTTCTGTTCCATAATAAATTACCGTCACTGCTGTATTTGGCTAAGAACATATCAGAACCCCCAGCTCCATAACTATAAGTATAACCAGTTATTGACAAGTCCCCATTTGCTGTTTGAACAATTGAATTGCCGTAATCTTGACCAGTGCCGCCCCATGTTTTATCCCAAATTAATGTACCGTCTGTACTGTATTTGGCGATGAACATATCGCCGCTACCAGGCGCAAAGCTATCAGTCCTGCCAGTAACTACCATGCCGCCGTCATTGGTCTTAACTATCGAATTACCGATATCTGTGCTTGCACCTCCCCACACATTGTTCCATAATAAAGTTCCGTCAGAATAACTGAATTTAGCAATAATCATATCGTGAGTACCCGCACCATAACTTTGTGTATAACCAGTTACTACTACTCCGCCATCACTAGCTTGAGCTATAGCGTTGCCATAGTCTTGACTCGGACCTCCCCATGTTTTACCCCACATAAAGTTGCCGCCAGCACTAAATTTAGCAATGAGTATATCATTAGCACCAGCACCATAGCTTGCTGTTCGTCCAACTATTAATATACTGCCGTCATTAGATTGAGCAATTGATGTACTGTCGTCTATATTTGGACCACCCCATGTGTTACTCCATAATAAATCCCCGTCAGAATTATATTTTGCTAAAAATATATCTGCATAGTACATAGTAGCAACAGCTGTACCATAACTAGATGTGTTACCTGTTACTAATATCCCACCATCCTTTGTCTCAACCAGAGACCTTCCAACATCGTCTCTAGATCCACCCCATGTTTTGTCCCATGATAGAGTACCGTCCGAATTATACTTGGCTAAGAACATATCAGAGCCACCACCGCCAAAGCTGTATGTATTACCGGTTATCGCAAATCCACCGTCGCTAGTTTTAATAGTAGCATTGCCTAGGTCGTTACCCGTACCACCCCACCGTACAACAAATGAAGTAAAGGGACATCCGCCACTCTGTGTAGTGCTACTACCATCACTCACATGATATTTTACACTCGCATCCTCCGTACTAACCGCTTCAATACAATACGAATTGCCGTCATAACTTCCACCACTCAAACTAACGCCCAAGCTAGGAGTAAATGTAGCAGGTATTGATGCAGGATATTCATCACCAAACGTTCTGGCGTTCTCCATTGCAGCTGCAACGCCATGTAGATCACTCTTTAGTTGAGTTGTAGTTATTGATTGTCTCCAGCTGCCATAGCCAACAATACTAATAGAAGCCAATATGCCAATTATAGCCATCACAACAACTAGCTCGATAATTGTAAAACCGTTTGATTGTTTTGTTGATTTAGTTAGACTCATTATATCCACCTGTTTTCTAAGCTTAAGGTTTATAATTATTATAGTAGCATGGATTATAACGTAAGAGAAATCACAGAGTGTTATTTTTCATTTTGATGGTTTTTAGAGAAATCGCTATATTAAAACCCATCATGGCTCCCTGTTGTGCCATTCGTTTTTCATAGCTTTCACCTTTCGATATACTATATTCTAACCTTGATTCGCTAACTAATACGAACCAATAATAAACATTTTTAGTATTTTGTAAAATTCATTCAAGCTTTCTATATCAATCCATTCTTGCTCGCTGTGATGACCGCCGCCGTTAGGCCGCAACACAATAACTGGTATTTTATTTTCGCCGAAAAACCTGGCGTCAGAACTGCCGTGGGTGAATGTTGATTTGATATTAATGCCGTTTTGCTTGGCGATACTGACAAATTCGCGCACATAACTATTGTTTTCGTCGGTATGTAGTGGATAGCCTGAAATGATCTTTTCTATTTCGATTTTTACCGATTTTTTTGCAGCTTTCTTTATCAAATCTAATATACCGTCTTCATTTTCTTTTGATACAAATCTGACATCCAAGGTAGCTTCGGCGCAATCAGCCACCTGGTTGGCCACTTCGCCGCCAGATATTTTACCGACATTTACTGTGTTGCAATAATGTTCATCTGCTCGCTGGTAGTAATTCTCATCAAAAATCTTGTCTTTTTTTAATACCTGCAAGAAATTCAATAAATTATCAATTGCGCTTTCGCCCAACCAAGGCTTGGAACCGTGAGCAGATTTACCACTGGACTTTACTTTTATCTGCAATATGCCCTTAGACTCGGTTATTAGCTGCCAATTTACACCGCCGTCTGGCAAAACACAAATATCGGCACTGTACTTTTCTTCGTTCAATAAGTAATTGACCCCGTTCGCGCCGCCAATTTCTTCGTCGGTCGTTATTATTATTCCTAAATCCAGGTTTGGCAATTCCGCCTTCAATTCAATCAATAATTTCAGATAGCAAGCGATGGCGTATTTCATATCAAAAACGCCTCTCCCGTATAGTTTTCCATCTGTAATTGTCGGCTTGAATACGTTGTCACTACCTTTTACCACGTCCAAATGGGCAGCCAGCATAATTTTTGGTGTTTTAGTTTTTTTGGTAGTAATGACCAGAGATTTAAAGCCATTTTTTTCATATCGTTTAATGTAAAGGGGCAAATCCGCGATTTGATCTTCAATCCAACTCAAAGCCTCACCGTTTTTATCAAAATCCCGAGTTATAGTCTTAAATTCAATCAATTTTTTCAGATATTTTTCTAACATAATTGTATCCATAGTCTAACATTAGTTGAGATAGGGAGTGAAGTCGCGATAGACTTCACTCCCATTTTTTGTCACCAACACATTGTGCCGGTGGATCAATAGACCAAGGCGCCAAAAAAGGCGTCACTGGCCCCGTGTATCCGCAGGTTCGGACGCACGTTGTAGCAGCCTCCCAGACAAACCCATTCGCCAAAACAAGGATCAAATCCATAGAAGATTCTATAGAACATCATCCCGTCTTCGTGTGCGATAGGGTCAGCTAGTGGCTGGCAGTACATTTTTCCGGCCTTTGATAAAGTCCTAATAATCCTGGACTTTGTCGAGCATCCCTGTCGTTTTTTAATTGGATCCCAGATTTCCAATCCCCTGGCCTTACTTCCTTGGCAGGGCTTAATAACGAAAGGCGATCCCCATGGCAGTTCAGACTCATCCGAAACCGTTTTCCACCAACCAAATTTCTCACCATATATCTTGTTGCCTTTTTCGACTAACGAAGATACGGATCGATTCATAAATCGGTGAAATTCTGTTTCTTCGGGCTCTGCTCGAATAATCAGCAGATCGGAGTCTTGAACTTTCTCGGGAGTGACGATTTCTCGCCACAGGTAGTCGTCTCCGGCACCCTGACGGGCATCAGATACGAGAACTTTAAATGCTGGCCAAATTTTGGTTAACTTTCCGAGATTTTCGGCAAAGGGTTGGGAGTGCATTGCAGTAATCCCAACACCCGCCGGTCTTTCCTCTATCTCAAAGAAGTGAAACCTGTCGCCAACGGGAACACCTTCGACTCTTACGATAAACGAAGGTATTCCGAACTCATTTTGAATCCAGCTTCTTTCTTTGGGAAATACGTGTTGCCATCTAGAGAGAGCCCGCTTACCGGCCTCTGCAATCCAACCAGGCAACTGGATATCTTCGTCAGATACCCTGACTTCCCACTTCTGTCCAATAAACATGCTCGTTAAATTAGCCATCTCTATTCTCCTTTTTGTGTTGAGAAATCTACTCGAAAAACCAAAACTACTTGTCAATGTACTTAAAAACCGATCCCCTGGGAGAGATCGGTTTATTTCTATCTGGAAGCTTTTTTATGGATTCTGGACACAGACAAACCGATCTCTTTTTATAAAGAGCATAATCACGAACCAGAGATATGATGATGTTATGATTTGTTTGTCCATGTTATTGATACCTGTTATTTAATTTAAAAACCGACCTCGCCGTGAGAGATCGGTTTGTTTCTGTCTAAAGTTTTTTTCTTAATTCTGGACACAGACAAACCGATCTCTTTTCATAAAGAGAATAGCAACCACCCAGAGATACATTGCTGATACGGTTTTTGTCATAGTACGAATGTAACTTAGTATTAAAATTATGTCAACACCTTAGCCATAATAACCAACGGCAAGTGGACTTATTGTTTTTGTTGTTAAATAAAAAGAGGCACATTTCTGTGCCTCTTTTTTGAAACTGACGGAAGACTTGCACCCACAGATGTAGCCTACGAACTAAATAACTTTTCTCTTAACTTTTCCCATTGTCTCGAACTATCGAACTTGTTTGGCTACATATATCTTAACGTGCGTTTCACTTTGTCTTCCCATTAATAATTTAACAAATATAAAAAAGTGCGTCAATATTATTTCGTAAAAACAATTATCTATCGACGGCATGTGCCCAAAAATTCAATTTATGTGACAAATCTCACATTATTAAAACCTAATTTTACCTATAATAGATACAGAAGGAGGGAATATGGGAATAATTAGTTGGATTATCTTAGGTGGAATAGCAGGCTGGATAGCCTCAATGATAGCCGGGACAGACGCCCGTCAAGGGTTGCTTGGCAATATTGTTGTAGGTATTCTTGGTGGACTAGTTGGAGGATTCGCCTTGAACATGTTTGGAGGAGAAGGCGTAACTGGTTTTAATTTGTATAGCCTTCTGGTCGCATTACTGGGCGCCGTCATCTTATTATGGATATGGAAAATGGTCAGCGGCAACGGCCGTACAACAGTTTAAGCTAGTTACGGTCAGGCAACCTACCGTAACTATTGCTACAGCTCTGTGATTTAAAAGTCAGCAATGACAAGCTTTTTCATTTGCATCATTTTGGCAAAGGCATCTGGTTTTTCCATCAAATCACCCATGTTCTCGGGCACAATTTGCCAACTTAGGCCATATTTATCCTTGCACCAACCACATTGTTCAGACTCTGGTACACTAGAAAGTTTTTTCCAAAAATAGTCAATTTCCGCCTGATCTTTACAAATAACCGCAAAGGATATGGCCTCACTAAATTTGAACTCAGGACCAGCATTAATAGCCGTAAACTGTTGATTACCTAATTCAAAATCTACAGTCAATACCTTACCCGCCAAGTCAGTCTGAAAGTCTGCCAAACCCTCCTCGGCGCTTTTTGGATAATTAAGTGTAGAAATTATTTTACTGTCAGGAAACGTAGAAACGTAGAAATCTACAGCCTCCTTCGCATTGCCGTCGAACCATAGGTTTGGTGTAATCTTTTGCATGATATACCTCCTTTAGTCACATTTCTCTATACTTCTATTATAAACCCATTTAGGGCAATGCGTCTTGGGGCGTCACCACTGCGACTACGAATTGGTGTAAGATATAAATATGGACAAACGTAAAATCAAAGGTGGTACGGTACACGAAATGCCAGCAGATTTACGAAATGCTTTAATGTCTGACGAGTCAGTTACGGAAAAGTGGGAGAGTCTAACCCCACTAGCGCGCAACGAGTGGATTTGTTGGAACATCACCGTCAAACAATCCAAAACAAGAGAAATTCATATCAAAAGAACTATCGCAGAACTGTTGGAAGGCAAACACCGCCCCTGCTGCTGGATTGGCTGCATCCACCGCAAAGACAAACCGATAAGCCCGTCAGTGCAGTCGATACTCGATAAACAATCCAAGTCTAAATAAAAAAGACCTCTACGGGTCTTTTTTGCCGGCGTTAGATCCAGCCACGTAACCAGTGGACCAACATAGCTGCAACGAGAATCCGCCAGATGGCCTATTGATGTTCAATAAATCACCAGTGACAAAAAGGTTATTTACCTTACTAGATCGCATAGTCTTCATATCTACTTCGGTCAACGGCAAACCGCCATCGGCAACTATAGCCCGATCCAACCCCATTAGCCCTGTAATCGTAATTGGCAATGCCTTAAATAGACTAACTATCTTTTTTCGATTATCTTTTGTCACTGAATGAACTTTTGTTTCCATATCCATATGTTCAGAAAGTAATACCAACACCCCCTTGGACATCCCTGCCGGCACCAAATCACTAATAATATTTTTTAGTGTTTTGTTTTTATTAACATCAAAAATACTAATTATTTGGCGTTCTAGTTCTCCAGAATCCGTTCTTGGAAACATATCGATCTCGGCAGTAACAATTCCTGTAGGTAACAGTTTTGAAACTTTAGAAGCGCTATTAAGAATTAACGGGCCAGAAATACCAAAATGAGTAAACAATAACTTGCCGTTAAACTTAAATTCTTTTTCGCCATCAACAAAAAAAGTTATCTTCATATCTTCCAGCGACACACCCGAGAGTTCCTTAACCCAACGCTCTTTAACCGCCAGAGGTACCAGGCTCGAAGTCGGGTTGGCGACTGTATGTCCTAGCTGTTTCAGCCATTTATAGCCATCGCCTGTCGAGCCAGTTTCTGGATGCGATACACCGCCGGTGGCAAAGATATATTCCGAAGCATATAGCACTTCTTCCCCACACAAAATAGATTCAATATTATTATCTTTAACTTGCACACTTGAAACAGCACACCCAGTTCGTACCTCTACATTACCCCGATGCATATAATCAGCCAAAAACTGCACAACATCGAGTGCGCTTTGCGATTTTGGGAATACCCGATTATACGCTTCAACTACCAAAGGCAATCCGCGCGAATTAAAGAAATCAAAAGCTTCTTTTTCTCCAAATTGAGCAAAAAGCGAATACAGAAATTGCTTTGAACTACCGTATTTTTCCAAAAGCATATGCTCATCTTCTATGGCGTTCAGTATATTACAGCGACCATTACCAGTTATAAGTACCTTACAGCCAAGCTGGTTATTTTTCTCAAGCAAGAGCACGCTAAGTCCGCGCTCACCAGCACGCCCAGCCGCTATCATTCCTGATGCGCCACCGCCAACTACTATAAGATCGTATTTTTTTGTCATAATCATTCAAATTTACATTATAATGCATTAACTGCTCTTAAACTAACATCTAGACGACTGGACATATCTTTGACTATTGTTTATATGACTGAAAATAGTTTATAATATAAGTCATATACAGAGAGGCAGAATTTTCAGCTAAATGGAGAGATCAGAAGGTAGAAAATCTTGTTCAACAGTGGAGGGCGTTTTTTCTCGTGTTGATCATCTCACGCCCAAAACACATTGTGTCGAAGAAATCTTTTATGTCAAAAATCTACCCGAAACTGGCAATAGACTAAACATAGAAGCAGAAAATAACCTTTTAAGATGGCAGTCTGAGTGCCTAGAAGAAATAAAAAACGAAAGAAATGTGATCTTATCATCACCTACCGGCTCTGGCAAGACTCGCGTTTTTTTAGAATGGGCAAACATCAAAAAAGCAGAAGCAAAGAATAATAGCATCAAACATACAATCTATATCACCGCACCCGTAAAAGCCCTGTCCAACCAACGTTTTCGTGAGCTCAGCAAGCAGGGTTACAATGTCGGCCTTGAAACTGGCGATATCAAAAAAGTCCCAGACAAAGCCGACTATATTTGCTGCACTCAAGAAATCTATACCAACAAATATCTGAACGACGAAGATGCTTCACTCATCATGGATGAATTTCACTATATTTTTGAGGATAGCAATCGCGCTCGAACCTATATAGATTCCCTACACACCTCCAAAGCAAGAAATATATTACTAGCGTCAGCTACCTTGGGCGACACAGCGCACCTAAAGGGTTACGTTGATAAAGTATCTGGACGCGGTGCCTATAACTACGAGAATAAGGAACGCATTACTGAACTAGACTATAAAGGTGTGATCGATCCCGAAAATATTCGCGATGCTTTGGTTGTAACTTTTTCTGCTAAAAATTGTCGAGATATTGCTGGCTCGCTTTTTCACAAACGAGAAAACAAAGACGAAAAAGAAATAGCTGTGATTAATGAAATCGCAGCAAAAATGAAAGTCCAAAACGAAGACATATTGCTGCTGTGCAAACGTGGTTTATCTTATTATTATGGCGCCCTGCTACCAAAAGAAAAACTGATGATCGAGCAGCTTTTCGAAAAACGCCTGATTGATGTAGTCATCGGCACCGACGCTCTAGCGCTGGGCGTTAACTTTCCGGTTGAAAAGGTTGTCTTTGCTCAATTAGCCAAGTATTATGATGGTCCTATCAGCAAAAATCTATTTGAACAGCTATCCGGACGTGCTGGCCGAAAAGGTTACTTTGACAAAGGCGAGGTTTATTTTTGCAACTTTGGCGTAGAGAATAAGGAATTTAGTATTGATAAATTATTCAAATGGAACCTCGAGCGAGACAATGAAAACGCAACAATTAGCCTGAAGCCAAATATAAAAGAGCTCTTGCTTGGCAAGGCAACACCCATGGAAGAGGCTCGATTTATCTGTAAGTTTTCAACAGAGGATTTTAAGGAAACAGAAATAATCAAACAAATAGCAGAGACTGTCGAATACATCCAAACCTACAAGCCATTAGATGCGTTCGAGATGATAAAATATGCAAACAATCCTCCCAAGCCTGAATCGATAGAAAAAATAGGCATAGAATTCAAAAAAAATATCGCAAAAGTTTACTTTGACGAATTCGATCCAATGCAAAACTGTGAAATATTTTCTTGGATTCTAATGGGAAAGACCACTGAAGAAATCGTCAGTACTTTTTCGAATAACTTTTCTGACTTACTCCGGTTCCGTAAGTATTTTCGACATCTTCCAAAAGAATATAGAAAAACTATAGACTTTTATAGACTAGAGCAGAAGATAAATAGCATTGACGACACCGCTTTGAATATAGGCAGGACAATCTTGTCATGATCGAGAGTATGAAATTAATAAGAGTTGAAGGCTAAATGGACTATTCTGCAGAAGTATGTGACGAGGTCGTAGAAATCTTGGACCACATCCCAAAATCAGATTATGACAAACTCCCGCGAGAGATAATTAATTATTTTTATCAGCATTGCAATTCCACAGACGAAATAAGTTTCAAATACAATATGGCCTTGCCTATTTCTAAACAGAATATACACCAAGAAACCAATAATATATTAACTTTCTTGATTCTAGTTTTTTGGCAACAAGATTTTTAATATAAATCAACTACTCTCCAGATAACGCAATCCTTGGTAGCCGAACCAGCTTTTGCTGTGCAAAAATACTTCTTGGCGTGTACGCTCTCGAATTGCGAAGAGCAGGCACATCAACGATGTGATTTGCCGCCAAGTGGAAGCAAAGGTGATTAATAGACCTGGGAAAAACTACAGGGCGCGGCTACAATTAGCGCGCCCTATTTTATTATGGTAGAGATTGATATTTATTATAAATGATATAATTATCAGCACTATGAAAAGCGACAAGACAAACTTCTCCAAAGAAGTTGAACGACTAATCGACCCGATAACGATTGGTTCACTACACTTCATGCAGTATTTTAACCAACTACTACCCAAACCAATACAAAAAATAATTTTAAAAACTTCATCGAAAAAGACTCCGAATATGGGATTCGTAGTAGAGCCCTACAGCTCTTTTTTGTGCTATGAAATTGCCGACACCAAGTTTGCAAAATC
Organism: Saccharimonadales bacterium (SeqCode); assembly: GCA_049286925.1. Lineage (GTDB taxonomy): Bacteria > Patescibacteriota > Saccharimonadia > Saccharimonadales > Saccharimonadaceae > UBA1547. Next base: position 45,173 of record JBAQEV010000038.1, read on the forward strand.
ACTTCTGCCAGATGGTTTTGATCTTGTAAAAACCAGCATATTTGATAATGACGAGCCTCATTATTACTGTATATTCGGCTGTGTTCGTGCTCACACAAGTGCTTTTTGGGGCGTTAGAAATGAATTTTATGTAATCGCCGAAGACAAAAAGACCGGCTTATTGAGCTGGATGATTATCGATTACGACACAAACACAATTAGCTATGACAACAAGAATGGCCTATGCGGACCAAATAGCAGTCGTTCCGTGATAACAATAAACCACCGTGGTAGGCTATTTGTTGACATTCAAAATAACAAAAACAACCACAAGCTGGTATTTGATGCAAACATAGAAAATGGAATAATGACCAATCTGAACCAACGACTATGGCTGGAGGGCAACCTGTCAATTGGCTATGGACGTAATTTATCCGAAAAAGACGGCGATATTTTTTCTCTCAAATTCGAGCCTTGCGAAGTAGAAAAAGCCTTAAGCATACCACTGGATAGCCTTAACCTAGAAATAAACACTTGGTACCCCATACTGCTGAAAAGTACGCCCACTCAGGTCGTTTGTTTTCCCTACGCCCAACACTTTATTTCCGACAGCCCTGGCTACTTCAGCAACATAAAAAACAAAGACGAGTTACTAAAGGCCAATTCGGCAATCGATTTTAGCAAAATAAAAGTCTTTTCTACAAAATCATTCAAAATAATGTTTTTATTGGGAACGATGCTATCGTTTACAATTACCGTTATCTTGATTATTTTGCTTATTAACAAATAGTGACTGGGTCGGCCTACAAGTCACGGAATTATATGCTCCCTAATTTAGTAGCGCTCAATCTTGAATGAAGCCAGACCGGCATCGGCATTAATAGTGATGCGGTTGGTGGCTGTCTCGTAATTATCCGACTGATACTCGCCTTCTGATATCTCTTTTAGGTCATCAAACTCACGCGAGCTTAAGCCCCCTTCAAAGTTCATCGCTACACCGCTGTCTTTTGGAATCCGTAGCGTCGTTGAACTGACACCCGAATCGACATCAACATTCAAATTAGCTTCCTTGTCGCCCAAGGTGATCACCGTGCTGCTCGCGCCAGCTTTAACCGACAGGTTGGTCAGTCGTGCTTCAGATAAATCTGCATTAACATTAGACGCACCAGCATCAATCGTTAGTTTCATCGGTAAGCGCTCGGTCACAGTAATATCCCAGATATTTCGAGAAGGGCCGAACCATATATTGCGTTGATTGCTGCCGGAAAGAACTATCTTCTGTGTCGTGCCTTCATAGTTGCTGTCCTCGGCTATTTGCAAGCCACTGCTCTGAAGTTTAGCTAGCACAACCTCAGACATATCATCGGAATCTATAGTCAACTTACTTGCGCCAGCCCGAACTGTCACATCAGCTTGCGTGACTCCCTGTTCTGAATCTACAGAGACGTTCTGATTAGTTAGTCCTGTAGTATTCATTTCATACTGGCCAGTGCCGACCCATATTACGGAAAATATTGCCGCGGCAATAAACACCAATGATAGTACTTTCCATAGCCAATGTGCTGTCGCCAGCACCGAGAAGCCCATGGCTACGATTAACAGCGGCCATAAGCGCCATAGTTCGCTCCAGCTCACTTCAACTACACCAAGATTACCTAGTAATAATAGTCCTCCGAAGGTGACCAGAAGCAGTCCCCAGAAAACAGCACCAAAGTTCCAGTTGCGATCCGGCTTTGAATTAACAACTACAGATTCGTGAGCAGAATTTATTTGTTCAGCGTTTACCTTTTTCTTCTTCTTGGTGGCTACTGGCGTATCTTTGGCTGTTTTTGCTTTATCGTTCATCACTGGTCCTCCTTGTCGCGATAAAAATGCCCAGCAGGATTAATACGATTGGCCAGGCGTAATACCAAATCCTGTCAATCCAACTTGGATATAGCTGGCCCAGGAACAACCAGGTACCAAGCAGTACCAAACCGAATCCTAAAAAGTTCCGCATTCGGCTTTGCTGCTTGCTGCCGCGCATGTCGTCAGCCAATACTTTTACATTCTGAGCGATGTCGGTATCTTTCGATGGTGTCTTAACCTCCGCCGATGGCATCACAATAGCCAACAGTATATAGACCAAGATGAAACCTCCGCCAGTAATGATCGCCAAAATAATAAAAATGACACGTACCAGTGTCACATCCATGCTTATATATTCAGCAATCCCGGCACACACACCCGCAATTTGCCCCTGCTGCGGTAGTCGGCGTAATAGTTTAGTTGGTTCAGCCATATGTTCCTCCTTTCGGCCAAGTGATATATCTTATCATCTTTATTTTACAACGGTGTACGTACCTTTACAATGAAAAACAAGCTACCAATTAGTATGAATGCTAACCGGATAAACTGTAATATATACTCTTGGCTCCGGCGACTGGGCCGGCCTTTGGCCTCCTCCGCTCGCTGGTAAAAGATAATGGCAGGATTAGAAGACGTTCTTCTATAGGTGTTACTTCGTGACAGTTTTTATGCTCGATTAGCGGTTGACTAACCCAAGGGGTAAAGTATATAATATCATCTGTATTCCGGCGTAGCTCAATGGTGGAGCAAGAAGCTGTTAACTTCGAGGTTACTGGTTCGAGCCCAGTCGCCGGAGCCAAATAAAGAAGACCTTCGTGGTCTTTTTTATTTATCTTGAGTTAGTCAGCCTTTTGGGACAGCTGACGTGACTTTAAATAATCTGCCAGGCGAGTCTTTAGTGCGACATGCGCGCTCTCGAGTCCCAAGATCTTTAACGCACCAACCAGGACATACACTTCATCCAACAATTCCGGATTATGTTTTTCGTCCAATTTGTTAAACTTATCTGTAATAACGTTTATTAACCACTTTTCTTGGGCAGGTGTTGAAGTTTTGCGAACAGGCGATTCGTCGATATGAGTCGTGATGACTTCCAGTGACCTGGCCGAGTGGTCGCGTTTGTTCAAATAGCCCTTGGCAATTAAACCTTCAATATGAACAGCCACGGTCGAAACTGATTTGTAACCCAACGCTCGCATAATCTCGCGATAGCTTGGACCATAGCCATGCCCCTGGATAAAAGTATCAACAAAGTTTAGCAGTTCCCTCTGGCGCTTACTGGATCGTATGTTCATCATATCTTTTCCTTCTTACCATCTACTATATACCAACTACCACATACCAAACCTGCCAATCCCCACCAAATTATCGATATAGTATCGTCAACCCAAACAGGCAACAATAATCCGATTATTGCTATGCTGATTCCGCCAGCCAATATTCCCAATGCAAACCAATCGGCTCGTTTTTGCCAAAGTCTAATTAGAATCATTACAAAGATATATATAAACAATCCCAATCCCAACCAACCGGCCTCGTGCGCTGTCATCAAATATTGGTTTTCGATAATCAAGGGGCCATCACTGAATAACGAAGCCGAGCCGGTGCTGCCGATTCCCGAGCCCAAAGGTTGTTGAATGGCCCTGTTTAAACCGTTCACCAAAGACTTGGCGTGGTCTTCGTTAGAGTTTATACTGTTACCTTCATTTGGATTTTCGTGCAACAAAACGTTCGACAAAAACGCCGTGTTGTTGACTGCGAATAATCCGCCAACGATTGTCAGTAAAACTCCGCCGCTAATCATCCATTTATTTATTTGCTTTCGATGTTTTGCAAATGTCACGACCAGCACAAAAACAATTGCCACAGCCGCACCAATCAGCGCACTGCGCGAATAGCTGGCCCACAAAGCAACGACGCCACCCGCAGATAATATTGCAGTTAAAATTAGCGGCCAATTCTCTTTTTTTACCTGATGTTTTGCAAACGCCGCAATAATCAGCGCCAACACTAAACCAGCATAAGCGCCCAGCGGATTTGGCCCGCGCAACGTACTGTTGATGCGAATAAATGCCTCGTTTTGGTCAACCGTCAGATATGGGCTGATGGTATCAACGTTGTATCCAATATATTTCAGAATGTCAGCCGGCAAAACAAATACTTGCAACAAGGCAAAAACCAACACAACGGCGGCACCGACAATACCAACTTTTACGAATGTTTTTTTGTATTGCGGATACAGACTTATCGCAATATAGACCAGTCCAAAATACAAAATATATCTTAAGTCAATCGCCAAACCAGCCACCGCCGACGCTAGCCCTGTGGGCTTCCACGCCAACAACACCAGATGTAGCACCGCATATACGGCAATCGCTATCATAATCGGATCGCGCAAAATACCGTATCGCTTGCGTTGATACATTAAAATCAGCGCCATGACGCCAGCCACCAACATCAAAATCTCTTTCCATGATTTAATCAGCAGTTCGTAGTCAGGAAAAAGCGTTCCCAGGCTAACAATTAAAGGTGCGTGCAAAACAATTCCGCCAAATATTGTCAGCAAAATGCCGACATATATCTTCCCTACTGTAGTTATATTTTTGTTATTTCTACCACCTACCATATACCACCTACTACCTACCAACTACTATCTACCACTTTTTTAATCTTGGTCAAGAATAGACTTTTTTCAAATCTCTTGGCTTTACGGCGAAGCGTACCAGGTAAAAAGGTAATCTTTTCTGCCTTTTTAATAGCATCTGCAATCGAATCAACATCTTGCTTATCGAATAAAACACCGCTCTCACCGTCCTGGACGATATCCAGCGTACCGCCCTTGCCATAGCCAATCACTGGCGCGCCGGCAGCCAGTGCCTCGACTTGAACAATCCCAAAATCTTCATCAGCTGGAAAGATATATCCCTTGGCATGATTTAACGCGTCAGTTACAGCGTCATTAGAGGCATCACCAAACCTGTCAGTAAAAAATTCAACCGTCGGACCAGCCATATCCACCAGTCGTTGATGCTCACTGCCATTGCCATAGACCTTCAATTTAATACCCAGTTTGGTCGCAGCCGCTACCGCCAAGTCAATTCGTTTATACGGGACCTGTCGGCCAAGCGCCACATAATAATCACCTCGTTCGCGGGCCGGCTCAAACCTATCGACATCTACCGGTGGATGAATGACGTTTGACGTACGATCATAATATTTTTTAATACGCTCTTGCACTTCACTACTGTTAGCTATAAACACATCAACATTTTGCGCAGCCTTATAGTCAGCCCTTTTCAGACGCGGTACCATAATTGGCATAGCCAGGCGAATCACCCAATTCAATTTTCCAAACCCTGGGTCGGCTTTGTATTCGTCGTAATGACTCCAATAATAACGAATCGGCGTGTGGCAATAACAGATATGAATTTGCTGAGGTCTGGTTTTTTGTACTTGTTTTGCCTCGGCGCTACTGCTGGACAAAATAATATCGAATTCGGATAAGTCTAGTTTTTGGAAAGCCCTAACGCGCAGCATCGGCAAAAACTTGTGTAGTTTGCGCAAGGAACCGGGCAGGTTTTGTAAATTCGTAGTCCGAACATCCAGACCATTAAATGCTGGCATATTTTCTGGTGTATAAGTTGAGGTATAGATCGGCGCATCCGGGAAAGCCTCGTGCATAGCCAACACAACATTCTCAGCACCACCCATATTAGTCAGCCAGTCATGAACGATTACAATTTTGGGTGAAGCCATTATTTGGCCCCTTTTTTGCGAAGTACCACCCCTATTGTCTTGAACAATATCTTAATGTCTAACCAAAACGTCCAGTTTTGTGCATAAAACATCTCTAGGTCGATTCGCTCTTCAAACGACAGGTTGCTTCGTCCAGACACCTGCCAAATACCAGTTACGCCAGATTTGACACTATGCAATAACGATGCGCTGCCATGAATCATTTTGACCTCTTGTGGCAAAACTGGACGCGGGCCAACCAGGCTGAGGTCACCTTTTATTACGTTAAATATCTGCGGTAATTCATCCAGTGAAGTGTCGCGTATAAACTTGCCAAATCTTGTGATACGCGGGTCACTGTTAACCTTGCGGTGTTTTTCATATTCAATCGCCAAATCTTCGCGGCCCATCTCGCGGAACTCTTCGGCGGCGTCGCGACCACCGTATTTAGCATCCATACTGCGAAACTTAATCAATCTAATTGGCTGTGAAAAACGGCTCAGGCGTTTAGATATATAAAAAGCTGGCCCTGGGTCGGCAATCTTTTTGATAATATAAATCACCAACAAAATTGGCGACAAAACAACCAACAAAATTGCCCCAACTATAAAGTCAAAGATGCGCTTTATAATAGCACCCCATCCAACCAATGGCGTCTGGTAAACAGATATCATCGGATATCCCAAGAATACATCGACAGTATTCTTGCCCGAATAAAACTCCGGCTCACCGGGGATAAAACTATAGCTCATATGATATTTTTGAGTAGCGCCCAGAATCTTTTGATTGCGCTCCTCTGAATCGTACAGGTCGGTTTGAATAATTGTGTTGATGCGATCTGCTTTTATATCCTTTAAGGCCGACTCAACCAGTGAATAGTGTTTAATATCCAACCCCATCGGCACAATCTTTTTAGGGCCAGCAATAGCAACTATTTTGTAGCCGCTTTTTTCAGTGTTGGATAAATTACAGGCAATATCATAAGTAGCCTCGGATGTACCAATCAACAAAACTCGATTAACACCACGCCCATATCTAAACATCAGGCCGCGCATCATGCGGAATATTTCTCTTTCGATGATTATTGCCACAAAGGCCGCAATCAGCCCATAAACCGCCACTAACCGAGCTGGCAAGATATTAACACCACTGATATACTGCCAACCGATAACAATTAACATTCCTATGAATGTACCAACAGCCAGCTTGGCATACTCAACCAAGCGTCGGTTATAAGTGCTGGATTGATACAAACCCAAGACAGCAAAAATCAGTATCCAAAATGGAATAATCACTAAAAAAGCCTTTAAATAATCAAGGGCATAGACATTAGATAACAGTGGTCGGTGATCATATTGAACTCGCAAAACATAGGCAACCGTAAAAGCGCCAAGTAGGACAATAGTGTCAATAATAACGAGCAGAAAACTATAGAATCGTATGTTCTTGCTAGGCATAAGTAACCTAATTATAACAGATGGTATTTGGTAGGTAGTAGATGGTAGGTGGTAAATAGCATAAAACACAGCTACAAAATAATACCATTCTATATATTTGCGAGATATTTGCGAGGATAAACCTCGCAAATCTATTCAAATCTATTCTTAAGTGTATAATAAGCTTATGCCAAGCCGTAACGTTGTAAAGATTGATTCTCCGAACACTTTTTACCACATTTATGCACGCGGACATAATAAAGGATTAATCTTTCGCGATGACGAAGACTATAGGGTGTTTTTAAATCTCCTTAAACGATATTTAAATACAGAAATCGAAAAAGACTCAAGTGGTCGAAAATATGCAAACTTTCATGACCAAATTGAACTTAATTGTTATTGTCTTATGCCGAACCATTTTCATCTGTTAGTCTATCAAATAAACGAACATGCTATGTCACAATTAATGAGAGTTGTTATGGTCAGCTATAGCCGATATTTTAATAAAAAATACGAATTATCAGGTGCACTATTTGAAACAACTTACAAAGCATCGATAATATCACTAGATAAATATCTTACGCACATCTCGCGCTACATACACATCAATCCTAAAGACTGGCGCGCCTACAGGTATTCGAGTCTTATGTATTATCTAGTTAAAACTCCACCAAAATGGTTACAACCAGAAAGAATCATAGGCCTCTTCTCTTCCGCTAATGAATATGAAATATTTATTGCTGACTATGAAGACTACAAATACATGCTTGACGACATCAAATACGAACTAGCTAATAAATAATAAACAAAGTATATCTATAACACATTATCTAACTTTGCGAGGATAAACCTCGCAAATTAATACTATCTACTACCTACCATATACCAACTACCACCTACCTAAAAATTACGACTGTAATTTTTTAGCCACTTCACCGGTGCGATGGCTGACGTCCTTGCGCGATACTAGTATGCCATCAGGGGTGTTAACGACTACGATATTGTCTAATCCGATCACTGCAATTGGTTTGTCCTCTTCGTTTCGGACATAGACGTTCTCGACGTCAATTGCATGGATATTTTCACCTGTTAGATAGTTACCTTTGTCATCCTGGGGCACAACATCATGAAGGTCCTTAAATGACCCAACATCCATCCAGTCAAAACTGGCTGCTACAACCGCTAGGCTTTTGGCTTTTTCAATCAAGGCGATATCAATAACCTGATTATCAAGTGCCAGGTACGCTTCATGATAATCTGGCGAGCCAACTTTTTCAATCGCTGCCAGTTTTTCATAATTGTCTAATAAATCAGGGGCGCTAAGCCTCATTTCACCCAAAAAAGTATCAACTGACCCAACGAAATAGCCACAATTCCACAGATAATCACCTGATTCGACATATTTTTTTGCTGTTTCAAAGTCAGGCTTTTCCTTGAATGACTCTACATTAAATACACCTCGACTGGCACTAATTATGCCGTCGCGTTTAATATAGCCAAACCCAGTTGATGGGAAAGTTGGCTCGATACCAATTAATGTAATCTGATCATTTTGTTGCGAAACCTTGGCGGCCTGGGCAAAACTGCGTGCAAACCCGCCAATATCGCGAACATGGTGATCAGAGTGAATGAATGCAACCGGCTCGTCATGGTCGTGAGTTCGCGCAATATGGTCCAACGCAAAAATAATACAATGAGCCGTTCCTCGTCGGCCTGGTTCAATCAAAAAGGCCGATTCAGGTAATTCGGGCAATTGTTTGCGGGCATGGTCCGAGTGACTTACCTCTGTCACAACATAGACCGTATCGCCCAATTTTGACGCACGATCATACGCCGTCTGTAAAAGCGTACGTTCGCTGGTTAACTTTAATAGATGCTTTGGATACTTAGCGGTCGAGAGGGGCCACAGACGAGTGCCAGACCCGCCGGCAATAATTACCGTAATCATAGTTACCCTATTATACCACCTGAGTGGCTATTAGAATCTGGAATATGGCTATTGGCGCTAATCAATCCAGTCAATCCTGGGTTCAACCCTGGATAATCCACCTACCAACTACTACCTACTATCTACCAACTTGCGCTATAATTAGATGTATGACAAAGCTACTTATTACAGGGGGCGCAGGGTTTATCGGGTCAAACTTTGTTCACTACACCCTGGACAACCGGCCCGAATATGAAATAACCGTAATAGATAAGCTAACCTATGCGGGCAATATCGACAATCTAACTAATATCATGGACAATATCACCTTCGTTAAGGGTGATATTTGCGATAAAGACCTGATGGATGAGCTGGTCGGCAAGACCGATATCGTCGTTCATTTTGCCGCCGAATCGCATAATGACAACAGTTTGCGCGACCCATGGCCATTTATCCTCAGCAATTTGGTCGGCACCGCAACCATCCTTGAGGCAGTTCGCAAACACGGCAAGCGACTACATCACATCAGCACAGATGAAGTCTATGGCGACCTCGAGATTAATAACCCAGCTAAATTTACTGAATCCACCCCATATAATGCCAGCAGTCCATACTCCAGCACCAAAGCTGGCTCGGACATGTTGGTCAAGGCTTGGGTCAGGTCATTTGGTATCTTTGCCACCCTATCCAACTGCTCTAACAATTACGGGCCATACCAGCACATCGAAAAGTTTATCCCCCGCCAGATTACGAATATCCTTAGTGGCCTGTCGCCAAAGCTTTACGGTACCGGCGAGCAAGTCCGCGACTGGATTCACGTTGACGACCACAACAGCGCCGTTCACACAATTCTGGATAAGGGCAAATCCGGCGAGCTGTACCTGATTGGTGCCAATGGCGAGCAAAACAACAAATACATTATGGAAACTCTGTTGGAACTAATGGGCAAGGATAAAACCGCCTACGAACACGTCAACGACCGCCCAGGCCATGACCAACGCTATGCTATCGACTACACCAAATTAAAAACTCAACTAGGCTGGGAGCCAAAATATACCAACCTACGCGAAGGTTTGAAGGCAACCATTGAATGGTACACTGCCAACGAAGCCTGGTGGAAGAATGAAAAAGCTAAAATTGAGGCAGCCTATGCCGAAAGGGGTCAATAATTCATGCCAACCACTCAAAAAGAACAACTGACATTCAGCAAAGAACTTAAATTTCAAGAAACTACAATTCCCGGACTATTGATTGCTGACTTGCCCGTTCATGGTGATTCACGCGGTTGGTTTAAGGAAAACTGGCAACGTGACAAGATGACAAACCTGGGCCTACCTGATTTTGGACCGGTTCAAAACAACATATCGTTTAACGCCGAAAAAGGCGTAACCAGGGGCATCCACGCCGAACCATGGGACAAATATATTTCAGTTGGCGCTGGTCGCATCTTTGGCGCTTGGGTAGATTTGCGCAAAGGCGATTCATTTGGTGCCGTCTTTACGGCCGAAATTGACCCAACCAAGGCAATTTTTGTACCACGCGGCGTCGGCAATTCTTTTCAGGCCCTCGAAGACAACACTGTTTACACTTATTTAGTTAACGAGCATTGGACATTAGAGGCCCAGTCCAAATACACATTTCTGAACCTAGCCGACCCAACTATTGGCATCAAATGGCCGATCCCTTTGGGCACGGCAGAACTGTCCGAAAAGGATAAAAATCATCCATTTTTGAAAGATATCGTTCCGATGAAACCGCGAAAAACTCTGATTACCGGCGCAAATGGCCAATTAGGAAAAGCTCTGCAAATCGAATTTCCTGATGCCGAGTTTACTGATTCGACTGAACTGGATATTACCAGCCCCGACCTAGAGTCGGCTCGACAATGGCGACAATATGACACAGTCATCAACGCCGCAGGCTATACCGCCGTCGACAAGGCCGAAACCGCCGAAGGTCGCCCTATCGCGTGGAAGATAAATGCCCAGGCCGTTGCCAACCTCAGTAAAATTGCAACAAAATACAACATCACTCTGGTCCATGTTTCCAGCGATTATGTCTTTGACGGCACAATCGACAATCACACCGAAGACGAGCAGTTCAGCCCTCTTGGAGTTTATGCCCAGACCAAGGCTGCTGGCGATATCGCCGCTGCTTTGTCTCCACGACACTATATTATCCGCACCAGCTGGGTAATCGGTGAAGGCAACAACTTTGTCCGAACCATGAAGTCACTGGCTGAACGCGATATCAAACCAAGCGTCGTTAATGACCAAATCGGACGATTATCATTTACTGATGATCTAGCACTCGGTATTAAGCATCTGCTAAAGACTAGTGCAGATTACGGAACATATAACTTGTCTGGTGATGGTGAAGCTGCCAGTTGGGCAGAAATGGCCAAAATGGTATACGAACTATCCGGCAAGCCAGAATCTGACGTAACTCCAGTAACAACCGCTGAATATTACGCCGGCAAAGAGGGTATTTCACCTCGCCCGCTACTTAGTTCGCTAAAACTTGATAAAATCAAATCAACTGGATTTAAACCAGCCGATTGGCGTGAATCTTTAACTAAATATCTAAAATAGGAGACAAAATGAAAGGTATTATTCTAGCAGGTGGATCAGGAACAAGACTTTGGCCAATTACTAAAGGCATCAGCAAACAATTGATGCCAATATATGACAAGCCGATGATTTATTATCCGCTGACCATCTTGATGCTGTCTGGGATTAAAGAAATCTTGATTATCACTACCCCAGAAGACCAAATGATGTTTCAGCGCCTGTTAGGCGACGGCAAGCAATGGGGAATCCAGATAGAATACGCTATTCAGCCATCGCCTGATGGCCTAGCCCAAGCCTTTATCATCGGCGAGGAGTTTATCGGCAAAGACAAAGTTGCGCTTGTCCTAGGTGACAACATCTTCCACGGGCACGACCTTGGCATGGCCCTTAAAAACTGCGTTGACCCTGATGGCGGTATTGTATTTGCCTACCGCGTATCCGATCCAGAGCGCTACGGCGTAGTTGAATTCGACAAAAACAACACAGCCATATCAATCGAGGAAAAACCCAAAGAGCCAAAATCTAATTACGCCGTTGTCGGACTGTATTATTACGACAACGATGTGATCGAAATTGCCAAAAACGTCAAGCCGTCAGACCGTGGCGAACTTGAGATTACATCTGTCAACGCCGAGTATTTGCGACGTGGCAAACTAAAAGTTACCAAGTTAGATCGCGGTGACGTCTGGCTGGATACCGGCACAATCGACAGTATGACTGACGCCTCAGATTACGTCAGCGCCATCCAACGCCGCACCGGCCAAATCATCGGCAGCCCAGAGAAAGTAGCCTACTACGAGGGCTACATCACCAAAGAACAACTTTTCGAAGTTGCTCAGCCACTCAAAAAATCCGGTTATGGCGAATACCTACTAGAACTAATCAAAGATTAGCTAAATCTATTTCTTGATACGATTCGACAGACGTCGTAATTCTTCGTAGGTTTTTTCTTGGTTGTTTAATACCCTAACTTGCATGTCAGCCACCAAGCCTAATGACCAGAAAAACAGACCCAACGTCAATAAGTACAACCCCGTAAATCCAACGAACTTATAGGGGCTAAAAGCTCCTGTTTGCAAGAAAAAGATTCCCATAAAAACTTCACAAGCCAAACCTATAATAAACGGCACAAGCCCAAGTAATACGAAGAATCGAAGTGGCGCAAAATCACGGAATGAGCGCAAAATATTCATAATGCTCAAAACCATATATTTCGGAATGCTGGTTACGACTCGCGATTTGCGATCTTTAAAGTACTTAACTTCGACAGGTATGGCTTTAATGCGCATTTTGCGAGCAGCTAAAATTTGGAACGATTCCTGGGTGTAAGTGTGCGACCCGTTAATATTTAAGGCGTACAGCGCCTTTTGATTATATGCCCGAAAGCCACAAGTCACATCTGGAAACTTCTCATCGCTCAGCTTGCCGACAACCCATGCCCCAACCTTATTGCCATAATATTTAACAGGTGGCATATTGGCTGGTTTTCTAACAACGCCAGTATCGGCGTCAGTAAACCTGTCAGCTGCAGTAAAGTCGGCCTCGTCGTTTACTATTGGAAGTACGAACTTTGGGATATCCTCTGGATTAAATTGCAGATCACCATCAATATTCGCCATCGCATCAAAGCCGCGTTCCAATACAATATTTACGACTTCACGAAACCTAAACGCCAAACCCTTAGACTTGTTATCTCCATAGACAGTAGCGCCAGCTTTTTTTGCTAGTTCTACTGTTTTGTCGGTACTACCATCGTTCAAGACGATTAGCTCAATTGAATCAACGCCCTTTATCTTTTTTGGCATTCTTCTGATTAGCTCTTCGACTGTCTTCGCTTCATTCTTGCAGATTGACACAATAGCTAGCTTCATGGACTATAATTTCCCCATTTGAGTTATTGCCTATATAATAGAAAAAGATATTAACGCTTTGTTTGTTGATATTCTCTATATCATACCAGTAAATAACGATAAAAGGATGGTTAATATGACTATGGATAAAAAAACGATTACAGTTTTAGGCGCGGGATATGTTGGGCTTACTACAGCAGCGCTCCTTGCCCATTCAGGTTTTAAAGTTTATGTGGTTGAGCCAAATAAAAAAAGATTAGATGTAATCAAAACTGGGCGCTCATTCTTTTATGAAGAAGGCCTTGATGAAGTTATTGACGCAGCCATAAAATCAGGCAACTTAAACCCTACAGACTCATACACAGAAAGCGTACCTAACAGTAGCATCGTTTTTTCAAGCGTTGGTACACCAGACAACCCAGACGGCAGCTCAAATCTAACTTATGTATTTAGTGCAGCTGAGGAAGCCTCAAAATATTTGAAGTCCGGTTCTATCTATGTACAAAAAAGCACCGTTCCAGTTGGCACAGGTGAAAGAATCAAAGAAATATTCTCAAAACTAAAAAACAAAATTGATTACGTCTCCAACCCTGAGTTTCTCCGTGAAGGTACTGCACTATATGACACTTTATATTTTGATCGTGTTGTAGCTGGCAATGACAACAAAGAGACAGTCGAGCAAGTGCTAGATATTTATAGAGAACTAGAAAAACACCGCGACAAAATTGCAAAAATTGCAAAAATCGATATCAAACCACACCAAGGTCAATACATATCGACAAGCCTTAACAGCGCTGAGTTAATTAAAGTCACATCTAATGCTTTCTTGGCCCTCAAGATATCGTTTGCAAACTCTATCGCTAAATTGGCCGATAAAGTCGATGCTGACATTACCGAAGTTATGGACGCAGTTGGTGCCGATAAGCGTATTGGACGCGCTTTCTTGAACGCTGGCCGCGGATATGGTGGTGGATGCTTTCCGAAGGATGTTAGTGGTTTAATCGCCAGTGGTATCCAAAATGGAGTTCATCTAGATATTATGGAGGCAGCACAATCATTAAATGAAACGATGCCAGGATATATTGTTGAAAAACTGCAGGCTAAAATCGGTGGCAGTTTGCAGGGTAAAAAAGTAGCTGTTTTGGGGTTATCATTCAAAGCCGGTACCAGCGATGTACGCAGATCACCTGGCATACTACTTGCCAACTCTTTAAATAAGTCCGGCGCAATAGTCACAACATTCGATCCTCAGGCTAATCACGAAGCCGCCGAGGAGCTTCGCAAAGGTATCGTTCAATGCGAGTCCATAGAGGACACGATTAGAGGTGTTGATGCCATGATAGTCGCAACTGAGTGGCCAGAATTCCTTGCTTACAGCCCATCAAAATTCGCTAAGGCCACAAAGAATGGCAAAATATTCGTCGATGCCATCAACAGATTCTCTAAGGCTGATATCAAGAACGCTGGCCTAAACTACATCGGCGTCGGCCGTTAGAGTGTATAATAAAAACATATGAAAGTTTTTGTACAAATTCCCTGTCTAAACGAGCAGGACACACTACCGTCTGTCCTTGAGTCGATACCTAAAAAAATAAAAAACGTTGATGAATTAGAAGTTCTAATTATCGACGACGGGTCAACCGACAAGACTATTGAAATTGCCAAAAAACACGGCGTCAAACACTTCGTCAAACATACGCGCAATATGGGTCTTGCACGGTCATTCCGTGACGGCATCGACTACGCCCTAAAACAAGGCGCTGACATTGTCGTAAACACAGACGGCGACAATCAATATCCTCAGGCAAGAATCGCAGACCTAGTCCAGCCTATTATTGAAGGCACTGCTGACATAGTAATCGGCGATCGTCAAACGTCCAAGATTGCACACTTCTCGACATTCAAAAAACTCATGCAACGATTTGGCAGTTGGGTCGTCAACAAGGCAGCCGGCACCAAGCTACCTGATGCCGCCAGCGGTTTTCGCGCCTACTCTCGCCAATCACTAATACGACTCAATATCGTTACCCAGTTTAGTTATTGCATGGAAACAATCATCCAGGCCGGCAACAAGCGTCTGCGCATCGCCAGTGTCACAATCGAAACCAACAAGAAAACTCGCGAATCACGACTATTTAAGAACATCTGGCAACACATGGCCAAATCCGGCAAAGCTATAATCCGCAGTTATATCATGTTTAAACCACATATTATATTTTTGACACTGGGTATATTATTTGGTATTGCAGGTGTTATACCTTTCGTGCGATTCCTATACTACCTACTGATCAACCAAAGTGATGGACACCTGCAGTCGCTAATATTCGGCAGCTCAATGATTGTTGGATCCTTGCTGTCTTTTGCCCTTTTGGTTATATCTGATTTACTACGCGTAAATCGTACGCTACTAGAAGATCAGTTAGAACGCATCAAATCCATTCAATACGGCAAAGAAAAATCATAAGATATGTCTAAAACTACCGCATTCTATAGAGCTCCACGATATTTATTTAGAAAATATAATATTCTATCTATACTGAAAGAACACGATGATATTAAAACCTTTGCCGATATTGGCTGTGGGGCTGGTGAATTAGCCTGCACACTAGCTCAAATTGGCTATAAAGGTAAAGGGATAGACTTTTCCAAGGATGCATTAATCGTTGCAAATGACATCAAAACGAAGCGCAAACTTGATGATAACAAACTAACATTTGTGCCTGGAGGCCTAGAAAAGCTTAAGGCCAGTACTAATGATGTGGTAATTTGTTGTGAAGTAATTGAACATATCGAAGATGATCAAGATTTTCTAAAAAAACTCCGTAAAACCAATCCAAAATATACTCTATTTTCAGTCCCCGCTAAACAAAAATGGTTTGATAATTTTGACAGAAAAGTTGGTCATTACCGACGATATGAAAAACAGACCTTCACGAACCTTTTGGATGAATCGGGCTTTGAAGTTATTAATTTTATATCTTATGGATATCCATTTATCAATTTGA
Source organism: Saccharimonadales bacterium (SeqCode) (assembly GCA_049286925.1). Classification (GTDB taxonomy): domain Bacteria; phylum Patescibacteriota; class Saccharimonadia; order Saccharimonadales; family Saccharimonadaceae; genus UBA1547. Next base: position 61,523 of record JBAQEV010000038.1, read on the forward strand.
CGCGACTAGTGAGAAAAATCATGATTGGCAGAGTTAAAGCCCAAAACAGCATGAAAAAAAGCACTCAAGCTAGTGGTATTAACCCGATTAAATCACAATTACTTACAAAAATCAGCATAGATAGACTGATATATATCCTTTATTTAATTAGCAAACCGTTTAACAGCTATGACCTATCTGAAGGTTATTTAGTACTATGCAAATTAAAATCCAAAAATAACTAATTACCGATAATAACCGTTTTGAGTAAGTTTTGAGTTGATTTATTAACTGTGATGACAGTGTTATCATGCCACCACCACGCCTTATCACTACTTGCGATATACGTAATGACGCCACCCTGCAAAAAAGCAACTAACCACAACAAGACAAAAGCTTTCAAAATAATCTTCCTATTGGCAAATAATTTATGAATAAAAAATAAAGTTGAACCAATTAAAAGTGGTAACGTAAGTATTAAATACCTCCCTTGTATAGCAATTGGAGAACCAAGTTTTTGATACTCTTTATAATTAATGAAGAATAAAATTACAGAATATATAACAACTGGCACAAGAGCGATTAAAATAATTGGGCGTTTTATTATATATCGTGCACCAAAAGCCAAAAATATTAAGAACGTGGCCAAAAGAGCCCAACCAACAAAACCGATTATCGGGAGTGCTTCTTTTACAACTGATGTTTTATAAATTCCAAAACTAGTGCTTTCCATTGTTTTTACCCAATTTTTTGCGTAAATTATAATATTCGCTCGCTTTTCACCGCTATTCTCTTGTTGGACCTGGATATTTCGTGCCCATGGCCCCCACTTACTGCAACGTTCGTTACCTAAAACCCGAGAACAATCTGGTAGTGGAGTACCATAAGCAATAGCATTGCCTATGTAGCGTTCGGCAAATAGGCCACCAGCAATAATTAATAATAGTATAGCCAATATAATTTTTATTTTTTTAGTATTTCTTAATGATTCTTTTATCTCTGACGATCTTTTCTTTCTATTTATCGAATAGTACGCAATGACCCCCACAAAAAGAACAAACGCTATTGGGGAGTATGAGAACTTCACTAGTATTGTTAATATATTAATTGATATCCATATTATCGCCATTTCTAAACTAAACTTATTAATGAGCCTTGTGGTTAGATATAACGCCGCCGCAAAACCAAGAAAAACAAGATTATCATAGTTCACACCTGATGCAACATAGGTAACAACTGGTATCATTACCACTCCATACAGTGTCAGATTACTTATGATAGGTTTCCCGAATATACTGTCGAGTACTTTTTTAAAAAAGAGCAGCCCCATAGCTACAAAAATAATATTAAATAACCTCAAAAACAAAACCTGCACCGTAATGTCATTACTTATACTACTAATTAACCTATACGGAAAACTCATTAAATAATGGTACAAGTACGAACTGTTGCGAGATACGTCACCGAATTGATCATAAGCTGTAGGCTGACCACCCATAAAGGGGCTTGCTTGCTGGCTGTAGACTTGTATAACCCCAACATGATACTTCTCATCATGAGGAGAACCATAATTATTACTTAAGCCAATCCAAGTCGCTTGGAACAAAAATAGACCAATGACTACATAAAAGAACCGTTTGGAGGCAATGAATTTCATAAAAGCTTCAATATAATTCTTTTTTTGTCTCATACTTTATTTACTTCATTATACTATAATAGATAAGATGCCAAAGAAGTTATTATTAGCGCCTAAACATACCAAGATAATTAAATATTGTCTTATTGCAACTATTATTACTGCGACTTTCATAATCTTCGGCTTCTATATTAACGGTCATCCTGAAGTTATTGATACACTAAAAAACCTTAGTCCCGACACACTAGTATTGCTAACTATCGGTTATACCCTAATAACCACCGTCAATGCCTTTGTTTTGTATTATTCACTTCGATTTATCAAAAAAAGTTCAACCATTTGCGACAATATAATACTCACAGGCTATTCATCGATTGTAAATTTTTTTGGACCCCTGCAAAGCGGACCTGGTTTTAGAGCGATTTATCTAAAGAAAAAATACGGCGTTAATATCCGCGATTTCTTTATAACGACCCTGATCTTTTATGGTTTTTTTGGCCTAATAAATGCCGCCATAATCGCCACAGCTAGCGCATATAAGTTTGGGTCTGGTCTTTTTTATGCTATCACCCTAATCGCCCTAGCTCTCTTAACTTATATCGTTTATCTTGTTGATAAACGTTTCAACAAAATTCGACCAATTATCAAGGCTGTGAAACTAGATAACAAAAATTTTTGGTTAATTGGTGTCGGATCAATCGGCCTAACCCTAGCGACAACCGCCACATACTTCATCGAGATATACCACATTAATACGGGCATCTCAATCGTTCAAACCCTTGTTTACTCTGCTGCTGCTAACCTATCTATATTTGTAGCCATCACTCCTGGCGCAATTGGCATCAGAGAATCCTTCTTGGCACTATCACAACAACTACACGGAATCGACACGACAACAATCGTAGGTGCCAGCGTCATTGATCGAGCGTTCTATATCGGTTTTTTGGCTTTAATATTCATCATTCTACTGGCCATTAATAGTCGAAAACATTTATCGATTTTCAACAAAACCAAGTCGCTTAAATAGCTCTTCAATCTGCACGCCAAGTACCTTATTAGAAAGCTTTTCTTGATATAGCTGATAGCCAGCCTCACCAATGCCAGCTAGTTTTTTTTGATTATCGTAAGCCCACTCAATAGTTTTAGCAAGCGCTTTGGCGCTGGCTTGATCCACTATCAAGGCATTTTGCTTGTCTTTAAAAATATGTGACTCTTGGTTTTTACCGATAATAATCGGACGCTTCATTTGCAAAAACTGATACGCCTTGCCTGTTATGACATACCTAGATTGGACCGTGCCGCCAAATGGACCTGCTAGACAAACATTTGAATCCTGTATGTATTTTGGCAGCTCTTCAAAGTTCACCCACTTCTTATACTCGATTTTTGATCCGGATTCTATCGCATCTTCTATCATCTGTTTGGTCTTATCATCACCGCCTATTAAAGTTAGGCTGATATTCTTAGCCCTAAGCAGCTTCATAGCCTCAATTACTATATCTACGCCATGAAGCGGCAACATACTTCCATAATAAAATACTTTAAATAACCCCTTTGACTGTTTGGCCTTTGTTGCCTTAAACGTCTCCTCGTCCGTGCTGACTATTAACGATAGGTACTTTTTCATTGGTATCTTCATTAATTTTGATGAATATTTGGCGTGCGAAACAGTATCCGCCAATATCAAATCAGATGACTTCAACCAAAAGCGATACCAAATATAGAGTATCCTATAAATAAAACTATTTGGCCTTACTTTGTTATGCTCGTATACCACCCACTCTACCAGATTAATAAACTCGTCAAATACGAATTTTTTTCCAAAAGTAATCAGTCGAATGATAGGCAAAAGCTCATATCCCCGAAAAGTTAAGATATAGATATCGGGATGGCGCTTGAATCTAACAGATACTACTTTAGCTATGACCTCAAAATATCTAACTATTCCTTTTTTTGAGTTCTTGACAACAACCACCTCTGTGTCTTTTCGATTAGATAGAGCCGCTCTGATGGATTTAGCGCGAATATAGTCGGGATTCTTATAGCAAGTTATAACACATACGATTTTTTTTTCTGACATATAGTACTATTATGCCCAGAACTACTGTTTTTTACCAGGCCATCAGAGCGTTTTAGCCTTGAATATAACCAACAAAGAGTTTATAATTGTTATGTTATTCGATAAAAGTAAAACAAAAATATGAAAATAGCAAAAACAAATAGAAATTGCACTAAACCACTAATGATAACATCTGGTTTTATTGCTTTGATAATTATTGCGATTTTGTCATATGTCCTTATATTTGGCGGCAACTTTTTTGGCTGGACAATCAAAAACACGCAAAATATATATAACACTCAAAATATAGACAACAATCCTCCAACAACCGATCAAATCAAGGACGGCGTTAACACCAAGAATAACACCCAAACGAACACTACAACCAATAAATCAAGCATTTCTGTCACCATATCTGCAATCAATCAAACATCATCTATTCTACAAATTAGAGCCATCGCAGATACTTTGTCAGATACTGGCAGTTGCACCCTGAAATTAACCAAAGCAAGCGCCGTGGTCACTAAAACCGCATCCACTCAAACTCTTCCCAGCTCTATGACATGCAAGGGCTTTGACATACCAAAGACAGAGTTGTCGAAAGGCGAATGGCAAATCACCCTAACTATAACCGCAGGCTCACTAAGTGGCGTTGCAAATAGCACCGTGGAAATAGATTAGGTGATTATGACATATTTCTTAAACCAAAAAAATCTCAAGATAAAAACCGCAGGGTTATTCTTTTTTATTATTATGTCCGCCACTGTGTGTGCAATGATGCCCCCAGCAACTGCTCGCGCGCTTGATGGATGGCAAGCTGGCAATATTATCAGCGACGCCGTATTTACGCATGCCAACTCAATGAGCGTTAGCCAAATTCAAACTTTTCTAAATAGCAAAGTACCGACATGCGACACAAACGGCACACTGCCAGCATCTGAATTTGGCAGGCCAGACCTAACGCATGCTCAATATGCAGCCTCTGTCGGGTGGCCAGCTCCGCCATACACTTGCTTGAAAAACTATAGAGAAAACAGCCTAAGTGCCGCCCAAATTATCTACAACATATCTCAAGAATACGATATTAATCCGCAGGTTTTTATTGTTTTATTACAAAAAGAACAAGGCCTAGTCACTGATACCTGGCCACTACCAAATCAATACAAGATGGCTGCAGGCTATGGATGCCCTGATGACGGATCTGGTTGCGACTCAAAATACTATGGTTTTACTAAACAGTTGCACTGGGCAGCTACTCTCTTTCATACTGTGGTATCCGGAAACCAAAGTTGGTCAAACCCTTACGGCTCCGGTACAAGCTGGTATTCTCCTTATATCTTGGGTAATAATCGTATTTACTACAACCCAAGTGCGTCATGCGGCTACAGCACAGTTAATATTCAAAATCTCTCGACAGCAGCACTTTATGACTACACCCCTTATCAACCCAACAAAGCTGCCCTAAACGCCGGGTATGGCACTGCTCCTCCTTGCGGGGCATATGGAAATCGTAATTTCTATTTGTATTTTACTAATTGGTTTGGATCAACTTATGTCCCCACAGTATTCAAAACTACACAAAGCGATCAAGCTTACCTTTTAAGTGGCAACAAGTACTATCGATTCTCATCCCTTGCAATGCTGACTACATACGGCTTCAAACGAAGCGACATAGGTGTTGTAACCCCTAATATGTTAGACCTATATCAAGATGGTGGCACATTAAAAAATATTACACGCGTGGGTGGAGGTGATGAAATTTACCTAATAGATAACGGTAAATTACTATTATTCGCTTCGAGCGAGCTATACAATACATATGGATACATTATTGACGGCAAAGAGCAAGACCTTGACCCCCTAATACTAGATCATCTTAGCATCGGACCGACTTTAACTGACATAATCAGATCGACAAGTAAGCCAGAAGTATATATTGAACTTAACGGTAAAAAAAGCCATATAGGTAGTTCTGTTGCATACTCAACAATGGGAGACCCTATTTATTCATCTCGTATAGCGACTAATCTTAGCCAATCATACATAGATAGCATACCAACGGGACCGCCAGTCATTGTCCATAACTCGTTCGTCAAAAACCCATCTAATAATAAGGCATACTTCTGGGATGGGGCTACGATTCAGTTAATAGACAATCAAACTGTGTTAGAACTATCCCTTGGTATCAGCTATACGTCACCTACCGTAGGGCTACTGCCTTTGTCCACCAACCCAACTATAAGCAAACTAATAAAAGACACCGATGGTAAATTATACATTATAAATAACAAGCAAAAACTCGAAATCCAACCTACATCAATCACAAACCTAGGGCTAAACGATAGTGATTTCACAGTAGTATCGACTGGGTTAACAGAAAAACTAGCCCTACCAACAATACAATTCTTTGATTCATTCCGAATCAATAATAGTCCTGAGGTCTACATTATTAAATCAAGAGAAAGATACCATATTACCACATCACTCGCACTAGCCGAACAAGGGCTAAGATTCTCGCAAGTAATAAACCTAAGCACACAAACTTCTGCACTATTCCCTGATTCCGGCAAAAAAATACTTCCATTAGGACAATTATTTAGAATCGGTACGACTGCCGCTGTGTATATAGTTAATTCTGATAATTCTAGTTTATATGTAACTTCTTCGCAACTGATTCACTCCTACGGACTTAGTGTAAAAAATATAATAAGCTACACAACAAAACAAGTTTCGGGATATCCTAATTCTGGTAATCTGCAATATTTTGCTAAGGATTCATCTAATAATGTATGGTTAATTGACAACTTTGGGCAAAAACGCCAAGTACCAATCGATATAAGCGGGCCTCTAGTATTAAACCTTAATATAGCTACACTCCCTACAATAAGCGATACCATAATTAATCGGCTAACAGCCCAACCAACACTAACAACCCTTATGCAGGTTAATGGCCAAGATCAAGTATATAAAATAGAAAAAGGATTTAAATGCTGGATCACCAGCAGACAAATATTTAAATCGTTAGGGTTGTCGCTTAATGATATAAGAAACGTTTCCAATAATTTCAATGAAAGTATACCAACTGGCGAACCACTGAGATAACTACACTGTAATTTTAGTTAATGATTGCTTTTTAATACCAGACAACTTAAATAGCGAAATCACTAATAATGTAGACCCAACAATAAAAAAGGCAAATAATAATAGAGTAACAATACGCGGTACCCCATTATTAAAACTTGCCATAAATATCTTTCCAAAATAGCCTTTGGTGTCTTTTACCGATAATAGTAGTTTCCCAATAACAGATGAAGAAGTAAAGGGCAATAATGCCATTAGCCCCATAGTAATAGCAGCGAGAGATACCAACTGCCCCCTTACAGGCTTAAATTGCAACAGTCCATAAGATAAAAATAAACTTATCGGTAATAATGCTGGTAATAAATATCGGAAATTTATAGACCCATAACCGACTGCTAACCTTATTTGGGTTATAAATAAACCAATAAAGACTAAAATCATAAAAATAATCATTATTAAACGAGCTCTATCTTTTTTATAAAATGACCTTATTGTTTTAAATTTCAAGGTTATAAATCCAGAAACCGCCATGCTTGTAATAGCTGTGGATATATAAGGCGCTGGTGAGGAATTAGTATATAATAACTCCCATAATTTTATGCCCCTAAAAACATCTTGAAGTGATTTATAAACTCGACCACCAGTGTAATCATCTGGCGAAGACTTAAACCAGCTACCACTACTCTGGTAATTGCGATAATAAAACCAGCCGATAGATAAAGTCACAACAATTGCAATCAAAAAGGATATTAAAGCTCCGTAAATAGTCCTTCTCCTTAGGCCACCCTTTCCATGTAAAATAAAGGCAACAGTGACAGCCAAAAGGCTAATGCCTAATATTACAATATATGTTGCTTTGGTTGCCATGCCAAATACAGACACGAGGCCCAGTGCAACAATATATTTTGGCTGCAAACCATTTTTTAACAGTTTATATACAAAGATCAACGCAAGCGTTGCAAACAGCACAATTAATACATCATTCCCAAAAATAGTATTTAATGTAGTAAAACGATACATTAAGGTGCCTATTGCTGGCACTGCGACCGCCATCAAAGTCCTTTTAGCGCCACCGAATACCCAACCTGCCCAAGCTAGTGCTAAAATACAGAGTACCCCTAATAATATATTGATAACTCTTCCAACCGCAATCGCCTCTTTCCATCTACCTTCATTTAACAATGGTCCCAAAATAGGGGCGTGTATCATATAAAATAAAGGTGGGTGACTAGCTGTCGCATGAAAATTCCCACCCCTTACCAGAGGAGAATATGTTATTCCATCGTTAAAATTAGGCAACCCTCCATTATATACTTTCCATACATAGTCTATATGATATTGAGTGTCGGACAAATCGCCCCATGGTACAGAAACAGAAATAATACCAGCAACACTAACGTACAATAAAATTACACCGGTAATCCCTAACAATACAGCTTTTGAAAAGCTTCTATGAAATATCGTAATATCCCCATTTAATACTATATCCACACCTTTTAGCCAAATACATCGAGCACTAGAGTACATATTTTTCATATTCATTGTATTCAAGTGTAACATTTTATAAAAGCCTCGCACAAGCCGTAAGATGATAAATACCATCAGATGTAGTAAAATATAAACAGTGAAACAAGACTTAAATGCAAAACAAGGTTCGACTTTTTTAATTAGAGCTATCAGAAAACTAATATGGTTATTCCGTTTGAAAAAAAAACGGATTATTGGGCTCATACGAAGAACTATTATTAGAAGAAAGCAACGAGTAGTCGGATATGTGCAAAGATTAGAAAGAAAAAAACAACAGCAATCGGCTGGCATAATCAAAAGAGACGCTCGTAAAATAATCTGGTTGGTTCGCTTGAGTAAACAAAGAACCATAGAATTTATACGAAGAGCTACAGGGCAGCCTCTAAATTCAACCTACAAAGAGCTTAAGATAGAACTTTGGATAAAGCACTACCGGCTCCAAAAATTACTCAAACACATCTACAAATATAATACTAAAGACTGGTCAAAAAAACCCATATCAGTAGCAATAATTATCAGAGATGGCGCAACTTACCCTAAAAGCTCAGCCTTTATCAGGTTAATATCACCCCTCAGTAAACTTGCAGCTGATAATTTAATTTCATACAAAATATTCAAAGAGAACACCACGTGGCTACCGCATAACACCAACATATGCATCGTTCAGCGAACAGCGTATGATAATGAATTGTCAGCCAAAAGACTACTTTCTGTTATTAAAAAACGTAATGCAAAACTCATTATCGATAATGATGATGCTTTTAGCCTAATTGACGATACTCACTCTGAATATTCAATTCAAGGCGATCGACATAAGGCGCTAGAGTATCTAGTGAAAAACGCCGACCAAGTCTGGGTTTCAACCCAGGTTCTAGCTAAACAACACCAGATTAATAACGATTCAGTACACGTTATAACGAATACTCTTGATAACAATTTATGGGAGACCCAAAAACCTACACGTAAAATCAAAGGGCCACTAAGGATGATATACATGGGTACGGCTACCCATGACGAAGACCTTAAAATGCTAATTAATGTTTTAGATAAATTGGCATCAAAATTCCCTGGAAAGTTTGAATTATCAGTAATCGGTGTGTCGTGCAAGGAATTACCGGAACGTAATTGGATTAAACGCCTATATCAACCATCAGGTGGAGCTATTTACCCGAAGTTTGTAAAATGGTTCGTTAACCAAGGTCCTTTTGATATAGGTCTTTGCCCACTAGTCGAATCACCGTTCAACAACTCTAAATCCGACATAAAATGCCTGGATTACATAGGTGCAAACATATTACCCATTGCTTCAAACGTGCCCGCCTACAATACCAAAGGATTAGATGATTATGTTGTTCGCATAGATAACAATCAAGATCTTTGGGTAAATAAATTTAGCGAAATATTAAAAGACATAAAAGGCTTTAGAAAAAAATCAAAAATAACGCTATTGAAAGCCAAAGCTTATCTTTGGGAAAAACGATCCGCTGAAGTTGCAGCACAAACAATATTGAAACTGATGAAACAAAAATAATAAGTTGTTTTAGCTATTCGATTTATATTTGCGAATTAGTTTACTTGCTGTTTTATTACTTTTAATTATTCGTTTTATATTGCTTACAAAAGAAGATTTTTTGAAATTTCCTACAGCTAATTCTATGGCAGCTTCGCGTAGCAGCGCTGTTTCCATATAATCACGTACTGACTGGCGATATTCGGGATATCTTTCCCAAATAATTTTATTATTTTCCTCAATAAACTTCTTTTTTGCTTCCATCGAAAAACTTCGAGCCTCCAGATGAAAAACATACGCTTGATTCGCCAATAATGACCTATAGCCTTTAACTTTTATCCTCTGACAAAAATCAACCTCTTCGCCATAGCCTTTACCAAAAACCGTATCAAACAAACCATATTTCTTTATAAGTTCACGTCGAATCAGCATACAGAAACCATGAGCCACCGGCACAACGGTTGATCTAGAAAATCCCGATTTAATCTTTTTAAATATTTTGTAAGATTCTTCTGGGCTAGTATCTTTTTTAATAGCCGCCGACAATGGTACAGTTGCGATGGTTGCGTTATTAGACCTAGGTGTTACGGCACCATTTTTAGGTGATTCGCGTAAAACATGTTCCATTTCCTCAACAAAACCACTCGTAGTAACTGTATCACTGTTTAATAAAAGTATGTCATTATCTGTCTTGTCGATATCCAATACAGCTCTATTGCACGTACCTACGAAACCAAGATTTATATCATTACGATAATATTTAAAGTTTTTAAAACCTTTAATCCTCTTTTTGATATTACGTTCAATATTATCTGCATCTGGGCCACAATCATTAACCATTAGAACCGTGTGTAATTCAGGGTTAATATTAATTTTCAACGACTCGATACAATCACTAAGTGACACCCAATCGCCATACACTGGAATAACTATTGTTACTGGATAATCTTTTGTCATTTTATTTCCTTAAAATAAGAGATTCAATTTTTTTAGCTTTATAATAAACATTTTTTACTTCTTGGCGAATTCTAATCTTAACTAGGCTTCTAATTGACGCAGTTTTAGTTTCATTAATAGATTTTTGAGCAATAGACAGATATTTAAGCCACTGATGTGAGAAATTTAGCGCACTACGAACTCGTTTTTCGTCATATCCATTTACTGCAATTTTGTGAACCTTTTCAAATAATGCATCAGCGCCAAAACTACCTGTCATCATTTCGTCTGTAGACTTTTTGCCATAGATACCGTGTTTTTTAATTAACGATTTATTTTTTGCATAATTACTTAGCGCCTTGGCCAGGCCATTACTATCTCCTTGCTCATATAAGTACCCGCTACGACCGTCTTGAACGATTTCTGGTGTTGCACCAGAGTTTGCGCCAACGACCGGTTTACCAGCTGCTAGATACTCAAACGTAACACGCCCAAAGGCTTCTCGGCGAGATGCCATAACTCCAACATCAGCAAGCGCAATATACGCAAACGGGTTTTCTTGATGGCCTACAAAATGAACTTTTCCAGAGATGTTATGTTCTTTAATTATCGAATCAAGTTCGGATTTAAATTCTGGTGATGCACTACCACCGATTAAACAGATTTCCGTATCAAAACCTTTATCATTTAACAATCCAACCGCCTTAATAGCCTCTTGTTGCCCCTTTGTTGGAGCGAGTGTACCCGTCATAACTAATTTCAGACTATCTTTATTAATAAATGGGCTAGAAACCGATTCTAATAATCTTTCGCGCATAGATTGTAATTTAAATGGAGTATATAAAGTTGTTACTTTTTTACTATCAACATATTGCTTAACATGATCCGCAAGTGTAATTGAGTTAGTTATCACTAAATCAGACAACGTACTAACATCCTCAAAAGTCGATTCCCTGCCTATCTCGAATACACGTCCATGATCAAGGTCGCCGTATTCACGTACAAACCAAGCGTGAGGAACTTTTTGAAAACTCGCCGCAATAGCCGCCCAAGGAGCAACAATCGAATTAGTCATCACTAGATCGGGTTTTGAGGTTTTTATAATCTCTTCAATATCAAATATAGCTTTGGTATTATTTAAAGCCGATCTGAAAATATCGTATGATTTTACAGGCGGCACAGCATCTGACCAAAAAGTATAATTCAATGCATAATACTTCCATCCACGGTCATTCAAAGCATCTGCAAGCGCCCGCGCTGGCTGACGCATAATAAATTCTGGTTCGATATTATAATGTTCGTTCCAATAATCAAACGTATCCAACATGGACATTTCAGCCCCGCCCTTTAAGTCAGATATGTGCGACAATACTAGGATTTTGATTTTTTTTGAAGAAGTCATTTCTTATTATTTCCTTTAACAAAATTTCTTAATTTACTCACCACCATCCAAGTTCGTGATGATTTAATTTCTTCAAGCTCCGTAACTGCTATACTTAAATCGCCTTCAATATCTTTTATTTTTTCATCGCGTGTATTGATTTCTTCTTTGCAAGCACGCTGTTTTTCTTCCGTCACTGATTGATAAAAGCGACTGATATTATTTTTAGCATCAGGACTCGAGAATGGACGCTCTTCAACATTCTTTGATTCTTTGCCAATAACTGCCTTGCCAACAAATTGATATACATCACCGTTATTACTATCGAGAGTCTTTAATAAATCTTCGGTTAGATTTGTCACTCCAACTTCGGATAATTCATTTTTTAAAATATTATCATCATAATCAACGATTACACCGTCGATATCGGATATTTTATAGCCCGATTCATTAAATACTCGCTGAATTTCTTTTTCTGTATAAAAGTGTAGGTGTGTATTATCTAAAATGCCGGTTTTACCATAAGTAAAATCACCGCCCATCAACATAACCCTTACCGATATATGCGCCATATTCGGAATAGAAAATATAATACTACCATCTGGACTTAGATTATTTGAAAGTTCTGACAGAACACTTACTGGATCATTAATATGCTCAATAACATCCAGCAGAACAATATGATCATATTTTTTATTTTTTAAATCAGTGCCGATAGCTTTTTCAACAGAATTATTAAATACATTAACCAATTTTTCTGATGCCGCTTTTGAATCTTCAAAATCCGGCTCGACACCATCGACAGTACATTTTTTATAGAAGCTCAAAGCTTCTCCAAAATCACCCTTACTACAACCGATGTCTAGAACGCTACTATTTTCACCAACCAGGTCAAATGCCATATTCCAATTATTGTTTTCGGAACCAGGTTGATATTTACCGTTGTAATTTGACATCTATTTACCCCAACGGCTCTCAAGCTTAGTTGCACCGCCCCATTTATAATCATCCTTGTCACGATTTACTACAAAACCGGTACCATGTTCTTCAAAATCTAAACGAATCTTATCATTTTCGCCGAAAAGAGCTGCTTTCAAAAAATATGATCCTTCTGCAACATTTAATTTAACACTATAAAAAGCTGTGTTATCGCCAGGTAATTTTTTATTTTCTATATATGTATTTGTCCCATAAACATAGTCACCGTTAGATTTATAGATTGCAATCCCTACATATTGAACACCGGTGATATCCCAAGATAATTCAACCGACATTAAATCACCAGCAATAAATTTATCAGCCGTTTCATTCTCTTCATCAAGAATTTTAATACCAATCTTTGATATGTTTTCTTTTTTGTAAGCTTTGTCTGACAAATCTTCTTGAACTTTGATTGATTTATCATTGCTACGGCTATATGCTGAAGCCACTTCGTGTGGTTCGCCAATTACTTTAATTTCACCATCCTCTAGAAACAATGCTTTCGTACAAAATGTTTCAACCGCACTCATGTTGTGAGTGACTAGCACAACGGTTCTTTTGTTCCTACGAAGATCATTAAAGTAGTCGTAGCATTTTCTTTGAAAAGCTTCGTCCCCAACTGCTAGAACTTCATCCAAAAGTAAAACATCACCCCTAGCACGAATAGCGATCGAAAACGCCAAACGGACCTGCATACCCGATGAATAATTCTTTAAACGCTCTTCCGTAAATTCTTTAAGTTCAGCAAATTCAACAATCTCATCATACATTGAGCTAATTTCATTACGGTCAAACCCTAGAAGTGCACCATTTAGATAAACATTCTCCCGACCGGTCAACTCGGGGTTAAACCCAACACCAAGTTCGATAAAAGGCACCAGCAGCCCCTTCACTTTAACGTGACCTTTTTCTGGCGCATAAATACCCGCTATGGTCTTTAGTAAAGTGCTTTTGCCACTACCGTTGCGCCCAACTATGCCGAAGAAGTCGCCATCATTAATCTCAAATGATATGTCACTTAGAGGCGTGAACTCCCGATAGCCTTTTGACCCTCTAAATATATTCAGTATTTTTTGCTTAATATTCATTCCGCCATCAAGCGGTATACGGAAAGATTTCGTAACTCCGTTGACTGAAATTACTGGTTGATTTTCAGATTTTTTGACCATACTAAATATCCTCCGCAAATCTGACAGACTTTTTCTTAAAATACAAAGCCGCAATCACTATAGTCACAACAATCATAGCGATAGGTATAAGCTCTATCAGTTTGTGCCCCAACAAGCTAATCGGTGTTACGCTGGTTTTAGTAACAAGAACATATCTTGCATCCTGAATAACTTGAGCTACCGGGTTTAGTATAATTATTTTTGCCGCCAAAGCGCTCTTCTCGATGACTAAACTAATAGGGTAAATAATAGGCGTTGCGTAAAAAGCAGCCTGTAAAAAAATCTCCCATAAATAGCCAACATCTCGAAACTTCACATTGATAGCCGACAGGAAAAAAGCCAAAGCCAAGGCAAACACATATAACTCTAACACTAAGGGAATTATCAGTAGCGACATCCACGTTAATTGAACGCCGTTAAGGATAATAAATAGGGTGACAACCAACATATTAATACCAAGGTTAATTAATGATGAAATCGTACCAGAGACAACAATTATGTAATGAGGAAAGTTAATCTTGCGGATCAAACTACCCCTTGCCACTATCGCGTTCAAGCCATTATTGGTAGCCTCGGTAAAGAATCTCCATAAGATGATTCCTAATAGTAAATAGACTGGATAATGAGGAATCCCTTTGCCAACACCCAAAAAATATACAAAAACAACATATAAAATAGCAAACAATAATAATGGGTTTAAAACCGACCAAAGATAACCCAAAGCAGATCCTTGATATCTAAGTTTAAAATCCGTACGAACAAGTTCGGCTAATAGTATTCTATTTCGCCTGCTAAATATATTAGATACCTTCATAAGTTCATAGATAATTATATCAGATAGATATAACAATGCGCCGCTCGGAATAAAAACATATTTGTTATAAGATAGATACATCGTTATGAACAGAGTTGCAATTGTTATATTAAACTGGAATGGCATTGATGACACCTTAGAGTGCCTTGATTCTTTACAGAGGCAATCTTACAAGCAATTCAAAATTGTAGTCATCGACAATGGGTCAACAGATCATTCACGCGAGTTACTTGATGAGTATATGTCCGCACATAGCAACACTGATGTTGTTTATAACCCAAAGAATTTTGGTTTTGCAGGCGGTGTTAATACAGGCATTGAGTACGCGCTAAATGACGATTTTGAGTACGTAGCATTATTTAATAATGATGCCGTCGCCGATAAGGATTGGCTAAAAAACCTAGTTAGCGCTATTAGCCATCAAGATATTGGCGTCAGCACTGGTCTGCTTCTTCGTATCGATGGCAAAACTATCGACTCAACGGGCGAACAATACTCTGCATGGGGCTTGCCATTCCCACGCAATCGCAACAACAAAACAATCAAAGCCTCTGGTGGCGGAATGGTTTTTGGAGCAACCGGTGGGGCTAGTTTGTATAAGACTTCGATGCTGCGTGAAATTGGATTGTTTGACGAGGATTTCTTTGCTTATTACGAAGATACTGATGTTAGTTTCCGCGCCCAGCTGTCTGGATGGAAGATTGTTTACAACCCTAGCGCTATCGCCTACCACAAAGAAGGTGCTACAAGTAAAAAAATGCCGGGATTTGCAGTTTATCAGACTTTTAAGAATCTACCGCTGTTATTCATAAAAAATGTGCCTAGCAGGCTTTTGTTGCCAACGGGCATTCGATTTTATTTTGCGTATTGGTTAATGCTGTTAAACGCTATCAAAAATGGCAGCGGCAGGTCAGCCATAAAAGGTGCCTGGATGAGTTTTATTCTGGGATTTAAAAAACTAGGCGAAAGACGACAAATTCAAAAAAACAGGCAAGTTTCGACCGAATATATCAAGAGTATGCTTTGGAAAGACCTTCCGCCAGATCAAACGGGGCTGCGTAAGCTACGGAAAATTTTTATTAGAAAATAAAAATCGGTAGATGGTAGGTGGTAGGTAGTAGGTAGTAGAAATAACATTTTGTAGCCAAGTTAAAATCCGCACATTCAGTGCGGATTTTTTACCATCTACCATATACCACCTACTATCTACCAGTTTAGCGGTTGTAATCATCTTGCAGGCGGACGATGTCGTCTTCGTCTGATATATTATCAGGGTCGGCGTGTTGCCATATCTCGGCTACCAGCCCATAGGCATCGGGACGACCAATTAGACGATGACGCTCACAAACCTTGAATCGTACGCCTTCACCGGCTTTTATCGCTTTTTGAGAGCCCTCTTTGTCGTCCAGGCTATTGTTGTATATGCCGTTAGTTAAAAATGACCATATTTCGGACCGACGATTGTGGTATTGCCAGCTTAAACGTTGGTTTGGTGAGACTAATAATATCTTTGGGCTAAGTTCGGCCTTGTCGTTACCGCATCTGGCGTCTTCTGGTGTAAGGCCTGGGAAAAACTCACCAATAAACCTATCGGCATCTTTGTTGCTGAGGCGAAAGTATCCACCCCATGGCCGCTTGTCATCAAGCTCGATAATCGTATATCCACTTATGTCAATCAACTGCTTTACTTCTTCTACGATGGTTCTTTTTTCAATTGATTTATCGGTATCAACATCTAATAACTGACTAAACAGTGTCATGGTTTTTACTTTCTTTTGCTTAATATCAGATAACAAGACAGGCGATATATTCATACTGCACGCCTTGCAGCCTGTGTGTATTAGATTATAACACCCGCCGTTTTTCGGTTCAATTTAAGGCGTCACTACGGTAGAGATGATATACTTAACATAATGAAAACAATCAGTATTTTGATTCCCGCTTATAACGAACAGGAGGTGCTTGAACACCTTTACCAGAGGCTGGGAAAGCTGGCTAACGATAATAAATCCTATGATTTTGAGTTTTTATTTGTAAATGACGGCAGTCGGGACAAAACTCTGGAAATCATCGAGGATATGGCCTCAAAAGATAACCGCATAGCTTTCGTTAACTTGTCGCGCAACTATGGCAAAGAAATCGCCATGATAGCCGGACTGGACCACGTCACAGGTGATGCTACGGTTATTATTGATGCCGACCTGCAAGATCCACCCGAACTTATTCCTAAAATGCTTAAATTCTGGCAAGAAGGCTATGACGACGTCTATGCCAAGCGTAACAGTCGCGACGGCGAAACTTGGCTTAAAAAAGCCAGTTCGACATGGTTTTACAAGATACTACAAAAGACAACTCGCATACCAATTCAGGTTGACACTGGTGACTTTCGCCTGCTTGACCGTCGCTGTGTCGAGGCCCTAAAACAAATGCGCGAGTCACAGCGCTACACCAAAGGCATGTTCAGTTGGATTGGTTTTAACAAAAAAGAAATTACTTATGACCGCGACCCACGAATTGCTGGCGAAAGCAAATGGAATTACGGCAAATTATTTAATTTTGCAATCGATGGAATTACATCTTTTACGACAGCCCCTTTACGCATTTCTTCAATTTTGGGATTCATTATATCTTTTATCGCATTTATCTACATTATTGTTATTGTAGTAAAAACAACATTATACGGGGGCGATGTGGCAGGGTATCCATCGCTGATGGCGGTCGTCTTGTTCCTCGGTGGCGTCCAGTTATTATCACTAGGAGTAATTGGTGAATACATTGGACGAATATTCAACGAAACCAAGGCTCGCCCACTCTATTTTGTCGAGGAATATCATAATGAAAAACTTTCTAAAAAAACACGCAGATAAAGCACGTTTTGGCATAGTTGGCGTTGCCAATACTCTGTTAGATTTTGCTATTTTGCTCGTCCTCAGATCACTCGGCGTACCTGCAGTAATCGCCAATTATCCTTCATCAACCGTGGCTGTCATATTTAGCTTTTTTGCTAATAAAAACTACACTTTTAAGGCCAAGGCTACTAATTTAAAGTGCGAGATAGCACTTTTTCTGTCTTTTACTATGTTTTGCGCCTGGGTTATCCAGCCTCTTGTTATATTATTCGTTGAGTTATTATTAAAATCATTTGACATACAACCCCTTAATTTGACCATAATCGCAAAGATAGCGGCCACAATCGTAACTTTGGTCTGGAATTATCTTACATATTCGAAATTTGTATTTAAAAAGGAAAAAGTATGAAACATATAGTGATTGATGCAAGAATTATCAACAGCTCAACCGGCACTTATGTTGAGAGGCTGCTGACTTACCTGCAAGAAGTTGACACCGTCAATAAATACACCGTATTGGTTCCCAAAAAAGACGTTAATTTTTGGCAACCAACTGCTTCTAATTTTTCTATTGTGGCTGCTGATTTTAAAAATTACTCCCTGTCAGAACAAATAGGGCTTAAAAAACTATTAGACAAACTAGCGCCAGATTTAGTACATTTTTGCATGCCCCAACAACCAATCTTATACACTGGCAAACATGTTACTACTTTTCACGATTTAACACTTCTAAGAACCTATAATTCTGATAAAAATTGGCTGGCTTATCACTTCAAACAACTTGTTGGTAAATATGTCTTTAAAGCGGCCTTAAAAAACAGTTCCCACGTCTTGACTCCCAGCAATTATACAAAGAGTGAATTATTAAAATTTACCAACATATTGCCAGATAAAATTACAGTCACTCACCTATCGGCTGACACCTCTATTGAAGAGATAAAGCCATACAAACCACTACTTTACGATGAATATATATTATATGTAGGCCAGCAAAGTGACTACAAAAACATTAGGCGCCTTGGTGAGGCTCACCAAAAACTCATAGCCAATCACCCCAACTTAGGCCTGATTTTGGTCGGCAAGCTAAACGCCAGCGCACTTATTAACAAACGTTACTTTGCTGAAAATAACTTCAATAATATTGTTTTTACTGATTTTATTCCAAATTCTCGGCGCGACTGGCTATATAAGAATACTCGAGCTTATGTATTTCCTTCACTCATGGAAGGCTTTGGCCTACCAGGACTCGAGGCTATGGGTTACGGCGCACCAGTCATTAGCAGCGACGCCACCTGCCTGCCAGAAGTTTATGGCGATGCAGCTTACTATTTTAATCCACTCGAAACAAGCGATATAGCCCGCGCAATCAATGACGTGCTGACAGATGAAGAATTGCGCAAAAGCCTCATCAATAAAGGCCGCGACAAGATTAAAGAATACTCGTGGTTACGCACAGCCCAAGAGACTCATAGGGTTTACCTAGCTGCGCTAAACGGCAAATAGCTATTGGAAGGTGGCTATTGGCAAAGCAAAATAAAATACTAGTTTTCTATTTCCAGTATTTCCAGGGTTCAACCCAGGAAAGCCAAAAACTACGCAAAAACCTTATTGAAAAAGGCTAAAAAAATTAAAGAATATTCATTGAAGCGAACAGCCGAAGAGACGCACGGCGTCTATTTGGCCGTGCTCGGTAGGTAGTAAATGGTAGGTAGTAGAAATAACAGCTGTAGTTAAATTAAAATCCGCACATCAGTGCGGATTTTTACCATCTACCATATACCAACCACCATCTACTAATTTCAACTACCTTCTTGTACAATCGTCAATTTGCGATCAAAGCCTTCACCTTCAGAGAATGTACGGATATCGCTGTACTCACTGGCAACTTGGTGGACAATTCGCCTGTCGGCCGCATTTAGGCTGACAACCCTCGAGTCGCCAGTGTGCCTAACTTCCTCAATCCACTCTTTGGCCTGTTTGGCAATTCTGTCTGCTCGTTGTTTTTTGTAATCGGCAATATCAATATTAACCCTGGTGCACTCAGCCTCTTTGTTTCGAAGAACGGTCGAGACAACATATTGCAAGCTGCGTAAAGTCTCGGCATTGCGGCCAATCAATAGGCTATTTAGCTCGTTTGATGGCACAGAAAGCTCTATCACATCCTCATTGACTGTTGATGATACGGTAATATTGGCCCCAAAAAAGGACAATAAATCCTCTAAATACTTTTGTGCTAACCTTACTGACTCTTCTTTATTCATCATTATTTCTCCCTTTTTTTACTACGGTAAGACGCCGAATCCTTGGCTGTAATGCGGGTAATCTTGGCCTCTACGGCATTGTCGGCTCGTTCTTTGATGGTGGCTTTTTTGTTTTGGCTGTCGGGTGATGCCTTGTCTGCAATCTGAATCATCTCTTTCGCGTCATCCTCTAGCACAGTTTTTTGCTGGAAGACAGCCACGATATTCGAAACTGTGTAGTAAAGGACAAGCGCACCTGGCAGATTAATCATAATAAAAAACATCATAATTGGCAAAAACTTCATCATTTTGTTCATCATGATTGCGTTCATTTCGCTTTGATCGGCTTGTTTGCCGTCAGCCGCTTCGCTCATGATGTCGCGCAGTTTTTTATTAGATGCCTGCTGAGGAGTGGTTTGCTTTGACATTATGTACTGCGTAGCTGCTGCGGCGACGGCAATTATCAAAACAAATATGTCTATCGAGAACGGATTAGATGCGACTGCTTGTTTGGCCAAATCCAAAAAACCAAACATTTTTTGATTAAAATTATCTGGATTAGCAATCAGTTCGGCTATTGGGCCAATACCTTTTAAGAATTCATAGGTAAAAGCAGCTACTTGATCGCGTTGAGAGGTGAATATCTTGATAACCTCAAAAAGCGCGATGAATATTGGCAATTGGATTAACAAAACACCGATTGACCTAAATGGGCTGACGTCGTGCTTTTTATAAAGCTCCATCATGCGCATACTTTCGAGCCTTTTATCGCCCTTGGTCTCTTTTTTAATCCTGACCAACTCTGGTTGCAGTTTGCGCATCGCTTTAACTTGATGCAGTTGTTTTTTAACCAATGGCCACATTAAAAGACGGACTAATACCGTAAAGATTATTAATGCTACACCAAAATCACCACCGGGAATTAGGCTATAAATAACAAGCAACAGGTTAAAAATTGGTTGAACAATAAATGTATTAAACATAACTAATTAATCAGACACTCCCAAAAAAGTAATATTTCTACTGATTTATTATACAGCAAAATACCGATATAGTCTTTTTTATTTGATAATATTTGCCTGAGAAAGCAATTGATCAACTTGGGTGGATAGGTCGTCTGCCGGCAAAGTCAACAACTCGCCCGAAAGAACAATCACGGCAATATCATAAACACTATCTAGCTGTGGTAATCTGTTTCGAATATGTTCGTACAGGCGCCTGCGAATACGATTTCGCCGAACAGCGCCCTTAATCACCTTTTTGCTAATTACTATCGCCACTCTTGAATTTTTACGATGTTTGTTTTGAATAGATTTAATAATCATCAAATGCGAACGAACAGCCTGTCCGTTTTTATAAACAAAACGCAAGCTGCCGTGACCATGAAATCGATTCTCGAAACTTATCATCTTATTTAGTATATGGTATTTAGTATTTGGTAGATAGTATTTGGTAGGTGGTAAATAGTAGAGGGCGGATATTTGCGAGGTTAATCCTCGCAAAGTCTCAAAATATTAGATAATATCTTTGTTTTCAGTTTCCAGGGTTGGACCTTGGAAATGATACCTCAAAAGAGGCTAAAAAGAGCGGAGTATGTATATTAAAACTGCAGTCTTTTCAGGCTGCAGTGTTAAGTATTACGCCGTCAATCGAGCGCGGCCTTTGATGCGACGTCGTTTAATGACGTTGCGACCGTCCTTGGAAGCAATACGAGCTCGAAAACCGTGCGTTTTAGCGCGGTGACGAGTGTGTGGTTGAAATGTTCTTTTTGTTGCCATATATCAGACATTGTATCTTAAACTACTCTTTAAAGCAAGGACCTAACTTGAAAAAACACGAAATGAATTGTTTAGTATATTTAAGTTCTCCCCAAAACAAGACACTTTCTCCACAGTTTAACTGGGGTGAAGTAAAAATGTGTATAATTAGCAACTCTAGTGGCCACATAACCCTATTTATATAATATCCGGGTTGTGGAAAACTCCGTCCTTAGTTATACTTAGGTTAATAATTTGTGTTAAGAGGGATTAATTAAATGCATCACGCGTTATGGCAAAGTGTGCTGGGCGAAATAGAGCTTACTGTTTCACACGCTACATTTACGACGTGGTTTAAAAACACTGAACTTTTGGATAATAGTGACGAGGGTGTTGTTATATCGGTCCCTAATATTTTTGCAAAAAAACAATTTGAGGTCAAATTTA
>JBAQEV010000039.1:0-5531 GCA_049286925.1 Saccharimonadales bacterium (SeqCode)
CCAAAGCTCTCGCTTTTGGTAGGTTAGGGTTGATAGAATAGGCCATAGCAGGTCTCCTTATTGTTTAGTTAGTACTTACAGTTTAGGATGCCTGCTTTTATGTTGCAAAGGTTGTGAGTTACTACGTTAAATTTGCAAAAAAGACGTAAATATTGTATTCTAAATATTGACTGATCTTGGTGGAGTTCTTTAAAAATCAAATTATTACAGTGCATATAGCGCTGCTTAATTATTAATTTTTGCATCCTGATGGCAAAATTTGCCTCGGATAGCAAACAAAAAGCTATGTACGGATTATTATTCGCAATGGGATCAGCATTTTTGCTGATCGTTTTAGCGATATTGTGTGCCGTTGCAGTGTTGTTATGGTGGTTAGCAAAAAACAAAAAACGCGAATGGTATATCGGGTTTTTTGTAATAGCTTTCCTTTATAACGCCTACACAATTGGGCACGCGCTTTCGGGAGTATCGGCCATGTGGTATATAATTTTGGCCGCGTGGACGTATTTTATTAGCTCGATTGCTATGTGGAGGGCGGCAACCAAAAACCAGAAGTTTTGGTTTGGTGCGTTGCTACTATTCCAAATTTACGGAATATTGCCAGCCATCTATGTCTGGGGAGTCGAGAAGATGAAACAAAGCGACTGGTACAAATAGCGTCATATTTAAGCAGTGGAGTCCGCCAATTTGGTGGACTCCACACTGACGCAAAACCTATCCTATGCGCACTTTTGTAATAAGTTGATTTTATGATTCAAGATATCGCGTAATGGCCGACGCAATTGTTTCGAGGGTTCGGGCGTATTTTTCGTCGTCCACTTCTAATAATGTCATCCTAAATCCTGGCAAATCAGAGTTAAAACCAGATAATGGCACGACGCAGACGCCTGTCGCAGCTAACATGTAATAAACGAATCTTTTATCTAAGGCGATATTTTCAACTAACGGTTCAATGTAGCCCCTGATAGATTGGTTTTCGATAGGCAATGTTTGGTGAGGCTGCAGGGCGCCTGGATTGAAAACCACTGTTGCGTACAAGGCGCCCTTTGGTTGCGCACAGGTAATGCCAGTGATTGGCGACAAGGTGTTATAAAACAGCTCGGCACGTCGGTTGTAGCGTTCATTGTTTTCATCTAGATAGGCGTGGTATCGACTGTCGGATTGTATCGCAGGTAGGGCCATTTGTGGGAGGGTTGTTGCACAAACCTCCATCATTTTAGAATCAACCAGCGACTTGACGTAGCGGGCAAATATCGGGTCTTTGTCGGTGTTGTAAAACTCAACCCAGCCACAACGTGATCCAGGCCAAGGTACCTCTTTGGATAGTCCTTTTAGTGACATGCCTGGTATATCGCCAATTACATCTGATAACGGCGTCATAACAGCGCCACCATAAACAATGTTGGTGTACACCTCGTCGGCCACAATAAACAGGTCATATTCGCGGGCAATCGCCACGATTTCTTGTAGAATCTCTTTCGGATAGACAATTCCGGTCGGGTTATCGGGGTTAATAATGATGATTCCGCCGATTGAAGGGTTATATTTGACCTTTTTGCGCAAATCTTCAATATCTGGCAGCCATCCGTTGTTGGGGTCAAGGCGGTAGGTAAGATGCGGTGCACTAGCATGAGCCGCCTCGGCCGATGAGTGAGTTGAATAGGCAGGGTTAGGCCCGATTACGCGCACGTGCTCGTTAATCTTGCTGTAAATATGGGCAATTGCATCACCCAGGCCATTAAAAAACAATATGTCATCAGGAGTTATTTTTGCCGAGCAGCCACCGTTAGCATCGCATTTTTTGGCAAGCTCGTCAGCAATATACTGTCTGGTTTCAAGCAAGCCTTTGGTAGGTGAGTAGCCGTATGACGAATCTTTGTTGGTGACTATATCACCGACAATTTCTTTAATCCATAATGGAACTTTGTATCCCTTGGCAATCGGGTCACCGATATTCTCCCAGGTTATTTGGACGCCCATGTTCTCGATTTTTTGAGCGACAGCTACAATCTCTCGTATTTCGTACGTTAATTCGCCAGCGCCACTGTAAACAATGTTATTTCGCATATAATAATGATACACCATATTGACTAAACGACGTATTCATGGCAATATACTATATTAGTTTGGTCTAAAACCCCAAAAAAGTACATTTACAAGTCAGATTATTACGGGTATGTCTAAGCCGCTATTTTAAAAGCATGATTAATTAAAATATATAACAAACTTTTGACTTGACTAAAATATTAGGCAATGTCTAAAGGTAAAAAAGTATGAGGCACGTTTTAACGAGTTTAATTGGAGTTGTTGTTTTGGCGATAATTGCAGGTTTTGCGTATGCATCTGCCAAAATTGCAATTATATTCTGCGGAGTATTGCATCTTTCTCATGCAGCACAGTTGACCGTCGTCTGGGTAACAGTCGGTGTCGAGTCGGTTGTTTTTGGAGCGATAGGACTTATGGTCTTTTTGTTTTGGTGCGCCGGACGACTCGACAGTGGCCGTGACTAGGAATAGTAGCTTCTATGCAATCCGCCCTGTTGCACATTTTTTGTGTAGCAGGGCAGACTGCTAGTGATCCGAAATCGGATCGACGTACCCCAGTAATAATTGATTTGTAAGATTGACAGTATTGACAAATAATGACGTTTATGTTAACATAGCAATAAGTTGATTCAGAGGTGGAAAACTGGACAACAAGCAGTTTTAAAATCAAATCATTAAGGTACATGTCTGAAAAGACTGTGCCCGGTCGAATTAATCCGTTCTTAATCAGCCACAACTTTGTTGAATAACATTTCAGCAAAGCGGGCTAAAAGAAATGAGTGAGCAAACATTTGCTACTCCGGATAAACGAAGCAACATGAAGTCAACGTTTATGACTTCAGTGAGGTATGCTGCGATTGTTGCAGCTGTATTGGGCATCCTGCTCTTTAAGCAAGCCACTTTGGCTCTTGAAGCGCTGGTTGTTATCGCAGCTGTTTTCGCCGTCTTGGCTTCTACGCTCTTTATGAGCAAAGAAGAAATCAAGGGTATCTTGAAAGTGTTGCTGATCGTTACCGCGGTAGCGATCGCGTACATCGTTTTTGGCGCAACGCGCTTCTAATGTGTACTACCAGGAGACTTACTTTTTGCCATCGCGCATATATGTA
This sequence comes from Saccharimonadales bacterium (SeqCode), assembly GCA_049286925.1. Classification (GTDB taxonomy): domain Bacteria; phylum Patescibacteriota; class Saccharimonadia; order Saccharimonadales; family Saccharimonadaceae; genus UBA1547. Next base: position 3,152 of record JBAQEV010000039.1, read on the forward strand.
AGTCTCCTGGGATCAATTTTTTTCCAGACATGTACCAAACTTAATGATTTGATTTGACTAGCAAAGTAAACAGATTAATTAATGGGTTTTCTATTATGAGTGCGCGTTATAATGCATACAATCAGGAATACGCTTATCAGCGAGCCGGCAATGCATCTGCCGGTGCATTTGAGGCCCCAGAAAATAATCTGATTGAAAGCAGCAAATCATTTGCTATTACAGCGCTTGCTGGCATTGCTATACTCGGTTTTTCTTACCTTACCTTAAATGGTCTGACGAAATATGGCGGCAAATTTGCTGAAAATTCAAAAAAAGTAACCGAGATTGAATTGGCCAGTCAAGAATCAATTGCCGCTAGAGCATTGGATGGCATTAGGTCGTTAGGCTCTAAGTCTATTAGCGAGGCTGCAAAGCCAGTTGATTTGCCAATAGCTGAGGTTGCCGAAAACACCGTCGAAGAAAGTTCGATTGCTGCGCGTATGGCAGAATCTGTTAAAAACATGACTAAATCCGAAAAAATCGAGATTGTAAACACCAGTGTTGAATCTGTGGGCGCGCCAGTTGCAGAAACTGCTGCTCCAAACATCGAGACAAAACAACCAGAAAAAACTACCGAAACTATTGATGCAAAGTATGGGTCAGAAGATTATATCTGGAATTACTTTCGATCACGTGGTTATACGCCCGTCGCAACCGCGGCTATTATGGGTAATTTCAAGCAAGAAAGCGGACTAAAGCCCAAAGATTTTCCAATTAGGCATGTTGTTGATGCTAACGGTGAAGTGACAACTTTTGGCGGCGCAAGCTATGCAAACTATAATGGTGGCAGACGCGAGAAATTTTATCAATATGCGCGAGAGACAGGAAGAGGCGTTGAGGACCCAACGGTTGGACTGGATTTTGCTATCTTGGAGCTTAACGGCAGATACCGTGGCGTAAAGGAACAGATACAAAATACCGAGGACCTAAGGGTCGCGGTTGAAGTTGTTCAAAACCAATACGAGGTTTGTAAACCTGGTCACTGCAACCCGCCAGCGCGACTAGGCCACGCACAAAAATATCTGAATATGTTTTCAAAAGAAGACCAGTAGTATTGACAAAACATGACGTTTATGCTATCATGTAGAGTGTTAGTCGTTTAGGCAACGTCCTAGGCGGCGAAAGGTCATTGACAAGTCGTATCATTACAGCAAACGCCATGTGCGCTTGTTGATCCATAATCATTAATAATAAAATAATTTATGGAACAAAAAACAAAAGGTGTTGTGCCTAAATGGCACGGTTCACTATCGGATTGGCTTCTGGTATTGGGCGCCGTACTTTTTGTGGCATTGATGGGCTGGGTTATTTACTTGGGTTGGACTGCTTCTTGGGGAGCGACTCAAAATCAGAGCATTGTAAAATGCGCTGAACACTGCCCAACCGAAAATCAATTTGATTTTCACCCAATCCTTTGCCGCTGTCGGTAACACTGATTGGTGGAGGTTTGTCACAAGATAAACCTCCCCATCGCCATTTTGGCGTTTGCTCTTGTAATGATACGATTTAGACTATAAAGAACTTTAACAATTCACGTAAGTCATATCATTTTAGCGCACTTTTGTATCTGATATTTGCTTTTTAGCTATCAGCCGCATTATGTGTTTTAAATATTAAAATAAAAAATAAAAAAAGTTCCTCATATTACATTAAGTAATTTGGGCTCAAAACCCGATGAGGGACAAACAAAAAAGTATGCAAAAGCATCATGCAGCGACGTGTTCTAGGGTTATGCGAGGTGTTAATTTCCTTCGAGTAAGCAAATGGAGCATCGGCGACGACAATCTGGACGAAAAACTTCGTCGAGAGTGCCGCGAGCGAAACATCGATCTGTGCAAATGCACGCCTAACGATGAAATCGCCAAAGAAGCTTATGAGCGCGCCAAGAAAAAAGGTAGATACCTGTCAGCAGAGTGTAGATACATCTCCACTTTGGTACAAGTATTAAATTCTTGGAACGGCCTCGTACTCGGCAAAGCAATGGCTATAGCCGAAGATACGCTCTAATCAGCAAACAATCCAGTATTCCAGGGGACTTTGATCCCGCTAGCACTTATAGTGCCTGCGGTGAACAAGTTCCTTGGGATATTTGTAAATCCAAAAGTGCGTTTTAAAACGATGTGAATTACAAAATCTGATTATTACAATGCACGTTGATTGCAACGAAGCAATTTTTAAGATAACGCGCATCTTTGTAATAATTTGTTTTAACAGACGTACAGAACTCAATAGCTTTGCAACATGCTTGCTGGCACTCGCATCTGTATTCCTAAGTGTACACGTTCTTGGTTATAGTAGTCTAGATATTTGCTTAGGTTCGCTTTCTGGCGGGAGAGCGGAA
>JBAQEV010000040.1:0-57249 GCA_049286925.1 Saccharimonadales bacterium (SeqCode)
CAACTAATCCTCCAACCTTCACCCTAGATGTTTTTAAAGGTGATACTACTTATCGAGTTACTGACGATTCAGCGCCAGTGGCGGTGGTGGTGTCTGGTTCTGATACTTTTGCTATGGCTTGGGGTGGGACCGATGAAGACTCGATCGAGTCAATGGCTCAAACATCCGACGGCGGTTATATCACAACTGGCAAATCCCAAAGTAACCTCAGCGGCGTAAATGATATGTTTATCGCAAAATACGATTCAAACTTGAATTTGACATGGAATAATACCTGGGGAGGAACAAGTGAAGACAGGGCTAACTCTATAAAGCAAACTTCAGACGGTGGGTATATAGTGGCCGGTTGGACATATAGTTTTGGGGTCGGTGGATGGGACTCGTTTTTAGTAAAATACGACTCAAGTGGTAATGTCGTGTGGAATAAGACTTGGGGCGGCCCTGGCATGGATAGGGCAGATTCTGTAGCACAAACCGCCGATGGTGGCTATATAGTATCCGGAACATATGCCATAAATGGCGGTGACTCATATATTGCCAAATATGACTCAGATGGCAATATCGTATGGAATAAAACTTGGGGAGGCTCTGAGTTTGACGAAGGTTCGTCTGTTATCCAGACATCCGACAACGGTTACATGGTGACTGGGACTACGAATAGTTTTGGCGGGGGCTATATGCAACTTTTCTTAATCAAGTATGATTCGGACGGAAATATGTCATGGAATAATGTATATAGCGGGCTAGACTATACGAGCAGCGAGTCAATCGTGCAGACCTCAGACGGAGGATATGCTATAGCGGGTTCAGTAAGCGGCTCAGGCGTAAACGCCGGTGGCTGCGATACTCTGCTCGCTAAATTCAATTCATCCGGCAATTTGACTTGGGATGCCGCGTGGGGAAGCGAAGGAGACGACAGCGCTAATTCTGTAGTACAGACATCTGACGGCGGTTTCGCTATTACTGGTAACACTACATTATTTGATGAGTACGACATGATAATCATAAAATATGATTCGGGTGGTGTCATAAGTTGGAAAAATACTTTTGGAAATACCAGCGACGATACAAATGAGGATGGAAATTCAATTGTGCAAACAATTGACGGCGGTTATACAATCGGTGGACATACCGATCTTATGGGGGCACAAGGGATAGATTCCTTAATGGTAAAATTCTCATCCAGCGGTACAATATCAGGATGTCCAGCTCAAATATGTCAAACACCAGCAGGAGTGACTTCAAGCCCGTCAGGAACAACCATGTCACCGTCCGCAACTATTACCACACCTTCTATAACAGCCACGGCTCCGTCTGCGACCATTGGGACTATTTCGGGCACAGCTACAACCGTAGTTTCACCTCAATAAAACAGTACTTCTGTTGATATTTATCAGCTAATTGTGTTATAATAACAGAATAACAATCAATGTTGGGACCGTGTCATTATGACACGGGTTTGTACCACAGAAAGGGTTCACTAATAATGAGCAAAACTAAACCAGAGCTTTTGGAAGAAGCAGCTAAGTTGAAGTTGGAAGTAACCGACAAAAATACTATGGCTGAAATCAACGAAGCTATTAAAAATTCCAAGAAGTCCAAAGAAGAAAAAGCCAAAGAAGTAATAGCAAAGCGCGAAGCAACTGTTGCCAAAGCCGGCAAACGCAGCGAAAAAGCTGTAAAAGAAGTTGAGGAAAAAGCAGTCAAAGAAGAGCGCAAAGAAGCAGGCGACACAACTCCACTGTCAACTGACGTCGAAGCTCATACTAAAAAGGGACCAAAGCCTACCGTTCGACCACTGATTGAGCGCCGTGGCAAAAGCTACCGCAAAGTTGCTGAATTGGTTGATAAAACTAAGGTTTATACTTTAAGCGAAGCTTTGGAACTTGCCGCTAAAACCAATCCAAGTAAGTTTGATGCAAGCGTTGAAATCCACGTTCGCATGGGTGTTGACCCACGACAAGCTGACCAAAACATCCGCGCAACCGTAACCTTGCCAAATGGCACAGGCAAAACCGTTCGCGTTGCTGTTTTTGCACCCGAGGCTGAACATCACGACGCGAAAAAGGCTGGCGCTGATGTAATTGGCGACGACTCTTTCTTGAAACAACTTGAAAAAGGCGAGATTAACTTTGACGTATTAATTGCAACTCCACAATACATGCCAAAACTTGGTAAGTACGCCCGACTACTTGGACCAAAAGGCTTGATGCCAAATCCAAAGAGTGGCACAGTCACCAACAATATCGAAAAAGCCGTACTTGAAGCCAAGGCTGGTAAAGTCGAATTCCGCGTTGACAAGCAAGCTATTGTTCATCTTGCCATCGGCAAAGTATCATTCGGGGCTAAAAAACTCGAAGAGAACGCAGCTGTATTCTTTGATAGCCTGAAATCACAAAAACCATCAGGCCTAAAAGGGTCATACATCAAATCAACTTCGATCTCGACCACAATGGGGCCTGGAATCAAAGTCGAAAACCAAGTCATATAATTTAATAGTTCGGTTTATAAAATAGGGCGATTAAATTCGCTCTATTTTATTTGTTTGATATCTAGTTGTCTGTCATAATAGAAGTAAACAAAAGGGGGATTTATGCGGCAATATTTGGACCTATTGAAAGATGTCAACAAGAACGGAGCAGTAAAATCGGATCGAACAGGAACGGGCACTAAAAGTCTGTTTGGTCGCCAAATCCGATTTGATTTGAATGAAGGCTTTCCGGCCGTCACTACCAAAAAATTATATCTAAGAAGTGTCATCCATGAACTTTTGTGGTTTTTGCAAGGCGACAGCAACCTTGAATACTTAGTAAAAAATGATGTTCATATCTGGGACGAATGGCCATACCGAGCATACTTAAAATCCATCGATAAAGAAGTCCCGCACAGCAGCACCGAAGAATGGAAAAGCGGCCTAGCCGAATTTGTCGAAAGAATCAAAACTGACCACAAATTTGCAGTAAAATATGGCGAACTTGGCCCAATTTATGGACATCAATGGCGACATTGGCCCGACGGCAAAGGCGGCGAAATAGACCAAATTCAAGAATTAATTAATACCTTAAAAAACAGCCCCGACTCACGTCGCATCATCGTTTCGGCTTGGAATGTCGCCGACATTCAAGAAATGGCGATTGCCGGTTTGCCGCCTTGTCACACCTTGTTTCAATTTTATGTGATTGACGGCAGACTTAGTTGCCAGCTCTACCAACGAAGCGCCGACACTTTCCTTGGCGTGCCGTTTAATATTGCCTCGTACGCACTTTTGACAATGATGATTGCCCATGTTACAGGATTAAAGCTTGGTGAATTTGTACATACATTCGGCGATGTACATATTTATTTAAATCACCAAGAACAAGTTGATTTGCAGTTGTCACGCGACCCACGACCATTGCCAAAGATGAAAATCAATCCCAAGATTAAATCTATTTACGATTTTAGAATTGATGATTTTGAATTAGAGGGTTATGACCCACATCCAGGTATTAAAGCGCCGATTGCTGTTTAGTGTAAGCTACAAACGAATAATTATATTTATTTTTTTCATCCGCCAAATGACTTTCGCGAGATTTTTCTTGCCAAACACTAGGCAATTTTTGAAAGAATACATCGCCCTCATAGGCTGCATCGATTTCTGTCGCTAAGACCTCGTCAACACTACCTAGGGACTGTTCAAAGATTTGACCACCGCCAATTACATACACATCTTTACCAGGCTCTGCCGCGCTGTACGCTTCTTCAATACTATGAACAACGGTTACGCCATCGATTTGAATAGACTGACGAGAAACTACGATATTTTGACGATTTGGCAAAGGTTTACCTATCGAATCATAAGTTTTGCGACCCATGACAACCACATTATCGGTCGTAAGTTCTCGAAAACGTCGCATATCCGCGGCCATTTCACCCATCCATAGCAAGGTGTTATTACCCCCAATAAGTCGGTTCTTGTCATACGCAACAATGATGTATTTCATACTATTATGGTATCAGATTTAGGCCGCATGCTCTACAATATAGATAGTAATAGGCTAGGAGGGATTGCCGCATTGTTTGTGGTGTAAAAGGTATGGGTGTTTATAGTAATACAGAAATCAAACAGGCTATCAAAGACGGTATAATCGTTTCGGTACCTTACAACGAGTCCCATGTATCCGAGGCAAGTGTTGATTTTACACTTGGACATTATTATTACAAACAAGAATTTGACCAAGATGCCAGACTGTATAACCCTCTCGACCAAACCGAAGTTGCTAGATATTTTAGAGGTCCGCTGGAAGCCATAAAACATAAGGATTGGTGTGATTTGCACGGATACAATCTATTTGAAAATATTCCCAACGACCATCCAATTATTGTAATCCAACCCGGCGAACGTATATTAGCCCACACTCACGAATTTATTGGCATCCGCGCCAACGGAGGCGCTTGCGAAGTCAAATCACGCAGCAGTTGGGGCCGCAACGGCGTAGCTGTCTGTTTTGACGCAGGCTGGATTGACCCGGGTTATATTAATCGCATCACCCTTGAAATATATAATTTAAACAAACACGAAGCCGTAGTTTTACCAGTCGGCGAACGCATTGGCCAATTAGTTTTCCATCACACCGGACCAGTTGATGGTGATTATAGTGACGGGCGTGGCGGCGTTAGCGGTAAATATCAGCACACCTCAAATTTAAAAGAGTTAATCCGCACTTGGTCGCCCGAACAAATGTTGCCACGTTCGTACAAAGACAAGCGTGTCACTCCACCAAAAATTGACGGCCTACCAAAAGGAGTTAAATAATGATAGAGCGTGGTTTGTTTATAACAATCGAAGGTGGCGACGGATCCGGAAAAGCAACCCAAGCCGAGCTACTCAGCAAACATTGCCGCGACAAACTGGGCAGACATGTTTTAAAGGTCAGTTTTCCCAGATATGGCGAACCGTCTGGTTATTACGCCGGACGATACCTTGACGGTGCTTATGGTGCCGCTAACGACGTCCACCCCGAGATAGCCAGCTTGCCGTATGCAATCGATCGCTTTGCCGCGCGTGATGAAATACTTGCGGCCCTAAACGAACCAAATAGTATCGTAATCGCCGATCGCTACGTAGCCTCAAATATGGCACACCAAGGCACAAAAATCGCCGACAGCAATGAGCGTAAAGAATTCTACGAAAGAATTATGCAAACCGAATATGATATTTTGGGCATTCCACGACCCAACAAAAACATTGTCTTATTAGTACCAGCCGAAACCGCACAACAAAATGTCGATAAAAAAGCGCCGCGAGAGTACACTAACAAAAAAAGAGATATCCACGAAGCCGACACCTCACACCTAGAGAAGGCTAAGAAAAACTACGAAGAGTTATGCATTTTATACCCCGACGAGTTTACGCCAATAAAGTGCACCGACGAAGAAAAAAGAATGCGCACCATAGAAGAGATTCAGACCGAAATCCAAACCATCCTAGCCATCGATAACATCGATAAACTATAGAACAACTGTTGACTTTTACACCATTAAATGCTAAAATATTCTAATCTAGTGATTATACAAATTTCTAGGGATTTTTTACAAGTCGGATTATTTTAGTGCGTGTTGTGGTCGAGCGACCGCGCTATTTGTTTAATTTATTAACAAATACCAAATATGTTTAACTTATTTTCATCTCCAACAAAAAAGCATCCCGTTATTATAGCCGCAGAAGAGCTAATCGCAGAGCGAAGCCCAGAAGCAATTAACGCTTTTGACGAAGCTAAAGAACAGGCCGACGCTGCTTTCGATAGTGTCAAAAGTAGTGCCGAAGAGACAAGAAAAGAGTTAGTAAGAAAAGCTTATGATGACGAAAACGAGACTGTCGGACAAGCTTTGACTATCGCATCAAACAAGAAAGAAGCAGCCCTAAAGGCGGCTGTCGATCAGATCTTTTGCAACAACTAGAGAATTGACTAAGGTCAGCTCAAAATTAAACATCCAAGCTTGACATGATGGCGCTCTCGACCGCGCCATCCTGTCAGGTTCTAACGCTCCCACAACACGCACATTAAAATAATCCGATTTTATTGATATTGATATTGATATATATACTCATATCTGTTACAATAACCGTTAGACATTACCAAAGACAGTAGCTGCATAAAAGGCTTAATTTGCTACCGAGGATCATGTATAACTTACATTTTTCGAAAACAAGTCTTTGGCAGCGTAAGTCCAAAGATTTTTTATTTGGACAAACACTGTCTGGAACGTTGACAATTTGGTCGAATAAATTATAAACAACCAACTAAAGGAGATTTTTATGGCAATTACCCGCGATAAAAAGAACACTTTGGTTGCAGAATTAGCTGAATTATTTGCCTCGGCCAAAGCCGCTGTGGGCGCAACCTACACTGGACTAACCGTTGCTAATATGCAAGAACTTCGCACAATGGCTCGTGAAAACAACGTCGTAATCAAGGTTACAAAAAACCGTTTGGTACGCGTTGCTTTGGGTCAAAACGAAAAGTTCAAAGCTGCCGATACTAGCCTACTAACTGGCCAATTAATCTACGCTTTTTCTAGCGAAGACGAAGTTGCGCCTGCACAGGTTATGGCAAAATTTGCAAAAAAACACCCAGAATTGAAACTAATTGCTGGTTTCGACGGTTCAGGCGTATCTATGGATACCGCTGCTGTCACAGCACTTGCTTCACTTCCAACCAAAGATCAATTGCGTGGTCAATTGGTCAGCGTTATCGCAGCACCACTTTCAGGCTTCCTATCAGTTGCCAATGGTACTCAACGCGGTTTTGCGCAAGTATTATCACAGCGAGCAAAAGCTCTCTAATTTTGTAACCATACGGGTTGGTAGATAGTAGGTAGTAGTTAGTAGATGGTAGAAATACCGTTACTAATTTCTCCGAATTACCATCTACCACCTACCATATACTAACTACCAATTCAAAGGAGAATCAAATCATGGCTGAAGAAATCAAACTATCTGCTGCTCAGACAAAAATTGTTGATGAACTTAACAAATTGTCAGCACTAGAACTAAGTCAAATCGTTAAACACCTCGAAAACGAGTGGGGCGTAAGCGCCGCTGCTCCTGCTGCAGCTGTTGCTGTTGCTGCCGAGGGCGTTGCTGCACCTGCAGAAGACACAAAATCAGAATTCACAATCAAACTAGCTGATGCTGGCGCACAAAAAGTTGCCGTCATCAAAGCCGTAAAAGAAATCACCGGCTTAGGCTTGGGTGAATCAAAAGCTATCGTTGACTCTGCACCTGCAACAGTCAAAGAAAAAGCTACAAAAGAAGAAGCTGATGCTGCTAAAAAGATGCTTGAAGAAGCAGGCGCAACAGTAGAATTAGTCTAATTCTAGCTTAAACAATAATTCGATCAAATTATAAAACGATAATTATACCGCTTTTTAAACAGAAGCGGTATTTTTATTTTCAATAAAATCTACAACGATTTTGCGCTTACCACATAAATTGTTGTGGATAATCCAAATTCTATTATTGACAATAGCACCTTTCATTGATATATATAGGGTATTACTACCACAAAAATAGACAAAGGAAATTGCGAGTGACCATGTCTGAACTACCCGAGAAACAAATAAAAAGACTATATGCTCTGATTCAAGAAGCCGAGACTAATTTATCAGCCGCAAAAGAGTTGTTAATTAGTATCACTGGTGATGATGGTGCAATTATTACAAAACGCACCACTAGCCTCGAAGAAGCCAAAGGCAAGATTATCGAAGGCGTCTTTGACGGTATGAAAATGGCCGGACCCGATGGCAAAGAATATCCCGTACCTGCAAATTACGCATCTAAATCAAAGTTGGTTGAAGGCGATGTTCTTAAGCTGACGATTACTGATGACGGTAGCTTTGTTTATAAGCAAATTGGACCAACCGAACGCAAACAAATAATTGGTACACTCGTACAGCACGACGGTGCATATTATGTCGAAGCTAACGCTCGCGAATACCGCATACTGCTGGCTAGCGTAACTTACTTCCGCATAAATGTCGGCGATCAAGTAACGATTATCGTCCCAGTTGACAACCCAGAAGCTCAGTGGGCAGCAGTCGAAGCCGCTCTTTAAATCAACAGAATGCTACGAAGGGCTCGCCGAAAGCGGGCTCTTTTTTTGCGCTTGCACTTCTCAACACACGCCAACCGAGGTCCGGCTTTCATCACGCGGCTAAAATGTCACCGTCTAATCTTTGTATCCTGCGTAACTCGTCTTCGACTCAAACATACTCGGATAGCAAGGATTAGCCAGCTCCATTTTACCGGCGATTCAAGAGGACCACGGGTTGCCGGTGTTTTCGATGTGCGGCGACATTGGCTAGTCGAGAAATTCAGTAACCTTTCCGACCAAGACCCATGAGAGCCCAAGGATTTATCTCGCTAATTCGTGAAATCCTTGGCGCGGAGTAGGTCTTGGGAGGAAATGGTTGCTGAAGTTCGAACAAAATTCAGTCATAATGTATTGCAATTTAAAACCAAAAGCATTATATTAAAGACATTGCGAGAGGTGAAAAACAAAAAGTAAATATTACGGCACTTTGTGTGTAAAAACTAACGTATAATCGTGCTTGTAGAGAGTATGGGGGAAACATTCAATGTCTAGGGCATTGTATCGTAAATATCGCAGCAAATCGCTGGGAGAGCTTATTGGGCAAAAGCATATCACGGACATTTTGTCTCGTGCGATTTCGAGCGGCCGAGTGTCGCATGCATACTTATTAACTGGTCCGCGTGGCGTAGGCAAAACTTCTGTTGCCAGAATCTTGGCATACGAAATAAACGGTATTCCGTATGACGAAACTACTATTAATTTAGATATCATTGAAATTGACGCTGCCAGTAACAACGGCGTCGAGGACGTTAGGGATCTCCGCGAAAAAGTCCAAATTGCGCCCGTTGCCGCCAAGAAAAAAATCTACATTATCGACGAAGTACACATGTTGTCAAAGGCTGCGTTTAACGCTCTGCTTAAAACCTTAGAAGAACCACCAGAGCATGTTGTCTTTATACTGGCAACAACCAACGTCGAAAAGCTGCCAGCTACTATTATCAGTAGGGCACAACGCTTTAATTTTCGGCCAATTAGCGTCAATGACGCCAAATTACACTTAAAGAATATAGCTAAAAAAGAAGGTATCAAAATTGATGACGAAGCGCTAGAATTAATCGCCGACCGCAGCGACGGCAGCTTTCGCGATAGCATCAGCCTGCTTGATCAACTGTCAGGATTAGTTGACCCGAAAGATACGATCACAGTCGAATTGATTGAGGATGCCCTCGGCATGGCACCGACTAAAATCATCGACAAGCTGCTTGAAGCCGTCGAGACAAAAGACATCGAGATGTTAGTCAAAACTCTTGATAATACATTCAACGACGGTATCGACAGCGTAATTTTGGTCAGTCAGTTAACCCGACGTATTAGTGATTTAGTGTCTGAAAAACCACGATTAATATCACTTTTGGACGCATTGATTGATGTGCCCAAAAGCCCGCAACCACAATTAAAACTTTTGGCGGTGCTGGGCGGTGCAATTAATCAAAAAACTCCCAAAAAAACTATCGCTTTGTCTGCACCCACGCGTGAGATTAGCGCATCAGTCAAAGAATTGGAAGAACAGGTCACAAAGCCAAAACCAAAAACTGTAAAAAAAACAGTTGCCCCAAAAGCCGACCCACAAGATTTTGATTGGCAAAAACTGATTGATTTTACGCGTAAAAACTACATTGCGCTTTATAGTGTCTTGGTTAAATGTAATTACGAATTAGAATTGAGCGACTTAACAATATATACCTCGAATGGTTTTTATAAGAAAAAGTTGGACGACAGCAAATACAGCGCACTTCTCAGTAAATGTTTGCAAGATATTGGAGTTTATGGACTGGATATCCACACAATACCCACAACACCCCCGTTAAAAGATAGCCAAGCTGCGGCAATTGCTGCTATTATGGGCGGAGGAGAAGAGGTCTCATTAGAGTCCGCGAGTTAGGAAGATGGCAAACAAGGAAGTAGCTGTAGGCAAAATACCACCACAAAATCTGGACGCCGAAAAGAGCTTGTTAGGCGCAGTTTTGATTGATGAAGAAAAACTTGCCGACATTTCCGAACACGTTACCACCAACGATTTTTACGACAAAAGGCACGCTATGGTTTATGGTGCAATGATGCGACTGTACGAAAAGCACAACCCAGTCGATTTATTAACACTCACCGACGAATTAAAACGCAAAAAAGAACTTGATACGATTGGTGGATCGGCTTTTTTGACCGAACTTACAAATTACGTTCCAACAGCCGCGCACGCCGAGGCTTATGCCGAGCTTGTATCACAAAAAGCCGTCAGGCGACGATTGATTAAGGCAAGCGGTGAGATATCCGAACTTGGATATGACGAAGAGACTACAACCCAGGAATTACTTGAAAAAGCCGAAGCCGAACTGTTTTCAGTCAGCGATCAATCACTAAAACAAGATTTAGTCAGCATCGAAAGTATTTTGACCGAAAGCTTCGATCGAATGGAAGAATTACACCGCAACAAAGGTGTCTTGCGAGGCGTTCGAACCGGTTATCGAGACTTGGATAATATGACGGCGGGGTTGCAGCGCAGCGACCTTATAATCTTGGCGGCTCGTCCTGCGATGGGTAAAACCACGCTGGTTACAAACCTGGCATACAATATTGCAACAATCGCCAAGCAACCAGTTTTGTTCTTTAGCCTCGAGATGAGCAAAGAGCAGTTAGTTGACCGTATGCTGGCCGACGCATCAGGCGTTGATGCGTGGAATATTCGTACCGGTAATTTGTCTGACGACGATTTTAGTAAACTTTCCGAAGCAATGGGTGAGTTAGCCGAAGCGCCAATCTATATCGACGATACACCAGGATTGTCAGTGCTTGAAATGCGCACCAAGGCTCGTCGCGCTATGCACGAACACCAACTGGGGCTGATTGTTATCGACTATTTGCAGTTGATGCAAAGTGCACACTCGTCAAACCAAAGCAACCGCGTCCAAGAAGTCAGCGAAATATCGCGTGGCTTGAAGCTGATTGCTCGCGAGTTAAACGTACCAGTTGTCGCATTATCACAGTTATCACGTTCAGTTGAATCACGCAGCCCACAAATTCCACAGCTAGCCGACCTTCGTGAATCAGGTTCTATCGAGCAGGATGCCGATATCGTTATGTTTATTTATCGCGAGGCATACTACAATCCCGAGACCGAACGCGAAAATATTACCGACCTGATTATTGCCAAACACCGTAACGGCCCAACCGGCAAAGTCGAGCTGTACTTCCACCCAGAACGTCTGCGCTTTATGTCACTTGACCGCAAGCATAACGAATAATTTTCATGCTATAATTAGCTTAAACATGAGCAAGCTCAGTATTACTGATTATAGTTTTTATAAATGGCGCTACCCCATTGGTTATGGACTTTTAGGAATTGGCCTAATTGCTGTGTTGACGCTTGTCTGCCTATATTCACCTGGCGGGATATCGCAACAAGAAACGCAATCCGTCATAGTAAGCGATTCAGTTAGTGTCGCCAACATCGGATCACTTGCTATCCCTAATTTGCCGTATCACATGCTTCAAAAAGTCAGCTTAATGCTGTTTGGCGTTTCACTAATTAGCATAAAGTTAGCTTCGATCGTGCTTGCGCTACTATCATCAATTGGAATTATTATATTGCTTCGTCGCTGGTTCAGCCCAAACGTTGGAATTTTAGCCAGTCTAATCGCAATCACCACTAGCCAATTTTTATTTATCGCCCAAGACGGAACACCGGGCATATTGTATTTGTTTTGGTCAGTTTGGCTGTTGTTACTTGCCAGCTTGATTGCCCGCAAAACCAAATTTAGGGCATACTACAAGATAGCTTTTTTTATTACAGCCGCTCTCAGCCTATATACTCCACTTAGCATCTATGTTTTGATTGCGATGGGCGTTGCTATCATTTTACACCCACATTTACGATACTTAATCAAACAACTTTCTCAGCTAAAAATGGCTATTGGCGCAGGAATCGCGATTATTCTAATGATTCCATTGATAATAACTATGTATAAGACGCCAAGCTTTGGACTGGAATTGTTTGGCATCCCGACCAGCTGGCCTAATTGGGGCAATAACCTGGCATCGTTGAGCGCTCAATATTTAGGGTTTAGCAACCCCGGAAGCTCGACACTGTTAACGCCGTTTTTTGGTCTTGGATCTTCGCTAATCATTTTGCTAGGTGTTTATGGCATCGTCAAGAAACGCTCGACAGCCAAAAGCTACGCAATTGCAATTTGGATGATACTGCTGTTGCCGGCCGTTATACTGAACCCAAGCTATATAAGCATTACTTTTTTGCCATTAGTTTTATTAATGGCGCTTGGCCTAGACACACTGTTAGGCTATTGGTACGGATTATTCCCTCGCAATCCATACGCCAGGGTCGCTGGACTGGTACCATTAGTCGTATTAGTTAGTGTATTAGTTGTATCTGGACTAGCGCGTAATATATACGGCTATCAATACGATCCAGATATTGTAGCAAATTTTTCAAAGGATATATCACTTCTTCCCGGCGACACAAAAACATTAGTGGTATCAAATGACCAATATGATTTTTATAGAATCATAGCCGACGGCAATAAGCAGCTGACTGTAATGACAGCGCCAAACAGCACCGATTCCTTCGCCGCTACTCGCGAAGCAAAAAATGACTTTAAAGGATACCAGATAGACAAAATTATAACAACCTATACCAGCAATAACGCCGACCGGTTCTATCTGTATAAAAAGATTAATAAATAACGTATAATAGTCACAGAAAATATATTGAACTAAGGAGTGTTTTATGGCTTTTGACCAAATGAAAATGATTAATAAGTTGCGCAAAGCTCAAAACGAGCTAAAAAAAGAAATTATTGAAGTCGAAGCAGGTGATGGGGCAGTGGTTGTACAAATCACAGGCGAACTAAAAATCAAGAAAGTCAGTATCAACCCAGAGCAAGTGGATCTGGAAGATATCGAAGAGCTGGAGCACTGGATTGAAATCGCCATGCGCGACGGTCTTGCTAAGGCTCAAGAAGTTGCGGCTGAAAAAATGAAACCACTGATGGGTGGCCTAGGCAGTCTTGGGCTGTAGGAGTTAATTTGTCTCAATTATTACCTTCGGCTTTGGTCAACACTATCGACGAGCTTGGGCGCCTTCCTGGTGTTGGTACCCGTACGGCCGAACGTTATGCCTATTATCTACTAAAAACTGACCCGCACACCAGCGAAAAGCTGGCGAGGACTTTATTAGAATTGCACAAAGGCGTTAAAAGTTGCCCCATAACATTTGCCTTAATAGGTTCTGATGAAGATGTATCGCCACTTTATAGCGATGCGTCACGCGACAAAACTTTGATTGCAGTAGTAGAAGAGCCCTTGGATATCGTGGCCTTAGAGCGCACTGGACAATTCCATGGCACCTATCATGTGCTGGGTGGAGCGATTAGCCCAATTGATGGCGTCGGTCCAGAACAGCTTCATATTCCTGAACTAATTGAACGGCTGAAAAAAGATGGTGTGAAGGAAGTTATTATCGCTACCAACGCCAGCGTAGAAGGCGAATCAACCGCACTGTTTTTAAATCGTCACATCAAAGACGCTGGCATCGAAATCAAAACAACTCGACTGGCAAGGGGCATTCCGGTGGGAGTTGACTTGGAATATGCCGGACAAATAACCTTAACCCATGCTCTAGAAGGCAGGAGGGATTTTTAATGTTTGAAGAAGCCCGTAAACTAATAGATTTAGCTAAAAAGATTATCGTAATCCAAGCCGAAAACCCTGACGGCGATTCGTTAGGCAGCAGCCTAGCACTTGAAGAAATTTTAAGCGACATGGGCAAACAAGTTATTTTGTACTGCCCAATTGAAATACCAAAATACATGCGATATATAGTTGGCTGGGACCGAGTCGTCGGTGATTTTGACACTTCCGCTGATTTGGCTATCATTGTTGACACTACTGCCGAGATATTAATAACAAAAGTTCTCGAAGTACCTGGCGTCAGACACTATCTGGAAACCCACAGCGTGCTTGCAATAGACCATCACGTATCCGAATCAAACCTCAGTTTTAATCACACACTACTGGCTCAAGAATCGGTCGCAACAGGCGAAATCATATATAACTTGGCCGTTGATAGCGGCTGGACAATCAATAAGCAAGCCGCCGAAAATATGTTGGTTGCAATTATGAGCGACAGCTTGGGACTGACGGTTCAAAACGTAACTGCCGGTACTTACTTTACAGCAGGCAAACTAGCCGAACTTGGCGCTAATAATTCCGAAATCGAAAAACGCCGCCGCGAACACATGAAAAAGTCTGCTGAAATATTGAAATATAAAGGCGTTTTGTTGGAGAGAATTGAATATTTCTTAGACGACAAATTAGCTATAATCCGTATCCCATGGGAAGAAATCAAAGAGTACAGTGATCAATATAATCCAAGCGTATTGGTGCTTGACGAGATGCGCTATGTTGAGAACGTCGAAGTAGCTATTGCGATAAAAACCTATCCCGATGGCAAATTAACTGGCAAAATTCGCAGCAACTTACCGGTATCGCAAGTAGTCGCCGGATTCTTTGGCGGTGGCGGCCACGAATATGCCGCCGGCTTTCGTGTTTATGAATCTATTGATACAATCATTCCAGAATTATTAAATGCAACTGACAAGGCGATAAAGGAGTATGGTCATGACACTAAAGTTTCATAACACTCTAACGGGCCACGACGACGAATTCGTCTCTCAAGTGCCCGGCAAGGTATCGCTTTATACTTGCGGACCAACTGTCTATGACTATCCCCACATTGGCAACTGGGCAGCATACATATTTTGGGACATTTTAGTTCGAATCCTAAAGGCCAATAATTACGACGTTACCAGAGTTATGAATATGACCGATGTTGGTCACTTGGTCAGCGACGCTGATGAAGGTGAAGATAAACTCGAAAAAGGTGCTAGGCGTGAAGGTAAAACCGCTTGGGAAGTTGCCGAATTTTATGCGAACGTGTTTACCGATGGCATGAATCGACTGGGGTTGATTATGCCTAATTACATCACAAAAGCCACCGAGTTTATCCCAGAACAAATTAAAATGATAGAAATCCTGAAAGAAAAGGGTGTTACATATGAAATTGATGACGGTATCTATTTCGATATATCAAAATTCCCACGATACGCCGACTTTGCGCATCTTGATTTAGATGCGCTGCAAGCTGGCGCCCGCGTTGAATATAACCCACAAAAGCGAAACCATAGTGATTTTGCGCTATGGAAATTTTCTCCAGCTGGTGAAAAGCGCGACATGGAATGGGAGTACGATGGTCGAATGGGTTTTCCTGGCTGGCATCTAGAATGTTCGGCTATGGCCCTAGCCAAACTAGGCAAAACTATCGACATTCATACTGGCGGCATCGACCACATTCCGGTTCATCACCCCAACGAAATAGCTCAATCTGAAACAGCCAACGGAGTTAGGTTCAGTAACTATTGGATGCATAACAACTTTCTAAAAGTTGATGGCGGTAAGTTTAGTAAATCATTAGGTAATGGCTATACTTTGGATCAACTTGAAGAACGCGGCTTTTCGATGATGGGCTTTCGCATGTTTATGTTGCAAGGCCACTACCGCAGCGAAAGCAATTTTACATTCGATAATTTGCAAGCTGCCAAAAATCGCTTACATAATTGGCGAAACATTGCAGCCTTGCGCCATCAAATCCATGACACAATCGAAAGCGACAAGGATCGCAACGCAGATAATAAAACACTATCTCTTTATGCAACTTCGCAAGCCGTTATCGAAGCCGTCAGCAATGATTTGAACACACCAGAAGCATTAAAGATTATCGACGAGGCTTTCTCGCGCGTTCAGAATGCCAAGCTTGACGACATCAATAGCCACGCGTTCTTGCAACTATTAGAAACTATCGACCAGGTTTTAGGCCTGCAGCTACTAAATACGTCACCCGATATATCCGACGAGGCAAAACAATTAATCATTGAGCGCAACATCGCCAGAGAAAATAAAGATTGGCAAGAGTCGGACAGACTGCGAAAAAAACTATCACAACAGGGAACAGCCGTTCGTGATGCTAACCAAAATAGTATCTGGATGTATGAAATCTAAATAAGGGACATAACCTCCGTGATGAGGAGGTTACATGATGGTTTATTTAATATAAATACACAGATTCATAGCGTATGTTCGCTATATAGACGTATTTTATTACTCTATAGCAATATTTTTGTGTGATCTTGCAGGATAATCTTCGGTAATAACCTTGATACAGCCAGCTAGTGGGATTGAGATAATACCCCCTACGATACCAAACAGATAGATACCCATCGTTACAGCAACTAATATCGCAAGTGCCGACAAGTCCATTCGTTTTGACTGAATTTTAGGTGATATATAGTTTGCTTCTACCTGTTGATATAGGATAAAGAATATCAAAAATATAATTGCCGCCGTCAGATTATTTAAAACCAAAACTATACTCACTAAAACCGCACCTATCATAGCCCCGAATAACGGTACCAGTGATGACACAAATACTATTACCGCAGCTGGAATTGCTAGGTCTGTTGGTATATTAAAGATTAATCCCAGTATGAAAACCGCCGTTCCAGCGACTGTGCCAGCGATAGCCGACACTGACAGCTGACCAATCACATAACCAGTCACCACATTATACATTCGACCCATCAGCTTACGATGGTATTCCATGTGATCCTGGTCCTTGTATATTGACCACAAACGCTTTAACCACATTGGCCCCTCTATTAGCATCAAAAAAGTCAAAACCAATATTAAGATAGCAGCCGTCATGGTAGATAGCACCGATCCAATACTATCGACCAAAATTGATCCTATACCTGAAGCAAAATCAGTCGCACCATTTTTTATCGAAGTAATTGCTGAATCGAACTGAGATTGTAACTGATAGTGATTAATAAAATCGTTGATACCTGCGTACTGTTTAGAAGCAGAGTCAACCAAAGCTGGTACATTTTGAGCTAACTTTGTAGTCTGTCCAATGATTGGCGGTATAACCAAGAATACGATTGCTCCCAACACCGCTACAACTGCAACGAATGCCAGGGCGGTACTTAGAACTCGACTTTTACTCGGCAGCAGCTTAATAATTCGACTGACGGGTGGATTAAGAGCGATAGCCAAGAACATAGCTGCACCAATTATAATTAAAGCAGTCCTTGCACTATAAATAGCAAAACCGACCAAACCAAAACCGATTACGACCAGCCAGAATCTGACAAATGTTTGTGTGTCAATCTCTATTCTTGTTTTTGTACTCATATATTTAATTACCTGTATCTATAAGTTTAATCATATACTATGAATTATACACTAAATTTTTGTAAAAATTAAATAGATGGTTTATAGTGTTTTTAAGCAATTATTCAGCACTAGATGGTGTATAATAGAAACATGAGAGTACTAATAATCGAAGACGAACACAAAATTGCACACGCTTTGAAGAAAGCTTTGCAACAAGAAAACTACGCTGTTGATATTTCATACGATGGCGACGACGGTTATGCAATGGCAACCACCGAACCATATGACCTAGCAATTATCGACTGGATGATTCCAGGCGAGTATGACGGCATTGCAATAGTAAAGGCAATGCGCAAAGAAAAAATTCACACACCAGTGTTATTACTTAGCGCCAAGGGAACAATCGCTGATCGTACAAGCGGACTAGATTCTGGCGCCGATGATTATCTTGTAAAACCGTTTGCTCTTGAAGAGCTACTGGCAAGGTCACGCGCACTATTGCGTCGCCCAACTGAAGTTCAACAAACCATCTTAACTGCCGGTGATTTATCGCTCAACACCGTAACATGCGTCGTCAAACGAGGCGAACAAGTTATCGGTCTGACAGGTAAAGAGTTTGCACTACTTGAATACCTATTGCGTAATCAAGGACGCCCACTGACTAAAGACATGATTATTAGTCACGTCTGGGACTACAATGCTGATATTTTACCCAACACTGTTGAGGTTTACATGAAATATCTGCGTAAAAAGCTAGATGATCCATTTACGAAAAAAATGATTCATACAACTCGCGGTTTTGGCTATAGGATCGAAGCAGAGTAGGCCACCTGATGTTTGAGTCCGCGACGCTTCGTCTGACCGGATGGTATCTGATGATACTAATGACCCTCAGTATTGTTTTTAGCATTGTAATTTATCAAGTAACTTCAAACGAGCTTCAAACTAGGCTTGAACGATTTGAAAACAGTCTCCACGATGACTACAATATGCAGCCACCCGTCGGCATAGGACAGCTATTGCGATTGAGCGAAGAAGAACAAGCCCGTGCCAACCTTTCAATTGGATTACTTTACGTTAACTTTTTTGTTTTAATCGCAGGTGGGGCAGGTAGCTATTTTTTGGCGCGCCGTAATTTACTACCAATCGAGAAAGCCCACGAAGCACAATCGCGCTTTACGTCAGATGCCAGTCACGAACTTCGTACACCACTGGCAGTCATGAAAATGGAGATGGAGGTTGCATTGCGTGACAAAAACGCCTCAGTCAAAGACCTAAAAGATGTATTGTCCAGCAACCTCGAAGAAGTGGACAAATTAACCAGGTTATCCGAAATGCTACTGAATTTATCTAGATTAGAGCACAACAAGCTTGACGTTGAATCAATCGATCTATACAAGACGACCAGAATGGTACTAGGTGATTTTAGACAACCCGTTAGTCGTATTGATATCACAAAAGGCAAACGAATGATTATTCGCGGTAATGAAACAGCGATAACCGAGCTTATCAAAGTCTTAGTTGAAAACTCATTATTATACAGCCCCAAAGATTCAAAAGTGTTAATCAAACTGTTTAAACAAGGTCGCCATCATGCTGTCTTTGAAATTACAAATCAGGGGCCTGGCATACTTCCGAAAAAATTACCTCATGTTTTTGACAGGTTTTTTCGTGCTGATTCATCACGCACAAATGGTGCAAAGAAAGGTTACGGCCTTGGTTTGGCGCTTGCGAAAAGAATTGTCGAACTACACGACGGCGAACTAATTGCCAGCAGCACACCTAACGAAACAACTACATTTTCATTCATTTTGCCAACAAAAAAAGATTCTCAAGCAAAACCTCAGACTTAGCTAATACACTACCATTCATACCATCTAATATTCGCATAGCGAAAAGGAGATAAATATGAATGTAGTAACGAGGGGTATCAAAAATGCCCTCCGCTCCCCCTTGAGATCTGGAGCGATAGTTTTAATGCTGGCTATTAGCATCGGACTTATACTAAGTATGTTAGTAGCCCGCAGCAGCGTTAATGCCAAAATCGATGAAGTAAAATCGTCGGCCGGAACAAACGTTACAATTACTCCGGCTGGCGTCATGGGTTTTGCTGGTGGTGGCGATCCGTTAACTAGCGCGCAGCTGACAACAATCAAATCAATTGCTCATGTTGAAGGCATCACATCAACACTCAGCGACCAGTTAGGTGCCGACGATACAAGCCTGACACCATCGCTTGAGCTTGGCTTATTTGGTCAAAGGATGATGCGATTCGAAAGTTCTGATTCATCTGGAGACTCTTCATCAACCAACAGCTCATCAACAGAAGAATTAGCCAACCGACCAGCCCCAACCCCAAGGACAACAGTAACTGGCACGACTGATCCAAATTCAGTTTCAACCAACGGCAGTGACCTTAATATCACTAGCGGCGCAACAATTGACGGAAACAGTAGTAGTCTAATTGCCCTTGTGGGATCAGACTTGGCTACAAAAAACAGTCTAGCAATTGGCAATACATTTACAGCCTACGACAAAAAAATTACCGTCATAGGTATTTTCAGTACCGGCAATAAATTTCAAGATAGCGGTTTAATTATGCCGCTGACAACTCTTCAGGCTCTAACCAACCAAGAGGGTGACGTAACAAGCGTTACTGCCAAGGTTGATAGCAGCGAGAATGTTGAAGCGACGGTTACAGCACTTGAATCATTATTGGGTGACGATGCGGATATCGTCAGTGACGCCAAGCAAGCCGAAAGCAGCGTATCATCACTATCCAGTATTGCGTCCCTAGCAATGGCCGGCGTTATTGGTGCTACCGTTGCCGGAGCAGCCATAATCTTGCTGGCAATGATAATGATTGTCCGCGAACGACGCCGTGAGATTGGCGTCATAAAAGCCATCGGCGGCACAAACGGCAAAGTTATTACTCAGTTTATGACTGAGGCCCTGACATTGACCGTAATTGGCTCAATTATTGGCTTAACTTTCGGCGTGCTAGTCAGCGGCCCAATGACGAATTCACTTGTCACGAGCCAAAGCGAAAGTAATTCATCAACGACCATAACTCGCGGTAATGGCGGAGGACCCGGAGGAATGTTAAGGGGCGGCATAGAACAGATTGGCAGCAATTTTACTCAGGTCACCAGCAGCATCACACCAGAAATATTCGCTTCAGCCATCGGAATCACATTACTCATAGCAATCGTCGGCAGCGCCGTTCCAGCTTGGTTTATCGCCAGGGTCAGACCAGCCGAAGTATTAAGGTCAGAATAAAAGGAGTTGTATGTTAAAAGTAGAAAATCTTACAAAGACATTCAGTGGCGCATCGGGTGATGTAACCGCGCTAAAAGATATAAATATGCACATAAAAAAAGGTGAGTTTGCCAGTATTATCGGAAAAAGCGGTAGCGGCAAAAGTACGCTCCTAAGTATGCTGGGCGCGCTAGACATACCAACCAGCGGTAGCATAGAGGTGGACGGGGTTGATATTGCCAAACTATCCGCCAACCAACAAACCGACTATCGATCCAAAAAAATTGGTTTTGTATTCCAACAATATAATCTGATTCCAAATCTAACCGCCCTAGAAAACGTTATGCTGGCGTTAGAATTTGGCGGCGTACCAAGCAAAAAGCGCAAAGCACGCGCAACACAACTACTAGCGGACGTAGGGATTGAATCTGACGAGCAACTGCGCAAGCCATCACGCCTCAGTGGCGGCCAGCAACAACGCGTCTCAATCGCCAGGGCACTAGCCAACAAACCGTCAATCATCTTTGCTGACGAGCCAACCGGCAACCTAGATAGCGAAACTGGCAAAAAGATATTCGACTTATTACATCGTTTGTCGCGTACCGAAAAAACAACAATCATCGCTGTTACACATGATATGGATATCGCTGGGAAAACCGATCGGACGTTCAAATTGAGGGACGGCAAAATAACGACTTAGTTATTACTATTTCGCTTTTGTAAACGCTTTTTTGCAGTGGTTGCTATCAGCCACTGCAAAATTAATACCCCCAGAACTACCAACATTAATGGCCAAGCACTACGCCACGTAGGGGTTGTAAAGTTAAAGAAGTCACGAATAAAACTGAGGCTAAACGATGGTATCACTACCAACAAAACAGCGATGGTATAAAAAAGCCTTGCAAAAAATGACCCGCGATTGTTTTTGACGTCAAACATCATAGGCACCAAAAACACCAAATAAATACCCAAGAATGTCGCAACAATAACGGTCGTAGTCGAAACGCCAATAGTATTCTCTGGATGTAGAATACTAAGAACCATATAGACAATTACGACTGTTATTCCGGACAATATCGCAATCGGCGAAACGGCCCACAATGTGTCGCGCCAAAAATACTTTGGGTTTGGACGATAGCGAGGAATTGGCGGAAAAAGCGTCCACATGATTGTCGGTAAAGTCACCAAAAAGATATTCATGAATGTGATGTGGCGTGGCTCAAATGGGTACACCATACCCATAGCAATTGTGGACAATAATAACACAACCCCAAATATAATCTTGTGAAAGAACAAGGTGGCAATAATTTGAATCGCTTGAATAATACGATTTCCAAGGCGCATACCAATCGGCAGGGAATTAAACGAGTTATTTAGAATCACTATGTCAGCCACTTTTCGGGTTGCAGCAGCTCCAGCATACATAGCAATGCCTAAGTCTGATTTTTTAAGCGCTAAAGCATCGTTTACGCCGTCGCCAACCATACCAGTGTAATACCCCAGACGCTTGAATGTTTCAATCAGATGCTCTTTTTGCTCAGGCAAGACCCGAGCGAATATCGTCGTCGCCGCAATGGTTTTATCCCAAACCTCATCCTCGACTTCTTGAAGCTGCGCACCAGTCATCGCCTGATGACTATTTTTAATTCCTGCTTGTTTCGCCACATATTTAACAGTGTCCAAATTGTCGCCACTGATTACTCGTAGGCTTACGCCGTTTTTTTGTAAATATTTGACGGTCTTGGTCAGTCCTTCGCGCAACTCATTTGCCAAAACAATCAGCGCCACCGCTTTACCGGATTTTGGTTTAAGTTTATGTATAGAGGCGTCTTTATCTGTAAATATTGCTGCCAGCAGTACTCGCTTTCCCACACTAGTTAGCGACTGAATATACTCGGTTTGGCCCGACGATATATCAACAATTTCGCTCATATACTCTGGCGCACCGACTAAAATCGTCTGAATTTTGCCACCATATTCAATCATAACGCCACTCATTTTGCGCTTTGACGAGAACGCCATCCTTTGGATAACCTTGTAACCGCTTGGCGCTTTTAATTCGGATAAAATAGCATTGTTAGTTGCGCTTCCGGTGTCAGTTTCCTTAGTCGATATGCCTATAAGTTCTGCAATATTTGCTGGCGCTCCGTCTAGTATTTCTAGTTGTTCATACTTAATCTCTTCGTTCGTTAAAGTACCTGTTTTATCAACACACAAGACGTCTAATTGCGCCATAGCCTCAATAGCCGCCAGTTTTTGCGGCAAGACCTTGGCCTGAGCCAGCTTTAGCGACCCGAACGCCAGCAGCAACGAGCTGGCCAACAATAATCCCTCTGGGACGACTGTAATAGCCGCTGAAGCAATAGTTTTGAATATCCTGACTGCTGACTCTCCAGACAGCGAATAGGTAACAACGATTAGTAGCGACAAGGCTATCGCGCCGTAAGTCAGCCAAGTAATAGCTTTTAAAATATTGAATTGCATTGGTGTCAATCCAGGTTTGTAGCTTTTAAGCGAAATCGTCATCGATCCGATTCTGGTGGACTGACCGACTGCAATTACGCGCGCTCTGGCGCTGCCCGCCACAACAGTGCTGGCGGCATAGGTAATCGACATGGCTTGTTTTTCGATTTGAACTGATTCGCCGGTCAAGATACTCTCGTCAACTTCCAGGCCCCTGCTCTCGACTATTTGACAGTCAGCGGGTACTTCATCGCCCAATCGCAATTCAATTACATCATCTAAAACCAACTGATCGTACTTAATATCCTCTATATCGCCATCGTTCAAAAAACGATGGGCGAGTGGTGCGCTCATCAGCTCTAGTTTTTCCAAAGCAATGCTGGCTCGTATCTCTTGGACTATGGCAATTAATGTATTAACCAAAATCACGACAGACAAGAACCATGCGTCACGGTATTCATGTAATATCGCCAAGGTGGCGGCTAGTATTAAAATCGCCAAAACAATTGGCGAAGAAAGATTACGGCGAAAAATCGGCAATAAGTCTCTCATCTCTACAGCTATTATATGCTTTGACGACCATAATAGCCATATTTGTGGATGTGGTTAAGCTTTACTTCAGGTTACTTATTTACAATATGAGTTGTTAATATAACGGAAAAAAGGAGGATTCATCAAATGAACACCACCATCACCGACAAAACAATCATGCTGAGCCGAAAAGGATTGAAAGAATTAAAGAAACAAATTCATCAATTCGAGCACGACAAGAAGAAAATTTCACAAAGCCTTCGAGAGATTGACAAGACATCAGGACATGAAGATCGTCTCGATATGTCCGAAAAACTATCCGCCCTCGAATACATTGAGTTAGAGATAGCCGAAAAGAAGACTATACTGGCAAATGTAAAGCTTCTGCCATCCAAACGTTCACACCTGCGTGTGGCTCTTGGTTCAGTGGTCGAGCTAATCGATAGCTACGGACACTTCTTTCGCTATACAATTGTCGATAGTATTGAAGCCAATCCAAGTGACGGTCGAATCTCGACTGAAAGCCCACTGGGACGAAGCCTGATTGGTCGAACAGTCCAGGACGTCGTTGAGTGGCGAAACGGCAACAGATTCAACAAGTTTCAACTTGTCCGAATCGTCTAAACTAACAACCAGCTGTTGGCTATTATGCTTCCTAGGTCCGACCTAGGAAATTGCCTAAAAATAAAATCACTCACTTGTTATGTAGCGAGTGATTTTTTATGTAAGCTTTATCATGATGCGATGCTTAGAAGCGTCCAATCGTTACCTTGATTACAACTGCGTAGGCGATAGTTAGCACTGCCATCAGAAAGCGTGATCACTTCAACAATCTTTTCGCCCTGACGGACCAAACAACGCAGTCCTGCATCAATAAAGTTATAGGTCGCGCCACGATATTCCATGCGGCGAGGGTAAGCAACTAAATTTTTGCGAAAGCCCAAAGACGATACGATAACTTGCTCATTTATATCTACTTTTTTCATAGCCATTTCCTCCATAAAGTTTAATCGAATACACCGGATAATTTGATTTAACCAGTAAACGGATTTCCGATAGGTAGTTCAGACAGGAATAATAAAACCGTTCAGTTTATTTATTCTTTTTACTGAAGTTACTTTGATTTGTATTCGTTTATCAGTGGCTCGCAAGCGAGTGTGACAACGTTTATGTTGGCTATAAAAGCCTGCGAGTGGAAAGGTTTCCCAGTACTCACATGACTGTACTTATTATAGCGCGTGCGATACTGATGGCGTCAATAGCAAAATTGGTAGTTGGTAGATAGTAGGTGGTAGGTGGGATAGAAAAACTACTTCAATGATAAAACTTCGTCTAGCGGCTTGTCATTCACAAATATTGCAACTTTTGTAACGCTGGCAGCGGCCTTGGCGGTCTGTTCAAGTTGAGCTTGAACCCTGGGGCTGTCACATTCGCCGCCCAGGCTAAACGTACCGCTGAGTTTGACGGTTACTGTATCGCCAGACACCGAGCTGCTGATATAGGTCAACGACGACTTATAAAGAGTATTGTATAGGCCAGATTCGCCATAAAACTGGTTTTTGTTGGCGAGTAAACGTTCCATAGTCGCCTTAACAACATCACTAGTCGTCACATCTTCGGTAGTGACCGATACGGCGCTGTCGCCACAGCCAATCAAGTCACCAGATGTACCGTTATCATCAACTGCCACCATATACATCTTTAAAGGCTGAGTTACGGTTGTGTTGTTTACTGTTGGCGCACTGGCAGGTGGTGACGCAAAGAAAAGAGCATAAGTTGCCCCTCCGATTATCGCTAATATTAAAATTATTAGTCCGATGATCCAGTAGATACGCTTCATGAAGTTATACTCCTTATGATTAGCCTGTGGACTCTATTATACAACAATCAGATTATTTTTTAGTAGCGTCCACTCCAATAGCCTGACTGATATGAGCGTAACCGTCGCGCTTGAGGCATACTGCCAAGTCATCACTAATTTCGGCCGCTAGTTGTGGGCCACGAAATATGACGCCGCTAATAATCTCGACCAAGCTTGCACCTAGTTTTATTTTTACGTAAGCATCCTCGGCCGTAAAGATTCCGCCAACACCGATTATCGTCAAACGATTACCATATTCAAGGTAAGTCTTGCTTATCAACTCGTTACTTTTTTCCCAGGTTGGCTTGCCGCTAAGATTGCCTTTGACACTATCCGGCAAATGATCTTTAAGGTTTGCCGTTTTGCGATCTTTGTGCAAATTAGAAATGGTGACAAATTGCACTTTGTGCCTAACGATTATATCCAGTAATTTCCTAAACTCTGACCAATTCAAATCAACTGGCATTTTGACGGTTATTGGCTTTTTCATACCGACTTTATCAATCGCATTAAGTAGTTTTTCCAACTTGGTCGGAGTAGTAAATGGTTCGCCACCAAAGGCATTAGGGCATGAAATATTCAATTCAATCATCTTGATACGAGGTTCGCTTTTTGCCCTTTTAACAGTAGTCACATAGTCATCAATGCCCGACGCCTCATCAACAACTTGTTGGCTGTTAGTCTTTGCCACTGATAACACAACAGGAAAGCCAGTTAAGGCATTTTTTGGATAATCGTGAATTCGCTTGATAATCAAATCCGATCCATCATTGGCCAATCCAGCGTTAATGACCAGAGATTTCGACTTTGGCAAACGATAAAACCAGGGACGAGGATTGCCATCGCACTTATATGCAGTGACCGACCCAACAGTTGCAAAGCCGAATCCCAAACGCGACATCATCGGTAATATTTCACCGTTTTTATCAAAACCAGCCGCTAGTCCAACCGGACCGTTAAAATGAATACCGTGATAGGTTTGAGATACTATTTCGTTTGGTTTCTTTATAAATACCGTCTTGACGAATTTTCTCAGCATCGGCACTCGACCAGACATAGACGTCGAGCGAACCATCATATGATGCGCCTTATCTGGTGACATCATAAACAACAACGGTTTGGCAGCGACCTCATAGGATTTACCGCACACTTTCCATAATCGTCGTCTCATTTGTGGTTCTTTCTGAGTTATACCCTTAGTGATCTTTAGCCAGTGGCTTAATGCATAAGAGTATAGCATAACCAACTGAGAGTTACATGATATATGGTACATGATACAATTAAGCTTATGGAAATATTTATCGACGCCAGATGGACAAGAATGGACTATCACGACGGTATCAGCCGATATACAGCCGGCATAGTTCAAGGTTTCAAAGATGCTAATATACCAATGACGGTTTTAATTCACGACAGACGTCAGCTCAAATTACTACCAGCCGACATACCTTACGAAATTATAAATAATCCGATATCTTTCAAAGAATTTTTCGTGGCTAAAAAGCTCAACAAACTTGGCGCCGATATTGTCTATAGTCCGTTACAAGTCATGGGGTCGTGGGGTAGGAAATACAAGCTAATCCTAACTTTGCAAGATATTATTTACTACCGTTTTCCTAAGCCACCAACCAATTTGCCCTTATGGATTCGCTTTTTTTGGCGTACGTTCCACATGGCGCACTGGCCACAAAGATGGTTGTTAAATCACGCCGACTATATAGGCACCGTCAGTCACAACTCCAAGAAGTTTATTACCGAAATGCACCTTACTGACCGAGAGATAGTCGTCGCCTATAATGCCTCCAGCCTTGACCTTTCCAAGATAAAACCAGTTGAAAAACGAACCAAAAATATCTTATATATGGGGTCCTTCATGCCTTATAAAAACGTAGAGGTGTTAATAAAAGGCTTAAAATACCTATCCCACGATTATTCTTTGCATTTACTTAGCAGAATCGCACCAGATCGCAAAGTCGAGCTTGAAAAGCTAATACCACAAGGCTGTAGTGTAGTATTTCATAATGGCGTATCCGATGATGAATATATCGAATTACTCAACAGCTCAGCAGTTCTTGCTACTGGGTCAAAGGTTGAAGGTTTTGGCTTGCCAATAGTCGAAGCTCAGATGCTGGGCACACCAGTTGTTTTGAATGATATGGAAATATTCCACGAAGTCGCCGCCGATGGAGCACTATTTTTTGAGGCCGACAACGACAAACAATTCGCCGAGCAGGTGTTAAAACTCGAGAATCCAGAAATCCTTAAAGACCTAATTGAAAAAGGCCACAAACAAGCCGCTAACTTTGCTTGGTCAAAATCAGCTAATGCTCTTTACGATATCTGCAAAAAGTTACACAACCAACCTTAATGGTTTAAAGCTTATGTTATTATAATCATAGTCCCAAAATTTAAAAAATTAAAGGAAATATAAAGAAAAAATGAATATACCCCACACCGAATCTACCAATAAATCCCGTGGTTTTACTCTAATCGAATTAATCATTGTCGTAGTAATAATCGGCATACTGGCTGGTCTTGTACTTTTAGGTTACGGTAGCTGGAGACAAACAGCAATTACGACTCAAATGAAACTAGATCTAAACAGTGCAGCTACTGCAATGATAAACACCCAATCCACAGGTGGTAAATACCCAGAAACTATTCCATCAACTTTTACTCCGAGTGAAGATATAACCCTGATCGGAGGCAGCAATGACGGAGAGACGTATTGCATCGAAGCTACCAGTGCAAAGGATATTAGTGTTAAATACCATATTGTTAGCGGCAGCAGTACTGTCGAGAGCGGAGGATGCCCACCGCCTGTTACTTTTATTATGGGTTGGGGTAGTACGAGCACTGATTTTGGACAATCTCTCGTCCAAACCAGCGATGGTGGCTATGCGGTTACTGGCGAGACGTTTAGTTATGATGTTGGAAACGGTGACATGTTCCTAGCTAAATACGCCTCAGATGGAACATTGTCTTGGTCAAAAACTTGGGGCGGTGTAAATACCGATATGGGCAACTCCCTCGTCCAAACCAGCGATGGTGGCTATGCGGTGACTGGCATGGCTGATGGTAATATGCTCCTAGCTAAATATACCTCAGATGGAACATTGTCTTGGTCAAAAACTTGGGATGGTGGTTATCTAGATAGAGGCAACTCTATCGTCCAAACCAGCGATGGTGGCTATGCGGTGACTGGATATAAGGGCCTCAGTACTGGTGGACAAAACATGTTAATAGCTAAATACACCTCGGATGGAACTTTGTCTTGGTCTAAGACTTGGGGTGGTGCAAATATTGATTACGGTAATGCCCTCGTCCAGACCAGCGACGATGGCTATTTGGTGACCGGCGGGTCGTCAAGCTACAGGGCAGGAAGCTATGACATGTTCCTGGCTAAATACAGCTCGGATGGAACCTTATCTTGGTCGAGAACTTGGGGTAGTACAAGCTTAGAAGTTGGCAACTCTCTCGTCCAGACCAGCGACGATGGCTATGCGGTGACTGGATATACGATGAGTTATACTGCCGGAAGCACCGATATGTTCCTAGCTAAATACGCCTCGGATGGAACTTTGTCTTGGTCTAAGACTTGGGGTGGTACGGGCGAGGATTATGGCTCTTCACTCGTCCAAACCAGCGACGATGGCTATGCGGTGACTGGATATACGCGAAGCTATACTCTTGGAAACTACGATATACTCCTAGCTAAATACGCCTCGGATGGAACTTTGTCTTGGTCTAAGACTTGGGGTGGTATAAATGCTGATTATAGTCGTTCCATCGTCCAAACCAGCGATGGAGGATATGCTGTGACTGGATATACATTAAGTTATACCACTGGGGATAACGACATGTTCCTGGCTAAATACACCTCAGATGGAACAATAACCAATTGCTTGCCAACGATGTGTCAAGACAGAGACGTAGCAGGGGTTGACAGAAGTGTACCAATCGTTAATAGAAGTGTATCGAATGTTAACCCAACCGTAACGAGCATGACCCCAAGTTATCCAGACGTGCTCCAAGATGCAGCCCATGCAGTGATTGTAGCGCCATAGTTGCAAATAAACCGTAAACGTGTTACAATGTAAGTATGAGTATTGTCAATTACTTAATAAATTACCTAAACCTTGCAATCAAGGCTGCTGTTGACAATTACAATTCTTCAAGCTTTTTTGGTTTTTTTGCTGCCTAGCAGCAATATCTTTTTATTATCCTTAATCAAAAAAACATTAACCTTAAACAGGGAATTTAAAGCTATGAAAATGTATATAAAACCTATCGACAAGTCAGAGCTCGATGGCTATTTAGCAATTCCGGACCTGACCGAGTCCAAGAACCCACATGCTATCAAGATAATCTATGAGCAAATCGCCGATTATATGCGCCGGACTCATCCAAACAGTGATGTAAGAGTCTATCGCATGGACCCAATCGTATCCGTTAAGGATAATTATGATAATCTGCTAATCGCAACCGATAATATAAGTCGGTCATCAACCTACACGCATTATGTCGATAAAAACCATATCTTACGCACCCACACCAGTGCTCACTTACCTGGTATTCTTCGTGATCTGTCAAAGACCGACGACTGGCAAGATGTTGTTATCTTATTGCCAGGGCTAGCATATCGTCGCGACGTATCAGATAAAAAACATGTTAGCCAGGTACATATGTTGGAAATGTGGCGAGTTGTCAAAAACTCGGCCCGGCCAGTCGTTATCAAAGATGACCTACTGAAAGTAGTAAAAGGCGTCGCCGAAACTGCCGCACCTGGCTGGAAACTACGAATCGAGGACTCGCCACATCCGTACACTAACCAGGGAATCGAGGTCAACGCTACAAAAGACGACCGAGATATCGAGATTCTAGAATGCGGGTTAATAAAAGAGGACATCTTAAAGAACGCTGGCCTTGACCCTAATACACACTCGGGTTGGGCACTCGGGATGGGACTTGACCGTTTAGTTATGACCATCAAGAATATCCCCGACATCCGCTATTTACGATCCAAAAATCCTAATATTGCCAAGCAAATGATGGATACCAATCCGTATCACGAGGTTTCGAATCAACCAGCAATCAAGCGTGACATGTCATATTGTGTGCCTGAAAATTATGTTGAAGAAGATGTTAGTGCCGACATCAGACAAGCTTTGGGCCACGATATTGACGCGCTGGAGGATGTGCAGATTATCAGCCAAACTGAATACGACAAATTACCAGACAACATCAAAGAAAGATTGGGCATAAAAATAGGCCAAAAGAACCTGTTAGTCCGCATTACTTTACGACACCTAGAGAGAAGTATTACGAACCTCGAAGCCAACAAAATGTACGAGCGAATCTATAAAAAAGTTAATTACGGTTCTGCCGGATATATCTAGCCATTAGAATGGCAGTTGAATACCTGAAAAGTCAACACCGATAAACATCAATGGCCACAATGTAACAGCCAAGACCGCCGACACAATGTGCGACAGATTGCTGAAATCTGCAAAATACCCGTAGTTGTTGGCAACAAAGATGCCAATGATTGTATATACTATGCCACCGATAGAGAAGTGTCCCATTTTTGAATGTTTCCTTTGGTTACGCTAATTTATACTTATTATGCTTGAAAAACTCTCAAAACACAATCCTAGTCAACGCAGCTGGTTTATAGTGGTTAATGGCCCTAGTAATCAATTCACTTGCGTTTACGATTGTCCTCAAAAAGATATAATTGTCGAATACCTAATTAAATCAAAATCGTACATTCTTATAGAGTGGTCTATTCTATGCCATTCTCTTTTAAATGGTCCCATCCTGTCGCAATCAAAGGACGCATTTGCCCATCAACACCGAATATCCACCTACCAGCGTCTGGCGGCATTATTTCACCGATGATATTTACGTCTGTACCGGTCTTACTTTTGACCATCTTGATTATCTTTTCAGCCGCATCAGGCGAAGCAGTTAATAGTAATTCGTAATCTTCGCCACCACTAAGCGCCAACGACATCGGTTTTAACCCTAATAGTTCTTCAACCCTAGCTACGCCGCTTGGAATCGGCAGTTGGCTTTCGTTAATTACTACGCCGACATTACTTTGATTACATATATGCCTGACATCACTAGCCAAACCGTCACTGATGTCAATCATCGAGGTCGCCATTCTAGATTTCGCGATAATTTCTGACTCTTTTAATCGCGGAACGGGGGATAAGTGCTTTTCGATCAGTGAAACTTTGTCCTCACGCCGCATAACTATTTTATTTTTTATGATTTCCAGTCCAGCAGCCGATCCACCCAGACTTCCGGTCACTAGCAGTTTGTCGCCGGGTTTTGCACCCTTCCTCGTCAGTATATCGCCTGGCCTCACTTCACCCATCATAAAAATATCTATGGCCAATTGCCGACCGCTCGATATATTACCGCCAACAATCTGTATATCACTACGTACACAAGTGGATTTTATCCCGCGATATAGCGCTTCAATATAATCTGTGCTAAGTTTTTTTGGCGTAATCAACGACACCAAACAATAAGTCGGCTTACCGCCCATTGCGGCAATATCGCTAATATTAACAGACACAGCCCGTTGGCCAACAATTTCTGGCATAGTTTTTTTTGCGAAAAAATGCGCGCCTTCTACTTGCACATCACAAGTTAACAGCAAATATTTATCACCTTTTAATTTTAAAACGGCACAATCGTCTCCAATACCGTTTACGACCTCTCGTCGATATTTCGGCAAACCACGCGTCAGTTGATGTATTAATTCGAATTCGCCTGGACGAGATTGATTCATGATTGCCTCCATAAGTTTGATAGTTATTTTATAATTTTTGCTTTCTTAATAATTTCCATTAGTCGCCTGGTTTCATTTTCTGGGTCGTCTTTACCGAATACCGCCGAAATTACGGCGATGCCGTCTGCACCAGATTCAATAACACCGGTGGCATTGTCCTTCGTCACACCACCAATCCCAACGACTGGAACAGAAGATAGTTCGACAAGTTGCTTGAATTTTTCAAGTCCAATTACTACAGTGCCTTTTTTGGTGGTAGTCCCAAAAATATCACCAATACCAAGATAATCGGCACCACCCGCGATAGCAGAGGCAACTTGTTCGGGCGTTCTAGCAGACACGCCTAGTATTTTATTTGGACCAATTAACTTACGCGCCAAAATTGCTGGCATATCGCTTTGTCCAACATGCACGCCATCGGCATCAATAGCCAACGCAACATCAATTCGATCATTTATAATCAGCGGTACGCCAGCAGCTTTAGTGACCGCCTGAATCGCTAACGCTTCATTAATCATTACACCGGTCGAAGCCTCTTTTTCGCGATACTGAATTACTGTCGCGCCACCATCAATTGCCAATTTAACTACACCAGAAATCGTACTCTCACCTGCAAGTTTCATATTAGTCAAAACATACACGCTATAATCAATTTTAGATTTGGTCATATATTAATAATAACAAACATAACTAATTTGTTATCGTCAAATTCACTCATAACTGACTTGTATAACTAATTAAAGCTTTTTCGGAATCAGCCTCAGCCAAAACGTCTGATTTTATGTCTGACTTTGTACCGGCAAACGAGCCTGCGCCAAATTTCATACTATTTCTCCAGCTAGATTATATTATTATGAATCAAATCTAAAAGATGTTGGTAATTTTGAAAATATAACACAAAATTAAACACCAACAGACCAGGTAATATCAACCAGTTTTCTACCCACGAGTCAGTCGTTACGCGCCAAGCCTTAATTGGCGGCAAGCCAAATTTAATCGGAATAGGCAACAGCCAAGGAACACCTTCTTTATTAAAAGTATCAATTACTAAATGCGACAAAATACCAATCATAAATGCCCACCAAACAATATCAATATTCACTTTTGGCATAACAGGGTGGAAGAAGCCCAGCATCAAATATACCAAATATCCCAAAACAGCCACACCCAACAACGAATGAGTCAAAAACCTGTGGCCACCTAACATTTTGGTTAAAAATCGACCAAAGAATCCACCCACTGGCAAATTACGCCAAAACGGCGCCGTCGGCTGATCGATATCGGGCACAATACCGCCAATAAGATTCGCAAGAACCGACAAAATTACCGTAGAAAGAGTAATCTGTGGCATCGGCACACTTAAAAAAACGACAGATAGGGCCGTGATTGCAGCTAGATCGTGCGTTCTGGCAATCATGTTATCAGTGTAACAAAAATAAGCATTATTTGCCCGTATAACGATGTAGGATATCTTGATCAAACCGTTTGACTTGGTCCTTGCACCAAAATGACCACATATTAGCCTTGTCCTTTTTGAGTTCGGATATAAAATCTGTCCAATCCATCCACTTAAAAACGTCAACTTCATCTGAATTAGGCGACGGCTCTGTCTCCATTCTGGCCATATATACCGGGCAAAACTCATATTCGATAATCCCGTTATAAAGTGGTGCTTTGTAAATATATTCGGGCAAAATGACATCAATATCCGCAACCGTCATACCAAGTTCGTAGTCAGCACGCCTGACAATTGCATCTTCGTCTGGCTCGCCAGGGGCAGGGTGACCACAAACGCTATTTGTCCAAACACCTGGCCAGACCTTTTTGCTTAGCGCCCGGCGAGTAACTAAAATTTGACCATCATCGTTAAATATATAACATGAAAAAGCCGCGTGTAATCTTGTCTTAGCTGTATGCGCTGCCAACTTTGATGCCGTCTCGCCAGTCGGTACACCCTGTTCGTCAACATAATATATAAGTTCTTGTTTGGTATTACCCATTTACTATATTGTACCAGAAATCGCCTCAATAACTGTACAGTAAACCTAAGGTGTTATAAAATGGTTGTCGATAGGCGAAAGCCTAGTTATTCATCAATAATGGGGATTGGCCAAGTGGTAAGGCAACGGGTTCTGGTCCCGTCATCGGGGGTTCGAGTCCCTCATCCCCAGCCAAAATAAAATAATGACCCGCGTTGGTCATTATTTTATTTTAACTTCGGGTGTGGGACTTGAATTCCCAATGACGGAGTCATCGGGGGTGAGGACTGCAAGTCTGCAGTCCGCAAGGCGACTTTCCGATGCAAGCTGGCTTGCAATCGTGAAATCGCGGGGTCGCGGAACGTGACCGAGTCCCTCCATCCCAGCCAAGAAAAAAATGCAACAACACAACGTCCCTTATCCCCAGCCAGATGCGACAGCAGGAAAAGCGGCCCATGTTTCTAACCCTGCTATTGCATCGCTATGAAAAGTATAGTGATGTATAATACTTAAAGATTATAAGCCTAACGGAGTATCATTAAATGGCCGAACGAACATGGATCGAACAAACCCCTGAAAAAGTTGGAGCAGTAGTAACCGTCATGGGATGGGTGCATGCTCGTCGTGATCACGGAAAGTTAATCTTTGTTGATATTCGAGACCGCACAGGCTACCTTCAGGCCGTAGTATTTGGAGGCGACACCGAGTTATTCAAAACCGCCTCAGAACTTCGGAGTGAATATGTGGTATCTGTCACCGGAGAAATCAAGGCACGCGGCGAAAGGCAAATCAACACTGAAACGCCTACGGGCGCCATAGAGCTTCAAATCCAAGCTATCACTATCTTGAACGCCTCAGAGACTCCTGTATTTGAAATTGAAAAAGCCCCAGAGGCTAGCGAAGAACTTCGTATGCAATATCGCTATCTTGATATGCGTTCTGAACGAATGCAGCATAACATCCAAAAGCGTCACGAAATTGTAAAACGCATTCGAGATTATCTTATCGCTCAGCGGTTTTGGGAAATTGAAACACCGTATCTTACAAGAGGAACACCTGAAGGCGCTCGTGAATTTGTCGTGCCAGCGCGTCTTCAACCGGGCAACCATTTTGTACTTCCTCAATCACCACAGCAATTCAAGCAGCTTCTTATGGCCGGCGGTATGGAACGTTACTTCCAAATCGCTCGCTGTTTTAGAGACGAAGATGCACGCGGAGATCGTCAAGCAGAATTCACACAGGTGGACATGGAGCTTAGCTTCGTTGATAAAGAAGAGATCATGCAGCTTAACGAATCCCTTCTTATCGATATCGTTACAAAACTCTATCCTGAAAAACGCATTCAAACCGTACCATTTCCTCGTATTTCATACAAAGATGCAATGGAGCAGTACGGAAACGACCGCCCAGATATCCGCGAAGATCCAAATGACCCAAGCTTACTTGCGTTCTGTTGGGTTACTGATTTCCCAATGTTCGAAGAGGTAGATCATAAAGTTCATCCTGAAAATAAAGCAGACTGGACATTTACGCACAATCCTTTCAGCTCACCCATAGAGCAGAATCTTGAATTACTTCGAAACAAAGAAAATATTGCTGGAATTATCTCGACCCAGTACGACATTGTTTTGAATGGGTACGAAATTGGCGGTGGAAGCATTCGCACCCATCATGCAGATGATCTTCGCAAAACACTACAGATTATTGGTTACAGCGATGAAATTATCAATCGCGACTTTGGCCATATCCTTAGTGCGTTTACCTACGGAACGCCTCCTCACGGTGGTATCGCCTGGGGACTTGAGCGACTTGTTATGATTCTTCAAGGCGAAAAAAGCATTCGTGACGTTATGGCCTTCCCGAAAACAGGCGATAGTCGTGACCTCCTTATGAGGGCGCCTTCAAAAATTATTTAGCGTAAATTCTGGTTGTGGTTGACTTTATTACACCCTAGGGGTATCATCCTGATAATATTAGCGTTGCAAGATATTAATGTATGGAGAAATCGCATGAAAAAAACTACTATTATTACCTTCATATTCGCACTAATCATTATCATTGGTGGTGTAGTGGCATTTGTCGTTCCAAGAATGACTGGCTCGGATAAATCCGCACCAAAGCATCGAACGTTCACTATTAATTACGCTGGGTCATACTCGAACGCAATGATGTTTCTTATTAAAGAAAAAAAGTTCATTGAAAAATACCTCCCAGAGAATACAGAACTTAAATGGACAAATATCGCAGCTTCAACCGAAATGCGTGATGGTGTAGTCAGCGGAAGTATTGACATTGCAGGACTTTCACTGCCATCGTACCTTTCGGCTGTCGAGAACGGTATTCCGATGGATATCATCTCGTACGCCGGCAATACGCCGATTAAGATGTACTCAAACAAAGATGGCATCAATAGCCTTGCCGATGTAAAGCCAAGCGACAAAATTGCGTTAGTTGGACTTAATACCATTCTGCACGTTGCATTCCTCGTTGATGCCGAAAAGCAGTTCGGTGACAGCGGTCAATTCAACAACTCCTTTGTAGTCATGCCTCATGCAGATGGCCTTGCCGCGCTTGTTACTGGTAACGAAATACGCGCTTACATCACAACTTTCCCAACTACCATCAAAGCAGAGGCAACTCCTGGCGTACGGACCATTCATGACTTCACAGATACCGTCAATAATTATGGCGTAGGTTCGGTAAACGTCGTTTTAAAGAAGTTTTATAAAGAGAATCCTGACCTAGTGGATGCATTTCTAAAAGCACAAAAAGATGCAGTAAAATACGCTGATGAAAATATCGATGAGACGGCTAAGTTAATGGCTACCAGCTGGAAAATTGATACCGCTGAAGTAAAATCGGTACTTGAAAGTATGCCAATGGGAATGAGTATCAATGGCTATGACACACTTGCCGATTTTCTCTACAAGTCAAAGTTTTTAAAGAATCAGCCGTTAAAATTTAACCAGCTCGAAAACTACAACGTACTAAATAACTTATAGACTAAGAAGGAGTTTTATAAAAGCTTTCTTGATTAAGCATCGCCAAGCGCTTGCTCCTATTGTCTGGATAGGCCTCCTCGTCGGTATCTGGGAAATTTGCGCACAAACAGAGATTGTCAACCCGTATATCTTACCTCCGTTCTCGAGTGTCGCACAAACGCTTGTCGCAGAAAGTATCACAGGAACGCTACTGCTCCAAGCTCTTAATTCACTTTGGATAATTATTCTTGGGTTCCTTATTAGTCTTGCTATTGCTTTAGTTGTAAGTATTGCATGTGTACGTTACAAGGTAGTTGATAGTTTTGTATCAACACTCTGCGCAGTATTCAACCCACTTCCTGGTATCGCCCTAATCCCTTTAATGATGATGTGGTTTGGTATCGGGAATGGTATTCTAGTGGCACTGATTGTGCATAGCATACTTTGGCCACTTATTACCAACTGGACCGCCGGGTTCCGGGCTATCCCAGCCATTTATATTGAGTGGGGACGGAATATCGAACTTAACACATTCCAGATTGTGAAAGACATCTCCCTTTACGCAGTTATGCCATACACGCTTTCTGGTCTCATTATGGGATGGGGTCGTGCATGGCGTGCACTGATTGCGGCCGAGATGATTTTCGGTATGATTGGAAGCATCGGTGGCATTGGCCAGTATGTGTACATGGCACGTGTTTACGCAAATACAGAACAGGTGCTTGCAGGCATCTTAACCGTTGTCATTATCGGACTTATTGTAGAAGGGGTCCTATTTAAAAAACTTGAAAAAATAACAATTCAAAAATGGGGAATGTCTCGTGCCAAAGCCTAAAACTATTTTATCCGCTGAACATATCACGAAGTCTTTTAGCGTACGTGGAAAGCAGGTGCCTGTCTTGGCTGACGTTAATCTCTCCGTTATAGAGGGTGAATTTCTTTGTATTCTTGGGCGCTCGGGCGAAGGAAAATCAACATTACTTCGTATTCTGGCCGGCTTCGAGAAGCAAGACAGTGGTATTGTGATAATAGATAATGTAGAAAAGAAAAACGCTAATCTTGAAGTTGTTATGGTATTCCAAGATTTCAATCAGATATTTCCATGGAAAACAGTAAAAGGAAACGTAGTGCACACACTACTGGCCACAAGGCGCGCAACAACGCGCGCTGAAGCGTCAGAACGTGCCGATCAAATTATCCAAGACGTCGCACTAGGTGGATACGAAGACTACTATCCGCACCAACTTTCCGGCGGTATGAGTCAGCGTGCAGCGGTTGCGAGAGCACTTGTGCTTGAGCCACGAATCCTTCTTATGGACGAACCCTTTGCCGCCCTCGATACACAAACCCGCAAAGCGCTACAACTTCTCACTAAACGCATTTGCGCAGAGAAAAAACTTACAACCATATTTGT
This sequence comes from Saccharimonadales bacterium (SeqCode), assembly GCA_049286925.1. GTDB lineage: Bacteria > Patescibacteriota > Saccharimonadia > Saccharimonadales > Saccharimonadaceae > UBA1547. Next base: position 38,668 of record JBAQEV010000040.1, read on the forward strand.
AACACACAACATAGATGAAGCAGCCGAACTCGCTGACCGAGTTATAATTCTTTCAAAACAGTTACAGCAAACTCAGCTGAGAATTGTTAAAGGTGAAAAATCCATAGTTGGCAAAGAGTCACTTATTCGTGCGCTATCCGCCATAATACACGAGAGGGAGTAATCATGAGAATAAAAGGTGTTATCCCAGTCCGCGCAGGTTCAGTGCGTGTAAAAAATAAAAACATCCGTCCTTTTGCAGGTAGCACCTTACTTGAAATAAAAATCAGCCAACTCAAGCGCATGCCACAGCTAGATGGCATCATTGTACTCTCGGATAGCCCAGAAATGCTCGCTCTTGCCGAATCATTAGGTTGCGAGACAGTAAAACTTGATGACTTTCACGCATCAGCCGCCGCCACCGCTAATGAAGTTTTTTATAATACCGCAAAACTTTCCAACACCGACATTATGGTGCATGCGTGTGTTACTTCGCCGACGCTTAAAGATGAGACACTCGAAAACGCCATAAAATTCTTTTTGAAGAATATGGATAAATACGACTCCATTAATTCTGGAAAATTAGTAAAAGAATTTCTATTTTTGGACGATAGACCAATCAATCATAGTTTAGACCAACACCCCAAAAGTCAAAATCTTCCAAACATTATTTCAAGAATACCTGCGTTTAGCATAATAAAAAAAGAAACAATGATGGAAAGAAGAAGTAATTGTGGTGGAAAAATGAAGCTTTTGCTTGTTGACCGATACGAGGCAATCGATATTGATGAGCAAATCGATTTTGATTTTGCTGAATTTGTATATAAAAAAATAAAAACATTAGCCTGCAAGAGCAAGGAGGCATAAATGGGCTATAAAGAAAGGATAAGCCAATACACAGATGGACGCCCGTCATATCCCAAGGGCGTGGTGGATTTTATCGTTGCAAATTCCGTAAAAGACGCCACAGTCGCAGATATCGGTGCAGGAACGGGTAAACTTACTGAATTGTTGGCAAGGCGATTCCCGGAAGTATATGCGATTGATCCGGATGATGGTATGCGAACCGTGCTAGACGTAGTCGCTCAAAAAATGGGGAATATAATTACATCGGGTGGTAGCGCAGAACATACAGGGTTGGACGACAATAGTGTAGATTTGATCTGTACGGCTCAGTCATTCCATTGGTTTGATGCTGCTTTATTTCGAAAAGAGGTACTGCGAATTATGCGACCAAATGGTAGGTTATTCATTATTCACAATGTTCCACCAGAAATAACCACGAATATCACACTAAACAATAACGAAAAACCAAAGTCTATAAAAATGATGTTAGCTAAACGCAAAAAAGATCGTATTAATTTTTTTGGTAGCGATCTTAATTTCAAGGTTTTTGATAATCCAATATTATATAGCAGGGATCGATATATTAAATATTTTATGTCATTATCAACGGGTCCAGATATGAAAGATGAGAATTTAGTGAAGCATCTTGTCAATAAAATTGGGAATGAATTTGACACCATAAGCAAAGATGGACTGGTTGTTCTTTCGTTCGTTACGGAATTATATACAACTAAAGAATATTATAAATAAGGTAAATTATGGGTAAAAAACTTGCAATAATACAAAGTTATGTAAGCGTGCTGGCTTTTTGGAATCGAAGAATGCAACCAAATAGCATTCCAGAAACTCGGACTTCTCCTTACGGCGAAAATACGCCAGATTTTCATAGAGAATGGCCAACAGAGGAGTTCTATACTGCGAAAAAACCATGGTGGTTCTTACCCAAAGTTTTTAATGCAATATATAGCCATAAAAAAATTACATATTTTTCGTACCCCCATAGTGAAAGTCTTCTGGCTTCGTATAAAGGTAAACTTATACACGAATGGTATGCGGATGGCTTTAACGACAAAACGGAATTTCCTATGATGTCAATGACAAAAACCATAACATCAATCATTTTGGGTATCGCGATTAAAGAAGGATACGTTAAATCAATTAAACAAAGCATACTAGATTTTTATCCAGAAGCTAAACAATATATTAAAGTGGACGACAGTAAAAATAAGCTGACGATTGAACATCTTATCACGATGACAAGCGGGCTAAAGGACGACTCTGAATGGCGCTTAGCGGCTGATACTGGGTTGGCGGGGTTACTTCGCAAACAGTCAAACCCTCCCGGTAAGAAATTTAAATATATTTCTGTAAATTACCATGTTTTAGCGTGCGCCTTGCAACGTGTCTTGAAAAGAGATTTATATGATTTTGCAAAAGAGAGGATTTTTGATCCACTTGGAATTACCTCCGTAAAATGGAATAAGCTGTCAGACGGCAGTCGTCAAGCCAATGGCGGTATGACAATGACCGCGCGTGACATGTTGCGCCTTGGCAATCTTTGGCTGAATAATGGTCGATGGGAAGACAAACAAATCGTGCCTGTGGATTATATCAAACAACAAACACCTCGTTCAAAGGCTCTATATGCATTTGGCAGCCCGTTTTGGAATAACACTTGGTTTCCTTTCTCATTTATGGGATCGTTTGAAAGCCGTGGACATAATGGACAGTTTATCAGTGTTTACCCGAACGGTTTAGTTGTTGTTCGCAATGGGTGGCCCGCCAAAAGAAGATCAATACAGGACAAAAGCAAAAAACTTTCTGGAACAACTTTTGTTTTGCCTGGATTATTATTGAAAAAACCATCAAAAAAAGAGGCGAAAAAAATATTAGAGGCTAAAAGAATAATAGAGGGGGCGGGCGGGATAATAACAAAAAATGTCAATCCCAAGACCTCATTTGTTGTTACGGAAGACAATAAACTTCAAGAAGCAATAAAACATAGAGATATCTCAAAAAAAAGATTAGCAGGACTTAATTGCCCCATCGACGAGCTTAAACTAATAATAAAGTCAGACCTTCTAGAAATACCGATTATAAATTATGAAAAGTTAAAATCAATGATATAAACATTGTTGAAATTTATGATGCCAGCAAAACGAACCAAAGCAATTCAAGCTAAATAATTGCCAATCAATAAGTGCTTTGACTAATCCGGAATGTAAGTTAGTAAGGATGAGTTGTATATGCCATGGTTTAATTGTAATCCTAACCTATACATTTAGTGATGCAAAGCTATTGAACCATTACGGGTAATTTTAGTTTCTTTTAAACAATGTTTTTAACGAAACCTTGTTTGAATATTCAAGTGCGCCATATTGGAACATGCGAATCGCAACCGCCAAAGCAGCAATTGCGCCAGCCGCCAGTACGGCTACGCCAATAAGGGCGTCTGCTGTTGAAAGATTTCCAACCGCATTACGAAGCATCAAAGGAATCGGCGCCGTCAATGGGAAAAATGTCAAAAAGCGTACAAGGTCAGCGTTTGGAGAAGAAATAAACAAACTTACCGCATACAATGGTCCAAATATAAATATCATAACCGCTCCAAAAAAGCCCGAGGCTTCTTTGACCGTAGGCACGGCCGAACCTATCGCCACCAACAGTCCCGTAAACATCAAAAAGCTCAACAAGAAAAAGATTGCGCCAAGCCCAATGCGGATAGGGTCAAGCGGTATATTGCTGAGATCCAGGTTTGGCAGCGACAGTTGATCGCGAAACAGGACATAAACAATAATTATTGGCGTCAAAATCACCACCACCTGAATAAGTGCCAAGACCAAAAGCGACAGAATCTTACCGATAATCAAGGTCCGCGCCTTTATCGTTGTTAGGATAATTTCGATAACGCGGTTTTCTTTTTCCTCGGTCGTGCTGGCCAACATTTGGTTTCCGAATACGACTATCAAAATATAAAACAACACCAAAAATACGCCCGGGGCTATCAGTTCTTTGAATCCATCGTATTTCAAACCGTTTTTGTATAAAACCGAGTTAAAACCAACCGTATTTTGCAATACCGCCGTTACCTGTGGGCTTACGACTGTGGCAACTGAACCCTGCAGAATGGCTTTTGCTACGCCCTCATATCTATTATTGTCAAACAAACCAGCGTCATTGGCATAGATTTCAACCTTGTTTTTCGTTAGGTCTTTGGGATAAACAAAATACGCGTCAATTGACCCGTCGGCAACACTATTTATAGCCGACTGCTTATCGCTAGTCTCTGACGCGCCTAATTGTTTGATGATATCTTTATTAACCAACCCGCTTTCGTCCGTCACGACAAACGAGAATTTTTGATTAACGGTGTCTTCGGCGGCTTTTTGGCTAGCTTCACCAGAATAATAGACAATCCCATAAATTGATGCAATCGCGATAGGGAAAATCATAGCCATAATCCAAAATGACTTCTTTTTAAGTGTACGCAACACTTCAAAACGGAATACTGTACCCAAGTTATACATTATGCGGTCTCCTCTGTTGATTCATTTTCGTCGCCATAAACCTTGATAAATATGTCATCCAAGGATGCGTTGCCAAATTCTTTTTTAACATCCGACACCTTTCCGTAGGCACGCGCCACGCCGTCTTTCAAAAGGACAATTCTGTCACAAAGCCTTTCAACTTCTTCCATCTGATGAGTAACAAAAATAACCGTCGCGCCAGCCTTCTGGTGCTCTTCGATAATATCCATCAGCAAACGTCGATTAACTGGGTCAAAGCCTTTGGTAGGTTCGTCCAGGATAAGCAGCTCAGGGTCATCCATTATAGTAATTCCAAGTTGAATTTTTTGCTGCTGTCCGCCAGACAATTTTTCAATTTTGGTGGTTGCTTTGTCGATTAGCTTAACTCGATTTAAGTATGTTGTGGCGCGCGCTTTGGATTCTTCGCCAGAAAGACCCTTCAATCGTCCAAAGTATGTCATAACGTCAATAACTGTTTCTTTTTTATAAAAACCGCGCTCTTCTGGCAAATAGCCGAGTTTAACACCAGACGAAACAGAAAACGGCTTGCCGTTAATCAGCAAGTCGCCGGCACTTGGCTGATAGATACCCAGTAGGGCACGGATAGTCGTAGTTTTGCCAGATCCATTACTGCCCAAAAAACCAAATACTTCGCCTTTGTGCACGTCAAATGACAAATCTTTAATAACGGTCTTGTTGCCAAAGTCCATTCTAAAATGTCTAATACTGACAGCTATTTTGTTGGGCATTTTAATCCTTTTTATACGGCTGATACTCTTATTATGTTAGCATATTGTGTTAAATTTATTCTTCGTTTAAAAACGAATACCCGATATATAACTTCTGGTTATTAATTTTTCCAACCAAAGATTTAGCAATCCAGCCAGGCAAATCATTATGAATACCGTAGATTTTTCTACTAGAAAGTTACTTAGAAAACGCTTATACTTACAAAAGGAGGAAAATATGCAAAAAACAACACATAAATATAATTTAATAATTGCGACAATTATGGCATTATCCATAGCGCTATCGGCGCCACTCATGGTAAGTGCGCAAAACACCGACGCTGGCAACAGCCAGTCAGGATCGGCAACATCAGGTAGTTCAACAAGTGGTTCAGGCTCGGATACTGCCACACAAAAAAAGCTGCAGGGTCAAAGCCTTGAGAAATGCCAAAACCGTGAGATGGCAATCAACAACATTATGGCTCGCATTGGCGATCGTGGTGAAAAACAGATTGCCGTAATTGATGCCGTCCAACAAAAAGTTCAAACATACTACACCGAAAATAATATTTCTATCGCTAACTACGACAAACTAGTTGCAAACATTACAGTCAAGAAGCAAACAGCAACAACAGCAATGAATACTGTCAGAACAATGAAGGGCAGTTTTGGTTGTGGCAATGATGACCCAAAGGGTGTCGCTACACAATTTAAATCACAGGCCTCAACACAGTCTGAAGACATAACAGCATACAAAAATGCCGTTCATGATTTGGTTGTCGAGATAAAAACAGCCATAGTAGCGGAGGAAGACTAACATGAAATTGTCAAACAAGAATCAACGCGGGTTTTCACCAATCATCATAGTAGTAGCCGTTGTGGCTATAGGATTAGTTGGATTGCTAGGCTATGTAGCCTATGATCGATTTATCGCCACCGATACTGACACAAACAGCAATGTCGCCAAACAATCAGCAGTCGCTGATGATATGAAGACCATTACTGAATCAGTCCCCAAAGAGGTAGTCAGTACTAGTGATTTAGACAAAGCGATAACATCTCTTGATCAGATAACCGATACCGAGACCAAAGATGATGTTAACTTGATAAACTCACAACTAGCAGAGTTCTAAACAACTAGACAAAACCTTCGGCTTGGTTGGAAAGATTCAACTATCCAGTCAGTAAAAAGTCGGCCTTCTGGCCGGCTTTTTTATTGACCAAGCAGTCGATAACATGCTAACATATCAACAATGATTGATATGTTAAAAGCTATGGCCGACGAAAATCGATTCAAAATCATAAATCTGCTTGCAGAAAAATCTTTGTGTGTTTGTGAAATCGAAGCAAAGATGCAAATACGGCAAAATCTGGTATCTCATCATTTGTCGGTTCTCAAAAAATCAGGCCTCATCAATAATTGTCGCTGTGGCAAAAATAATTACTATTCACTGAATAAACAATCGCTAAATAATCTAAATAAAATATTAGAAAGGCTAGGGGAAGAACAAGATGATAAAGATATCTGTGTTGGGATCGGGATGTGCGACCTGCAAAAAACTACACTCGACTGTCGCAAAAGTAGTTAGTGACAATAAAATTGACGCCGAGGTGGAGTATTCGACCGACGTTTCACGCATTATTGAATTAGGTTTGATGTACAGCCCAGTATTAGTAGTTGCTGGCAAACCAGTACAATTAAATTCACACAAAGACGACGCCGTATTAAATGCAATTTACGAAAATATTAACTAAATCATGATAGATATTTTTGCGCCACTTCAATGGATTGCCGATTGGCTAACTTACTCGATATTTAATATCGCCAAAAACTCATCGCTGGGTAATTCGGTCAACTTTTTTATTTATGATTCGATAAAAATTATTTTGATGTTGGCAACGATTATATTTGTTGTTTCTTATGTCAGGTCGTATTTTCCTCCAGAAAAAACCAAAAAACTACTATCAAGTACAAAATATCCAGTCGTCAATAATTTACTAGCGGCATTATTTGGTATCGTGACGCCTTTTTGCTCTTGCTCGGCAATACCACTATTTATTGGTTTCATTGAGGCCGGAGTACCACTGGGCGCCACACTTTCATTCTTGATATCGGCACCAATGGTCAATGAGATAGCCTTGGTTTTGTTGTGGGGGTTATTTGGTTGGAAAATAGCATTAATATATATCGTCTCGGGCGTAACAATCGCAACCGTCGCCGGCTGGGTTTTGGGCAGGTTAAAACTTGAAAAATGGGTTGAGAATTTTGTCTATCAGTCAAAAAGCATTCAAACTGACGAAAAGAAACTGACAAAATTAGACAGGCTAGAATACGCAAAAAACTATGCCATAGATATCATCAAAAAAATATGGATATTTATCCTAATTGGTGTGGGGTTGGGTTCGTTAATGCACGGTTACGCTCCAAGCGACCTGCTTGTTGAATTTGCCGGTCCTAACAACTTTTTTGCAGTGCCCATAGCAACATTAATAGGCATACCGCTATATTCCAACGCCGCCGGTACAATTCCAATTGTCTCAGTTTTAATCGACAAAGGTATGCCTATCGGCACCGCGCTGGCATTCATGATGGCCGTAACTGCCTTGTCGTTACCCGAATTTATTATCCTGAAAAAGGTTCTAAAAACAAAGCTGATTATTATATACGCTTTGATAGTCGGCCTTGGTATTATTTTTGTTGGATATTTATTCAATATTATTATCAAATAACAGGGAATATAACGGTCATGCTATACTCATTCTATGCAAATGAGCCAATTTCAAAACATATAAGGTCTAACCCTAAACAGATATAACAAGTCCGAGTTTTAATTATTATTAATATATACTATATTTATGCCATCGCTACATACGATTCGAGAATACGACGCTCCAGCCTATTACCATGTATATAATCGAGGCGCTGGAGGTGCGGTTATTTTTAAAGATGAGCGAGATAAACGTAAATTTTTATCAATTCTCGAGCGTTATCTTGACGATTTTAAAAATATCCAGTATTACAATCCTTAGGCTAGTTTATAGTCTCGTATTAACATTATTCACCTGACTAAAAAAGTAAGATCTGCGGGCTCTATTATTTTACCCACACATACACTTCCTGAAACTGTCTCGGCGTTAGTCCTAGGCCGCTTTCTTTGGGGCTGTCATCATTCATGTGCTGGTTATAATCCCCATAAGTCCAATCGGCCTTATGAATTAATGACGTCACCCCCCCTAGGTACAAATATGAATCGGCATCTTGTGTATTATATTGGCTTACTACTAAATTCCTCCAGCTGTTGCCATAACCGTATAGAATTTGGCCAAAAACAGTGAACTGAACATCTTGATTGCCATTAACGTCATGGAACATAACGTTTGGATTTGGGGTGTCCGGTTGGTCGTGTAGCCATTCAAAATACCAACTAAATGTATTTACCAACATAGCCGTTTCTGTCGTGATTCCAATTTTTGAATAATTCCAGTTTTTAGCCTGTATCTTCATATTGTTAAACGTAATGTTATCGGATATATCCGTGACCTTTCCGAATGATCGACTAACTGACGTAGATGACGTCACTAGGCCTTCATATATCTTGGTCCACCCGCCGCCATCATTTGACATATCACAATATACTTGGATTTCAATGCCAGCTGAGGGCAGAATCCAATAAATACCACTGCCGGTCGATGCCCCTGAGTTTTGTATATCCAAACACGAAGTACGAGAACTACTATTTGCCGATGGTTTACTATCATTGGTAATACGATAGCTTATATTATTTGCGCCCACGACTTCTAATGAAAATATTTGTGGAGTCACTGTGTTATCGGATTGATAATGGCTGTAAGTATTATTAGCGCTGGTTTTCAAGCAATAATTCGTGTCTATGTTTGGAGTAGTAGGGCAGTTGTTTGAGTCTAGGCTGGTGGGGTATGACCCATATAAAACCTGATACATTTTTAGTTGTTGTGATGCATTGGACAAATCTAATTGAATAGACGAAACCGTAGCGCGATCTGAAACGCCCGTATATGAAATTATTGTTATCGCAGCCAATATACCGATGACGACTATTACCACTAAAAGCTCAACGATAGTGAAACCATTAGGCGCATCTATTGATCTGCCATAATGTCTTTTTGAAGGCTCTATCATTGGGCTGCTCCGTAAGTTAATATACTAATAATCATCTTATGTCCCTAACTTACAATAATCTATGCTTATTATAAGTTACCTTTTAGTATAAGTATAACCGTGATAATACACAATGTTCGTGAACGTGTCAGTACATTTTCGTTGACAGTTAAATTAATGTCGGGTTCTGGAAAATACATAAGATTTACAATTTGCAAAGCAATAGTCGAGCAGCTATATTTTTAACATGATATATCTTAAAATATGATTGACACTTTGATGTTTTTGTGACAAAATAATCTAATCAGTCGCACGATGTTATAATCCTGCGGCGGAGGTCATTTTACAAATCAGATTATTTGTACACATACTTGAGATTCAAATCATTAATTTGCTTCGTGATTACATTTGGGCCTAATCCGCCAACAAGTTTTAAATAATTAATTCGTTAATATCACTTTGGGTTAGTTGCAAAAACTATTTCCAAAGTGCAAAAATCAAATGCGCAAAGACAAATTGTTAGCCTTTTACCAGGCTAACCCCAAGAGAGCAGTATTGTATGCTGTCGTACTGGCGATACTTTTAATGCTGCTAGTTAGCGGAATCGTGTTCGCCGTACAGGACGCAAAAGCGGCTGCTCGACTTGAGGCCGAGAGAGTTGCAATCCAAGCTCAAGAAGAAGAAAAGACTAGGTTGGCAGTCGAAGCCGAGAAGGCAGCCGCGATTGAAGCCGAGAGAGTTGCAATTAAGGCCCAAGAAGAAGAGAAGGCTAGATTAGCAGCTGAAGTCGAAAAGGCTGCCGCGATTGAAGCCGAGAGAGTTGCCGAAGCAAAAAGAATAGCTGACGCAAAAGCAGCCGCTGATGCAACTGCTAAAGCTAAGGCTAAAGCAGCCGCTGTCTCAACGAATCCAACACAAGGTGGCTATTGTTTTATTTTTCCGGCTTATATTCGACCATACCTTAGCAGCGGTTCATTGCCAGATAGCGCAACTGTTGATGGCCATAAACATGTCTGCAATAAATTAGATGATGGCGGAAAAGATAAACCAAGCAAAAAGGCTAGCGAAGAAAACAAGAAAGGCCATGGTGGCGGAGCTTGTTATGATTGGGACGAAACTCCCAGTATAAACGCATGCTACCCCGTCAAAGTCTATGGAAATTTGTTAAATAATTTCTTGAAAAACAACCCACCAGAATCGGTCAAAAAACACGGCCTGATATTTAAAAAATCGTAATCACCTCCAGAATCCAGAGCGAAGGGGCAGAGATGCCCCTTCAAGGATTCTGTGAATTGTTAATTCGATTCAGTATGTGTCATAAATAATCTGATTTCTAAATTCGGCGTGTGCTACAATTACATGATTACTAAAAGTTAGGAAACTAAAGATATGGCAAAACGCCGCAATATGCACAGCGCAGCGCGCAAGCGAATCGCAAAGGCAAAAGCAAAACTAAATAAATAGAGCCCAACCGGGCTCTATTTATTTATCAAAAAGTCAAATTATTACATTAGCGCGCTTTTTGTAGGCAGTAGGGGCGACAATAATGCCGCCCCGCTAAATAACTAATCATCAATCGGGGTAAGATTAATATCTGCCTTAAGCCGCCTAAGCTCGTAGCCAACTGGCACAACTAGCTTACGACTTTTTTCACCTTCATATTTACAAACTGATATATCTGAACAGTCCATATACTTAGGCTGCGTTTCATTATCTTCTACCAACAAAACACTATCTTTTTCCACATAATCTAGTTTTTTATTTGAGGCGTCCCTATAGACATAATAGGCACTGTTACCAAGAACAACGTAGCCAAGCACAAACTTATCTCCAGATTTTAAATCAATTGATGCGATTTTTTGTATTTTCGCATTGTATTCACTACTCATTTCTTTATTCAGATATTCCTTGGCAAAAGGGGAGACAATTAAGCCAACAAAGAATGCCAGAATAACAAACCACAAGATAATTATAATTTTCATATAATTTATGTTAATAATTATTAGCGCTTAAAAAGCGCGCTGTAATAATTTGACTTTTAAAGAGCCGCCATCCATCACCTTGACTATTCTTATATTATACCACTTATCGATTTCCAAGTCAATTTTGCCAGCCATGTGTCTGTCCATTTTAAATATTGCTTACCGGACCTAACATAATCCTGTAAAACATAGTAAAATAGAATTATAAAAAGGGAGGTCAGGGAATTATGAAATATATTAAAATAACTGCCTTAAGCCTAAGTCTTGTTATACTATCTGGTTTGGCATTTGTGGGACTAGCGGGCGCGCAAAGCTTTAAATCCGGAAACAACGTTACGGTGGCCGCAAGCGAGACCATCGACAGCATGCTGTTTGCGGGTGGCAGCAATATTGACATCGCCGGCACAGTTAACGGCGACGTTTATTGTGGCGGACAGACCGTCAATATCAGCGGTACAATTAACGGCGACGTATTTTGTGCCGGTCAAACTATCAATATCAACGGCAAAGTCACTGGCGACATTAGGATTGGCGGACAGACCGTCAATATTGGTGGAAAAATCGAAGGTAGTGCCACTATCGGTACTCAAAACCTAACAATTGATAACAGCGCCAGCATTGGACGCGATTTGCTTGGTGGCAGCCAAAATGCAACCATCAACGGATCGATTGGACGAGATTCAGTAATCGGATCTCAAAACATAGTTATCAACGGCGCAATTGGGCGTAACGTCAAAGGCGGCGTAGAGACTATCACAATCGGATCAAACGGAAGGGTTGGCGGCAACGTCGATTATTACGGAACGACCGATCCAACTATTAATGCTGGCGGTAAAATCGTCGGCACAACAACCCGCACCAACCCACCAGAAAGAAAAGCGGCTGCATATACTCCATTTGCTATCACAATAACTGCGTTCATATACGTGCTGATTGCGATGGTTGCAACGGCCTTGACGCTAGTTGGACTGTTTCCAAAAATCTTTGCAGAAGCAACCGCAAACGCAGTTAAAAAGCCCGGCCTGACAGCGCTCGTCGGCATAGTTAGTATGATTATTGCGCCTGTGATTGTCGTGATGTTATTCGTTACGGCAATTGGTGTACCACTAGCAGTTCTAATAATTTTACTGTTCACGATTATCGCAATAGTCAGCGGTCCTTTTGTTGGGTACTTATTGGGCAGATTAATCACGAAAACCGACAAGCAATACGGCTGGACTATGTTGTATGGAGTCACTATCTTGGTTATCGCTTTCTTTATACCATTAATCGGCTTCGTAGCAATTATGGCCTCGATGATATTTGGTAGTGGAATGATCTTGATGCAAGCCAAAAAACTAATCGCTAAGCCTAACACAAAAAAATAACGTCGTACCAATAATTAGCAATCCCGTGCGTTATCAGTCTAATCTTGAGTCTATAGGCTATTTATCCCTGTAATCGGGTATAATGAATAGATGAAGAAAAAAACCTTTCCAATTGTTAGTGTAAAACTAGATAAAATTGTCGGCGGTGGGCAAACAATCGGCACGCTTGATGATGGTTGCAAAATATTCGTTTGGGGTGGACTGCCAGGCGAAACCGTCAGTATCCAAATTACCAAGAAAAAATCAAAGATGGCCGAAGGAATAGTCACTGAGGTTATCGAACCAAGCACCGAGCGTATCGAACCGCTCGACAAGGACAGCTATTTATCAACCAGCCCTTGGCAAATTATGGAATTTGCCAGTGAACAACGTTATAAATCAGCCCTTATTGAAGAAGCCTTTGAGCTTCACGACATTGTTTTGCCTGAAGCAATCAGCGTATTTAGCGACGATAAACAATACGAATACCGCAACAAAATTGAGTTTAGTTGGTGGTGGGATAACGAAGAAAAACGGATTGATTTAGCTTTTTTCAAACGAGCTTCGCACACAAAAACACTGGTCAATGGCAGCAGCTTGGCGATGCCAGCCATCAACAAGGCGGCCCTTGCTGTCCGCGACTTGTTGCGTGAAAAAAATACCAGTGCTTATAGCCTAAAGACGCTGCTCGTCAGATGTGATCAAAGTGGAAACGTCGTGGCTCAACTTTATGTCAAAGACGAAAACTTTGCACTACTAACATCAGAAGAGATTGAAGCTCTTGGATTGCAAGGTTTTGAAATGATTTTTTCAAACCCAAAAAGTCCAGCCAGTGTAATCACAAAACGCCTTCAAGCGTGGGGAACAGTCAGCCTGAACGACAAGATACTAGGCGTAGATTTTAATTACGCAGTCGAAGGATTTTTCCAAATTAACATTCCGGTCTATGAACAAGCTTTGACCAATATGAAGAAGTGGGTAATGCCAGATAAGCCGACAGTTGATTTGTATAGCGGCGTCGGAACAATTGGCCTGACAATCGGCGGTCAAAATGTCACTATGGTTGAAATTAATGAGCATGCTTTCCAAGAAATGGAACGAAATATCATGTCGTTAAAACGACGTGAAGTTGTCAAAGCAATCCTAGCACCAACCGAAAGCGCCCTCGAGCATATTACCCAAGATTCTACAATTATCGTTGATCCGCCTCGGGCTGGATTGCACGAATATGTGATAAATAAGTTGCTTGAGACTAAACCAGTCCGCATTATTTATTTATCATGCAACCCAGTCACTCAAGCGCGAGACGTTGCCTTATTGTCAGAAAAATATGGAATAAAATGGCACATGGGATATAACTTTTTTCCGCGAACTCCGCATATTGAGCATTTGGTAGTTTTGGATTTGAAAATAAAATAACCATAATCGCATTGTTGTATTCGCCTAGTTAAATCTGTTACAATGACCCTATGATAAAAACCACAAGCGGGTTTACGATTGTTGAATTGCTAGTCGTTATTGCCTTAATTGGAATCCTAACGACTATCGGTTTTGTCTCTTTCGACAGCATACAGTCTAATGCCAACGACGCTAGCCGTTCGGCCAGCATGAAAATAATTAGTGATTCTTTGGAAACTTTCTATCAGGAAAATGGTGAGTATCCAGGATGCGCAGCCATGTCAGCTACACCTAGTACCGTCACCGCAACAACCCTTTTAGGCCTCGACCCTGCGGTCTTAACGTCACCAACGGGTATCTCTGGCACTAATTCTATTCAGGCGTCTTGTGCGGATATCGACGAAAATTCAAACAGCGATTACGCCTATATTGGTGACGGTAGTGATCCTTGTATAACCGGTAGCACTTGTTCGCTTTATACACTTAAGTACCTAGAGGAAGCTACTGGTAATATCATATCTATCAAAAGTCGCCACGCTCCCGTCCTCACAATTGACAAACCTAGTGTTCCGGTAGTTGATGTAACATACGATAGTGGTAGTGGCAACGTAGTAGCAACTACTACTCCAGTAACAGGCTGCACCGGTGGAGCAACACCGCAATATCAAACCAGCAGTCGTCTGAATGATGGAATTTGGTCTAGATACACTACATGGGGTACAGACCTAACAACATCGCAGTCAGCCTCACAGGGTGTTAAATATGGCTACAAAGCCCAGGCACGCTGCTATATAAATAACGCTTCATACAGCGAGTCAGTTATCGGTGGCGAAGATACTTATATCAGGCCAATTGCAACAATTCCGCCAACCCCAACAGTGTCATATAGCGTTCCAGACTACACAAGCACCATATATACCTGGGGCTCATCATCATGCCCAACCGGCACATCACTAATGTATAGGTATGATTTCTATACAAGTTATGGTTTCGACTTTGGCTGGGTCACAACCACTGGAACATCGGCAACATTTACAACTTCAACTTTTAACCAAACCTATAGTGTCCAGGTTCAAGCACAATGCTTTAATAGCTTTACTAGCGGTAGCTGGAGTAGCTCTGGATCGACCAGTTATTACCGTCCGTTCCCAACCTTGCAAGTACTTGTCGTAGCCGGCGGCGGTGGCGGTGGGTCTAGCGACAGCGATGACTCTGGCGGTGGCGCAGGTGGAGGTGGCGTTGTGTTCCACTCCGCCAAAACAGTCAGCAGCACAAGCTACGGCGTAGTCGTTGGTGGCGGCGGAAGTGGCGGCTATAACGGGGACGACAATGCGGCTAATGGTGGCAATTCAAGCTTTTGGGATATAGTCGCCCAGGGTGGCGGAAGAGGCGGACACACCAACGAAGACGGACATGATGGCGGTTGTGGTGGTGGAGGAGCTGGCGCTATGGATGGCAGCACCAACAATTGGGGTGATTCGACTCAGGGCCCATCAGGTGGCGGTATCGGATATGGACAACATGGCGGCCTGGGTCAATGGAGGAATGATGGAAAATCCGGTGGCGGTGGCGGTGGCGCCGGTCAAGTAGGTGGTAACGCCAAAGATCCAATTACTGGCGGCGGCAAGATGGTTGGCGGATATGGACTATATAATACAATAGCTGGTAGCGGTACTTACTATGGTGGTGGTGGTGGTGGTGGGTCAGTCGCATATTGGGGAGCTGGCGGTTTGGGTGGTGGTGGTAACGGCGCCCTAAGTGGTACTGGCGCCAACGGATCAACCAACACTGGTGGTGGTGGTGGCGGTGGACATGATGGCGGTAACGGTGGATCTGGTATAGTCATCGTGCGATACCCAACGGCTGCCATGGGCGCAACCGGAGGCTCATCGTATATATCGGGCAATGAAACCGTACACGTATTTACCAGTAGTGGAACATTCCAGGTATTTTAATATGAAAAATAATAAAAAAATCAGGATGAAAACCATACCAAGGAGAAATAAGCAGAAGAAAGCTAGGTCGAAAAACAAACTAAATGCAATTATTGTTGCACTAGTTATATGTGTTATCTTAGCCACGATATTTGTGTTATCTCCCAGCATCACTAATCAACCCATTAACAACAGCCCAATAAACAATGCAACCAAGATTAAATTCGAAGCAATAAAGTTAATGAGTAGTGATTCAAAAAAGGCAAAAGAGTTATTCCAACAAGCATTGGCAATATATCAATCATCCAAAGACACCAATAACATCATCGACACTAAATCGTTAATTTACTTAATTGATCACAAATAATAATTAGCTTGTCTTGATACGGCGATAGGCAAATTTTGCCGCCATGCGCCAACTGGTGCTGCTATCGCTATCAAATTGATATATTTCGCCATTTTTTACTTCTCTAATCAAAATTAGTGCTGGGTTATAGGGCACTAGCGTACGATAAAATATCAAATCTTCATCATTGACGTGTTTTCGTCCAGGAAAAACTTCGGCAAACTTGCGCCTTGCAACCTCGTCAAAATAGTGAGGTTGGTTTTTAGGTGGAATAAATAGTTCGGCGGATAGGCCCATTCTGGCTACAAGTTTTTTAATATCGCTTAACATCAATTTGGATTGGCCAGAGATATAAAGATATAATTGTTTTTTACTAGTCAAAAACAGTGTAGCCTCGGCCGATCGGCTGACGGGCACTCGGTGGACAATAGACTGCGAAATTTCGATATCTACTCCAAAATTACTATTAATTTCGCGCTCAAGCGCCAGCTCGTCATACATTTTATTACTCATTACAAATTCTATTGTAACATCTTTGGCAACCCGTCAACCCTCGACGAGCCTGGTACTATCGACTACAATTGAATCAATGGATTTTTCAAAGCGCTATTCTAACCTAAATGAATCACAAAAAAAGGCAGTCGATATATTAGACGGCCCCTTGATGGTCATCGCCGGACCAGGCACAGGCAAGACAGAACTTTTAAGCGTACGCATAGCTAATATCTTGCAAAAAACCGATACATTACCCGAAAACATCCTGTGCCTAACTTTCACCGACAGCGGTGCCAGTGCTATGCGAAAACGTTTGGCCGAAATTATTGGCAAAGAATCATACAAGGTCGCAGTGCATACTTTTCACAGTTTTGGCAGTGAAGTCATTAACCAAAATGGTCAATATTTTTATCAAGGCGCTCATTTTCGTCCGGCTGATTCACTTAGCAGTTACGAAATAATTCGGAGTATTTTTGAATCATTAGGTTATGACAATCCGATTGCCGGAAAGTTAAATGACGAATTTACTTATCTGTCCGATAGTCTGACTGCCATATCAGAACTGAAAAAAAGCGGCTTAACCAGCGACGAATTGTTGAAAATATTGGACGAAAATGACCTGGTGATTGAAAAAACCGAGCAACTGTTGGCACCAATTTTTGCCGACCGAATCAGCAAAAAAACGGCATATTTGGCCGCACAACACATCGAGGCAATCAGAAACAGCAACGGCAAAATTGATTTACCAACAATCGTTCCGCTATCTAGAATATTGGCCGACTCGTTGGACACAGCCGTCAGCGAATCACTAGAAACAAACTCAACCAAGCCAATCACGGCCTGGCGCAATGCCTGGTTTAAAAAAGATGACAAAGGTAATTTCATCTTAAAATCACGAGAACGCCAAGTAAAATTACGCTCACTTAGTTTTGTTTACGAACAATACCTGGATCACATGCAAGAAGCCGCTTTGTACGACTTTGATGACATGATTTTGCGCGTCGTTCATGCCATGGAAGTATTTGACGATTTGCGATTTAATCTGCAAGAAAAATATCAATACATCCTGGTCGATGAGTTTCAAGACACCAACATGGCGCAAATGCGCATCTTGCATAATCTGACCAATAACCCCGTCCAAGGCGACACACCAAATATCATGGTTGTCGGCGACGACGACCAAGCAATCTATAGCTTTCAAGGCGCAGGCATCAGCAACATCCTGGACTTTGATTTAAACTATCCGAAAGCCAAAAAAATAACTTTAACCGAAAATTATCGTTCTACGGCTAGCGTGCTTGATAATTCGCGTAACGTTATTATTCAGGGCAAAGACCGCCTTGAAAATCGCATCGATTCAATCAACAAACAATTAACCGCCCACAATAAAACCGCAGGCGACAGCGTATCAATCTTTGAAGCCGAGTCAATCGCCGACGAGCGACACTGGCTAGTTAGTGACATCAAGTCCCGAATTGAATCTGGCGAAAACCCTAATGATATCGCCGTTCTGACACGTCGACACAGCGAGATAATGTCACTTTTGCCATACTTTTCAAAAGTCGGCATCGCGGTTAACTACGAAAGACGAGACAACGCTCTTGAGCAGCCGCCGATTAAATTAATCGAGCAATTGTCACGTCTGCTGATTGATGTCGCTACTGGAAAACATGACGATGTAAACGCGCTTTTGCCAGAGTTATTAGCCCATAAAGCGTGGGGTATTGCACCGCTTGATTTATGGAAACTCAGCCTAAAAGCGCACGACAATCATACGCGATGGTTAGACATCATGGAGACAACACCAACATTCAAAGACCTACACGCGTGGCTTATAAATACCGCATCGTTAGTTAATGACAC
>JBAQEV010000041.1:0-30581 GCA_049286925.1 Saccharimonadales bacterium (SeqCode)
CTGTTTCGGTTGATGGCAATACTCCACTTAGATCAGTGCCATGATTTATGGCGACTGTATCGGTAGGTGCCAGATGATAGCCGTCAGCGGCAAAGGTTACGCCAGAGGTGACGTTGGTGGTTGTAACCCAAGTCTCAGTTCCTGCTCCGATAGCATAAAGATTAGTCCCATTATTTTGTATTATTGAGTTTTTTAGATACGTAGTAGTAGTATATCCCGCCTGACTAGTCATAAGAATACCGTAAACATTACACCCAACCACAGTACTATTATAGATATAAATATTCTGATTTGTTCCGGAATTGTCACCAACCATCATTCCGGAAGAGTTAACCCCACCATCAACATTATATGCCAAACAATTTATTATATAACCTGGGTTTAATGAGGATACGCGAAATCCAATGGCGGTTCCTGTCGTATAAACATCATATGCAGTACAACCGATAAATGAAACATTATTAGAATATGTGAAAAAAGAATAAGCTATTGAGCCATTTGTTGAAGTCAACTTAATAGCTATATCCTGGACACTATCATAAGCCTCACCTATGATAAATAATTGAGTATCTGTAGTTACTACTTTTACAAACCTCACCCCGCTCGTCGGAGTACCTCTTTGACCTGCAGCCGCACGAATAACTCTGAAATAGTTGGCGTTTGTTGTTGCTCCATAAAGTGCTGCTGTGTCATTATAGATACCTGCAACACAGGTTAAAACAAATCCAACGGTCGGAGTTATTAGATTTATATCAGTATCTGCTGCCCATGTAGCTAATAATGTATAATTTTGCCCAGCTCCATAAGTGGATTCGTAATAATAAGTTGGAAGTTTTCTAGAACTTCCTGATGGGACTGATGATGTTATTGGGGCGTACCAATCACAACCTACCGCCCACGCCCTAGTAATAGTTTCCCCATCAATGTCGTCGTCAAAGGCGAAATTTGGATCTGCTGAAAGGTTTGTCCCTTGGGCTACTGCTGAACCGATTACTCCTTGTTTTAAATGATAGCCATCTGTGTCAAATGTTACGCCTGAGGTGACGTTGGTAATTGGATTTATTATCTCGGTGCCTAAACCACTAGAATTAACATTCGTCGTATTTGATTGAAAAATACAATTTTTTGCATTAACAACAATCACATTCCCGCCAGCAATAGTATAGGCATAAAGTCCATTTTTACAAGAAACAGCCGTGCAGTTATATAAATTAGCAGTCGATGTGCCGACTTCTGAAACATTAGCAAAAAATCCGCATGATACGTTACTAGTCCCAGTTACAGAGACAGCAACACAGTTTACTATATAAGATATTTTTCCTGCAGACCAATTCATATAAAACCCAAACCCATACCCATTGGTTCCAGACGAATTTATATTATAAGCGGTACATCCAACAATCCTGTTGCCTGTTGTCTGATGACACATAAAGCCACAGCAGTGAATTCCATCTCCTAAAGTTGATGTGGCTCTAGACGCCAAGTCATAAGCGGATGAGAAATCTTCTGCTAAATATATACCAGGCGAATGTGCAGTAACATTTAAGTTCTCGAACCTTACCCCACTCGTCGGTGTGCCTCTCTGTCCTGTTGCAGCCCGAATTACACGAAAATAACTAGTATTAGTTGTAGCACCCGAAATAGCCACTGAATCATTGTGAATACCTGAATAACAAGTTAGCACCTCGCCTTTGGCATTGGTGACACAATTAACGTCATGGTCAGATTCCCATGTAACTAAAGAAGTGTAATCCCTACCGCCCGCAGAATCATAAGTATGCTCGTTATAGCTGATTGGTAATCGTCTTGAGCTAGGCATAGTAAGTATTATTATATGGCATTTTAGATATTCTTATAAGGTTATGGCTAACAAACCTAGTTAATCGACTTTACATTAGCAATTAAATTACCATTTACGCTTTTGATGTTGGATTTGAGGTTGGTGTTGTATGATTTTAGATTGATTGGACCTAATATAGGTATCACATATTCATCGACGCCAATGTCCCATGTACCTATGCCTGTTGGTCTAATGTCACCGTCTATGTCGTCACAAAAAGGGAATGCAATGTCAGTGCTGAGGTCGGTTCCTTGGTTTATGGCGATTGTATCAGCTGGGTTAAGGTGATAATTATCAGTAGCAACACTGACAAAAGAAACGCCAGTAGTCACACAAGCTGTCTGAGCCCAGGTACCACCGCTAAAACTGCCTGCTGTATTTGATTGAGCTATACAGTTTTTTACGGTATGCGTTTGTCCGATTGATCCCTCAAACCCAAAACCACCGTTACTATAAGCTGTGCAGTTATAGAATTTATTAGCACTACCAGTACTATAAGAATAGAACCCATCTCCCTCATTTTTATAAGACAAGCAGTTGATGGCATAGCTTTCCGCTGTGCTATTAAAACGAATGCCACAACCTTTAAACAACCCATAATTATTCGAAATAGAATAGGTAATCAGGCCAACGCACCTTAAGTAGCCATTTACAACAGAGGTAAGCAGACCACCTCCAACCGTTACGTCATAATTTAAAGAGCCGGTTATAATAAAATCGTAAAGTCCTACATAATCTTCTTGTACTATAAAAACTGATGGAGCGGCGAGATTAGTAACGCTGAATTTTACACCGCCCAAAGCCGTCCCGTTGTGTTTATTAATGCCAGTTGCTCTAATAACCCTGAAATAAGAAGAGTTAGTTGTTGCCCCCGAAATTGTTAAACTATCATTATGCGTTCTGGCTGAACAAGAAAGAACATAGCCTATCTTACTCATAACTAAATCAGTATCGGTGTCCGATTCCCAAGTACTCAGTAAACTATAATCTTTACCGCCCGCGCTATCATAGGTACTCTCGATGAAAGCTACTGGCAATGCCCTAGCAGTATTGTCCCAAATATCAGCAAAATCACAACCAACATCCCACCTGGTTCTGGTTGCATTGTTTATATCATCGTTAAAGGCAAAGTGACCATCAGCTGATAAATCTGTGCCTTTGTTTATCGCTTGCTTGTCATATTTATATAGGGTATAGCCGTCAATACCAAACTGAACATTATTAGTTGCATTATAATTAGACGTGTAAACTCCGCCAACCAAAGTATTGGTATTTATTAATACGGTATTCGTGACATAGACATTACTTGTATATGCATACGTACGAACAGCCGCTAATTGGTTTTCTATCAAAGTGCAGTTATAGATATATGAGCTACCCCTACCATTACCGTTAGAATGAATAACAACCCCTGCGCCAATAACCGACGAAGCACCGGAACGACAGTCAAACGCTACGCTATTTATTAAATACTGAATTGTCCCAGACTGATGTCTTAAATAATACCCCATTCCATAAGCGTCTAAACCTGTCGTAGCTTGAGCAACAGAAAAACAACCGACAAAAAAGCTCCCCGTTGGGCCCGAAGATGTTCCAAACCCTACAGCATAACCATTGTTAAGCGTACTTGTTGCTTTGGCATATAAATTATGACAGCCAGAATAATTTTCTAATTCAATCTTGAATATCCATACGCTGGCAATTGCAGAAGAAACAACAAATCGAACACCACTAGCTGGAGTCCCTCTTTGCCCATTTGCCGCACGGATTAACCTGTAATAATCAGTTGAAGTTGTTGCGCCTGTAAGTGTTACGCTGTCGCTATATGGAGCACCGTCGTCATAACATGTTAAAACCTCCCCTGCGATTTGTAGGGTTAGATCGTTGTCGGTATCGGATTCCCAGGCAGCAAGTGAGGTGTAATATCGGGTGGCGTCACCATAGGTAGATTCATAATACAAAGTCGGCGTACGCCTTGATGATGGGCCAATGTTATTACCCACTGTTTTTGCAAGAAGCGACCAATCAGCGCCAATCGCCCAATTACTGGCAATAATCGTACCGTCAATATCATCGTTAAATGAAAAAGTCTCATCCCCAGATAAATCTGTCCCCTTGTTCAACGCACCCCTGTCATTAAAATAAAGATGATATCCGTCAACATCAAACGTTACGCCTGATGTAGCGTTGGTGATTGGATTTAGCGTTGCTATTCCGCCCACTACTGAATCAGTTGAAATGTTTGAAATTGTATTTGATTGTGCAATTGTATTCTTTAAATTGCAAATAGTTGTTCTGCCCGACTGTGCATATACAAGCACGCCACGACTAGAATTTGTTGCCGTACAATTGTAAACACTTACTGTCTGAGCTCCAAATGATGAATATGCTAGAATTGCCGAAGTATAAGCTGCATTCCCGGTAATAGCCGTCGCGTAACAATTTACCAATATTGCATTGTCACCTCCCAGATAAAAGCCATTCGCAAAAGCAGATGCTCCATTTGTTGATGAGCAGTTATATGCAGTACAGCCAACACACTTTAGATGCGAACTAATCCAAACTTGCAATAATGCAGCATAGTCATTCAAGTGCGTACTGATTGCAGAGCCAGCAATATCATACAAACCAAAATAATTTTCTCTAACATCAAAAATAAGTGACGCGCCAGTACTAGATGTTTTCGTAAACCTAACTCCACTCGTTGGTGTGCCTCTTGCTCCAGAAACTGCTCGAATAACACGAAAATATAATAAACTAGTAGTCGCTTCTGCCATCACCACCAAGTCATTGTGCACACCAGAATAACAAGTCAAAACCTCACCATTTGTAGCAGCTACCAAATCGGTATCAGTATCTGATTCCCAAGTTGCTAGCACTGAATAATCTTTACCACCCGCGGAATCGTAAGTATGCTCATTGTAACTGGTCGGCAATTGCCTTGAACTAGCCATTATGTCCTCTTTGCCTGCGCTTATTTTCAAGGTCCTGCTTATCGGATAATGCAATCGCAAATTCGAATTTAGGCATAATATATATCATCATATGTTATTAATCGACTTTACATTAGCAATCAAATTACCATTTACGCTTTTAATATTTGATTTAAGGTTGGTGTTGTATGATTTTAGATTGATTGGACCTAGTATTAATGCTACGTATTCGTCGGCGCCGATGTCCCAAGTACCTGCACCAGTTGGTCTGGTGTCGCCGTCTATGTCATCACAAAAAGGGAATGTAATGTCAGTACTGAGGTCGGTTCCTTGGTTTTTAGCAACTGTGTCAGAAGTATCTAAGTGATAGCCATCCGCATTAAAAACTACGCTCAAACCAATTCTATTAGTTATTTGAGCAGGCGTACCAGATAGATTAGTCGTATTATTTTGAGAGATACAATTTCTCATAGGGTTGCTTAACATATAAAATCCTAATTTACACGACCTAGCTACACAGTTATATACGTAGTCTGTATTATCAGCTCCAAAAAAACCATTAAAATGGAACCCACAACAGATACTGTTTGCGCCTGTGCAGTTATAAGCATAACAATTTATAAATCCTACGTATCCGGTTCCTGGCATAAAACCACAAGCAAATTGACTTGGGGCAATACAATCATATGCAGTACAATTTGTGAATACAGTATATGTAGCTGTACCCCAAAAAGCAGTCACGTAGGTTGTAGAATTTGTTCCTGTAACTTTTGCGGCAATATCATGACATTTTGCGTATGACTCCGATAATGCTATTAACCCAGCATATACATAGGAAGTTGTCATACTTCTTTCAAATCTCACTCCTGACGTTCTTGTGCCTCGTTGCCCACTAGCCGCCCGAATCACGCGAAAATAATTACTATTAACAGTCGCCCCAGCCACTACGATACTGTCGTTATACGTCGCCGAATCCGCATAACATGTCAATACTTCGCCAGCGGCTGATGTTGTGAGTGTGTTATCCGTATCAGATTCCCATGTAGCTAGAACTGTATAGCCTCTTGATGAATTGCCATAGGTAGAATTGTAATAATAAAGTGGGGTACGCCTTGATGTTCCACCTGTGCCTGTTGGGTTACCGGCTATTGGGGCATACCAATCACAACCAATTGACCAACCACGTGTGATTGTGTCTCCGTCAATATCATCATCAAAAGCAAAGTAGGGATCAGCAGATAAATTCGTGCCTTGGTTTCTGGCGGTACCTTCAAAGTCGGGCTTTAGATGATAGCCGTCTGCATTGAAGGTTACTCCTGAGGTGGCGTTGGTGGTTGGGGTATGTGTTAATGTGCCGGAAGTATATATATTCGTAGTGTTATCTTGAAACACACAATTCTTTGATATAGCCGTAAGAGTTCCTGTTGTTCGAAGAAGCATTAGCCCTCTTGCGCAACTCCGAGCAGTACAGTTATAAAAATACCCTGTTATACTCCTATTATTAGGAGCCCACAGGCAAAATCCCCCTGTGTTTGGGCTGCTGCCACCGCCACAATTATAAGCAAAACAATTTGCGAAATAAACCGTCCTATCAGCGTTAGCGTCTGGTAAATATGCCAAAAAGCCATGCCCACGACCAGTCCCAGAACCCAAGCAATCATATGCAGTACATCCAACTATCTTTGCTCCAGTTTGAATATCAATTTGAATACCGATAGCAATTGCGTTAACACCCGCTGTTAGATCCATCCATACAGCAATGTCATAAATACCAACATTATTCTCTGATACCCATAAGGCATTACCTAATGAACCAGTACCAGCATAGCCGAATCTAACCCCCGATGTTAGAGTGCCACGATGACCATTTGCGGCTCTTAATACCCTAAAATATGAAGTATTTGTTGTAGCATCAGAAAATTGATAAAAAGCAGCACTATAAGAAGGTTGATCTGCATAACACGTCAATACTTCACCCTTTGCGTTAGCTACTAAATCATTGTCCGTGTCACTTTCCCAAGTAGTAAATGACGTATAATCCCTTCCAGCAGCCAATGTGCCGAAAGTCTTTTCGTTATATGAGACGGGTAGTCGCCTAGAGCTAGACACGCTATTTCTTCTTTGTTTTTATGTAATCTTCTTTGGTATGTTTATTGTTAATAAAGTCAAAATTGTTCTTTACATTTTTCGCGTCTATTTCAAGTTCGTTATCTTTGAGCGGTTGATATGAATCTGTGAAATCTTCTAATCTGTTAGTATCAATGTCTGCCTTGATATTGGTTATGATGTTATCTATATTCATAGAGAACTTTCTTTTAGAAATGGGGGTTTTAGTTTCAAAGTCTTTTGGTTTAGCGTCGTCTTCGTAGAGTGGTTCGCATAGTTCGTCTGCTTCTTCCTGGGTTAGATTATCCACAACTACAATTAGATATCTTTTTTGTTCTTCGATACCCCACTCCCAAGGAGCAGGTTTGACAGCGATAATGTCACCTCGTTTTTTTCTTTTGTGTCCAGAAGGCAAATCTTCTTCGTCTTTTGGGCAAACTGCGAATTCGAATTTAGGCATATGTATTATTATATTGTACTTTGGGGATTTTTAGAAGATGTTGACAACAAATCCACCTTGCATAACCGTTTCATTTTGATATAATTTTAAATAGCACATTATGTAAGAAAAGGGAGTGTTATGCAAAAATATGAAATTATTGCTGTAATTGTGTTGGCAGTTCTTGTATTAATAATTGGCGGTAAAAAACTGCCAGAATTAGCACGTGGAGTTGGCCAAGCTGGCAAAGAACTCAAAAAAGGTTTCCGCGACGACGACAAAAAAGATACCGACGAAAAAGATACTAAAAAGTCATAGAACAAAAAGGTGGAGTGGTGAGCCAATTAGTTCAAAAAACACGCTCAACAGCTAAAATGCATGATCATATT
The DNA here is from genome assembly GCA_049286925.1 of Saccharimonadales bacterium (SeqCode). Taxonomy (GTDB): domain Bacteria; phylum Patescibacteriota; class Saccharimonadia; order Saccharimonadales; family Saccharimonadaceae; genus UBA1547. The sequence goes on from JBAQEV010000041.1 coordinate 7,708, forward strand.
CGCGAATTAGCGATGAGGTTAGTTGCGTCAATTATTACACTGGTAATTGCAAGTTTTATTGTTTACGCTTTTTATGAACCAATATTAAATCTACTTCGCTCACCATTAGGTGCGCCACTTTATTATAGTAGTCCATCTGGAAGTTTCGCGTTAGTCATGAAAATTTGCTTTATGGGCGCGTTAACTATCGCTATTCCAGTTTTGGTATATAACTTAGTTATGTTTATACGGCCAGCATTAGAGAAAATAATAACCCTCAAACGTGTATATACTACAGCTATTGTGTCATCGCTTTTGGCGATTGCAGGTGCTGCTTTTGCATACTGTATAATATTACCAGGATCATTGAAATTCTTTGCAGGCTTCCAAGTTAGTGGATTAAATGCGCTAATATCAGCCGATAGTTATTTGGGATTTGTAACAAATATAATTATTACATTCATAATTGTTTTTCAATTGCCACTTTTAATTTCATTTATAGACCATATCAAACCGCTAAAACCCAAGAAACTAATTGGTTTTGAGAAATGGATAGTTATGGGAAGTTTGGTAATCGCATTAATAGCTCCGTTCTCTTATGATTTGATTACTAGTCTATTGATTGCGCTACCAATAATAGTCCTGTATAACCTATCAATTCTCATGATCGTTATACAGCATGCGCAATCAGCGCATAATGTTCGTAAGGAAGCTTATTCTACAGCCATAGCAAAATCAGCAACAAAAACCGAAATAATCATTGATGAGTTATTGCTAGAACAGCTATCTGATGAATTGGTCAATCTAAAACAACCAGTTGTTTCACCAGTAAACACAATAAAACCCCAACCGAAATCAGTTCAACCGCCAGCATGGGCTATCGAACGAAAACAAAGGCGAGAAGCACTTCTTGAACAATCTCGCATATTTTCTGAAGTTAATTGCAATGCTACTGTCAAGCGCGTCTTAGCATCACAGTAAAAGCTTCTGACGGGATATCAACTTTTCCGAAACGTTTCATACGTTTTTTGCCTTTGGCTTGTTTAGCTAGCACCTTTTTCTTGCGCGATACATCACCACCATAAAGGCCAGTGGTCACATCTTTACGAAAAGCCGACAAATCAGCCCGGGCGATAAACTTACCACCAATTGCTGCCTGCAAGGCAACTTGAAAGTTTTGGCGCGGAATAACCTCTTTTAATTTATCGACAATCTCGCGACCTAAACGCTGAGCTTCACTGCGATGCGTCATAATGCTCAACGCATCAACAATATTTCCGGCAACATAAAAATCTAATCTGACTAAGTCTTCGTTTCGATATGTATCAAGTTCATAGTTAAACGACCCATAGCCACTAGTAATCGACTTTAGCTGATCGTAAAAATCAGTCAGCAAATTGGCAAGCGGCGCTTCAAAACTAATCACCGCCCTCTCATCAATATAACTAAGGTTATTTTGCATACCACGTTTATTAATAATCAACTGCAATACGCCACCGATGTAATCTTTCGGTACAACAATTTCGCCTTTTATCCAAGGCTCGCGAATCTCTTTGATCTTACTGACGTCAGGCAAATCACTGGCACTCTTTATGTCCAATTCTTCACCATTCGACAGCAACACATGGTAATCGGTTGACGGATTAGTAACAACCAAATCCAAATTATATTCACGCTCTAACCGCTCACGGATAATATCCATATGCAGCAGTCCCAAAAAACCAATTCTGACACCAAATCCCAGGACCGGCGAGTTTTCTAGTTCAAATTGCAGGGCCGAATCGCTAAGACTGAGTTTTTCAATCGCGTCTTTTAAATCCTGATAATCATCATTGCTGACCGGAAAGAATCCGGCATACACAAACGGTTTAACTAATTTATAGCCAGGCAGCTGCGACAACGTGTAAGAACGTTTGGTCGTTACGGTATCGCCAACCCGCGCTTCGCGAGTTGTGCGCAAATTGGTCACGATATAACCAATCTCGCCCGTCGCCAGCTCTACGCCATCTCTTTTTTCCGGCTGCAACGTACCAACATTCAGTGCCAGACCATGAGCACCAGTCGCAATCATTTGGACCTCATCACCCTTCTTTATCGATCCATCGACAATCCGAACGTACAAAATTACACCGCGATAATCATCATAATAACTGTCAAAAATAAGTGCCCGCGTTGGTGCATCGGCATCACCGCTTGGTGCTGGCACTCTATCGACAACGGCGTCCAAAACATCTTCAACACCCTCGCCAGTTTTAGCGCTTATTTTTAGAATATCTTCTTCACGACAACCCAACAAATTAATGATTTCAGCGCTAACCCGTGGGACATCGGCTGCTGGCAAATCAATCTTGTTTAGCACTGGAATAATCGTCAAATCGACTGCCATTGCCAAGTAAACGTTGGCCAAAGTTTGGGCTTGGATTCCTTGGCTGGCATCAACGACTAGGATTGCTCCTTCGCAGGCTTGTAGTGACCGACTAACTTCATAACTAAAATCAACGTGTCCCGGAGTATCAATGAGATTCAATTGGTAGGTGGGATTTGGTAGGTGGGATTTGGTAGGGTCTGACACTTTTTTACCATCTACTATATACCAACTACTATCTACCGAATGCGCCATCTTTACCGGCGCCAACTTAATCGTGATTCCCTTTTCGCGCTCGAGGTCCATGCTGTCCAAAAACTGCGACTTCATGTCGCGCTTTTCAACCGTACCAGTTATTTCTAGCATGCGATCAGCCAAAGTTGATTTGCCATGATCGATATGCGCAATAATACAGAAGTTTCGGATGTGACTTTGAATCATTTTGAACGCCTAAAACCACCGAACATTATCTTTTTTGCGTAATCTATTATTGGATTAGCTTCCTGAAGGTCAAGAATCTTACTAAGCCCTAGGTAAGACAATAATGAGATGGATACGATAAGCGCAAACTTTGGAAAACTGGCAATAAAACTCTGGTCAGTTGCGTTAAGCGGCAGCGCCGCGACGCATAAATATGTAATCGCCGCCGTAAATCCAGTGGCGCTGGCCATTCGCGCAATAGCGTGAATAAATACCTTATCGAACAAGCCCTTAATATGCCTAGACATCACAACTAATAAAATAATAACTTGGACAATTGACACGATTGACGCCGCCCAAGCTAGACCATAAACACCCAAATGTAAACCAAAAGTAAACCAAATAGCCAGAACTATATTTAATGCAATTACAAAAAACGATATATAAAGGGGTGTTTTGGTATCTTGCTGAGCATAAAAACTTCTAGCTGCGATTTGATAAATCGAGCTGAATAAAATCGATATTGCCAAAATACCCAAAATACCAGACATCAAAACATCTCCACCGTTATTTATGAAGTTTACCAAATAACCACGACCAAAATAAGCAACCACGGTCACCGGCAAAGTCAGCCAAATAATAACCCGCAACACGGATTGCAACTCTTTTTTAAATAAGTCTGGCCGTCCTTGGCCTAATCGCTCGGCCATTTTTGGAAAAGCTGCTGTGCTGATAGCTACACCGATTAAGGTAGTCGGAACATAGGACAAGTTTGAAGCCTGTTGATAAGCTCGAATCGATCCGGCTGCCATGCGTGATGCCAAGTTTGTCTCGACAATGCTATTCACATAGTTAATACCTTGATTCAAAGACCTAGCCGGCAACAATGATAATACTTTCAAAAAGCCTTTGTTGCGCCAGTAGATCTTGAATCTGTAATCAAATCCCATGCCATATAAACCAATGCAGCTGACCAATAGCTGCATGACCGATCCCAACACAACACCAAGCGCCACACCCATAATACCACCGTCAAATACGTGCCAACCGAATATATTAATACCGTTAGTAAAGAAAAATGCACCAATTATAATACCAAGATTATAGACAGCTGGTGCTATCGCAAAAAAGGTAAACCGTCCAACCGCCTGCTGCATACTGGTTATCACCGTTGCAATAGCAAACAAGAATGGATTGACCGCAATTACCCTCATCATACTAATAGCTAAAGCACGACTTGACTCATCCAAGCCTGGCCCAACCACATAACGCACTAATGGATCGGCAAAAATAATAATCAAAACGCTCGTTATTAGTGTCGCAAATGCCATCAAATTTAAAAGACTGGTCGAGATCTCCCAGGCTGATTTTTTGTTACCATCTGCCAGACGTTGGTTGAAAACTGGTATAAAAGACACGCTCAAAGCACCAGATACCAGAATAAAAAACATGAAATCAGGAATCAAAAAAGCAACTGTATAGGCGTCAATACCCTGTGGATAGGTACTATAGTACAGACCATTTAGCTGACGGTCTCGGATTAACCCAAGAACACTCGATAGTAATGCTGAACCCGATAAAAGTGCCGCCGCAATTTGGATTGGCAACTTTTTATTGGCTCGGGCTACAGTATTTCTTATTGGTCCCATTTGTATTATTGTACCAGGCCTTAGCCTTAATAAAGTTTGGCTTCCTTGGGCAATACTGCGTCCTTAAGTATCTCGACAACCTTGGCTTCTTCAATAGTTTCTTCCTCAAGTAAGGCCTTAGCCAATTTGTTGAGGCTGACACGGTTTTTAACAATGACTAGTTCAGCACGTTTCGATGCTTCATTAATCAACGTTGCAACTTCCTTGTCAATTTCGGTAGCAGTTTCGTCGCTGTATGGTCTTTCGTGAGTCATTCGGTCAAACATCATTCCGCCATTGTCTTCGTGAAATACCTGGTTACGAAGCTTGGTACCCATTCCTTGCTCGACAACCATATCACGTGCAATTCCGGTTGCGCTGCGCAAATCCGAACCCGCGCCAGTTGTTACGCGATCATCGCCATAAATTATCTTTTCAGCAATTCGGCCACCTAATGCACGTGCCAAAATATCCTTAAATTCGATAATACTGGTATAGTTTTTATCTTCTGGTGGCAAGAACCAAGTAACGCCACCGGTTGAGCCTCGTGGGATAATCGTAACTTTGTGTACTGGGTCGCTATCTGGCAAAACATGTCCGACAAGTGCGTGGCCCGCCTCGTGATATGCGGTCAGCTCTTTTTCTTTTTCGTTCATAATTTTTGCTTTGCGCTCTGGCCCAATAGCAATTTTTTCAAAAGCTTCGGTAAGATCATCATTGCTGATTTTTTTAGCGTTGCGGCTGGCTGCAATAATTGCTGCCTCGTTTGCAATGTTAGCCAAATCCGCACCTGACGAACCAGCAGTTTTTGCTGCAAGTGCGTCAATATTTACAGTAGCGTCAGCTGGTTTCTTTTTAAAATGAACCTTCAGAATTGCTTCGCGGTCTTTGCGCTCTGGCAAAGTAATATTCGTTCGCCTGTCAAATCGTCCTGGACGCAAAAGTGCTGGGTCTAAAACATCTGCACGATTGGTAGCTGCTAGGACAATCACGTTAGCACCGGTGTCAAAACCGTCCATTTCAACCAAAATCTGGTTCAAAGTTTGCTCACGCTCGTCATGTCCGCCGCCCATACCACTACCACGTCGTCGTCCAACAGCGTCTATTTCGTCGATAAAGACAATCGCCGGAGCATTCTTTTTGGCCTTGGCAAACAAGTCACGAACACGTGATGCACCAACACCGACAAACATCTCGACGAATTCCGAACCTGATATTGAAAAGAAAGGTACATTTGCTTCACCAGCAACTGCCCGCGCCAACATTGTCTTACCAGTACCTGGGCTACCAACTAGCAATACACCACGTGGGATTTTAGCACCTAATGCTTCGTACTTTTTGGGGTGCTTCAAAAAGTCAACAACTTCTTCTAGGTCCTGCTTTGCCGAATCATTGCCAGCAATGTCCGTAAATACTACTCGCTCTTTGTCAACACCGTACAATTTAGCTTTTGATTTTCCAAAACCAAGCGCTTGATTGTTTTGACCCTGAGCTTGACGCATCATAAAAGTAAAGAATCCGATAATTAGAATTGTTGGGATAATAATAATCGCCAAATTCCAAATCGTATCATTAGTAGTTGATGGCGGAAGAATCGAAATCTCGACTGGCGCATCAGCCTTCAAGCCTTGCTCTTGGATGCTACTGTCTTGTTTGATGGACTTTTCGGTTGGTTTGTCGCTGTCCTTTGGGGTTACAGTGACATCATTGCCCTGAATAGTAATCTTTGATATCTGTCCGGCATTAGCCTCGCTGATGACCTGTGATATTGGTATTTCTTTTAAATCATCACGTGGTGATAAAAAAGCAATTCCTACGATTACGCTGAATACTATAAGTAACCAAAACAAAGACAACCTTATAATATTGCTTGGCTTTTTATTAGAACCTGGGATTTGCATTGCCATAATTAACTATATCTTCCTTTCAGACAGTCGCCTCATTAGCCTATTTCTATTCTTATTTTACCAGTTCGACGGTAAAATTACGAGTGGTGAATTTGATTTTAACACCGCCGCCGGCGTCAAAAGTTTTGCCTGGCAGGGCCGTTTTGATTGCATGCAAGGCTTTGATAATTTGTGGGTGCGTCAAACGACTGCCAACGATATGGCGCAAACACTCCGATGCCGATGCTTCGTTAATATGAATAAAGAAGTATCGATTATAGACCGGTCCATCGCCAACTAGCCTTTTAACTTCATCTTTGATATGCTTTTTGATTCGCTTTTGGTCAGCGTGAAGCGCCAGTAATTCGCGCCTTTGATCTTCGGGAATACGCATCGTTTTGCGCCTGATTCTGTTGCGCAGATATTTATCCTCGGCATTTGTGCTATCCTCACGCCAAGCTAATTTGTTACGTTTGGCATAATCGATAATTTCCATCTTGCTCAAACCCGTCAACAGTCGCTCTACATCCGAGTCCAAAACCGCCAAACCACGCCACCCCGTACCACGTATCAAATTAATTGCGATTGACTCAATAATATCATCAGCATGATGCGCCGTAACTAGTGTTGCGTTGTGTTTTTTTGCTACTTCGCGCAAGAATTTGTAGCGCCTAGCGCGCGCTTTTTCTTCGCTGACATCGGGCCCTAATTTTTCGCGTTTGGTTTCAAACGGCAAATCATACTTTTTAGCCAGTCCTGCCACAAAAATCGCATCAATGCCCGAATCACGACGAGTACCATGGTCAAAATGCGCCACGACTAACTCGTGAGTTTTAAGTTTTGCCAATATATCCAACAGGACGGCTGAATCAACCCCACCACTAACTGCTAAGACATATTTGCTCATATATTCAGTATATCTTATGCTTATCGCAATTTAATAATTTTATTAAAAATCGAATGCTCGCGACAACTTAACACCGACCCAAACACCAAACAAACCGCCAATCAATCCAAAAAGAATACTACTGACACTAAAAAACTCATTGTCACCCCACAACATCGGCACAAAATTACCAGCCAGCTCAAACACAATTGCACAAAATAATATAACCCTCTTATTCATACTCTTAGTATCTCACATATAACGAATCACAGCAGACCACCGAAAACTTGGATTGTTCAACCTGAAGGGATGTGAGCGAAGCGAAGCCAAGCGCCACGTGCTGACGAAGTCACACGTAGAGTGGCCCAGAAGGGTGAATAATCCAAGATTTCGGCTAGAAAACGCTAAAGATACCTCGTACTACCAAAAGGTATTTTTTGCTTCACAAAAACACTAGTCGTTAAAGTGTTGGCTGAATGAATCGTCCTATCGCCATAGCGTTTATTAATATCGTCGATTGCGCCGACCAAATGTTGCTCGCGCGCCAAAATATCACCCAATAAACTCAGTTGTTTATCGTCATCATCACATAATCCATAACATCTGACGCCAATCTCTTTTATATCCTCTGGCGCATCAGTAAATAATAATTGAGCTAGGCCATTAATCGCCCCGTCACTATAAAACGGCAACTGGCACATCCGACTAGCATGCCAATATTTATGACTGAGGGTTTTGGCATAGACAAATACTCCACGTGCCAATTTATCTTGCGACCGCAGCCTGTAACCTACCGATTCGCACAAATGATGTAATCTGGCCGTAATTTCTGCCCGCGTCAAATTACGATCTTCCAAAACATACTGTCTGCCAACTGTTTTGGTTGTAATTTCCCTATCATCAACCTCGTACCCACGCAATCTGGCATACCATTGTCTGCCACAAATACCCTTAAATACTACTTTTTGCAAAGTAATTTCACTTGTATCCAAAAACTTTATCGGCGTATCAATTCCGACCGCTCGCAGTCGCTGGCCATAATGCGTGGCAATACCCGTCAAATCGGTCAACTCCATCGTTTCATAAACCGCCCGCAAATTATCAGCCGTTATCACATCCAAACCGTCGGGTTTGTGTAATCCAGCCGCCGTCTTTGCCAAAAAACGATTTGACCCAATCCCAACATTACAGCGCATCCACACACCAATCTCATCGCGCAGCCGCCGTTTAATTTCGTAACCTATTTCAACCAACGGCCGATGGTTATTGAACCCATGAAAGTCAATTACACCCTCATCAATACTTTTCATTACTACATTTGGCGAATAACTGTTTAATATATTCATGAGTTTTTGATAAACAAAACGATACTTTGGCGGATCACTTTCAATGCCGACCAAACCTGGCGCTAAATAGGCCGCTTCGATGAATCGCATACCGACTTTGACGCCAAGTGCCTTTGCTTCGTAACTAGCCGTCACAATTGCCGTAAATTCAGTTCGCCTGTTAATTATTGCCACTGGTTTACCACGAAGCAACGGTCGAGATTGTTGCTCGATTGTAGCGAACGCCGAATTTAAATCGACATGCATTATTAATGGCTCTTCGCGGTTATACATGATCAGACTCCCTGGTCAAATGCCAAGTTAAACGTTCAGAATCAAACTCTATGCGATAATCAGCCTGCCCGTTAGTTACGTCAAAAATATGAATCGTCCGCTTGCCATTTAAATTCGGATGGCGCAGACCAATTTCGGTAACATCAATTTCTTGGCCATTTGGGCGTTTAAATTTAATTGGACGGCATGGGTTCAACCCGCCACCAAAAACAGCCAACACAACTATTCGTTCGTCCAGTTCAAGTTCATCATTCATATCTAATATTCCCTAAATTAGTTTTAAGGAAACGTAGTTAACAATTGTTTTGCCCGTCTGCATCACCCGTTTCTTAGTGAGTCAGCCGAAGACAAATTATGAAACGATAAACCTATTCGCGAGGGACGCTTAGCTCTTCAGCCAGTGAGTATCACGTGGTATATATCGATTATAGCACCGTAAGACATTTACATATCTTTCTATTAGTGAGACAATTTAAACAATTATTAACCATAATCGGTATATAAATATGGAAGAAAATAATAATCCGAACAATCAAAACCAGCCACCGGTGACTCCGACTGAGCCAATGGCGCCTACAGAAGTTATTAACGCATCAGTCGAACCAATGGAAACAACCGGACCGGTCAGTGAAATTCCAGCAGAACCATTAATGTCAACTGAGCCTATGACACCTGTTGTCGATACGACGCCACAACCAGCGCCAATTATCGCACCAGTTGTTCAAAAATCAGGCAGGCATATAAACAAGATTATAATCGCCGTTGTTGCCGTCGTTTTACTGGCCACTATTGGATATGTTGTATATGGATATGTCAACCAATCCAATAAAACCACTAACAACCAGACAAATAATAAAACTCAAGAGCCAACCATTGAAGTCAAAGAAATAAACACGAATGTCAAAGCCGCAACCACAGTCTTGACAGACAATCTGACCAGCGAGTCTAGTCTGGTGAATACTGATGACAACGACATCGCTGATGATATTAACACCGCAACTGATAATGTAGGAGCTAGCGTCGATGAAAACAATTTCTAGTAAATTATTTATTTCTATAATCGCCAGCCTTACACTAGTACTAGTGTCGGTTACACCAGCTGTAGCGGTTGTCGCTGAAGACACGGTTGGCAAGGCCTCGGTGTCATGCGCTCGAGTCACTACGCTAAAAAGCACCCAAGTTGCAGCGATGTCTGCAAGAATGGCATCATTGCGCACGGAATTTACAAATCGCGCGGCAACGCTAAACGACAAAGAAGCGTCACTCGATCAAAAAGTTGATACCGCTCGTGAAACCGCCAAAAAACAATTCGAAACAAAGATCACAGCCATGTTAGCCGAGTCGGGGCTAACTGATGCTCAAAAAGAAGCCATCAACTCCTTCAAAACAAGCATGGAGCAAGCGATGGAAATCCGCCAAACTGCAGTCGATAAAGCCCGTAGCGATTATCGCACTGCCCTCTCTACCCTGGTACAAAATCGCCAACAAGCCATGCTGGCAATCACCGAAACACTGCAAGCATCCATTCAGGCAGCTTTTGATACAGCGGTATTAAACTGCAGCCAAGACGGCAACATGACCACTTTGCGTGCTTCAATAAAAACTGCACGTGATACATATCAAACATCTCGTAATTCGATAAAAGTCAAAGAAGATATTCAAGCTATCGCGGCTATCCGCAACACAGCCGTCCAGGGCGCAAATAAGATATTTGCCGACTCGGCACAAACACTTAGCGTTACCTTATCAACCGCACTTGCAGCTTCAACCGATTCAACAACCAACTAATAACCCTAGAAATCCCATCTGTTTTTTGCTACAATCGTTCTTGCGATTAATGCAATTTGCGTTAATCAAATAAAACAAACCAAGCCAGAGGCTGTTTGTTTTATTTAGAGGAGGGATGACGAAGGTATGAAGCTTTTGTTGCTTGCAACAAAACGAAATATCCGTAGTCCATCCCGACGAGGTAGCGTAGCTCAGTTGGTTAGAGCGTAGGACTCATAAGCCTAAGGTCACAAGTTCGATCCTTGTCGCTACTACCAAAATAAATCCCTCATCGAAAGATGGGGGTTTTATTTTGGTAATCTGGCGATTAAGGATTGGACTTGTGACTTTTTGAGTAGCAAAAATAGTCACTGGTTCGGTGTAGCGAGCGCGGCAAAAGAAAGCGCGAAGCATTTTCTCTTGCAAGCGAACGGAAGAGGCCAAAGGCCGACCTTGTCGCTACTATCGACTAAAAATGTGTTTACATATTTTTATAAACAAATGGAGAAGGCTTCAGCCGCCCTTGTCACTACCCTCTACACAATCTTCACATTATCCAACTTTGCCCGTCCACCCTTTAGCAAGGCAAATGTAACTTTATCCATCGTTGCCCCATCAAAAATCGTATGTTTAACATCAGAATGGCGAAAGGACACGTCGTTAAGTACGGTGTTTTTGAAAGACGTGTTTTTTAACGACGAATTGTCAAAATTCGCTCCGTTTAATGTCAAATTGTCAAAATTTGCTTCACCCAAATCCGAATGACTAAAATTCGCGCCATCCAATACTGCATCAGCAAAAGTAGTTTTTCTCATATCCGACGCCTTGAACCCAGTATTTAATAAATTAGCCTTTTCAAAACACACACCACTAACATCACTTCCAGCAAATGTTGCGTCAGTTAAATTAGCGCCTTTATACAATGCCTTCCGCAGGTCAGCCCCTCTAAATTTTGCCCCAGTCAAATCTGCGCCATCAAAATTTGTCTCGCGTAGTGAAGCGTAAGAAAAGTCGGCATCCGCCAAATGCGTATCACTCAGGTCGCTTTGCTTTAATTCGGTCATCGAAAATTTCGATCGGCTGCGTTTAGCAAGTTTAAATGTATCTCGCAATGTCTTGCCAATAGAACGGTCGTCGTCTTGGGTATTGTCTGGTTTTGGTTTTGCTTGAACCTGCCCCATAATTTCAGTAACATCACCAAACGAATCAACGGTTGCCTGGTAGGCTTCGTCGTCAGTTTTACCTCGTGATATTAAATCCTGATATTTTTCGGTCAGGTTAGATAGCAATTCTTGCTCGACATCCTTCCGGGATGGAAAGTTGCCGTATGGCCTGAATGCGTCGTCTAAAAAGTTTTTTAATTTGTTTTCCATAATGACCTCCTTATAATAATTCCTTTAATATTTTTTTTGCGTTGTCCCAATTTTGCTTGTTGGTCTGATATAACTGTTTGCCGGTTTCGGTAATGCGGTAGTATTTTCGCCTGCCACCTTGCGTTTCGTCACCCCAATACGAAGTAATATGCCCATCATTTTCTAGGCGCTTTAGGCTTGAATACATAGTCGCCTCTTTTAATTCGTACTGCTGGCGCGAATTCTCGTACACGAGTTTGGTAATTTCATAGCCATATTTATCACCATCCATCAATAGCCGAAGGATGATTGTGTCGGTGTGCCCACGGAGTAAATCTGATGATATCATTGAATCGTTCATGATTACATTGTATAGCATATTACTATGCCTGTCAAGGTAGTCTATACTACAAACACTATAACAAAATATCCCCTTAAGGGCTGGATCATCCAGAACACCGAAAAATATCCGATTGTCACTAGTTATGGATTCCGTGATATTATTTGCTTATGACTATAAATAAAACAAAAATAATCACCGCCTCTTTAATTGCAACCATTGTCTTGGCCGCAGGATTATATATACTCAATCTGGCAACGAATAAGTCCACTTCTCCTAGTTCAAAGCCCCAAATAACCCAAGTAGACGCAGGCTGTAGCCCAGACAAGTGCATTTCTCAAACCAGGGATAAAATCTACGCATACGTTGGCATCAATGATGAGCAGGAGTGTAGTGAAATCAAGGGTTTTCCCGTTTTCTATTATAATATTGCTGGCACAAAAACCTTTTACGCCTGTGCGACACACCAAATAGATAATTAGGCCTTACAATAGATACGATGTCTATAACAAAAATCGTAATCACCGGCGGGCCGTGCTCGGTCAAGATGGCTGACTAGCTCTTATTTAAATAATCGACAAGTCCTTCAAAAAACCTAATCTTGTCCAAAACCTTGGCTTCTTGCCAACTGACCCAACGACATTCGTCATGGTCGGCGTTCAACACGACTTCACCATCCTGGTATTCGCATTCATAGACAATCTGAAATTGATGGCGCTGGGGGTCGGATACAAAGTCATAAACATACAGCACCTTGCCCACTTTGACTACCAAGCCGGTTCCCTCAATAATTTCACGATTCAACGCATCAATAATTTGCTCTTGAAATTCAATCGTCCCACCCGGGATATCCCAAAGTCCTGGCATGTATTTATCGCTAAGCGAACGCTTTGTTACCAAAAACTTATCGCCCTTTTTGATTATCCCATGCGCCGCAACCTTGACGTATTGCATCTATTTAAAACTGAACGAACCAACGAATTTATTGAAGTCATCTAAAGTCGTATAGTAAGTATCAATTACAAACAATTCGTTACCCTTAAAGAATACCAGCCCATATTTTTTGACAGGCTGACCATCACCATAATCAATTGATAACGATTCTTTCAGCGCCCTCTGGCCATTAAATGTTATAAGTTCGTTCGACGTTACCGTGACGCCTTCGTCATAGCCAACCGCGTTGTCCATCGCGACGAATAAACGGCCGTCACCACTAGGCAGCGATTCCATAAACGCATCCGAATAGACAGCCGTCTCTAATTCATAATAACCATCCATATTTGACCTTGAAAAATATGTCATTTCTTCGGTTTGACCATTCATAGTAAAGTCGAAAGTGCTTTTATATGGGATACCAGGAAATTGGATGTTAAAGCCAAATTCTGCCGACGAAAAATTACGCCAAGTCTCGTCATTAGCAGTAGCAGCCGCTTCTTGTTCGGCCAAAGTCGCATTATCGTCTTCCAAGATTGCGATATAATCATCTTTCTGTTTTTGCTGAGCAGTCATCGTCTCATTCAAAGTTTGCAACGATGCGATATTAGAGTCTTTTTGTTCGCCTTCTTTGGTCAAATTAGTTTTGTCAGCTTGAAGTGTTAAAATATTAGCGTCTTTTTGTTTGACCAAATCATTTGCCACTTTGTCACGCCAAAAATACGCACCAGCCGCCGAAGCACCCATCAACACGACAACCAAAGCAGTTACTAGTACTTTTTTGAGTGGACTTTTTTTAGGCTCTTTTTTAGGCTCTGACACTACTGCTACCGGTTCAGGCTCTGAGGCCTCCACATCTATATCTTGCAATACAGCCTCTTCGTCATCAATTTTAGGTTTATTTTCCATTACAAACTCACCCCCAATTCTTGGACTAAGTTTAACATAAGCGACTACATAAAAGCTATCTAGTGGCTAATGAATCGTATTTTTACATCCGCATCGGTATCAATCGCAACCGCACCGCCAATTGGGAAAGTAATTTTTGGATCGCTGTGGCCAAAATCTACGCCCGAAATTACTGGCATGTTATCTAATTCGCGCTTAGACTTGATGATTTGTTGCAACAAGCTGTCATTAATCACCGACGCTTTTTGGAATCGACCAATTACAATTCCCTTTACGCCTTTAAATTCCGGCATATGAATCAGCGACTGCAAGTTGCGGTCAAACTCGGCAAAATCCATGTGGTTACCAATTACGTCATCCTCGATAAACAAAATCGAGTTTTCTAAACTAGGCATATACGGCGTACCCTGCAACAAATTAAAAGTGCACAAATTACCGCCCAGCAACGTACCTTCGGCCTGGCCTTCGTTAATCACAACAAAACCAGAATTTGGCATCAAAAGCCTATCATCTTGATTATTGTGCCAGTGATCATCACTCCAATTGTCCGAGGCATAAATAGGGAACTGATCATTATTCATACAGCACTTTTTGAAATAATCCAAAGTATAATCAAAATATAGTTTTTGTCCGAATGACGAATAATGTGGGCCTGAGTATGTCACCAACCCTGTTTTGGCATAAATCGCATTGTTTAGCGCTGTGATATCCGAGAATCCGCAAATCACCTTTGGATTACGTGAAATCAATTCCCAATCAATATAATCGAGTAGCTGGTTACTATTAAATCCACCAATGACCGTCAAAATCCCCTTAACATTCGTGTCGGCAAACGCTTCGTGTAAATCTTCGACGCGCGACGCAATTGATGATGAATTAAAATCATCACTTTCGGCGATATGTCGGCCGAAAGTAACCTTAAATCCCATCCCTTCTAGCCGCCTAGTTGCGATGGTTTTTGTCTCTTCGTTCAAAATACTCAGGCTGCGCGCCGGAGCAATCACTCGTATCTCGTCACCTGGTTGTAATTTATTCGCTAATCTCATAATTATTCGATATATGCATCAGGGTCAACACGTAATGGGTTTTTTAGACCATCAATTATCGCCCCAGTGATATCGCCTTTCTCGACTGGCGTGTAATCAACTCGATTATAGCCGTGTGCAATATTTAAGGCGCCATTAATAACAGCTATACGAACTTCACTACAGCCATTGGGCAATTCGTCAAATCGCAGCGATATTGAATAGCCGTTATCAATAATCTCAGCCGGTACATAATCAAGTTGATTCTTTGTGTCATTTTCGGGCTCATCAGAAAATAATCCTGCAAAAAAACCACGCTTTTTTGATTCAACATTTGGTTTTAGTTTTACCAGACCACTGCGTCTGATTTCTTCAAAGATTTCCTTGACGCCAGATTTTTGCAAAATTGCCCTATCCTCGGCCAATGTCTCTTCAACTGATTTACGAGCTATTTTGCGGCGCTCTTCCAGCTCTTTCTGGTATTCAGTTATTTCATGATGAATTGTTTGAAATATAGGGCTGCTCATAAGATAATAATAGCATAAAAAAATACCCTGCCTTATTAGGGCAGGGTAAAGCAAAAATAATTTACATCTTATACTTCCTCGCTGTCGAATGATTCAGCCAATGCGGCTTCGCGATTAGCGATAAAACCCAATAGCTGTTCGGTGCTGCGTGGTCGATCCCATGTAGCTAGATGCTCTAGCCCCAAGATCTCGCTCTTGGTAACATCTTCTACTACGTCCGATCGCATTTCCATTTCCATATGCCTTTTCCTTTTTTTGTTTTTATTGTTTGATAGTCTTATTTAAGCATAAACGAGACAAAAAAGCAATACCATTTTACAATATTCCACCACATTTTTGCGTATATGTGATGGTTATGCTAAATTAAGGAGGAGGAAACTATAAAAATAAAAAAATGGGCGTCCCTAATTCCCTTGCAGCAATTTTTCTAGCAGCACTGATTCATGCCAGCTTTCAATTAAGTGTAAGCGTCCTAACTTTACTGAGTGGACACACCATTGGATCCAAGCGTTCACAAGCTAAATTATTGAGCCTGACCAGCAGTTTTGTTATTGGCGCTGGCGTTATGACGATGTTGTTGCTATCTTTTATTTCCCTAGTTTTATTTGACTTTTTTGGACCAGTCGCACCCCAAATAGTTTGGGCGATCGGTTGCGGAATATTGTTGGGTGTTGCCATTGCGATTTGGATATTTTATTACCGCCGCGAAAAAGGCACGGTACTTTGGATTCCACGCGGAGTTGCAATGTATCTAACCAAACGAACCAAATCAACCAAGATGAGCGCTGAGGCGTTTGCATTGGGGCTGATGAGTGTTATTGGCGAACTACTATTCATCGTGGCACCGCTAATTATTAGCGCGCTGGTGTTGACTCAATTACCTACTATTTGGCAACTGACCGGAATCGCTATGTACACCATTATTTCTATGTTGTCACTGATTGTCGTCTGGGTATTAATTGGCAGCGGGCACACATTAGGATGCATTCAAAAATGGCGCGAAGATAATAAACACTTTTTGCAATTTGTCGCCGGCGCTGGCTTAATCATCCTAAGCTTTTTTGTCTATGCATCCGAAATCGTCGTTAACGTAGCTGGGAAAATTTGAGATGAGCTTGGCGGTGGATATTATCAAGCGCGGCGGCAAGCGACCAAGCGAGCGTTTTGTTCGCGATAAGTTGTATGCCAGTATAGTTGCTGCATGTTTAAGCGTTCGTGCACCCGAAGGGCAGGCTGATAATACCGCAAAATTAGTTTGCGATGGCGTCATTGAATGGCTGGCCAGTCGCCCAGAAGTCACCAGCAATGATATCCGCGTAGTCGCCTCGCGCCACCTGCAACGATATCATCCGGAAGCCGCATATTTATACGAGCAACACCGCATCACAATTTAAGTCCAAAGGAGTCCACGACATGGCTAAAAAATACGAATTCGATTATGACCTAATAGTTATCGGCAGCGGCGCTGGCGGCAGTGCTGCGGCAACAATGGCTGCCCGCGAAGGGAAGCGCGTCGCAATTATTGAATCTGATGCTTTTGGCGGAGATTCACCAAACTGGGGCGATATCCCAACCAAATCCCTGCTTCACGCTGCCCGACTTTATGACGAGGCTCGACATGGTGCCAGGTTTGGGCTGCGTTCATCAACGCTTGGATATAATTACCCTTCAATTCGCGCCTGGAAAGATTTAGCAGTTAAACGAACTGGCGCTGGCGGTAATCGCAAATATTATGAAAACCTGGGTATCACAGCTTTTGCCGGTATCGCCCATTTTTTGTCACCCAACGAAATCAGCGTAAACCGTCGTCACCTTTCGGCTGGCAACTTTTTAATCGCCACTGGCGCGCAGTGGGCAATTCCTGAAATACCAGGCCTAGCCGACATTCCATATATGACGCCTCGAACTATCCTTGAAACTATTCGCCCTCCAAAAAGTTTGTTGATTATCGGCGGCAGCGATATTGGCGTCGAGATTGCCCAATTAATGGCAATTTTTGGCACCAAAGTTTATATTGTCGAACGCGCTGGTCGCCTATTGCCTAAACATGACGCCGAAGTGGGTGATTTGATTGAAAGAAATCTCAGTGAACAAAAAGGCGTCACCGCCCTGACCCATTCACAAGTTTTGTCAGTTGAAAAAGATGGCCTATTAAAACGAGTCGTCTTGTCACGCGCTGGTACCGAAAAGTCCGTTCGTGTCGAGGAAATTTTGATTGCCGAAAGCCGCGATCCTAATGTTGATTTGGGCCTAGAAAACGCAGGCGTTAAATTTACCGCCAAAGGCATTGACGTTAATGAATACCTGCAAACCAACGTCAAGCACATTTACGCCGCTGGCGATGTACTTGGCAAAGACGGCCACACTCACACCGCATTACTTGAAAGCCATATAGTCGCCCACAACGTATTCAACCGCAACAAAATTACACCAGACTATTCGGCAATTCCTGAAGTCGTATTTACCAGCCCCGAAATTGCAGTTGTTGGACTATCCGAGGATGATTGTTTGAAACGTGACTTGTCTATCAACAAAGCTATCTCTCCACTAAATATTATTGCGCGCAGCAACACATCAGACTTCCGCGATGGATTTGTTAAAATCATTACTGATAAAAAAGGCGTCATTTTGGGTGCGTCAGTTGTATCACCACACGCTGGCGAAATCATACACGAACTTGCCCTAGCCGTCCGCCACAATCTAACCGCCCGTGATATTGCCAGCCTACCCCACGCCTTCCTTTCTTGGAGCGAAGCCGTCAGGGTCGCGGCAGGGAAGTTAAGCTAGAAAAAATAGGGGCAGGAATTGGCGTAGTGCAGCGCATTAAAATGTGTTTACATATTTTAAAAGCAAACGGAGGAGCGGAATCCGCTGTCCAGCGGATGGAGCGATACCTGCGATATTTCTGATTCAAAGAATCAGAAATGCGGTGGTTTAATTTCACCTACCGTAGGTCAAAATAAAATACCTATCAGCCGATAGGTATTTTATTTTGGTTGCGGGGGGTGGAATTGAACCACCGACCTGATGGTTATGAGCCATCCGAGCTAACCGCTGCTCCACCCCGCGATACGAGTACCTGATTAGTTTAACAGATATAAATTATTTATGCAACCTAGTTATCCCGATATCTTCTTGCTGTTTGATCCAAACAAAAAGTTAATCCACTGTTCGAAATTGCTTTTCGGCAGTTCTGCAATCGTCTCAACTGTCGAATATGTCTTGTCGGCGTTTTTTGCTTTTTCGGAATTGGCTGGCAAAATTAGGACGCTCTCGCCCGCTTTGCCTAATCCCAACAACTGACGTACGGCCAGTTCTTTATACTCAGTCGTCTTGTAATATCGTTGCTCTAATTTGGCCGTGTCGGTATCCAGTTGCGCTACTAATAGCTGCCTGGATTTGTCGTCTAATTCTTTTTGTAATCCGTAATTGCGCTGCATTACGCCCAGCGCGCCCCATACCCAGCCAGCCGAAATCGCAAACGCCAAAATAATTACTGCATTATTCAGCGTAAAATATTTGTGGCGGAGCTTATAGAATATTCGGCGGATATTTATTTTTTTCATAATGTTGCCTACATATTATAGCCCACCAGATGATAATGCGCTATAATATCCATGAGCAACAGAACAAACCAAGCGTCGGCTGTTTGTTTTGTTGGCACTGATTAATTAAACCAAGCTTTAGCTGTTTGATTAATCAAAAGGAGGGATAACGAGAGTATGAAACTTTCAAATTCATTTGGAAGTTGAATGCGAAAGTGAATCCCGACGCGGGGGCGTAGCTCACCGGTTAGAGCAGGATGCTCATAACGTTTTGGTAGTTGGTTCAACTCCAACCGCCCCCACCAATAAAAAATCACCGCCGTATAGGCAGTGATTTTTTATTTATTGATTACTTTCAGTCCTAAGTATTTTCTTTAACCTATTAATGTAAGCAAATTCCCAAAATTTAAGGGCTGCCTTTCCAATAATTAACCTTGAAAACATATTAAGAATATTGTTTTTAATTTTAACTTTATTTAAATAATCAATACGCGTCCCTCGTTCAGCAGGTTCCAAAATAAATTGTTCGTCTTCTATCGCAAGTTTTGATTCGTTTATCGACTTAAAGCCCTTGTTGGGCATAAGAGTAGTTTTCATACTTACCTTAAAATTAAGTCCAAAAGTATTTGTAACAGCCTCTATCTCTATATTATTGCCGTCCCTATTTATAACCTTCATTCCTTTTGCCACTAAAGGAAAGTATTCGGGCGCCTTCTCGAAGTCAGAAATAATTCTATAAACATCCTCTACGGGATAATCAATTATCCATGAACCCTTTAAAACTTTTTCTTTCATAACCTTTATCTTAGCATGCTAATGCTAAAAAGTGTCGTTTAGTAATTCGCTTATCGACGGCTCGGTGCCATCGACAATATCGACGCGCGGCTGGTACCATTGTTGATTTGTAGTAATATCAGTCGAATAATACAGATATGAACGATGGTGTGCTGATGTCGTTGTCGATTGCCAGACAAAATCTATATTAGACACAACCTTTGAGCCATCCATTGAATATATGCCCGATTCTGGCATCGCAGACCCAGTGCCGCTACCGGCTGGCCAAACAAATCCAACAGCTAAGTACCATTGATTTGCATTTCCCCACCATGCCCTACTTGTAAAATACGGGTTAGTATTGACATTACCATTACTTCGATACAGCACTGCGTCTGGGTATCCGTGCGTTCCCAGATAAAAGCTGCCATTACCGATAGTTTTTCTGCGCACAAACGTCGAAAACCTGTACATTTTGGTATTATCAATACTAAAATTGCTGCCATTCCAGCCACCATCAGCATCGTTGGCTGCGTCTTGGTTGCTGACATCCCAAACAACATCCGAGACGCCTCGGGTATTAGTATCCATCACCCTCGAATTGCCATCGCCGTTTACGGTATAGCCAGCTACACTGCCAACACCAACAGTCCAAGAAGCCCACTTAATAACCGAAAACCTATCTCGGTTTGGGCCCGAGCAAATGCCCAACCTAGCCGCGGTATTATTTGTCATCCTGTAATTAACTGAATCTTTTCTGGCCGTAATGCAATATCCCGTTGATGTCGGAAAATAGTCACTATATATATCAGCCGACAGCCCGCTGCCGTTATTAGCTTCGGCCAATGTAGCTGGATAAGCACCGTCCATTGCTAGGTCCATTGATAACATTTTAGAGGCATTGCCTAAATCAGATATTATCGAAGCCCTATTTGCCCTATCCTGAACACCTGCGTACGAAACGATAGTAATCGTGGCCAATACACCTATAATTACTATTACTATCAAAAGCTCGACGATTGTAAATCCTGAACTACGTCGAAGGATAGTAAAACCAGCTAACCTTGAGTTCACTTTGCGCATTATAAACATAAGTATAACCTCTTCGCACAAAATAATCACCTTTTAGGTGGTGATTTTATTCTAATAAAGTCCGCTTTGATGAAAACACTCGGTGTACTTTTTGTCCATATTGTTGAGGTGGTCGGCCAACCAATGTGTCAAAAAATCGAGCAAGTCATAACCGACAATGACCAAATCGTCCTTTCGGTTAGGTCCTTAAGTGAATCTGGCACGCCTGAGGCATCACCAGCGTCTAAACTTTCATACAGCCTATTATTGTATAAATCCGCCAGCGTCTTTAGTTTTCGGCTTGATAAAAACGACTACCGCGATAATCTCTATGGCAAAAATTGCCAATACGGCAAACAATCCCCACATAGAATATTGATTAATATTTTTATCAAAAGCATGAACTGATGCCAAAATCTCAATCGACTCTATATAGATCACTTCACAGGCACCAGCGCCCGTGTCTTCTCTATTTGTGCTACTAGCCCAAGACCTAGTCGAAACATCGGCTGCTTTGGGAGAGACAAACAAGTCGATAAGCATGCCCTTTATCACCACCTCGTCGCCATTTTCGATTGTTTCAATTACTTTTAATATATCATCGTTCGTCGTAACAAGATGATTATTAGAAATTTGCGTAACATCAAAATCAACAGGCTTTGAATAGTTATAATTGCAAAAACGATCACCCTGAGAAAAGCTTATATCTGGCGACAAGTACGTTTTGTCTGTAACATTGCGCCCCCAGACCATGCACAAATCATATCTGATTGGTTTTGAAAGGCTGCCCGTATCTGCGCCATAGTCGTGTTTGCTGACGACTATACCTGATATTTTATAATCATAAAGAGGAGTAACGACATAGTCATTACCGTCAACACTAAACTCAATTTTATGAGGCCTTGTAGCCGAGGTTTGCGCCGGATCAACCTTAACCGAATCATCCAGGTTGCTTATTTCGACAAGCCGACCTTTATTGAAAAAACTGATTAAAAAAGCAGTAATAAAAGCTATGAAAAGTAGCCGTAAGGCAAGGTTAAGGGCTTTCACCCTTATGATTATACAGCAAAACTATTTATTAATGTTTCGCAGATTATTGTTGTTTACGCAATACGGTTTTATACTTATTGCGGTCTTTTTGGTGAGCTGGCCCAGTGTATTTATCGTAAAAATCGTTGGCATCTTTTTGAGCCATATCTTTGACAAGTTTGGCA
Source organism: Saccharimonadales bacterium (SeqCode) (assembly GCA_049286925.1). GTDB lineage: Bacteria > Patescibacteriota > Saccharimonadia > Saccharimonadales > Saccharimonadaceae > UBA1547. Next base: position 29,948 of record JBAQEV010000041.1, read on the forward strand.
TCATAGCCCGCCTCGATCATTTCAGAGGATCCAAAGGCCTGATGAAATTTTTCATCACCCTGTCGCCTGTACCGGCCGCTGCCTTTGTTTATCCGCAAAACATCGCTCAAATCGTACTGTTTGTTATTGTGAAAGACAGTGTCAACCTCGAGCTGATCATCAAATTTACTATCTAATTTATTAGTAAAACCATCTAGCCTGGATGATTTCAGGTCGAGTCTAAGCGCATCAGTTAAAAGTAATGCCCTTTGGGCAAGATTGACAGATGGACCGTCAACAGTAGCCACAGCCTCGCTAGTATCAGCTAGGCGAGCCAATCGGGCCTCATTCCTTCGATAAATCTCATCAATATTAAAATGAGGATCGCCGACATTTTTTTCTATCGCATCTTTATCGTCTTGGGACAGATTATTATAATCTTCAAGAGAATAATATTTTGGAGAGCTAGATTTTGACTTTTCCATATACTTTATATTATAGCATAATCAAGATACTTAGTCAATCACTACGTAGTAACTCACAACCTTTGCAACATAAAAGCAGGCATCCTAAACTGTAAGTACTAACTAAACAATAAGGAGACCTGCTATGGCCTATTCTATCAACCCTAACCTACCAAAAGCGAGAGCTTTGG
>JBAQEV010000042.1:0-20729 GCA_049286925.1 Saccharimonadales bacterium (SeqCode)
CCAAAGCTCTCGCTTTTGGTAGGTTAGGGTTGATAGAATAGGCCATAGCAGGTCTCCTTATTGTTTAGTTAGTACTTACAGTTTAGGATGCCTGCTTTTATGTTGCAAAGGTTGTGAGTTACTACGAACAGATTGACAAACGGAACCCTAAATTATATAATCATAAAACGCTGTCGTGCAATTGGCGCGGCAAACGAACATTAACAAATCGGATTATTACAGTGCATGGCGAAAGACTTGCCTTGCGCATAAAAATTCTTCGACCATTTGTACCAGACAATTAATGTCTGGTTGGTCAAGATAAAAAAAATATGAAGAAACGGGCTGGACTTTATGGGATTTGTCTTTTAAGGGCTATTGGGGCTATGGAGCCAAGCTCAAAAGTTATCAAATTGAGGCGCTATATGAAAGCGCGTAGGGCATTTCTATCCAATATTAAAATTGGTGAGACTAATCTTACGGCTATCAGTATTGCTATATTTGATGCAGCATACTGGGATAAGGACAGATATATATTGGGGATGAGGGCCCTTAGCGAGTGCCTGAAAGAGCATAAAAGTTCTGTTGAAGATCTAATCTAGAAACATTAAATATTCTTCGCATTTTTGTTGGACAGTTAATGTCCAGATGTTGAAGACAATTAAATATGTTTAAACCAAAATTCAGTCGCCTGGACAACGACGCCAAACTCAGCTATCAAGACAAAGAGTGTCTTGAGGTTGGGGTGGAGTCTATTTTGGAAGGCAAAGGAAGTGACGCGACAGCAGCGCGATTTAATCGTGCAAAAAGAGAGTTTCTTTTAAATATTTGTCGAGAAAGCCTAATGACCTCACTTAAAAATGCGATGACTCGTGCCTTTAAAACAAATATTTATGGATACAACGAAGCTATGAAAGCCGTTCGTGCGACCTTAAAAAAACAGGGTCGAGATAGGCAATAAGGCGTAGGTGCTGAGTAGAGTCGTAGGCTTTTATTATTTTATAATTTTTAATTCACATTTTGCTCTGTTAGTACAGTGTAAAAAACGAAAAAAACTATGAATAAATACAAAATATGTGAAGTTGACGCAGATCATCTTGAGCGAGGATTGAGTTATCTTTTTAAAGATAATGTCAACAATAAGATCAGACGTAGGGTAAGAGGCCTTTACTTTAAGTGCTTAAATACACAAGCATGTCTGCGTAAACATGCCGTCAGCTATGCTCTTTGGGAGATATCTGGGAATATTCAAGATTGGGCTTCGGCTATGTCGGTTGCGTATGCCAAAAAAGGGCGAAAAACAAAATAATATTTTTTTGGTGCTGGGGGTTTTTAGTATAGGTCTTGCTCCTGCAGGGTGCCTTATGGCGCTCTGCAGTCGAGCCGACATGCACATTTGTAATAATCCGATTTGGGTACATTAATAAGTCAGGTTTTTACAGTGCATGTTTTTGTGCTTTATCCCGTAATTAATTTTAATTTGCTGCTTTTGACTGAAGTATCAGGCATTTAGCAGTGTAAAAACTAATATGGTAGAGAAAACGAATTTCTCCCAAGAGGTCGAGAAAAACAAGAGGTCGGTCGAAAACCGCATGCGAGTTAAACTGTACAAGCGAGCCTTGTGTAATTTAGGCTTGAAAGCGGACAGAACTAATATGAGGATATTCAAGGATTGTTTGAATGACGAAGCGTCACTCGAACAGTTTGTTCGTCGAGTCGTATGGGAAAGTGCAGAGAAGAACAAGGTCGATAACGTTTTGCGCGTAGAAGACGCTATCAAGACTGCTTTATCATTTGACGAGAAATTTATGTTTATTTCAGAGCATGAAATTCTCATTGAAATCCTGTATGCGATGAGGCTTGCTGCAGTTGCCTTGGCCATTTCATTGCAGCCACCTATCTACATTGTGATTCCGTCGATTGCTTTGGTCTATGCTTTAGATATCAAGGGTTACTCAGAGCGACCAAATATGTTGACTGCAAAGATCGCAATGGGCGTATATGTGGCTATCTTTGTATCAATGATAGTTGCAGCGGTTATTAAATAGTCTAGCGCCAAAAGGAGTTTGTCTGTTAGGCAAACTCCTTGGGCTTTGCCCTAAACATGCACTTATGTAATAACCTGACTTATATATTGACATAACAGCGTTAAGGTTGTATAATACATCAGTTAAATCTGGTGGTGAGAGAAAACGGACTTTAAAAATCAAATTATTACGTGCACGTCTTTGTACGCGCTCGATAACTTCCATAATTTTTCCTTTTATGAGGCATCTTCACGGAGTGAATGCAGTGTAAATAGGGACCAAATACAAAATGTAGGATTAAACCGTGAGTTGTAACTAGTTAAATATTTCCTGTGTTTCGAGTCGGATGACACGAGCATTTGGAAACAAAAAAAGTTATGTTTTACGAAAAAATCGAGGATTTGGACGTCAAAAACGTCAAAATGGCTATGGAGGAGCACAAAATTGCTATCAAGAACAAAAAGATCAAAGATGCAAAAGAAATGCCTTTGACTCTTACGTTTGAGTATGGTTTGAAGGCTCTGGGGGTTAGCGCTTACTGGGTAGAGGAGATGGTTGAGGCTTATCAAAAGCATCAATCCGAATCAGCTGTCAAGCCGACTCGCGAAGAATCAATCGAATCTGCCATGTGGTGGATTGCAAATAAACGCGGTGTGTTTGACCAGGTAAAGATCGCTAAAGCGGTCAAAAAGACTCAAGCCTATTCGCCAGAGTTTAAGTTGAAATTGCTGAAGTTTATTGGTAAAAATCCAGTAACTTCGTTTATTCTTGCCGCACTCGCAATGGTAATGGCTATGGCTATCGGTTTGTATGATGGCGCACAACTATACCTGGATGGTTATGTAGCCATGTCTATCATTACCCCGATATGTATGTATGTTGTGGCGATGTCAATTCTTTTCGGGTTTGAGAAAATCTGGAAAAAGCGTATATAGATTTAGTCTCTTGTCGCCGGGTGCCCCGAAAGGGGTGCCTTGCGGCAAGGCCGGAAAAGACGTGCACATTTGTAATAATTTGATTTTTTATCGTGTTGACATATTAAAATTGATGTTTTATAATCCTAACGTTATAGAGAAGGTCACTAGGCTTTCGAAATTTGTAATTTTACAAGTCAGATTATTATAGTGCGTATCTGCTCGGAAAGACCGTTTTTCATATTTTATGGATAATGGCCGGTAATTATTACCAGGTAGGGCACGCCCCACTGCTTGTGTTACTAGATTTGTCCAGTCGTGGATATATCTTGTTGCATGCGCAAGCAGTTGGTTTTGAAAACAAATATTCTCAGCTCGCACAATCAAGTCGTACTAAATGTACAAGCTATTGCAATGGAGTTACTTTGACAAGTAATCCTTCAATGGCAAACGCTAATTGCATGGTGCTGTAACCTTATATAGGTCACTCCTTGCAGTAGCATAGTCATCGTATTTATACGATGTAAAAAATTAGGTGCTAGAGCTTGAGGATATCCCGGATAGCCGTTTTACCTACGGTGGTTGATGTCGCGTGAATAGAGTAGCCGGTCGGATGCGTAGGCATTCGACCGGCGGGTTTTTCCCTAGCGCCTGCAGCAGATACGCACATATATAATAATTTGATTTGTTAAAGCCCCTGACTTTTTTGGTCCGGGGCTTTTTATATTTGGCTAACACCTTGCAATAAGTGTATAAAAATGTAAGAATTATGTAATGAGCGCATTATCATCACAACCATACAAAGGGACAAGAGATTATTATCCTGAGGACAAACGTGTCCAGAATTACATTTTCTCGGTATGGCATAAAGTATCCCGTAGTTTTGGATACGAAGAATACGGCGCATCTGTACTAGAACCGCTTGAAATTTATACTGCGAAAAGCGGTCAAGAATTGGCGAATGAACAGACCTATACTTTTACTGATCGTGGCGGCCGAGTTGTGGCGATTAGGCCCGAAATGACTCCGACAATCAGCCGCATGGTGGCAGCCCGCCGTCAAGAGTTGGCATATCCAGCCAGATTATATTCGATTGCAAACTTTATGCGTTACGAACGTCCGCAGCGTGGACGCGAGCGTGAGTTTTGGCAATTAAACGTCGATATTTTTGGTGCCGACGGCGTATCTGCAGAGGCGGAGATTTTGACGCTAGCTGACAGTATTATGAAAGAATTTGGTGCACAGCCAAACGATTACGTGATTCGAATCAACAACCGCAAGTTGATTAATTACATGATGGCTCAGTATTTTGGATTGGACGGCGTTCAGGCTCAACAAATGATTAAGCTATTTGATCGTAAGAATAAGATTAGCGAGCAAGATTTTGCTGACCAGGCCAGAGAAATATTTGGCGATGATGCCAATGAAGGTATGGAAAAGATTAATAGTGTCTTGAAGGCAACCAACATGGCTGATTTACCGGCTGATATCCGTGAGAGCGCAGTCGTCAAAGAGGTCCAAGAACTATTCACTTTGCTGGAGCGAGCTAACTTAGTAAAAAGTCTTGTGTTTGACATCACTTTGATGCGTGGACTGGATTATTACACCGGTATGGTGTTTGAGGTTTATGACACTCACCCAGACAATAACCGAGCGCTATTTGGCGGTGGACGTTATGATGGTTTGGTTGGCTTGTTTGGCGCCGAGCCAGTATTGGCAGTCGGTATGGCACCTGGTGGCACGATGATGGAGAACTTTTTGGAAGTTCACGGACTCAAGCCTGATATGCCTTCGACGACTGATGTCTATGTGGCTGTAATCGGTGATGAATCACGTGAGGCTAACAAGTTGGCGCGTGAATTGCGCGAGAGTGGGTTAAATGTTGAAGTTGAGATTAACGGTAGCAAGCTCGACAAGCAGTTGAAAACTGCAATTAAAAAGTCTATTCCGTACATCGTTTTTGTTGGCGAGCAAGAGGCATCGAGCGGAATATATACAATTAAAGATATTATTAAAACCGAAGAACACAAGCTCGATACTATTGGAATTGTCAAGCTGATACGCGGTTAATTGAAAGGTAAAATATGAAATCAACTATTAAAAATACATCTGATACTGAAGTAGTGGCAACGATTGTCGTCGATACTGAAGAATTAAAGGCAGCCGAGCAAGTGGCGGCTAAAAAGTTAGCACAAAATGTTAAAGTATCTGGATTTCGTAAAGGCAAGACACCAATCGCTGTGGCTATCAAAAATATTGACCCAGCGGCTTTGCAGGACGAAATTTTGAATAATGCGATATCCAAGGCCGTATCTGCGGCGTTTGTTGATAGTGAATTGCAGGTAATTGATCGACCACAAGTCGAAATCAAAAAGTATGTGCCGGGTGAATCACTCGAATTTACTGCGACTGTAGAAATCTTGCCTAAAGTAAAACTTGGCAATTACAAAAAGTTGAAAATTCAGAAAGAAAAAGTCGAAGTCACCAAAGAGGATGTTGAAGAAGTTATTGAGCGAATTCGCAAAGGTCTAGCCGAGAAAAAAGAAGTTGCACGCGAAGCAAAGCTGGGTGACGAAGCGATTATTGACTTCGTTGGTAAAAAAGATGACGTCGCATTTGACGGCGGTACCGGTAGCGACTTTGCCTTGACGCTAGGATCGGGCCAGTTTATTGCTGGATTCGAAGAAGGTGTTGTTGGCCGCAAGGCTGGTGATGTATTTGATTTGGACCTGACTTTCCCGGCTGATTACGGATCAAAAGAGCTGAAAGGCGCAAAAGTTGTTTTTAGCGTTACTTTGAAAACCGTCAAAGAATCTACCTTGCCTGAAGTAAATGATGAATTTGCCGCAAAAGTTGGACCATTCAAGACAGTTGTTGAGATGAAAGCCGATATCAAACGCGAGCTGACAGATCAAAAAGAGCGCGAGAATAGCGAAAAAGTCAAAGACAACTTGATAACTCAATTAGTAGCGGCCAGCCACGTGCCGGTTCCAAATATCCTAATCGAGGATCAAACAAAGTCAATCGAACGTGATTTTATCCAAAATCTCGCATATCAAGGTCTGACAATGGAACAGTATTTTGAAAACAAGGGATTTGCCGACCGCGATAAGTGGATCGAGGATGAAGTAAAACCAGTTGCGGTGAAGCGCGTTAAAGCCGGATTGGTATTGGCGGAACTGAGTAAAATTGAAAAGATAGAAGCAACGACGGCCGAACTGGCTGTCAATATTGAAAAATACAAACAGCAATATGCCAACAACGCCGAAGTCTTAAAACAATTTGAACAAGCTGACGTCCAACGTGACCTAGCCAACCGACTGCTAACTGAAAAAACTGTTGATCGTTTGGTTGAGTTGAATACGAAATAGGGTTTGGGGATTGGGAAATGGGAAATAGGGAATGGCTATTAGAATATAGCAGCTAGCAGAGCGTTGTACAGCCAAAACGCTCATGCTATACTCATCTTATGAAAAAGATTTATTCTCGTAATAGTTCAGGTCGCAAGACCCTGAGCCCGTCGAAGGGGTTCACAATCGTCGAGCTCCTAGTCGTCATAGTAGTAATCGGCATTCTGGCTGCCATAACAATCATTTCCTACACAGGCGTTAGCCAACGAGCCATAGGCGCCTCACTCCAATCAGATCTGGCCAGTGCTAAAAAACAACTCCAAATCTATCAAACAGATAACGATGCCTATCCAGACGAAATCGATGACTGTCCAACACCCGCTGCTGGTAATCTATGTATAAGCCAACCAAGTGGCGGTAATGACTTTGATAACTATTTAGCTAACAACACTACTAATCCTCCAACCTTTACGTTGGATGCTGTTAATGGTGATGTTACATATCGGGTGACTAATGATTCGGTGCCGGTAGCTGTAACAGCCACTAGTTCGCCATATATGCAAACCATCACTGCAGCTAGCTGCCCAGTAACTCGCACCCAAGTTCAGGATGCCCGTGACAGCCACACCTACTGGATTCAAGAACTAGCTGACAATAAATGCTGGATGTTGACCAACCTTGGCTACGCTGGCGGCGGCACTAATACCTACAGTGATACAAAAACTCTAACTAATGGCACTGGCGGTTCCATAACCTATACCGTAGCTAGTTACTACGTTACACCATCCACAACTAACTTCACCACTGAACCAACCGCTCCTAGCGTTTCAACTGACGGCACCGGTCAATACGGCTATCTGTACAACTTTTGTGGTGCCAATGGTGGTCAAACTGGTAACGGAGCGTGTAGCAACACCGACTCGACCGCAGTCAACACTACTATATCTATTTGTCCAGCTGGATGGCGTTTGCCAACCGGTAATGGTGGTGAGTTTGGTGCGCTCAACACAGCCATTAATGGCGGTTCAACCATCACCGACGCTGGTCTGATCGGCACTCCTTGGCTCGCGCAGCGAAGTGGCTACTGGCGTAGCGGGTTTCTTAATCAGGGTAGCCGCGGCTACTACTGGTCGTCCACCCAGTACTCTGCCCCTAACGCCTACTACCTGAACTTCACCAGCACTTACGTTAACCCTGCTACCATCACTAATAAGGACAACGGTTTTCCGGTGAGGTGCGTGGCAATTTAGGCTCTTCCCTAGATTCGAACGAATAAGAATTTGAAAACAGTCTAATCAGGAAGCTACCCGCCCAAAGGGCGAGTAGCTGACAAATTAAACCGCTGACTAATAACAGGTAAGGCAATGTTTATGGATGAAGATAAAAGTTACGAAGTTTGCGAGGTTTATCCTTGCAAAAAAATAGCATTTTATTTTAAGAGGGGGATATTGGTTGGATAATTTTAAAGTCTAAATGTTATTTCTTTGCCATTTCACAGAGTGCTATTTTTGTTGTACAATAATAGTATATGGATAAACCTAGAAATTATTTAGTACCGACGGTAATCGAAAAGACTTATGAGGGCGAGCGTGCCTTTGACATTTATTCACGGTTGCTAAATGAACGAATTATCTTTTTAGGTGAGTCAATCAATGAGCATACCGCCAATATTGTTGTGGCTCAGTTGCTGCATTTGGCTTATGCCGATCCAAAGAAGGATATAAAGTTATATATAAATAGCCCTGGCGGCAGTATTTATGATGGAATGGCTATCTATGACACCATGCAATATATATCGCCGGATGTTCAAACGATTGGCATTGGTTTGCAAGCTAGTTTGGGTGCGTTTTTGCTGTCGAGCGGCGCCAAGGGCAAACGATTTATGCTGCCACACAGTAAGGTGATGATTCACCAACCAAGCAGCGGAACTCAAGGTAAGGTGACTGATATGGAAATTGACCTCAAAGAGGGAATTGCTGTAAAAGAAATGCTGGCTGAATTATTCGCCAAGCATACCGGACAGAAAATCGCCAAAATCAAAGACGATATGGAACGTGATTACTGGATGACACCAGATGAGGCGAAGTCTTACGGAATTATAGATGACGTTATTACAAAAGCCTAAAGTGTAAGTTTAGGCACGTGCTTAATTTAAATATATCCACTTCATTTTTGTACTATTTATAATACTAATGGTAAACTAAGTTATATGAAAAAATGTATTCTTCAATTGTTTATTTTCTCTGATTTTAATCATAAGAATACTATGTCCAAACAGGGTTTTACTATTGTTGAGCTACTAGTGGTAATTGTTGTAATCGGTATTTTGGCGGCAATTACAATAATTTCTTATGCTGGCATTAGTCAAAAAGCGATTGTGGCATCAATGCACTCAGACTTAGCTAGCGCCAAGAGGCAATTGGAAGTGTTTCAGACTATAAATGGTGTTTATCCTACTACTATAGATTGCGATATACCAGATAGTGAAACGAACCAATGTTTAAAAACAAGCTCAAACAATACTTACACAACCTACCAAGCTAGCAGAGCATATAACTATCCAACTTTTACGTTATATATTTCAAATTCAAGCAATGACACAATATATCGTATGACTAATGGCTCGGGCTCTAGCCCAGTTCAGACGTACAAGCAAATTTCTGCTGGGTATTATCACGGTTGCGCTATTGCTGCGGATGATCAAGCTTACTGTACGGGCCTTAACAATAATGGCCAGTTAGGAAGCGGCAACCTTGTCAATAGTGCAGTACCAGTACCAGTTATAAATACGGGTGTTTTAAATGGCTTGACGATAAAATCGATTACAGCTGGTTATTTACATAACTGCGCAATAGCATCGAATGATCAAGGCTATTGTTGGGGGGATGGGGTTCAGGGCCAATTGGGCAGAAATTCAACTGCCGACAGTAGTTCTCCGGTTGCCCTTGTGGACGCCTATGGCGTTTTAGGTGGTTTAACAATTAAAGATATCCAAGCAAACTATTACAATACGTGTGCGATTGCTTCTAATGATAATTTGTATTGTTGGGGCGATAATATTCAGGGTCAAATTGGTGATAATTCGACAACCGACAGACGATCTCCGGTTGCTCTTGTTGATGCTAATGGCGTTTTGGGCGGTTTAACGATTAAATCTGTGGCAATTGGCTATTTTCATGCTTGCGTTATTGCGTCTAATGATCAAATCTATTGTTGGGGCGATAACGCTCAGGGGCAATTAGGCAATAATACAACTACAGACAGCCTTGCTCCAATATCGATTGTTGATGCTAATGGTATTTTGGGCGGATTGTCATTTAAGTATATAGCGGCAGGTTCGTATTCTACATGTGCGGTTGCGACAAACGATCAGGTATTTTGTTGGGGCGATAATCCGCAGGGTCAATTGGGTAATAATACAATAGTCGATAGTTTAGCGCCTGTCGCTGTTACGGATACCGGGAATGTTTTAAACGGACTAACTATTAAATCACTTACAGCTGGCTGGTATCATACCTGTGTCATTGGATCAAATGATTTGGCGTATTGTTGGGGTGATGGTGCTCAGGGTCAGTTAGGCAGAAATTCGGTCGCAGATAGCCGTGTCCCAGTGGCCGTGCCAGCAACTGGTTTGTTGGCTGGACTAACATTGAAATCAATTTCTGCAGGTAATAACTATCATACGTGCACTATTGCGTCCGACGACAATGCTTATTGTTGGGGTTATAACCTGTGGGGCCAATTGGGAAATAACTCCGTAACTAGAAGCCTAGCGCCAGCAGAAGTTGTCTCTCCATAAAATTGTATTAACGTTATTCAATCTTTCGTACGGGTATTGACTATTGATGAGTCATAATGCACAATAGACAACAAGAAGTAGTGTTGCTGTGGTGTATTAAGTGTCTTTGGAGTGAGTGGCATCTTTCAATGACCGACCACAGTTAAGGGAATCTTCGGCGCCAAGAACCCCTATTAACTAAAATTAATACTCTAAAGGAGTGGCATAATACATGGCAAAAACCAAGTTGACGAGCGCTAAGCGCGTCTTTTTTACTGAGGACGATACAGCGCTTAATTTTCCAAATCTAATAACACATCAAAAAGACAGCTGGCGAGATTTCGTCGAAACGGGTTTGAGCGAGATTTTTTCAGAGCTTAATCCGATCGATGATTACACTGGTCAAAAACTAGCTTTGAGATTCCAAAAGTACGAGTTTTCTGATCCAAAAATCAGCGAGCGTGAAGCAAAAGAAAATAACGTTACCTTTGACGCCCCACTACATGCCACAGTTGAATTAACCAATAAAATTACCGGCGAAGTAAAAGAACAAGATATTTACCTTGGTGATTATCCTTGGATGACTGACCGCGGTACATTTATCATTAACGGCACAGAGCGTGTCGTTGTTTCGCAGTTAATCCGAAGCGCCGGCGTTTTCTTTACTGCTGATAAATCCACTAATCGAAATTACTACGGTGCAAAATTAATTCCAGGCCGTGGTGCATGGTTAGAGATCGAAACAGCTGCTAATGGTACGATTTATGTCAAAATCGACCGACGTCGTAAATTGCCAATAACGACACTTTTGCGAGCACTTGGATACAGTAAAACCAGCGAAATTAAGAGCTTATTTGAAGATATCGATACTGGTGAGGTCAAGTACATTGATGCCACTTTAGACAAAGACCCAGCACGTGGTTCAAATGAGGCTTTGATTGAAGTATATCGCCGCTTGCGTCCAGGTGACTTAGCGACTGTTGACAACGCTCGCAGCATGATCGAGCGTATGTTCTATGACTTTAAACGCTTTGACTACAGCCGAGTAGGACGATACAAATTAAATCAACGATTGGGCCTTGAAGTGCCTAATACTACTGAATTTCGTGTTTTTCAATTAACTGATCTTGTTGCGATTATCCGTGAAATCATCCGTTTGAATAACACCCAGGATAAACCTGACGATATCGACGCTTTGTCGAATCGCCGTGTCAAATTGGTTGGCGAATTGGTTGCTCGTCAGTTCCGCGTCGGTATGCTTCGCATGCAACGCAATGCCATGGACCGAATGAGTATGACTGATATTGAAAGCGTAACTCCAGGTCAGCTAATTAATGCTCGACCAGTTGTTGCCGCTGTTCGTGAATTCTTCGCCAGTTCACAACTTTCACAGTTGATGGACGAGACAAATCCACTAGCTGAACTTTCACACAAACGACGCCTAAGTTCGATGGGGCCCGGTGGTCTATCACGTGAACGCGCTGGATTTGATGTTCGTGATGCTCACCCAACTCACTATGGCCGTCTGTGCGTTGTTGAGACTCCAGAAGGCGCAAACATTGGTTTGGTGCTAAATCTAGCAACCTATGCTCGAGTAAATGAGTACGGTTTTATTGAAACTCCATACCTAAAGGTTGAAAAAGGTAAAGTAACCGACAAGGTCGTTTATCTGGATGCCGCCCAAGAAGTTATCGAGGTCATTGCTGACGCTAGTGTTAAACTAAATGCCGATGGTTCATTTGCCGACGAGCGCGTTAGCGCCCGAAACGGTGTCTTGCCAGAGCAAGTTGATGCCAGTGAGGTCACTTATGTTGATGCTGCCCACAAACAAATTCTTGGTTCATCTGCTGCTTTGATTCCATTTATCGAGAAAAACCGTGTTGACCGATCATTGACTGGTTCTGCCATGCAGAAACAGGCGGTGCCTTTGTTGCAACCTGGTACTCCAGTTGTTGGAACCGGTATTGAAGCCGAAATTGCAAAAAATACCAGCCAATTGATTTGTGCTGATGGTGAAGGTGAAGTCGTACGGGCTGATGCTGACGAAATCCAAGTAAAATACGCTGGTGGTGTAAAAAAGTACGAACCTATCCATTTTATGAAGAGTAACGATGATCGTTCGATTAACCAAAAAACTCGCGTATCACGCGGACAAAAGGTTAAAAAAGGTGACATTCTAATCGAAGGTGCTTCAATTGCTGAAGGCGAATTAGCACTAGGCCGCGACCTATTGGTTGCCTTTATGCCATGGGGCGGATATAACATGGACGATGCTATCGTTTTGTCTAACCGATTAGTCCAAGACGACGAATTAACTAGTATTAACATCAAAGATTACACAATCGAAGTCCGAGAAACTAAATTGGGTGATGAGATTGTAACTCGAGATATTCCAAATGTTAGCGAAGAATCGCTGCGCCACCTAGATGAAGAAGGAATCATTCAAGTCGGTTCCGAAGTTAAATCTGGCGACGTATTAGTTGGTAAGATTACACCAAAAGGCGAACAAGAACTTTCAAGCGAAGAGCGCCTATTGCGTGCAATATTCGGCGAAAAAGCTAAAGACGTTCGCGATACCAGCCTACGCATGAATAATGCTGGTGGCGGTAAAGTAGTCGGCGTCAAGGTATTTAGTCGCGACAATGGTCACGAACTAAAAGCTGGCGTTTTGAAGATGATTCAGATTTATGTAGCACAGTTGCGCAAAATCAGCGTCGGTGACAAGTTGGCCGGCCGACACGGAAACAAGGGTGTTATCGCTAAAATCCTACCTATCGAAGATATGCCATTTATGGAAGACGGTACATCTGTTGATGTGGTCTTGAACCCACTTGGTGTGCCATCACGTATGAATATTGGTCAGTTGTTTGAGACTCACCTTGGTATGGCTGCTCGTGCTTTGGGATACAAGGTTGCGACACCTCCATTTAACGGTGTTCCAAACGAAGTAATCAGTGACGAGCTTGAAAAGGCTGGCTTTGCCCGCGATGGTAAGTTCCAACTGTTTGACGGTCGCGATGGTTTGCCATTCGAAGAGCGCACAACCGTTGGTGTTATGCATATGATCAAGCTGCATCACATGGTCAGCGACAAGATTCACGCCCGTTCAACTGGTCCATACACGATGGTCACCCAGCAGCCATTGGGTGGTAAAGCTCAAAACGGTGGTCAGCGATTTGGAGAGATGGAAGTCTGGGCACTAGAGGCCTACGGCGCCGCTTCAACACTTCAAGAAATGCTAACTATCAAGTCTGACGACGTTTACGGACGTGCTAAGGCTTATGAGTCAATTATCAAAAACGAACAAATTGTCGGTCCAAAATTGCCTGAATCATTCAACGTTCTTGTCAAAGAGTTGCAAGGTTTAGGCCTAAGGGTTGACCTGTTGGATGAAGAGGTAGAAGTTGATGCTGAACAAGTGATTCGTGCCGAGCACGCTATCGTAGAAGAAACAAAGGAGGAGGCGTAATATGTCACGAATTGTTGCGAATAACGGAATCTCTGACTTTAACGCTGTCCGCTTGACAGTAGCAAGTCCAGAGGACATCATGAAGTGGAGCAATGGCGAGGTTACAAAACCAGAAACCATTAACTACCGAACTCAAAAGCCAGAACGCGATGGTCTGTTTTGCGAAAGAATCTTTGGACCAGTCAAAGATGTTAACCCACATGATAATAAGCTAAAAGGCGTTCGCTCACGCGAAGCTGCGGTTGATAAAAACGGTGAACTTATCACCAAATCAATCGTTCGCCGCGAGCGAATGGCCCATATTGCACTAGCAACTCCAGTTGCACACATCTGGTTTATGCGTGGTACGCCAAGCGCAATGAGCCTACTTTTGGGCATTACTGTCCGAAACTTGGAAAGAATTGCTTACTTCTCGACCTATGTTGTATTACGGGTTGAAGCAGAAAAGCGCGACCAATATATGGCCGACCTTGACGGGGAAGTTGAAGCCGGACGCGTAGCGATTAAGATTCGCTATGAACGCGAAGCCGAAGCCGAGAACGCTAATGTAAAAGAGTTGGCAACTAAGCAATCTGCTGAGCTTGAAGAGCTAAACGACATGTATATCACCAAAAAAGCTCAACTAGAGAGCTTGAATAAAGGTGCTTTGATTAGCGAAGTTGACTTTAGGAGTCTTCCTGAAGAATACGAAGATTTAATCGAAGTTGGTATGGGTGGCGCAGCGCTTAAAGTGTTACTTGATGAAATCGAACTACCAGTACTGATTGCTAAATTGACTGCAGAAGTACTTGAGGCAAAGGGTCAACGCGAGAAAAAATTGCAAAAACGCCTCAAAATGCTTGAAGGTATGTTTGCTGCTGGTATCAAACCAGGTAGCCTAGCGCTAACCGTACTGCCAGTTATTCCTCCAGATCTTCGCCCGATGGTTCAGTTGACCGGTGGTCGTTTTGCAACAAGCGACTTGAACGATCTTTATCGCCGAGTTATCAACCGAAACAATCGTTTGAAAAAGCTTATCAGCCTTAACGCTCCTGAAGTTATTCGCCGCAACGAAATGCGCATGCTTCAAGAAGCTGTTGATGCTTTGATTGATAACAGTGCAGCCAAAGGCAACCGAGCAGTATCTGCAACCGGTGGCCGCCGCAAGCTAAAATCAATCAGCGACATGTTGAAGGGCAAGCAAGGCCGATTCCGCCAAAACCTATTAGGTAAGCGAGTTGACTATTCAGGCCGTTCAGTAATTGTCGTTGGACCAAAACTTCACATTCATGAGTGCGGCTTGCCAAAACAAATGGCGCTAGAGTTATTCAAGCCGTTTATTATCAGTTGGTTAATCCGCAACGAGCATGCATACAATATTCGTTCAGCTTCAAGGCTAATCGAATCTGGTGATGCGTTAGTTTGGGATGCACTAGATGCTGTAATTGAAGGCAAATACGTTCTTTTGAACCGTGCTCCATCACTTCACCGTTTGTCAATCCAGGCTTTCCAGCCAGTACTTGTTGACGGTAAGGCAATCCAGCTGCACCCACTCGTCGCTAACGGTTTTAACGCTGACTACGACGGTGACCAGATGGCAGTTCACTTGCCGCTTTCAGATGATGCACAACGCGAAGCTAGGGAATTGATGAGTGCAACCAGCAACTTACTAAAGCCTGCTGATGGTTCACCAGTTCTAAATATTGGCCAGGACGTTGTCTTGGGTAACTATTACCTGACGTACGAAAAACCAGGTGCTCAAACTAAAGAAGTCAAAGCTTACAGCTCTGTCTATGAAGCCGAGATGGCATATGACGACAAGCACCTCCAGCTTCAAACCCCAATCCGTGTATTCTACAAGGGTGAAGTTCGCGAGACTACACTTGGACGAGTATTCTTTAACGAAATCTTGCCTAGTGACTTTGCTTATGACAACTCAATTCAAACGAAAAAACAATTGAAGCGAGTATTGGCTAAAATCTTTAATGATTATGGTGCAAAGACAACAGCGCAGATTGCTGACCGTATGAAAGGCTTGGCATTCCGTTTTGCGACTATTGCTGCTGTGTCAACCGGTCAAGAAGATTACATCCAGTTTAGCGAAATCAGTGAGTTCGTTGCCGAGGGTGACGCCAAGACGGCGCTTATCTCGGATCAGTTTGACCAAGGTTTGATTACCGAGGACGAACGATACAATCTTACTATCGCTACATGGCGTTTAGTTGACCGAAAAATTGCTGACTTCTTGCAAGGCAAGATGCGCGATATGGATACGTCAATTAGCGTCATGGTTAACTCCGGTGCTCGTGGTGATATTTCTAACGTCAAATGGGCCTCAGCTATGATCGGTATCGTGGTGGATTCAAATAACCGCGAAATCGAGCTTCCTATTCGCTCTAACTACAAAGACGGTCTTAGCTCGCTTGAGCAGTTCGTGGCTACTCGTGGTGCCCGTAAGGGTCTTATCGACACAGCTTTAAAGACTGCCGATGCTGGTTACTTGACTCGCCGACTCGTTGACGTGTCGCAGGACATCTTTACAGTTGAAGATACCGAAGATAGTGACGATGACGGCTTTGCAATTCTACGAAGCGAGTCAGAGATGACGATGATTGACTTTGGCAACCGCCTAGTTGGTCGATACACCGCTGAGGATATTTCGGGTTATATAGCAAAAGACCAGTTGATTACTCGCGATATTGCAAGTGCAATCGAAGCTGATGCTAGCGTAACAAGTGTCAAGATTAAGTCAGTTCTAACCACCAAAAATCTTCGTGGTATTCCGTGCAAGAGCTATGGTATTGACATGTCAACTGGACACTTGGTCAATAAAGATCAACCAGTCGGCGTTATCGCTGCTCAATCAGTTGGTGAACCTGGTACACAGTTGACGCTGAAGACTTTCCACAAAGGTGGAGAGGCCGGCGGAGACATTACTCAGGGTCTTCCACGTGTTGAAGAGTTGTTTGAAGCTCGTTCGCCAAAGGGTCAAGCCTACTTAAGCGAAGCTGACGGTTTGGTTGATGTCTGGGAAGATGGCAAAAAGTATATTGTTCAGGTTACTCCAGAAGCTGGTCACGTCGAGCGCCTAGCGCTTGAAGGCCGCAAAGTAGCCGTTAAATCTGGCAGCAATGTCAAGGTTGGCGATGTATTAGCAATCGGCGAAAGTGAAACAAGGCCATTAACTGCTCCATTTGATGGCGTAGTTGAAGTCGCCGAAGACACTTTGGTTATCGCAGCTAATGCCGGATCACCTGTTAAGTATGAAGTTCCTGGCAATATGCAACTTGCTGTTGCGGCCGGTGATACTGTCGAAGCTGGTGACCGCTTGTCATCAGGTTCATTGAATCTACATGATTTGATGCGCTTGAAGGGTACAGAAGCAACTCAACGCTATATCATTAACGAAGTATTGCGTATCTACGCTGCACAAGGTCAAGACGTTGCCGACAAGCACCTCGAGATCATTGTGCGTCAGATGTTCAGCCGTGTTCAAATCGAAGAGCCAGGCGACAGCACATTTGTTGCAGGCGACATTGTGTCGAAGGCACTTGTCACCGAAGCAAATGCTGAGCTAGCTTTGGCCGGTAAAGAGCTAATCAAATACACCCAGTTGCTACTTGGTATTACCAAAGTGTCAATCTGGTCAGATAGCTTCCTATCAGCCGCTTCGTTCCAAGACACGACTCGCGTTTTGATTAACGCCGCTATCAGCGGTCGCGTTGACAGATTGCATGGTCTAAAAGAGAACGTTATCATCGGCCGCAAGATTCCAGTTGGTACAGGTGTTGTGCAGCCTGAACTAGAGGATGAAGATGTTGCAGTCGAAGAAGAGATAGCTGACAATATCAATCTAGAAGTTTAATTGGTAGTTGGTAGATAGTAAATAGTAGGTGGGGAATAAAAACAATAGCTCCGGGTTCGTCCCGGAGCTATTTGTTATTTGAGATTAAATCCTACTATATACCAAATACCATCTACTACCTACCAATCTTGCAATTTTGCAATATTCTTGCTATAATCGTCAACGAGTTTACTCTTAGTGGATTAACGAATAAATTGAATGTGTACATATTCGTTAGGGCTGCTAAGTATGACGGTGAAGAGAGCATGCTGAGCTTGATTCGCCAAAGAAAGCTACCATCGTGGTAGCTGAGTTTTAATAAGTAATATATGGAGTTTACAAAGTAAATGCCAACAATCAACCAATTAGTTCGCAAGCCTCGAAAGATTGCAGCTAAGAAATCAAAGAGTCCTGCACTCGGCAAAATTCATAATGCCCTCAAGACTCGTTATTACGAGCAAAACAGCCCACTAAAACGTGGTGTTTGTATTCGTGTTACAACCAAAACGCCTAAAAAGCCAAACTCAGCGCTTCGTAAAGTTGCTCGTGTTCGCCTAACTAACCAACAAGAAGTTTGGGCATACATCGGTGGCGAAGGTCACAACCTACAAGAACACGCCGTTGTGCTGGTTCGTGGTGGTCGCGTGCCTGACCTTCCTGGTGTCCGTTATCATATCGTTCGCGGTGCTTTGGACTTACAAGGTGTTGCAAAACGCAAAAAAGGCCGTTCTAAATACGGTACCAAGAAGGAGACCAAGTAATGCCTCGTAAAGTAACTGCCCGACTACAACGTGACATTGCACCAGATCGCAAATATCAGAGCATCTTGGTACAACGTCTAATCAACAAATCTATGCTTGATGGTAAAAAACACATCGCTGAACGTGCAGTATATTCTGCACTTGAAGCAGCTGCAAAAAAGTTAAACAGCGAAGATCCATTGGCTGTGTTTGAAAAAGCCCTCGGCAACATTTCACCAAGCTTCGAGGTTAAATCTCGCCGTGTTGGTGGTGCTAACTACCAGATTCCGTTCCCAATTCAAGGACACCGACAACTTCACTATGCCTTTTCATGGATGGTGCAAGCTGCTCGTGGCCGACATGGTGCTGCTTATTCTCAACGCCTAGCGCAAGAGATAGTTGATGCCTACAACGAAACCGGTGGCGCCTTCAAGAAGAAGGAAGATACGCACCGAATGGCTGAAGCAAACCGTGCCTTCGCACACTTTGCTCGCGCTTAACGTATAATCACTATATGACCAGACAAAAAATCCGCATTTATGCGGAAGCATCAATAGTCGCGTTTTGGACATTACTAAAACGATTGGCTATTGGTGCTATTTTGTTGTTTATCGGCTGGTTGGCGTATTCCGAGCTTGCAATGCGCATATTGCACGGCGGAAGAATTGAGCAAGCCATCGGGTTTATTGGATTGTGGTTTATCTTGGCCTATATCTTTATTCCCAGATTGCATCGAGTTCTGACAAAGCTGTATATCCCAGACTATTTTATTGGACGGATTCGGACCGGTGATGGGCTATTAAGTGATCCAGTTAATCTGGCATTTATTGGTGGCGAGGAAGAATTACACGACGCTATGCAAAAAGCCGGCTGGGTTTTGGCCGATAAACTATCAGCACGCAGTAGCCTAAAGATGATACTGGCAACTATTTTTCGACGAAGTTATCATACGGCTCCGGTCAGCAACGCATATTTATTTGGTAATCTTCAATCATTTACATATCAGCAAGATATAAATGGCAAGACAAATGCCAGACATCACGTACGTTTTTGGAAAGTGCCTGATGGCTGGATTATGCCAGGTGGCTATAAAGCCGATTGGTTGGCCGCCGGTACATTTGACAGAGCGATTGGTATTTCGTATTTTACTTTGCAGCTGACCCACAAGATAGCGTCAGATACGGACATCGAGCGTGATTATATCGTAAAAACCATCAAAGAACACTCAAGGCCAAAAGAAATCCAAGTGATAAAAAACTACTTTAGCGCCTACCACCACCGCAATAGTGGCGGCGACAGCATCATGACCGACGGCGCCTTGCCAATTATTAAGTTATAGTAATTAAATTAAGAAACGGCAGGATATGGTATTCGCGTCAATAATCTGGTAGAATTGATGCAAGTGCTATTTTTAGTGGCAAAAAATATTAATTTAACTTTTCCCTAAAGGGATATAGGAAACCATATGGCAGAACGACAAGTCTCACTTAAGGACCTCCGCAATATCGGAATTATTGCCCATATTGACGCAGGAAAAACAACTACGACCGAAGGTATTTTGTACCGCACTGGTCTTTCACACAAAATCGGATTGGTTCACGAAGGTGAAACCACGACCGACTGGATGGAGCAAGAGCGTGAGCGAGGTATCACGATTACTTCAGCTGCAGTTACAACTTTTTGGAAAGATCACAAGATTAACATTATCGATACACCAGGTCACATCGACTTTACGGCCGAAGTTGAGCGTTCTTTGCGTGTCCTTGACGGCGCAGTAGTTGTCTTTGATGGCAAGATGGGTGTCGAAGCACAGACTGAAACTGTTTGGCGCCAAGCTAACAAGTATAACGTTCCACGCCTATGTTTTATCAACAAGATTAACCAAATCGGTGGCGATTTCTACAAATCATTAGCATCTCTGCACAGACGTTTGTCAAAGAATGCTTTGCCGATTCACTTGCCAATTGGTTTTGAAAAAGAGATTAACGGTGTTGTCGACCTTATCGATATGAAATCTTACACATACAGCGATTATACCGATCACGAGTTGATTGTTGGTGATATTCCTGCTGATATGCTTGAGAAATGCAAAAATGCTCGCAGTATGTTGGTTGAAGCCGCTGTCGAAGCCGATGATGAGCTATTTGAGCGATTCCTAGAAAAGGGTGAAGATTCAATTACCATAGCTGAACTAAAGGTTGCGTTGCGTAAACGAGTTCTTGCTGGTGACTTTTACCTGGTAACCGGTGGCGATGGCCGCGGTGTTATCGTTGAAAAAGTCCTAGACCTCGTTATTGAATACATGCCATCACCACTCGATGTTGGTGCAGTCTGGGGACACGATCCAAAAACTGGCGACGAAATCGCACGCCAACCAGAAGACAAAGAACCTTTGTCAGGCCTAGCCTTCAAGATTGCAACCGACCCATTTGTAGGTAAGTTGATTTTCGTACGTGTTTACAGCGGTAAAATGACCGCAGGCTCATACGTCCTCAACACCACAACTGGCGAAAAAGAGCGTATCGGACGAATTGTTCGTATGCATGCTGACAAACGTGAAGACGTTGAAGCAGTTGGCGCAGGCGACATTGCAGCAGTTGTTGGTCTTAAAGACACCTTTACTGGACACACACTGTCTGATATTGCTAA